>JANYBW010000018.1 GCA_025360585.1 Actinomycetes bacterium | reverse complement strand
TGATCGTTGATGGGCTGGTCGCCCACATCCAGGTGTCGAGGCCGGTGACCCCTTCGTTGAGCGGCGATATGCCGAGTGTGGGGTTCGGGATGTTGACCGACTGCCAGATTTGGCCGATGGTTGGCGGTACCTGCGGCCCGGGCGGTGCCGGTGTTGTTCCGGGTCGGGGGAACGCGACACAGACCGTGTTTTGCGAAACGACTACGCCCGTCGTGTTGTCGTAGACGGTGACGTTCCAGTACCAGCCGAACACGACAAGTTGGCCGCCGCTCGAGGCGTTGCAGGTGCCTGCGGGTGAAAAGCTCGGGTCGCCCTTTCCCGGTGTCGCGATGATGCGATAGGGGCTTGGCGCGTTGGGGCTTGATGCAGGTTGGCCTGGGCTGCCGTCAGACGAGACCGTCAAACCAACAACCAGTTGCCCGCGTACCGAACCGTTTCCGTCGGCGATGGTCCCCCCGCCCGATCCGGCGCTACTGGCTAGAGCATCGGTTGCCGGCAGCGCAATAAGCGTCGACGCGGTGATGAGAATCGCAAAGATCCGTTTCATTGGCGCTCGATTATCCTCGGTAAGAAGCCCCATTCGTGCACGTCCGCGAACTGCCAATAGCCGTTGTACTTCGTGAGGTTTGCGTTGAACTGGGTGCCTTTTGGCGTTCGCCAGATTGAAGAGAGGGTTTGGTTCTCGTTCACGATGCGCGCTTCGAGCGTCGTTGTCCGTATCCAGATGATCGGCCCGAGGCGTTCATCAATCTGGATTCGGGAGATCTTGTAGTTGGGATCGACATCGAACATTCGCCGCTTTGTGTCGCGGAGCTGGCGGAGCTCGCTTTTGGTGTCGATATTCGTTTTGGTTCCAGGAAATGCGATTTTGTCGACGAGACTCGGGTCCGGGTTGTACGCATAGAGCCAGTCGGTGTATTGCTGGAGTTTCCAGAAGGCCGCTCTCGGCGAATCGCCCGGTTGTGGCAGTGGCGGTTCAGGGAGGCTGTCCGCGAACGAATACGGTGCCGCGGGTGGGTGCCATCCGGCTTTGGCGGCGATGGGTTTCGCAGGAGTTTGCGCGGTGGTCGTGGGCGCGACGGGTGTGGATGTCGTCGCGAGCGCGGTCGTGTTTGTTCTCGATTCGGCTGTGGATCTCGTGGTCTCGGCGATCGTGCGAGGCATGCTCGAGGAGCACGCGGTCAACGCGACGACGATTGCGCCAAGCGGTAGGCGAGTTGAGAGCGAGGACCGGTGCCACATGTCTTTCGTCTGTTCGCAAAGCTGCCTAGCGATGCGTTGCGCGATACCCATCTGCTCGATCCCCGTGTTCTGCCGTCCCAAAATGTGCGTCAATATTAGAACGCAACGCTTGCGACCCCAGCGCCAAAGTGGCGAACGTCACCAAACCCTGGCCCCGAGCGGGCTGGTTAGGGCAGGACTGCTAACACGATTGCTGCGATTCCAAGGGCGGTGGTTGCATAGGCGGTGATGGCCAGCGTGCGTGGGTTCGCGACTGCGCGGCCTTCGAGGGTGTCGCGAGCGATGAACCGCGCCCAGACCAATCCCACCGACCATCCGCCGATGCCGACGGCCAACGCAGCGACGATCACCAAGCTCCCGGAGACCGCATCGAATTTCCCGAGCGCCTTCTTGGCAATCGCGGCAAGGCACGACAACACCGCGAGGCCGGAGCGCGACCACGCCATATCGGTTCGTTCGCCCGCGAGGCCCGGTATTTCCGTATCGTCGGGCGCGAGCGAAGGATCGATGAACTCCATGAGAACGTGGTTATTTCGCACCGACAGCCGCGACGATCGCCGCGATCACACCCGCGACCCCGACTCCGATCGCCAACATCTTCGGCAGGGTGGATGGAGGTAGCGGCCGTCCTTCACGCATTGCTCGCTCGTTGATATTCCAGCGGGTGTAGCTGGTGAGCGCGAGCCAAGCTCCGAGAACGACCAACGGCACTCCGATTAAACGGCGCCCGCCTGCGAACGAGAACTCAGGGAGCACCGAGGTCGCCGCGAGGCCGGTAGCGATGAGTGCCATTGCCGTCCGGTTCCATGCGAGAAACGTGCGCTCATTGGCATACGAGAACCGAACATCCGGTTCGGTGCCGATTTCGTGCAGCGGACGCTTGTCTCGTGCCATAGGAGCCATCCGCGCCATTATCCCAGACCCCAGACCCCAGGCGCCAAACCCCCCAACCCAGCCTTTCCCGGAGCATCACGTCCGGAATCCGCAACTCTACGCCTACCAAAATGCCCGACTAGTTCCCCGACTAGTTCCCCGACTAGTTCCCCGACTAGTTCCCGTACTAAGTCCCCCAGTAACTCAGGGATTGCCATACAGAACGAGAACGCGTTCTAGTATTGGCAGTATGACGCTCGCAGACATCACGCTCGCCGACATCGACCTCAACGATATGGATCGCTTCCAAGATGCGTTCCCCCATGAATGGTTCACGTACCTTCGCAACAACAACCCGATTCACTTCCATGAGGGTCCCGACGAAGCCACGCCGGGTTACTGGGTCTTTACCAAGTACGACGACATCGTCGCGCTGAGCCGCGACTGGGAGACCTTCTCGTCTGAGCGCGAAGACGAACACGCCCCGACGGGTGGCGTCATGATTACGGAGATGCCCGCCGAAGCTGGCGTCGGCGCCATGATGCTCACGATGGATCCACCGAAACAGACTCGGTACCGCAAAATCGTGATGAGTGCGTTTACGCCGCGTGTGCTGCGCTTGTTCGAAGCAACGGTGAAGCGCCGCGCGACCGAAATTATCGATGCGGTCATCGAAGCTGGCGAATGTGATTTCGTCAACGAAATCGCAGCCGAGTTGCCGTTGCAGGCGATCGCGGAAATTCTCGGTGTGCCGCAAGAAGATCGTGGCAAACTCTTCGACTGGACCAACGCGATGGTCGGCTCAACCGATCCTGAGTACGTGGTTTCCGATGAAGATACGATGAATGCGCAAGTGCAGATGTTCACGTACGCGAATGAACTCGCGGCGCAAAAACGCAACGGTCATTACGACGATATTGTGTGTGAGATTCTGAACGCTGAAGTTGATGGCGAGAAGCTCGATGAGATGGAGTTCGACCTCTTCTTCATGCTGCTGACCGTTGCGGGTAATGAAACAACTCGTAACGCGATTTCGCACGGCATGCTTGCGTTCTTCGAAAACCGTGATCAATGGGATCTCCTGTGCGCTCATCCGGAGCACATGAACACTGCGGCCGAAGAGATTGTTCGTTGGGCCAGCCCGGTGATTTACTTCCGTCGCACCGTCACGAAAGACACTGAATATAAAGGCTTTACCCTCAAAAAGGGCGACAAGATCACGATGTGGTATCCATCGGTGAACCGCGACGAAGATGTCTTTGACGCTCCGTTCAACTTCGATGTGACTCGTTCGCCGAACAAACACTTGGGTTTCGGTGGTCACGGCCCTCACCACTGCCTCGGCTTCAACTTGGCCCGCATGGAGATCGTTGCGATCTTCGATGAGCTCACTCGCCGGATCCCCGATATTCAACTTGCTGGCGACGTCGACCGTCTCCGCTCGAACTTCATCAACGGCATCAAGCGCATCCCGGTGACATTCACGCCGGGTGTCAAAGAACTCGCGTAACCGCGCAACGCCCCAAACGCGATCCACTCAACGAGGCCGAGCGGCGATAAGCGCTCGGCCTCTGTGGTTACCGTTCGTCGATCTTCCAGATTTCTCCGCATGATTTCATGAGATCGAGGTAGGGGACCGCGTCGAATGCTTCGGGGCCCAATACGCCGGAGCCTTCCCAAATACCGTTCGCGATGAGCTCGAGCGCATAGACCGGATTGATCGCGGTTTGCCACACGACAGCCTGGCAGCCGTGTTTGGCCATCGTTTCGGCGTTGTCGCTGACGTGGTAAATGTACGATGCTCGGGGCTTGCCGTCGACGCCGGTGCCGGTTACGTACGTGCCGGCGCATGTCATGCCGTGCATCTTGTCGCCAAGCGATGCCGGATCGGGAAGACATGCAGCCACAACATCGCGCGGCGAAACTGAAGTGCCCCGAACATTGACCGGTGCCGTGCGATCCAAGCCCAATTTACGGAGGGTTTCGAGCACCGCGATGAATTCATCGCCGAGGCCATATTTAAACGTGACCTTTTCGCAATCAATCCACCGCGGTACGAGCAGCACCTCTTCGTGCTCCACGTGCACGCACTCAACGTCGCCGATGCCTTCGGGGAAATGAAATATCTCGGGTTCGCTAAATGGCGGTAGGCAATACCAACCGCGGTCACGTTCCCACACGACCGGCGGGTTCAAACACTCTTCGATGACGGTCCAGATCGAAAACGTCGGTGCGAAGTCGTAACCATCGATCGTGAGGTTCGCACCGTCGCGTACGCCGACCTCATCGATCGTGGAAAACAAATGATCGGCTGCGTACCGCGCCGCGACATCTGCGAAACCGGGTTCGATCCCCAACCCGCACAAGGCGAGTTGGCCCCGCCGTTCCCAATCAGAAGCGACGGCGAACTGGGCATCGCCGAGCTTCACACCGCACTCTTGGTGCGGTGTGGTTGCATGCGGTTCCGACAACGTCATCGCCATATCGATGTAGTGAACGCCTGCATCGAACGCGCCTTGAAAGATGCCGGGATTGAAACGTGGATCACACGCGTTCACCACGACGTCGGCGCCGTGATGTTTCGCCAACGCCGCCACATCGGCAGCCGACGACGCATCAACTGTCGCGGCCCCGAAACGACTATCTCCGGTTCGTTGCGCGACGCGCTGCGCCTTCGCGAGGTCGACGTCGGTGACGATGAACGATTCAAAAAAGTCGCGGTTGCTCGCCGCTACGGCCATCGCGCCGCCCACACCGCCAGCCCCAATCACCAAAATTTTCATGTTGGTCAGCGTAGGCGACTTCTACGAATGGCGCTGGTTACCAGAGCTGATCGGTATAGGTGTCCGTGCCGACGACCGTCGCCCGAAACGGCGAACAGAATGCCGCTTTGGCGATGCCCGCAGCTTCGAGGTCTGCTCCAAGTTTGCCGAAAGAATCAGCCCACAACGCAGGAAGGTCACCATCGACAAACCACAAAATTGTGAAACGATTTCCGCCCTCGCTGCGCGGCACATCGCTCGGCGCGTCGCCCGAGAGGGGAACCGGTGTGAACTCAGCACCAACAACTGCCGGTAGCGACAATGTCTGCAAGTGCGCATCAACTTCGTCGAGCGAAACGCCCGGGAGCGGTTCGCCTACGAACAACACCGCGTACGGCGAACGGTGATCGAGCGCGAGCTCGACCGGCACACCATCGGGCGTCTCCAACTTGTCGCGGTATTGATACATGACAGTGTGGATGTGATCGCGTTCCAAAAACATGCGACCGTTGTCGTGGAGCCAGCGCACCTGCGCCACACCCCATTGCATCCAGTCGGTGAATGTACCGTCCAGGATCCAATAGATCGCCACGTAACTGCCCGAATTGAGATCGGGGCAAACGTCGTTGACCGCGGGGTACCGCAAAGCCTTGAGATCCTTCGTGGCGACATACCGGCCGCCTTGAATCGTCCACGCTCCGATCATGCAACCGGCGTAGTAGTGATCGCGCTCATACCAACGGTTATAGGCAACCTCATGACCCTTGCGCGGCTCGACCATCGTTATCAGCGCGCCACCTAAACCAATCGGACGGTGTTCAGTATTTCCAGATCCGAGTTCTTGCATTAGAGGTGCTCCTTGGCTTGTTCACGCAGAATTTGCTTGTCGACTTTATGCATCGCGTTGATAGGTAATTCGGTGACGAACACAACGCGTTCAGGGCTTTTGTAATCGGCGAGCTGCCCTTGACACCAATCCCGAACCTCGTTGATCCGTATCGGCGCGGCCTCGGCTTCGAGCACGATGAACGCGACCCCGATTTCGCCGAGGACGGGAACTTGGAGCCCAACTACGGAAGCGGTCGCGATGTCGGGATGTTCACACAGCACGGCTTCGACCTCCACGGGGTACACGTTGTAGCCGCCGCGGATGTACATGTCCTTGAGTCGCCCAACAATTCGCAGATTCCTGTCGGGCCCGATGTAGCCAAGGTCGCCGGTCCGTAAATATCCCTCGGCGTCCAGCGCCTCCGCCGACTGCGCAGGATCGCGCCAATATCCCGTGAACATCGCAGGAGACCGCAGGCGAATTTCACCGATCTCGCCCGGCGCAACTTCCATTTCGGTTGCGTGATCCATGATTCGCAGCGAAACCGCCGACGAGGCAACGCCAACCGTCGTCGCAATCGTTTCGTCGTCGTCACTCAACTGCGAACTGGTCGCGAGCCCAGCCTCGGTGCTCGCGTACCGAGTCATCACCGGGCAGCCCACGCGTTCGCGAATCATGCGTATCAATTCGGGCGCGATCGCGGCGCCGCCCGCGCCAGCTAACCGCAATGTCGACGTATCGATTCGCGCCAGCAGTGGATCGTCGAGCATCTTCGACCATTGCGTCGGCACGCCCGTCATCATCGTGACTCGTTGCGCCTCAACCAGCCGAATCTGTTCCGTCGGGCTCCAAGGTTCGCCAACCAGAATCATTGTCACTGCATTGGCAATATCGTCCCACGCTCGAGTCATGTACCCAACGTGCGCAAACGGCAACGACACCACGCGCCGGTCGCCGGGCACCGAAAGTGGCCCCATTCCTTGATGAATCGCGCGCATCGCGGCATGGTCGTACATCGCGCCCTTGGGGAGGCCTGTCGTGCCGCTGGTCCAGACGATGGCGACAGTGTCGTGCTCGTGAAGATCAGGCTCGACCGCAATTCCTTCGCCCGAACTCAGCGCATCGATTGCGCTGACCCTCACGATCGTGCCCCACTCATCGCCAACCATCGCAGTATCCGGCGTAATCGAAACCACGGGTTCGGTTCGCGCCACGATGCTGGAGGTTTCTTTCACTCCCAAACGCGGATTCACTGCCGATGCAATCGCACCCAAACGCATCACCGCGAGATACGACACCGCGAACTCAATCGACGACGGCATCAACAAACTCACCACATCGCCACGCCGCACACCCATATTCCGCAACGATCGAGCTAACGCGCTCGACCGTGCCCCAAGCTCGGCGTACGTGATGCTCTCGTCTCCGAGGATGTACGCATCGCGGTCACCGTGCATCGCGATTGTGGCATCCAACACTTCCAGGACCGTCCGCATGGCTGCGGATCGTAGGGCGTTCGTCTCATTCAGCGCCGCAGTCGTCAAAACATCATCAACCTCGCCGCGATTGCGCCGATCTTGTTCATAGATCACGCTTCGAGTCCCGACCCCCCCTATGGGCACGAGGAGCGCAAGCCCGCTGGCCCCGCAACGACGCTGGACCAGCGGGCTTATCTTTTGCGCCTGCGTGTCTTTTGCGCCTGCTTCGCCCGGCGTTGCGAGTGGCTTCGCACCCATTTCACTCCTGCGTCGTTCCTGGGCTGCTGCCGCCGCGTGTCTTTTGCGCCTACTTGTCTTTTGCGCCTGCTTCGCCCGGCGTTGCGAGTGGCTTCGCACCCATTTCACTCCTGCGTCGTTCCTGGGCTGCTGCCGCCACCGCGTGTCTTTTGCGCCTGCTTCGCCCGGCGTTGCGAGTGGCTTCGCACCCATTTCACTCCTGCGCGTCGCTCAGCGGTGGCGCCCTGACCGGACGCTGCCAAACCCGGAGCGGTTCATTGGCCGAGTCGACTGTCGATCAGTGAGCCGTTAGATTCGCCGTTCTATGACACGTTTCGTTGACAAAGTTGCCGTTGTTACTGGTGCAGGAAGCGGCCTCGGGCGCGCCACGTCCAAGCGACTCGCGAGCGAGGGAGCCAAGGTTGCGTGCCTCGACATCGCCACCGAAGCGGCCCAAGCAACCGCTGACGCGATTAACGCGCAAGGCGGTACCGCGAAGGCCTACACCTGTGATGTCAGTGACCCAACATCTGCTCGCGCGGCCGTCGACGCCGCGGCCAGCGATCTCGGTCGCGTCCAGCTCGCGGTGACCTGCGCTGGCATCGGCCGATTGGTGAACACCCACGAAATGTCGTGGGAATTGTGGCGCAAAATCATGGGTGTGAATCTCGATGGAACGCTGCTGATCTGCCAAGCCGCGATCCCGTATCTGCTCGACGGCGGTGGCCGTATTGTCACTGTCGCCAGCAACGCGGGTCTGATGGGCCAACCGTATTCCGCCGCCTACTGCGCAAGTAAGGGAGGGGTCGTGAACCTCACGAAGGCGCTTGCTGCGGAATACATCCGCAAGGGCATCACGGTGAACTGTGTTGCGCCGGGCGGAATGGATACGCCGTTACAAAACGAGTTCGCGACCACATTGCCCGAAGGGGCCAGTTTCAAAGATCTCGCCAAAGTGATGACCCCAATGGGTACGAGCCAACCCGAAGAAGTTGCTGCGGTGATTGCATTTGTGGCATCCGACGAAGGTCGCTACATGACGGGATCCATCGTCAGTATCGACGGCGGGCTCACCATCTAACCGTGCCTCACGGCCACTAGCTAGGAGCGCAGTAGACGATGTTGGATGATGCAAAATCGGTATGGGAACTGATCGACCGTCGCGCCGATGCCACACCGGATCGGATCATGTTGTGTTCGGGAGATCGCGAGATGACCTTCGCCGAATACCGAGCCGCAGTTGAGCGGGCCGCCGCAGGTTGGGCGGCCCAAGGTATCGGGGAGGGCACCCACGTTTCGTGGCAGTTGCCGACCTGGATCGAATCCGCAGTATTGGTAGGCGCATTGTGCCGCTTAGGCGCGATCCAAAATCCGATGTTGCCGATCTATCGCACCAAAGAAATCAACTTCATCACGAACCAGCTCGGAACCAAGGTTCTCATCACGCCGCGTACCTGGAACGGTTTCGATTTCAACGAACTCGCGACATCAATTGTGGGCGATCGCGCGGTGGTCGCGGATTCCTGGAATCCCGAAGGCGATCCGGCAACGTTGGCTGCTCCTCCACAAACGTTTGAAAACCGCAGCGACGACCCGGTGCGGTGGATCTTTTACACGAGCGGCACGACGAGCGATCCCAAAGGCGCACAGCACACTGATCGCAGCGTGATGCAGGCTTCGATCGGATACGCCAAGAAAACGCACGTCGTTGAAGACGATATTGCGATTGTTGCGTTTCCGTTCACGCACGTCGGCGGCGCGATTATCGGTGTATTCACGCCGTTGCTCACTGGTTCGACTGCGGTGTTGATGGAAGCGTTCACGCCGCAGCTCACCACCGAGCTCGTCGGGCGCCACAAGGTGACGCTCGGCAACGGTGCTCCTGCGATTCACCAGATGCTGATCGCGGAAGCGAAAGCCAATCCCGAAGCGTACGCGCACGTGCGCGCATTCCCAGGGGGTGGGTCTCCGAAGCCGCCGTTGCAACACGATGAAATTCGTGCCGTCGTGCCGAGCGCGACGCAAGGCATCAACTCGGGATACGGCCTCACTGAAGCGCCGATCTTGACGCAGACGGATATGGATGCCTCGGATGAATCAAAGGTGCTGGGCGAAGGCACTCCTACCGAGAGCGTCACGATCAAGCTCATCGACGCCAGTGGCAACGAAGTCGCCGCAGGCGCCGAGGGCGAAATTGTGGCCAAAGGTAACCAGGTGATGCGGGGCTACACCGACCCATCGCTCGACGCCGCGGCGTTCACCGAAGACGGTTTCTTCAAAACTGGCGACATCGGGCGCTTCCTCGCCGACGGCACGATCGTGATTACCGGCCGCATTAAAGACATCATCATTCGTAAGGGCGAAAACGTTTCCGCGAAAGAGGTTGAGGATCTGCTGTTCACCCATCCGCTCATTGCGGACGTTGCCGTCTTCGGAATTCCCGATGTGGACCGCGGCGAGATGGTCGTCGCCGCGATTGCACCCAAAGATCTAGCCGCGGCTCCAGATCAAGCAGACGTTTTCCAATTTTGCAAACAAGCTGGCTTGATGTTGCAAAAGATCCCAGAACGATTGATGATCCTGGAAACGCTGCCCCGTAATCCGAGTGGCAAAGTGCCGAAGCATGAGCTCCGAAATCAGCTCGTGGGTGAGTAATCCGTCTCGGATATACGCAAAAACGGAACGACGATTGTGCGCTGCATCGCTTGGGAAGTCGCGTCGACTGTCGATAGGAAGTGATGCGTGCTTATTCAAGGACCTTGCCCGTTGTTGCGATAGTGGCACTGGCTGCTGCGGCCTGCGGTAGCGACGCCAAAAATTCCGCACCGACCAAGAATGCGAATACGACGTCCACGCTGAGTGCGGCCACGACAACGTCGGCGACGTTGAGCACGACTGTGTCCACCGGCGCGGGCATCACGACGAGCAGTGCACAACCCACTACGACCGCTCAAGGGCCGACAACGACCACGAAGGCGCCGACTCCGACCACCACCATTTCGGTGAGCACGGTCGACGGATGTGCACTGACGCAGCTGCCGGCAGGAGCAACGGTGACCGGCACCAAGACGGGAGATGTGAACGGCGACGGCAAGATCGATTCATTGCAGAGTTTCTTTAAAGGATCGAGCGCCGGTTTCCGCGTGCTACTTGGGGGAGGCGGGGGATTCAGTAGCACGGTCATATACCCGCAGGCGGGCAACGGAGCGACCAAAATCCTCGGGCTCACGGCCCTTCAAGGTCAAGCAACGCCAAACGATCACACTCATCAGGTATTCGCCAAAATCGGCAATGGGGCGAGTACCCGCATTGTTGGCTTGTTTCATTACAAGAAATGCGCGCTGAAACCGGTGACGTTTCCGGGAGGTGCCACCGCGACAATTGTGGTGGGTGCAGGGATCATGCACGCCGATGGCGCCGTGTGCGATGGCGTTGCCGGCGGAACGGTGTTCGCCGTGCGCAGCGCAAACAGTAACGACGGGCAGCATTTCAGTACAACGGTCCAAGGCTTTCGCTACGCCAATGGTTCGTTGGCGAAATACGGTGCGCTGATCCACGGCAGTCTCAACTTGCCGGCCGATGCTGCGCAATTTCAAAATTTCGGCACGATCGAAAATTGTGGACCGATCAGCTCCAACTAAAGCATCCGTCAGGCGTTGGCACCAAGGGTCTTCGCAAGCCAGGTCACGATCGCGTCGACTACTTCAGGGTGTGGATGCACAAGGTCCACGCCGTGGGTTGCTCCGGTAACGATCAGCTCCTGGCTCTTGACGCCTCGGGCGATCGCGTGGGCATTCTTCGCGGTGTTGCCGTCGCCTTTGGATGCAATCGCAAAGACCGGAATTGCTGGATCGATGGTAACGATTTCGACGGCGGAAAACGTTATGACTGCGGCCGGATGCGTCAAGGCCGGTATGGCTGAACGCAGGACGTGGCCCGCGCCGAGTGATGAGCCCATCAACACGATCGTTTTGGCGCCATGCGCTCGTTCGTAGGCCACGACAGCGGCGATCCCGGCCCCTCCAGTCGCGTCATAGTCGTACGCGATGGCCCGATAACCCGCGCCCGTAATTTTCGGCATGACGTCGTACCAAGAATCCTTGTGCGTGCTCCGACCGTGCACCATCACCACCGCGACGGTTGCTTTCTCGCTGCCCATAACCACAGCTGCGTGGTTCGCGATCTCGATCGTGGTCGCTCCTGCTGGTACTGGTGCGGAGCTGCTCGCACAAGCCGCGAGCGCCGCCGCGCCCATCACCGCGCCGGTGACTACCGCGGCGCATTGCAATGCGATTCTGCGCCAGAGGCTTTCAGCTGATTTCATCGTGTTGCGCAAGTACGGGTTGACATTTCACGCCATTGTACGCCGTGAAAATGCCAGCGGCCGCAAGGATAACGAAGAATGGTTCCGCCGGAACGCGATAGCGCGGATCGCCGAACAAGATGATCGGTACTGCCGCGTACGCGATGGTGCACCCCAGCAGAAACATGTCTTCCGAACGCTTTTTGCGGAGAATGATCGCGGCGCCGATCGTCGCGAATCCAAGAACGACAAACGATGAACCGGTGGATAACGCCGCGGCTGCGTCGTACCAGCGAGCGTCCATGTGCGGTCGAATAGTGGAAAGGCCCGTGGTGTCTTCCTGGTAAGCGAGCTGTGTGCGCCAGAACCACATGCGGAGTTCCTGCAGCGGGTTGTGAATCACCCAGCGAATCGCGCTGCGAGTGGCGTAACTATTCGTGGCGACGTCGCTCGCCGCCGATGTTGCCTCCGAACTGTGGGGACCGCATTGCCGTACGAGAATGCCCGTATCGAGTTTGCCAGTCGCTTCGACATTGCGCGACTGACAAAGTGCCGGGCCGGCGCCGGTAGCAGTCGGGATGAATGCGTGAAGTTCGACGGCGTTGCGGATGATCCAAGGCGACATGGCAAGCACCATCGTGAACCCGAGTGCCAGCGCGACCTGTAAAGTTTGGCGAAACTTCCTTCGAGACAGCATTCGAGTGGCAACGAGCGCGATGAGTATGAATGCGATCGGCGGGTGCAGCAGGGCGACAACGCCAGTCATGACCCCACCGGCGACGAGGCGCCGCATTTTCGGTTGTTCATCCACTGCGATGGGATAAAGCAGCAACACGGTTGCCAGTGTCAATGCGATAAAGACGGTCTCGAATTGCAGCGTCGCAGTCAACGCAATGAGGTTCGGGTACAACGCCATGAGCGCGGCTGCCGTGAGCCCAACTCCAGTACCAAACACTCGACGGGCCAACACAAACACCATCAGAATCGATAGCACTCCTAACAGCGCCTGCACATAGCCGATGGTCCGAACCAGCGCGTGGTCAGGGATTGGGCTATGCCAAACTGTCCATGCGACCGCGGCTATGAACGTCGGATATCCCGGCGGGTAAAACGCTGATGGTTCACGCGGAAGTGGCGCCAAATGCTGTTGGGCTCGGATTTTGTTTGCTGGCTCGATGAGCGGGTTCTGGTACCCGTCGCCGCGGGCTAGTTGCTTCCCGAGCAGCAGGTAGGCCTGGGTATCGCTGCCGAAGCTGGGTTCGACGCCGGCGTAGGAGACCCAGGTGACCCGGAGTGCGGCGCCGGCGACGAGGACGATCAGCAATATCGACCGGTTGCGGCGAGACCCGATGCTGTGCCACCACGCCGTTAGATCGATCATTATTGTGCTCCGTCGAGGTGCTTGGGGGCTCGCGTCGCGAACAAAGACATGGAGACAGAACTTAACGCGATCGCGCAAAGGACACCGATGTCGATGCCATTGCCAGCGCATCTCCAACGCGTCCGTAGAATCGTTGCATGGCCAACCCCCAAAATGATCAGTTGGCAATACTGTGGATCGTCTGTCCTAGCTACGACGACGTCGCCTCGTTTCGACACTTGCGCGAGGCACTGATCGCCGAGGTTGATGCGAACCCTGCCCTTGCGGCCTTCGAAGTGCAATTCGTTGTTATCGACGATACGGCCGGACGCGACGGGGAAATCGCCGGGTTGCGCGACCTCGCAGACGTAACTG
The DNA here is from genome assembly GCA_025360585.1 of Actinomycetes bacterium. Lineage (GTDB taxonomy): Bacteria > Actinomycetota > Acidimicrobiia > IMCC26256 > PALSA-610 > F1-120-MAGs023. The sequence continues at coordinate 108,046 of JANYBW010000018.1, read as the reverse complement.
TGGTGACCCCTCCGTTCAACCTTGGACATCAACGCGCGATCGTCTACGGGCTTCGCATCGTCGATTCACAATTGGCAGACCACGACATCATTGTGACAATGGATGCGGATGGGGAGGACCGCCCAGCGGATCTCGGTCGCCTGTTAGCGCCGTTGCTCGAACGCGAAGCCACGAGCCACGTTGTGAGCCTCGCGTTACGAACCCAACGGCAGGAATCGTTGCAGTTCCGGTTGATGTACGCGTGTTTCAAAACCTTGTTTCGCGCGCTTACGGGCGTGACGGTGCGCAACGGCAACTACGCGGCTTATCGAGGCGCGCTCGCACACGGGATGTTGCTGCATCCGTATTTCGATTTGTGCTACTCATCGACACTCATCAGTCTCGATCTGGACGTCGTGTTCGTGCCGTGTCCACGCGGCACACGTTACGAAGGCCAATCGCGGATGAATACATTGCGGCTCGTCATGCACGGGGTGCGGATGCTGATGCCATTTATCGACCGCATTGCGGTGCGGGCACTCTTCGGGTTCACGCTTATTTTTGGAATCGGCGTGGCTTCGGCGATCGCGGTTATCGGTATACGAATATTTACTGACGCCGCTATTCCTGGCTGGACAACGACGACGCTGTTGGGCAGCCTCGGTGGCTCCTTGGTTGCGTTGTGTAACTTCATCGTGTTGTTCGCGGTGTTCTCGCATTCCCGCGGAATCTCACTCGCCCATTTGGAGGATGATCATGGCAAGCACGCTTGAGTCGCACCTCCAGCGCCAGTTCGAGCATTCACAGCACTTTTTTTGGCACCGTTTGCGTTGGCGTGCGGTGAGGGGGTCGATCCCGCAAGGCCAACGGTGCGAGCTCGTCGATGTTGGCGCGGGCGCGGGCCTCCTTGGCGAGTATCTCCGGCGCGATCGTCCGCTGGTTGAGTACGGTTTCGTGGAGCCGATCGAATCGCTCGCATCGACGCTTTGCGTTCGTCATGGCGCTGCCGCGGACCGTTCTCACGCCACGAAATTCGATGGCGCTCGATTCGTTGCGCTCCTCGACGTACTCGAGCACCAAGCCGACGACAACGCATTCATGAACGACCTTGGCGCAAAAATGGATGCCGGAACGGTGCTGTTCATTACGGTTCCGGCATCGCAACGGCTGTGGTCCCGCTGGGATGTCGCGCTCGGGCATTTTCGTCGCTACGACAAGGCGGCGTTGACGGCGTGTCTCGAAGGAAACGGGTTCATTGTTCGTGAGGTCGCGTACCTCTTTGCCGAGCTGTACCCACTGGCTTGGTTTCGCGCCCGGCGCGGCGTTTCGCAAGATGAGCCCGTTGGCTCCAATGAGGCGGAGTTTCCTGATCTACCGCGCGCCGTGAACGAGCTTGCATACATCGGGGGAACTGCATCGTTGTCGTTGCGGCGATGGTTGCCCTTCGGCACGTCGCTGTTCGCGGTTGCGGTTAAGGGCTAGTGCGCCTTCGAAATTACGAATTGATGGCCGTTGCCTCGGCCGCTTCGGTTGCAATCCAAGTGAACAGCGCCTGCTGGCGCGGATCATCGCGTGCGGTGTCTTCGGGATGCCACTGCACCGCGAGTGCAGCCCACTTGTCGAGCGGTTCAATCGCTTCGACGATGCCATCGGCAGCGGTGGCAACGACCCGAAAACCCGGTGCGATATCCGCCGCGCTTTGATGGTGATGGCAGGAACACGTTGGTTTCGTCGTGGATAACACCGAGGCGAGGCGAGAGCCTTCTGCGACCGTAACGGTGTGGTGCAGCTCGCCACTGCGCTCGCCGGGGCGGCCGTGCGCGCTGACGCCATCGAGATCAGGAATGTGCTGGTGCAACGTGCCTCCGAACGCGATATTGAGCACCTGTAATCCACGACAAATCGCGAGCACGGGTGTACCCGTCGAACGTGCAGCCCGCACCAATGAGAATTCGAAATCGTCAACGTCAGTTTCGGTTCCGTACACGGCTTGGTGTGGGCTCTGGCCGTAACGATGGGGCTCAACATCCGGTCCGCCGGTCAAGACAATCGCGTCGAATCGTTGTACAAACGCTTGCGCTTCAGCGTCGGTTCGAAACGGCGCTGGGTTGAGTAAGACGGGATGGGCGCCGGCCGCAGCAACCCGATCCAAGTACTGGTCGCGTTCGCCAACTCCCGATCCGGTCCAGCCCTCCACTCGACCGTCGCGGAGTTTGCGCGCCGACAAACCGATGATCGGCATTACCACTGGTCGAAATTCCGTTTGTGTTCCCAATCCGTGACGTGACGGTTGAAGCTGTTCCACTCTTGTTTCGCAGTGTTCAGGAGGTGGTAGTGCACATCATCTCCGAATGCGTTGGCAGCGACAGTGGAGCGTTCGAATTCGTCGATTGCTTCAACGATGTTCCACGGAACTCGCTCGATGTCGGTAGCAACGTACGCGTTGCCTTGAAACGGATCGCCGGGGGTAAGCCCGGCTTCGATGCCATGGAGTCCGGCCGCAATTGTGGCGGCAAAGGCGAGGTAGGGATTCGCGTCGGCGCCGGGGATTCTCGACTCAACCCGGAACCCTTGGCCGTGTCCGACGGTGCGAAAACCGCACGTGCGATTGTCGTTGCCCCAGACGATCGCGGTGGGCGCCCACGATTCCGGTTGGTAGCGCTTGTAGGAGTTGACGGTTGGGGCGTGCATCCACGCGAATTCGCGAGCCGTTGCCATCATGCCGGCGAGCCAGCCCTGTGTGATTGCGGATTGGTTGCAAGGACCACCGCTATCCCACATCAACGAAGTCGAGTTGTCTGCGTTCCAGACGCTCGAGTGAATATGGCATGAAGAACCGACGCGATTGATGTCGTACTTGGCCATGAACGTGATGGTGTGGCCAAGTTGGTGCGTGATCTCTTTGGCACCGTTTTTGTAGATGACGTGGCGGTCGGCCATCGTCAACGCGTCTGCGTATTCGAGATTGATTTCGTGTTGGCCGAGTTCGGCTTCGCCTTTCGAAAACTCCACTGGAACCCCCGCGCCATCCATGCCGTTGCGAATCGCTCGGATGATCGATTCATCGCGCGTGGTTTGCAAAATGTGATAGTCAAGCACCACGTTCGAGATCGGAGTCAGCCCTCGATAACCCACGGCCGCGGCTTCGTCATGGGATTCTTTGAACAAGAAGAATTCAAGCTCCGATGCCATGTTCACGGTAAAGCCCAGCGCGGCGGCGCGTTCGATTTGGCGCTGCAATATCCGTCGTGGCGAAACCTCAATTGGCGAGGCATCATGTTCGTCGACGACATCGCACATCACCAGTGCCGTCGCTTCGAGCCACGGGATTCGGCGGATAGTGCTGAGGTCTGGCCGCAACGCGAAATCGCCGTAGCCCTTTTCCCAGTTCGCGAAGCGGTAGCCGGGCAAGACAGTCATGTCTGCGTCGACCGCGAGCAGATAGTTGCACGCGTGAATCTCGCCGTCGCCGCGTTTCATCTGACGGTTCCAGTAGTGGCCGGTAACTCGTTTGCCCATAAGCCGACCTTGTAAATCGGCAAATACAACGAGAATGGTGTCGAACTCGCCGCGATCAATTGCGGAAGCGAGCTCATCGGCCGTCAACATGCCGGTGATATCAGTCATGCGGTGCAGCCTAGGCAGCCGATCTCGGCAGGCCAGCGTTACTCCAGCGTTACTCCGGGGTTACGTACGCAGCGGTGATGCCACCGTCGACGACGAGTTGCGAACCCGTGATGTAACTGGCTTCATCAGAAGCCAAGAACAACGCAGCGTTTACGATCTCTTCGGCTTGAGCGAGGCGGCCCAACGGAATATGTACCAATCGGCGAGCTTTGCGGGCGGGGTCGCCCATCAGCTCGGCAAGCAGCGGAGTATCGACGGGGCCGGGGCATAACGAGTTGGCTCGGATTCCTTTGCGAGCCCACTCGACCGCGATTTCTCGGGTCATCGCGAGCACGCCACCTTTGCTCGCTGTATAAGCGATTTGCGCGGTCGCGGCGCCCATGAGCGCCACGAATGATGCGACGTTCACGATCGATCCGCCGCCGGATTCGACCATCGCAGGGATACCGGAACGGCACCCGAGCCACACGCCCTTTAAGTTGATTTCCATCACTCGTTCCCAGGTTGATTCTGGGGTGTCGAGCACGCCGCCGTCGTCGTTCGGGAATACACCAGCGTTGTTGTACAAAACGTGCAAGCCGCCAAAGGTTGAAACTGCGTGCGCGACCATTGCATCGCAATCACTTGCACTAGAAACGTCGGCGGCAATGAACGTCGCGCGATCGCCTAGCGATTCAGCAACGGCTGCACCGGCAGCTTCGGAATAATCGACGACCACGACGCGTGCGCCTTCGTCAACGAAACGGCGCGCGGCGATTTTGCCCATCCCGCTCGCGCCACCAGTGATCAGTGCAACTTTGTTTTCAAGGCGTGCCATGGTTACGGAACCTTCGTCGGGTCGTCGGGATATCTGCGTTCGCCGTCGGTGATCTCGGCTTGAAGATTGTGGGTTGCGCAGCCAATGAGTTCGTGGGTGCGGGAGTACTGATTCATCCGGTTGGTGACGGGCGCACCTTGGTCGTCTTTGGGGAGCAACAACTCGGGAAATTTGGGGGAAGTTCGCAAGGCTCGTGCGTACGCCGCGCGGCTGGCATTGACACCGCGCCAATCCTGTACCCAACCGCGCAGTGCGATAGCGCCGTCGTTTTGTGGCGTTTTCAATTGCGCGAATGCATCGGCAAGCTTCGTGAACACAATGTTTTCGCGTTCCAAGAGCGCGGCTCGATCGGCAGGCGCAGCAGTTGTGAGCTTGGGAAATGTACGGAGTTCAGCCCAGGTTTTGTGGCACGCAGCCGCGGCTCGATCGTGCGAAGCTTGCGAAAGGAGTTCCTCAGTTTCCGGCGCGACAAACACTCCGTACAACACCACGATGATGCCTGCGAGCGTGATACCGAACAGTGCGATCAACGGCGCGCGATCGCGAAGTGTCGGCTTACGGCGCCGTTCGAACGCCGGTTCAAGGGTTTCGTTGGTGTTGGTTGTCATGGGTGCACGCTTCGTGAGCTTCGTTACAAAGTGAGAGTTGCGTCAAGATCGTCAAACGCTACGGGATCGTCTGGCGCCGGGCGTCATCGTCGAGCAACTATGAATACGCACCGCTGGCCGTTGTTGACCGTTACTGTCCGATCTGACGAGACATCAGATGCACCGATAGCTTCGGCCGTGTATGGAGCTGCGATATTCCGAAGCTGAAGAGTCGTTTCGCGCCACCCTGCGGGAATGGTTGGAACACAGTTTGCCTGCGGTACCGCCGCAACCGAGCCGCGAGGATTGGGTTGCGAGGCGCCAATGGGATGCCGATTGGCAGCGGCGGTTGTTCGATGGTGGTTACGCCGGTCTGAACTGGCCCAAAGAGTACGGTGGGCAAGGGGCAACCCCTACCGAGCAGTTGATCTTTTTCGAAGAGACCGCGAAGGCGCGGGCGCCCTACGTCGGTGCAAATTTTGTCGGCACGCTGCACGCAGGCCCGACCTTGATCGAAGAAGGCACCGGCGCGCAAAAAGCTGCGCATCTCCCCAATATTTTGCGCGGCGACGAGATCTGGTGCCAAGGTTTTTCTGAGCCGGGTGCGGGATCAGATCTGGCGGGGCTGCGAACGCGCGCTGATCGCGATGGCGACGATTACGTCCTGAACGGCCAAAAGATTTGGTGCAGTTTCGGCCAGATCGCTGACGTTGGCGAATTTTTGGTGCGAACCGACCCAGACGCGCCGAAGAACCGTGGCATTTCGTGGTTGATCTTGCCGATGGATCTTCCCGGAATCGAAATTCGTCCAATCAAGACTGCGTTAGGAAGCTCAGAATTTTGTGAGGTGTTCCTCACCGACGTGCGTGTGCCGGTATCGCAGCGCGTTGGTGCCGAAAACGACGGTTGGCGCGTCACGAACGTCACGCTGAAATACGAGCGGGGCACGGCGTTCGTTTCTGAGCTAATTGACTCGCTGCGGCTATGTCGCGACGCCGCGAAACTCACGAGCGATGCTGCGCATCTGCGCGAACTCGGCCACTGCTACGCGGCCTTCGACGGCTTGTGGTCGTTAACGAAACGCAACGTGAGCCAAACTTCGCGCGGGACTGCCGGTGCTGGAGGCATGGTCATCAAGTTGGCCTACTCCGAAGCGCGTCAACGCTTCGGCGAGCTGTGCCTTCGTATGCTTGAACGCGACGGCTTGCACATCGAAGGCAACGAGCTCGTGGAAGAACGGTTGCGTACCTTGGCGCTCACGATTGCCGCCGGAGCAAGCCAAATTCAACGCAACATCATCAGCGAGCGTGTGCTCGGGCTTCCCCGGGAACCCCGATGAACCCTCGGTCGAAGTGCATGAGTGGAGTGAACAATGGATCTTGAACTCTCCGACGATCAGGTATCGCTGCGCGACGGTATTCAGGCGTTGCTCGCGGGTCGCTTCGATATGGAACGCGTGCGCACTGGGTTCGATCGCGCGATGTACGACGAGTTGGCCGAAGCTGGCGTGTTCTCGTTAATCAGCGATGGTTTCGTGTGGGCCGACGCGGCGATTGTGTTCGAACAGCTTGGTGAATTCTGTGTGCCCGGTCCGCTCGTTACCTGTGCGATAACGGGCGAATGCGCATCGCACGTGGAAACCTCGACGGTTGCGATCGAACATGTTTCGACCGTGGATTACGTCTACCAAATTGCCGATACCGTGACTCGTGCACCGGCATCGTCGTTCTCTGGCGTTGCATCAGATTGGCCGCTCGACCCACTTACTCCGATCCTTAAGGTTGGCTCCGGCGTGTTTGGTGAATCAGTCGGCGACGCGGAACTCGCGCAAGCGTTTCGTCGGCGCGGGACGGTACTCACCGCAGCATTTCAACTCGGGATGGCGCAACGGCTCACGACGATGACGGTCGATTATGCCAAGAGCAGAGTTCAGTTCGATCGCCCAATTGGTTCGTTCCAAGCGATCAAGCACCTGCTCGCCGATATGGTCGTTCGCAATGAAGTTGCTCGTGCCGCGGTGTATGCCGCCGCGGCACACCTCGATGAGCCCGATGAGTCAGGGCTGGATCGAACGATCGCGGTCGCGAAGGTGCTCGCGGGCGAAGCGGCGGTGGTCAACGGCAAGACAGCGACGCAAGTTCATGGGGGAATGGGCTACACCTGGGAAGTCGATGTGCACCTCTATCTCAAACGGGCATGGCTCTTAGAAACCCACTTCGGTTCCGCGGAATCGCGCTGCGACGACCTCGCAGCCATCCTCTCTGCCTAACGCCGTAGCGCTGATATCCGATCGTGGCATGATCGGCGGCCTCCGATCTGGCGCGGTGGGCCTCGCGGTCGTTAACGTCGATGGCGATGAAACGAAATGTTTGTGTTGTGGGTGTTGGCCTTAGCGACGGTCCCATCACGCCTGATTTGAACCAACATCAATTGATTGCGCAGGCCTTTCGGCGAGCCCTCACCGATGCGGGAATGCAGAAGCACGAGGTCGAGGGGCTCGCAAGCGCCGGCTACGGGGGAATGCACGAAGTTGCGGTTGCTGAATACCTTGGCCTCACCCCGCACTGGCTCGAATCAACCAGTTGTGGCGGTTCCAGTTTCGAGTTTCATATCCAGCATGCGTACCGCGCGATCCAAGCGGGCGATGTCGAAACCGTCGCGGTGGTCTATGGAAACAATCAGCTCTCGGCGAGCGGTCGAACGCTGGGTACTGGTGGCGGTGGTGGTCGTGGTGGTCCGTTGCCGGGACCGATGAAATACGAGTTCCCGACTGGGCTCACACTGGTCGGAGCGTACGCGATGGCAGCACAACGTCACATGTACGAATTCGGAACTACGCCCGAGCAGTTAGCATCGATCGCCGTTCAGACGCGCGAGCATGCGGCGCGCAACGAGGGTGCGATGTATCGCGATCTCATTTCGATCGACGATGTCATGAGTTCAAATTTGGTTGCCGATCCACTGCACAAACTCGACTGTTGTGTGATCTCCGACGGCGGTTGCGTGGTGATTCTGACGACGCAGGACCGTGCTCGGGATTTGCGTCACAAGCCGGTATATATACGCGGAGCCGCGGGCGGAACGACCCACCACTCGATCAACGCGATGGCCGACATGACCCGAACAGCCGCGGCGATTTCGGGGCCGCGAGCGTTCGCCGACGCTGGGATTCGCCCGATCGATGTTGATGTTTTCTGTGCCTACGATTCATTTACTTATACGGTGTTGGTGACCCTCGAGGACCTTGGCTTCGTGCCGAAAGGTGAAGGGGGGCCGTTCGTCGCCGATGGAAACTTGCGATTGGGCGGTGTATTGCCAACGAATCCCGATGGTGGGGGATTGTCGAATACTCACCCTGGTATGCGCGGTTTGTTTTTGGCGTGCGAAGCGACTCGCCAATTGCGCGGCGACGGTGGCGCTAGCCAAGTGAAAGGCGCTGAGGTCGCGGTGTGCAACGGCAGTGGTGGCTGGCTGTCCACGCAGGGAACCATTGTGTTGTCGACGGAGGCGTCATGAGTTCGCCGTTGGCAGATTGGAGCGAATCGCCAGCGTGGCTTGCGCCAATTCCAACGAGTGATGATCGCGAGTTTTGGGTGGGTGCGCGCAACGGCGAGTTGCGGATACAACGTTGCGGGGCCTGCGGATTGCATCAGCACTACGCCCGGATGTTGTGCTCGCATTGCGGCGCGGACGAAATTGCATTTGTGGTGGCGTCCGGTTTGGGGACGATCTATTCGTTTACCGTCATCCGCAAGAATGGCGTGCCACCGTTTCGAGAGCGAGTGCCCTTTGTGGTCGCGTCGGTGCAACTCGACGAACCTGGTGCGCGCGTCTTGGCCGCCATGCCGACCACCGCGATCGAGTCGGTAGCAATTGGCGCTCGGGTGCGCGCGCAATTTCGTCCGGTTGGCGATGAGTTTGCGTTCGTCGATTTTGCTCTCGATTCCGCATGATCGACGAAGATGGCAATGAAGCGCTACTTCAGCGCGCGCTTGATGGTCGCGAACTCGGAACTCGTGGCTCCGCGACTCGTCGTAAACTGCTCGACGCGACCGCAGAACTATTACAAAACGAAGGAGTTCGGGAACTGCGAGTCGTCGATATTGCCCGAGCGGTCGGCACCTCTCCCGCGACCTATTACCAATATTTTCGCGATGTGGATGAGGCGGTGATTGTGCTCGCCGAAGAGGTCGGTGCGAATCATGTCGTTCCTATCGCTGAACTCTTGCGCGAAGACTGGACGGTGACCAACGGGCTCGATCAAGCCCGCGAGCTCGTGGCTCGATTCTTTGCACTCTGGGATGACCACCACGCGATTTTGCGAACCCGCAATTTGGCGGCCCAGGAACGCGATACGCGTTTCCGGGCGATTCGCCATCGCACGAACCGTCCGTTCCTCGAAGGATTCGCGACCCAAGTTCGTGCCCATCAAGCCAGTGGGGAAGTGGTGGCGGAAATTTCAGCGGTCGCGGCCGCTGCGGCTTTGATCGCATTGATCGAGCGGATGGCCGCGTTCCATTCGGAACTCCGTGCGCTTGGAATCGATCGATCTGAAGTCATCGAAACGACGGCACGGATTTGTTTCCAAACCGTTGTCGGCAACGGGGTAATCGGGCCGTAATGGTCCGACGGACGACCGATCAGGAACCCGGTGTGATGGCCCATTTGGTCATCAAATAGCTTTCCACCTGCTGGCGTTGCGTCGCAGATAATGCTGAGTTGTAGACGACGACTTCGCCAATCGCGGCGTTCGAACGTTCGCCATTGGTATACCAATCTCCACCGATTTGCAGACCAGCTGGCGCAGTCGTGCCGCCGCCGTTGCTGGCGAGCTGCGTGCCGTTGCGCCAGACTGTGCCGTTGCCCGCGCTCATCGTGGATGAGTACATGATCGCGTTGGTGGTGGCGGCCTTGCTGGGTTGATTGACCCAACCTTCGAAGTAGGCCTGGTCCTCGTAGCCGTTCCACCAACCCAACAACCAGTTGTTCGTGATCCCGCCGATGATGCGGGAGTTGCGGGAACCGGTCATTTTCGCAACTACGAACACCGATGCCGATGGACCGAAGACAGTCTGGTTTCCGAGATCCGTGCCGGTCGTGACAATCGCAGGTTTACCGTTGAGTCCCACATTGTTGTATGTGACCGTGCTTGGCGACTGAAGAGGAGTGAAGTTCCGGCCCGATCCTGATTTGTCGTTCCACTGTGTGACGATTCCAGACTGCACGGTGACTGAAGGCGCGTCCGTCGCGTCGAGCCACAACGCCGAGCCCGTGACCGGCAGGGTCGAAGCCCCGGCGGTACCGGAGGCACACGTGCCAACATCGGTGACCGAATACGTTTTGCCGGATAGCGCAACGTCGTGAATGCTCGATTGGCTCCCGAGCAATCCGTTGGTGACGAGCTGGGCCTCGCTGACGTAACTCCCGCTCTGCGCGAAATTGGATTCTTCGGCCGTTCTGATCGTCCGCGCATCTTCAGCGCATGCGGATGCTTGGCCGCGATCGTTGATGCCGCCCACGGCGAACACAACGACGCCAGCGAGGACGCCGAGCACCGAAATGACGACAAGGAGCTCGGTAAGGGTGAAACCAGCGGGCTTGCGGCCTGCATGACTGGTACTGCGCATGGCGGTGATCCTTCACAAAAGGGGTATCTCGCTCCCTCAGTCGTCCGAAATGAATACCTCATGAGCACTTCACGCCGAAACCCCATGCGGTTAGGCTGAGACCATGACCGCGACACTGCCGACCATGAGCCACCTTCCACAATTCGATTCGGTTGAAGCCGAACGGCTGCACCGCAAGCAGCGGCTTGCTGCGGGCTTTCGGTTGTTCGGCAAGTTCGGCTTCGATGAAGGGGTCGCTGGTCACATCACTGTGCGCGACCCTGAGCATGCGGATCGGTTTTGGGTCAATCCATTCGGGATGAATTTCAAACACATTCGGGTGAGCGATTTGATTTGCGTTGATCACGAAGGCACCGTTGTGCACGGCGACGCGTTTGTGAATCGTGCGGCGTTCGCGATCCATAGTCAGATCCATGCCGCCCGCCCAGACGTCATCGCAGCGGCGCACTCGCATTCCGTCTTCGGCAAGGCCTGGTCGTCGTTGCATCGCCTGTTGGATCCGATTACTCAAGATGCTTGCGGGTTTTTCGAAGACCACGTGGTGTTCGAAGGCTTCAGTGGTGTCGTGCTTGATCTTTCTGAAGGCAAACGCATTGCCGAGGCACTCGGCCCGCGCAAAGCGGCAATCCTCGCGAATCACGGGCTGTTAACGACGGGGCATTCCGTTGACGAAGCCGTGTGGTCGTTCGTCGCGATGGAGCGCAGCGCTCAGGCGCAGCTGTTGGCCGAAGCCGCGGGAACGCCGATACTGATCGACCCGGAGGTCGCGCGCATGACGCACACCCAAGTGGGCTCACCAATCGCGTGCTACTACTCGTTTCAACCGCTCTGGGACATGATCGCCCGCGAACAACCCGACCTTTTCGACTAGGGGTCGGTGCCCACTGATCCAACGAGGAGCTAACGCACAAGCGGCGCGAGCCATTTCCAGAGAAGCGCCGCGCCTGCTTCGGTGAATCCCGACTTTCCATCGAAACGTGTGCTGCGGTTTTCGTTGAGCACCGGACGGTTTCCTGGGCACAATGTTGAAGAAAAATCGTAAGCCGATAACCCGTGCGACGTTGCATACCTCCTCAACGCGGCTCCGACCGTCTGGTAGCGCTGAGCATCGTGGATCATCGCGCGCAACGGCGGCAACGCGGCCGTTTGAGGTACACACTCGTTGGTCACGATGACGAGGCGCGCACCTGCCCGCGCGGCCATTGTTTGAATGGCTTCGAGTTTGTGACCAAGGCCGACCTTCCACTCTGGGCTCCCGACGAACACTGGATCGGAGCCGATGAGCCGAGTAAATATCGCGTCTTCGCCGAGCGATAACGCCACTACGGATGGATGAAATGCAGTGATTGCCTGCTGAAACGCGTCTGGCCACCGGTCGCATCCGGCTCCGCGTTGGAGTGTGGAGCCGCGAAGCAAAATGTCGCCGTCGCTGATGCCGCAACCAAAGAGCCCGAACGCAACCCCGGTGATTCCATTGGCTTGCCACTGGTTTTGGTGGACCATGCTGACAGTGAAGGTTCGCCATTCACCCAAGAGCAGTACCTTCTTCGCCGAAACGGGAGCTTCCGCAGCACGCTGGTGCAACGCTGCGATCGCGGCGGCGTTGATCAATGGAGGTGGCTTGGGCGCTCCCACGCTGAAGATCACACCGATTGCCGCGCTAAAGCTCAGCGCGATACCCAAACGAAACCCGATACTTTTCGCCGAACGTTCGCCGTTTCGCAGTGGCATCTCGATCCAGCGGTAGGAAGCAGCTGCGAGTGCTGTCGTTATTGCGCATTCCACACCAAACGCAATCCAACGATCTCGAAACGCCGGAACGGATAGGACAAAGTCGTAAACGAGCGGCTGGAAGAGATAGATCCCGTACGTCCACGGACCGATGGTGGTCAAAAGTCGAAGCGACAGAACTTTTCGCATTGGCCCATGCGATTCCATCGCTGCGAGCACGATGAACCCTGCTGCAATCGCGACGAGAAACACCCCGCCGCGGTACGTAAATGCCGCTCCTGGCCGGGCGTAGATCACCATCGCCGCAATGAAACACAGGCCGATCCACGCCGCGATTTCGAGCCTCGGTTGCAGCTTCGTGGGAACGCTGTCGCGGCGGCTAAACGTCAGGAGTGCGAACGAGGCGCCGATCAGCAACGCCTGAGCTCGCGTGTCCGTGCCGAAGTAAGCGCGCGAAGCGGCGCCGGGCTCATAAAGGTGTGCCATCCACAAGCTTGAAGCGACGGCACACGCGCCGACGGCGATCGCGATGCGTTGCACCCGAAAATGGGTCCAACGAAGCAGGGCCGCGAGCACGAGTGGCCATACGAGGTACCACTGTTCCTCGACCGAAAGCGACCACGTGTGCGCCAGAGCGCTGAGCGAACCCGTCTGGATCGGGAACGCGTTGCGCCAATTTTGCACGTAGAAAAGGGTTGAAATGGTGTCGAGGCGGATGTGGCTGGCGCGAACGGACTGGCTTCGGAGCGCGAGCAACGCCAGTAGGCATAACGCGACGCCAAGCGCTGGAAGGAGTCGTCGAGCTCTGCGGCCCCAGAACCTTCGGAGTCCGATTTTCTGCTGGCGTTGGCGCTCGACAAGGAGCAGCGAGGTGATGAGGAATCCGGACAACACGAAGAAAATGTCGACCCCGATGAACCCACCTCTACCGGTGAGATACGGAGCGCTGTGATACGCGACGACGGCAGCGACGGCGAGAGTTCGCAGGCCGTTGAGCGCGGGTTCGAAACGGAATCCGATTTCAGGCGCGACTTCGTTTGTTGTGTCGGTCATGGTCTCCGCATTGAGTTCAGTGAGTACATGGCCAATGCCGCGTAACCGAGCTGTGGAGCCGAATGGAAACGCCAGCGCGATATCTGCGCGCCGACACGTAGAGCGCGAGGCCAGCCAACGCTATAGCAACGTCCGCCGAGCGGCCAATAGACGCGGCGCATCGGAGCGTTTCTGAATGGTCCAACTCATTTTTGCATGCGTGGCGCGAACCACTTCCAAAAGAGGCTCGCGCCTTGCCTCGTGAATCCATTCGGTCCGTCGAATTGAAAGTTGCCAGTTGCGTCGCGCACCGGCTTATTCCCCGGACACAACGTGGGCGTGAAGTCATGCGCCGCGAGACCTCGACGGTGAGCTTCGGCTCGCAGCGTCTGACCGGCTCGCTGGTAGAGCGACGGGTCGCTCGTATACGGCCGCAATACCGCAAGCGGAGCAGCTTGTGGCACGCATTCGTTTGTGACGATGACCAAGTTGGCTCCAGCACCGTTGGCCATTGCCTGAATCCTCGCGACATGTTCCGATATCGCAGTCCTCCACTCGCGGCCACCGACGAACGCCGCGTGGTTTCCAACGAGTCTCGCGAATATCTCGTCTTCGCCCACCATGAGCGCGATCACGTTTGGCTTATACGCCGCGACTGCCTGGCGAAACGCGTCCGGCCATGTGTTGCAACCAGGCGCAGGAGGCAGCGCTCCGTCTCGAAAGAGAATATCGCCATCGCTGATCCCACAGCCGAGGAGGCCGAACGCAGCCCCGGAGATGTTGTCGTCTTGCCATGAGTTTTGGAGGTTGAAACTCAAACTTGCGGTGCGCCATTCACCCAAGACCAAAATTTTGTTCGACGGATATCTCGCGGTGTCAGATCGGTGGAGGAGCCGAGCGATAACGGCGTCGTTGACCAGCGTCACCGGCTTGCGGGGCGTGGCCGATAGGACCACGCCGAGTGCCGCCGCGAAGCTGAGCGCAAGGCCCGTGCGAAATACTGCGGATTTGCTGAGGTTCGTAGCGTTTCGTATCGGCATTTCAATCCAGCGGTACGAACTGTACGCCAGCGTGCAAGAGATGATGATGACGACGATGAAGGCAGTCCAGGTGCCGTGTACCGCTGGAATCGTCGTCAAAAAGCTCGCAACGAGGGGATGAAAGAGATAGATGCCGTAGGTCCATGGGCCAACCAAAGCAAGGACTCGTAACGAAAGCATTCGGCGCATCGGGCCGTCCGAATCCATCGCGGCCAGAACGATGAATCCGGTCGATATTCCGACGAGAAAAAAGCCTCCGTGAAATGTAAACCAATCGGCTTGTCGAGCGAACGTCACCATCGCGGCGATGTAAGCCAGGCCTATCCAAGCCGCTACTTCGAGATGCGGGTTCAGTATCGGCTGCGAACCCTTTCGCCGATGGAACGTCGCGAGCGCAAATGTCGCTCCGATCAGCAGTGCCTGGGCGCGCGTGTCGGTCCCGTAGTAGGCCCGCGAGGTATCGGAAGCCGTGTAGAGGTGGGCCATCCACAGCGAAGAAGCAATTGCACAGACGCCGCATGCGAACGCCAGCCGTTGTGGTCGAATCCGTGTCCAGCGCAGGGCTGCCGCGAGAACGAGGGGCCACACGAAATACCACTGTTCTTCGACGGAGAGCGACCACGTGTGAGCTAAGACGCTGAGTGATCCGAACCGTCCCGGGAAGGCATTACGCCAATTTTGGAAATAGAGCACGGACCAAATCGTGTCGTCGCGAATTGCGCCCGCTCGAAAAAATGGACTTCGAAGTGCGAGCAACGCGAGCAGGCTGATTGCGACTCCGAGCGCAGGAAGCAGTCTCCGAGCCCGTCGAGTCCAAAAACGCTTGAGGTCAATTTTGTGGTTCCGCGCGCGCTCACTCAAAAGTAACGACGTAATGAGAAATCCGGATAACGCGAAGAAGATGTCGACCCCGATGAACCCCCCGCGACCCGCAAGGTAGGGCGCTTCGTGGTACACGACGACCGCGGCGACTGCGAGTGTCCGTAGGCCATCGAGCGCGGGTTCGAACCGGAATTCAAGGTTCGGTGCTACGTCGTTGCGTGTGTCGGTCATGGTCTCCGCATTGAGTTCAGTGAGTACATGGCAATGGTCCGTGCATCAGCGCGTTTCTGATTGACTGTCACCGTGTCGCACGCATGGTTGCTCGAGCAGTTCGAAGAGTCGCTCACTGGCGTAAGCGACCATACGCGTCGGGCGTATGCGTTTGATGCGCAGGAGTTTGCCCGATGGTGCGAGCGTGGTGCGTGCCGTGGTCCTGGCGAGGTCAACGCGAAGGTGCTGCGTCGGTACCTCGCTTATCTTGACACTCGCGGTCTGGCGAAAACGTCCATTGGTCGTAAGGCTGCCAGTGTGCGTGGGCTCTTGCGATACCTATATCGATCCGGCGTGATCGAGTCCGATCCTGGGCGCGAGCTTCGGGCGCCGAAACGCGCTGCGTTGGTGCCAAGGGTGCCGCGTTCGGCCGAAGCCTCCGCGGTCGTTGATCGAGCTGAACAGCTCGCGACGAACGGCGAGAACGAGTCCGTTGAGCAAGCGCTCGCCGTGCGTGATTGGTTCCTGCTCGAATTGCTCTACGGGGCAGGGCTGCGCATCAGTGAAGTCTGCGGCCTGGGCGAGCTAGATATCGATCGCCGCAATGCCACGGTGACTGTGTTGGGGAAAGGGTCCAAGGTTCGCCGCATCCCGGTAGGCGAGCCGATTCTGGACGCCTTCTCGGCATATCGAAGCATCCGCCACTCGTTGGTAACGGTGTCGACTCCGGCCGATGCGTTGCTCCTCAACCGCCGGGGAAATCGCCTGGGCCCGCGCGACGCTCGCCGCATCGTGGAACGCTTTCCCTTGAGCGACGGTGTCACATTGCATCCACACTCGTTGCGTCATGCCTACGCGACGCACCTCCTCGAAGGTGGGGCAGATCTTCGGGCGGTCCAAGAACTTCTAGGCCACGCGGACCTGTCTACGACGCAGGTCTACACTCACGTCACTCGCGACCGATTGAGGGCTGTATACACAAATGCTCACCCTCGGGCGTGAGACACGGCGTTGCCGTGCCTCGGTTCAGGCCAGCCACCGACAAGGACATCATGGACGAAGCCACCTCGGTCGTTGCTCATCTTTGGAGCGACTACAAAAGCTCGGCGTCTCGCGACGCGCGGGATCGCCTCATCATTAACTACGCCCCTTTGGTGAAGTTCGTCGCCGGCCGCGTCGCCGCGGGTCTGCCGAACAACATTGAACAAACCGATTTAGTGAGCTACGGGATGTTCGGGTTGATCGATGCGATCGACAAGTTCGATCCCGAAAGAGGTTTCAAGTTCGAAACCTACGCAATCGCTCGAATTAAGGGCGCAATCATTGATGAATTGCGCTCGATCGATTGGGTCCCTCGGTCGATTCGCAGCAAGGCTCGCACGATCGAGCGCGCGTTTTCGAAACTCGAAAATGAACTCAAGCGTTCGCCGAGCGAGCTCGAAGTCGCAACCGAACTCGGTGTGACGGAATCTGAATTGGCGACGACGATGAGCCAGATCAGCTTCGTCGGTGTGGTCGCGCTCGACGAGCTGCTCGCCGCGGGCCAAGATCGCAACACCGGCGCCACGCTGGGCGACACGCTGGCTGATACCGCGAACGATCCGGTGTCCGCATTCGAGACCGCAGAAATGCGCCACGTGTTGGCCGACGCGATCAACCGCATGCCCGATCGTGAACGCCTTGTACTCACGCTCTATTACTACGAGGGCTTGACGCTCGCGGAGATTGGCGCGGTCCTCGGGGTGACCGAGAGTCGGGTGTGCCAAATCCACACGAAGGCGATTCTCCAGCTGCGGGGCCGTCTCAGCGACCCGGTGTTGGAACGCGGGCTCATTACCTGAGCTAACGTTTGCAAACTTCCTCACCTTCCCCCTGTAGTCCAACGCGCCTAAATCGTGGTGCGGATCAGGGAGAACCATGCGAAGACTGCTTACCATCGCTGTGTTGGCCAGCACACTGACATCGGGTTCCGTCGCGGCGCGGACCCCAAACCCCCGTGTCCCACGGATGTTCCATCCGTGGAATACCGGTGGGACACTGCGGGCGTTGCGGGTGCGGCCGGTGGCGGGGCGGATCGTGCGGGGCTTCGTCGCTCCGCCGAACCCTTATGGCCGAGGCCATCGGGGCGTTGATTTTGCGATCACGCGAAACGAGACGGTGCAATCGGTTGGATCGGGGACCGTGGTGTTCAGTGGAGTCGTGGCTGGTCAGCTCCACGTTGTGGTTCAAGATGTTCCGTCGGGCTGGCTTATTGGCTATTCCTTTCTCGCTTCGGTGGCAGTACGAATGGGCCAATCAGTCGCCCCCGGACAACCGGTCGGGACGGCGGGCGGCGGCCGAGACCCAAACCACGGGCCTGGTGTCCTGCACGTTTCGTTGCGGATCGCGGGCCAGTATGTCGATCCCACCCAGCTCTGGACCCCGGTCGACTTGCGTAAGGTCGTGCACCTTGGGCGATTGCCGCTGCGAAGCAGCTGAGGTGGGGCTGAGGTGGGGCTGACCCACGGCTCACCGGTCGGCGAGGCACGCCAGGGAAACCTGGTAGCGATGTGAGCCAGGAACGGTCCGGGCGATGCGGCCGATAACCGGTACACTCACTCGCCGGTTCGCAACCCCGCGACCCGTTCGGTCCGCAACGGCCTATCCGTTTCGGAGCGTCTAGTGAATACCCGTTCGTTACCCCAAGGTGGCGCGTTGCTCCCGATGAGCAGGCAGCGCTGGCGCGAACGGTCAGAAATTAAACCAAGGGAGAACAATGCCAGTCGTAACCATGACGCAATTGCTCGACGCGGGTGTCCATTTCGGTCACCAGACTCGTCGCTGGAACCCGAAGATGAAGCGGTTCTTGCACGGAGAGCGCGCCGGCATTTACATCGTCGATCTGCACCAAACTCTTTCGGGCATCGACACCGCCTACCGATTCGTGCGCGACACCGTCGCGAACGGCGGCGCGGTGTTGTTCGTCGGTACCAAAAAGCAAGCCCAAGAACCAGTTGCCTCTCACGCGGCGCGCAGCGGCCAGCCGTACGTGAACTTCCGTTGGCTCGGTGGCATGCTGACGAACTTCCAGACGGTCCACGGCCGTACTTCGAAGTTACGCGATTTGCAGCGCATCATCGAGACCGGCGAAGTCGATCAGATGATCAAAAAAGAGGGCTTGAAGCTCAAACGCGAAGCGACGAAGCTTGAGCGCAACCTCGGCGGGATCAAGAACCTAGAGAAGCTCCCAAGCGCGATCTTCGTCATCGACACCAAAAAAGAACACATCGCAGTCACCGAAGCGAACCGACTCGGAATTCCCGTTGTCGCCGTCGTCGATACCAATTGCGATCCCGATGTCATCCAGTACGTGATTCCAGGCAACGATGATGCCATTCGCTCCGCTGCGCTGATGTGTCGCGTTATCGCCGATGCCGTTATCGAAGGCAAGCAAATCGCCGCGCGCAAGGGCATCAAAATTGCAGGCGAGCCAATTGCTACTGCTCCGGTTGCTGCGCCGAAGCCGAAGCGCACGCCCGAACAAGAAGCCGAACACCAACGCCGTCAGCAAGAAGCTCGTGATGCCGCTGCCGCGAAGCAGCGCGACATCGAAGCCAAAGCTGCACAGGCCAAGGTCGATGCCGACACCAAAGCCGATTCGGAGCCAGAAGCTCCGGCCGCGGCTGGCGCTGAATCAACTGGCGAATAAATTTGTCGACAGCGGCAGCGGTAGCCCCCGCCGCTGCCAACTCGTCGCAAGAGTTCCTTTCACCCCTACGACCCACGGAGACGATGATGGCTGATGTCTCGGCCAAAGATGTTGCAGCGCTGCGCAAGCTGACTGGCGCTGGCATGATGGATTGCAAGCAAGCACTCGCCGAAAACGAAGGCGACATCGAGCGCGCCAAACTTTGGCTGCGGGAAAAAGGCAAAGCTGGCGCCGCGAAACGCGCCGGACGCGCCGCAGATCAGGGCGCGATCGATGTGTGCCTCGATGGACCAGTTGCTGCGTTAGTTGAACTCAACTGCGAGACAGATTTTGTTGCTAAAGGCGACATTTTCAAAGCCACGGTCGCGGCGCTCGCAAAGCTGGTTGCGGCGAACACCGCCGACGATGTTGCCGGGCTTGCCTTTGAAGGTACGACGGTCGCCGAGCATCTCACCCAGATGTCGGCGACGATGGGCGAAAAGATCGAACTCGGTCGTGTGGCTCGCTACGAGATGACTGGTGGGGCGACCAGCGGGGCGATCGATGCCTACAAGCACATTCAAAACGAACGTGGCGTTATTGGCGTGCTGGTTGAAATTGAAGGTGCAACTGGCCAAGCGGCGATCGATGTTGCGCACGATGTTGCATTGCACGCTGCGAGCGCCGCACCGCGTTACACGAACCGCGCGGACGTTCCCGTTGAAGACATCGAGCGGGAACGCGCAGTGTTCGAAGCCCAGACCAAACAAGAAGGCAAGCCAGAACAAGCTTTGCCCAAGATCGTTGAAGGCAAGCTGAACGGCTTCTTCAAAACGGTCGTGTTGGTCGAGCAGGGTTTCGTCAAAGACCCGAAACAAACGATCGGCACACTCGTGTCGGGCCTCGGTGCGGACGCAAAGGTCAAGCGTTTCACCCGCATCAAAATCGGCGAAGACTAGGCCTATTTCTGATCGGTAAGTTGCAACCCGAACCGAAAGTGCGCGAGCTGTGACGAAGAGCAAATATCAACGGGTGGTCCTCAAGCTGTCGGGTGAGGCGTTCGCTGATCGCTCCATTGGCTACGGCATCGATGCGCAGGTTGTGGGTCGGATCGCCGAGGAAGTTACCGCCGCGCAACGAGATCTCGGCGTAGAGATCGCAGTGGTTGTCGGTGGAGGAAATATTTTTCGTGGCATGTCCGGCGCCAAACGCGGTATGAACCGCGCTCGCGCCGATTACATGGGAATGCTGGCGACGGTCATTAATGCGTTGGCGTTGCAAGATGCCATCGAAGCGTGCGACCAAGCCGCCCGAGTGCAGACGGCGATCTCGATGGCCCAAATTGCCGAGCCGTATATCCCGTTACGCGCGATCCGTCATCTCGAAAAGCAACGCGTCGTCATTTTCGCTGCGGGTACTGGCAACCCGTATTTCACCACCGACACGACTGCCGCGTTACGGGCTGCCGAGATCGGAGCCGAAGCCGTGCTGAAGGGCACCCATTCGGGCGTCGACGGTGTCTACTCGGCTGATCCGCGCACAAACCCTGATGCCATCAAGCTCGATACGCTGACCCACATGGATGTGCTGACCAGAGGGCTTGAGGTCATGGACTCGACGGCAATTACGTTCTGTAACGACAACCGGCTTCCTATTCACGTCTTTAACGTGATGGAACCCGGCAATATCCATCGCGCCCTGATGGGCGAAGCAATCGGTACGCTCGTCGTCACACCATAGATTCCCTGGCAATAACGCACAGGTCGACCATTGCGCTGGATCCGTTGCATTGCAGCGTTGCGTTACCCGTTTCTCGTACCTTGGAAGGACACCACAATGAGCGCCGACGAACGCATCACCGACACGACGGCCAAGATGCACAAAGCCGTTGAGCACCTCCGCGACGAATTTGCCGCGCTGCGCACCGGTCGGGCGAACCCAGCTGTGGTCGAAAAAATACGGGTTGAATACTTTGGTTCCGAAGTCCCACTCCAGCAACTCGCGAGTTTCTCAGTGCCGGAGCCGCGGGTGCTCGTTGTCTCGCCGTTCGATAAAAGCGCGACGAAAGCCATCGAAAAGGCCATTCAGGCCAGTGATCTCGGCGTCAATCCGGGCAACGATGGCAACGTGATTCGGTTGGTTTTCCCGGAGCTCACTCAGGAACGCCGCAAGGAATTCGTGAAGGTCGCGAAAGCCAAAGCTGAGGATGCTCGGGTCGGTGTCCGCAATGTTCGTCGTAGCGTTCGCCAGGAGCTTGAGGGCCTAAAGAAAGACGGCGAAATCAGCGACGATGAAGTTGCGCGTATCGAAAAGGAACTCGACAAGACCACCCAAGCGGTGATCAGCGAGATCGACAAGGTACTTGAGTCCAAAGAAAAAGAACTCCTCGACGTCTAAGTCCCTGGCGTTGCCCTCTCGAGTGCCGCGAACGTCGTAATGTGTTCCTGACACCAACAAAGCACCCGCCGCGTTAGCCCGCGAGGACCTAAGCGCATAGAAGAATGGTGCGGCTACGAGAACCAGCCGCACGAAAGGGGAGACGGTGAACGATTTCGACGAGCCGAAGAATCCAAGTGTAAGCGAGGGCGTCAGAATCCTCGGGGCACATGGCGCCAGCAACTCAGGAAACGATGACGATGCCAACCCAGACTGTCCGCCGATTTGGTCGGCCGAAGGGCCCAGTTGGTCGGCGGCTGACCCCAACGAGCCAGCTACCGCAAGTTCTGAAGAACGCACTGCCTCGATGCCCGCGATCGTGATCGATTCCTCCGGTACTGGCGACGCGCCGGAGCTGCCGCATTGGTCCGAGCCAGCAACCGGCCAGATCCCAGCAGTCTTCGGAGCGAGCCGCTCCGATAACAACGAGTCCACCGACACCGGGCCACGCTTTCGGTCTGAGTCCGATGATTGGAGCGACGCCGACTTCGCTGCCGCGTTGTCACGCTCCGACAACGATGATTCGATCGATGAATTTCGATTAGGTACTCCCGCCGATGCTCCGATTGTGGATCCCGTCGAAGACGATGCCGCGTTCGTCGCTGCGGTTCGTGCTCGTCGAGCAGGTACGCGCGCGGTCGTGACCTCGACACCCGAAGCGCGTCCTCGGCCAACGGCTGGAGCTCGGAGGCCCAATCCGCCGCGGCGCGATCCAGAAATCGAATTGGAGTCCGGCGACATGTTGCCGGGGGGGTCCGAAGGCCGAGACCTTTCCACCGCGATTGCTACTGGCGCGATTTTTGGAACGATCGCGTTGATCTGTTTCACTATGGGGCCATGGACTTCCGCAGCACTCGCTGCGGTTGTGCTGGGAGTCTGCGCATTTGAACTGTGTGGCGCCCTGCAATCAAAAGGGTTACGGCCCGCGACTCTGCCGGTAGTTGCTGGTTGCGCGCTCACTCCGTTGGTTGCGCTTCGGGGCGCGGACGTCACTGCGACTACCGCGGCATCGGGATTTTACGCAATCGCGATCGTTGGCACCGTCGTGACCTTTGCGTCGATGCTTTGGTTTCTCTTTAAAGCTGGTCCAGGGCGGCCGATTATTGGCGTCGCAACCAGCCTGATGGTGTTTGCCTACATCGGCGGCCTAGGTGGATATGCAGGCATGCTGCTGCAGCGTGGCAAAGAGGGCCCGTGGCTGCTTTTTGGCACCCTGCTATGCGTGATCGCCTACGACACACTCGGATACTTCGTTGGTTCGAAGTTTGGCAACGCCAAGATCGCTCCCGATATCTCTCCGAACAAAACCGTAGAAGGTACGTTGGGTGGCGTGCTCGGTGCAGCAATTGTTGGTGCCGTGGTGCTCAGCAACATGACCGCATTCAACGCCAAGGCGCACCCGAATTCGGTGTTGGCGCTCGCAGTTACCGGTTTTCTCATTGGAGTCGCGGCGTTGCTGGGTGATTTGTGTGAATCGATGCTGAAGCGTGACCTTGGGGTCAAAGATTTCGGTACGATCCTGCCCGGCCATGGCGGGTTTCTCGATCGTTTCGATGGTCTGCTCTTTGCGTTGCCAGTCGCATATTTCGTAACGCTGTCGTTGAACGCGTTCTAGTTCCGGCGGTTACAGGCCGAGCGCAAGGATTTCTTTCAACGTCGCGGACCACCAGAGCATGTCCGACTTGCCGTCGCCGTTGAAATCACCGCTCACGCCGCTATATCCCGGACCAATAGCAACCGACGGCCCTTTGAGGAAGCCGTATGGGGAACCTCGTAGCAACGTGTCTCCGTGGTTCTGCGAATAGAGCAGGACGTCTTGGCTGCCATCGCCGTTGAAATCACCAACCGACGGTGCATACACGCCCCGAATCGAGATCGCGGGTCCGTGAATAAAGCCGCTCGGGGATCCGACGGCAAAGGAATCTTTCGCGGCACCGGGTGCGTACCAAACGATGTCGGTGTACCGATCGCCGTTGAAATCACCAGCGATCGGGATATAGGCGCCGTTGATCGACGGCGCATGTCCGGAGACAAATCGTGCGCTAGTCGAAGTTCCGTACCACAGGGCTTCGCGCCCGCGCCCTGGCGAATACCACAAGATATCGGAGCGGCCGTCAGCGTTGAAATCTCCGACGACGGGGGTGTACACCGCGCTGACCGAGCGAACTTTCCTGGAGAGAAACGGAGCCGGGCCGGAACTGCCGTACCAGAGTGCTTCCTTGCCAGCACCGGGTGAGTACCAAAGGATGTCGGTCTTGTGGTCGCCGTTGAAGTCGCCGGCTATTGGCTGATAGACCCCGGAAATATTGACCTTTTGTCCGGCGACGAAGATGCCGCGCGCGGTGCCCCGACGCAAAACGTCGGAGCTCTTGCCCGGTCGGTACCAGAGAATGTCGCCGGTACCGTTTCCGTCGAAGTCGCCAGAGATAGGAATGTAGGTCGCTCGGATTGTTGGCGCCGGGACGGATCGGAATGCAGGCCCGCTGTAGGTCGCTGGGGTCACGGTGTTCGACGAAGGCGATGGCGCGCTGTCGCCGAAACTATTCGTGGCGTACAACGAGAAGCTATAGGCGACACCGTTGGTGAGTCCGTCGATGATGATCGGCGATGAGATGCCGTCCATCGTCAGCCCCCCAGGTGAGGCTGTGACCGTGTAGGAAGTAATCGGTGAGCCCCCCGGTGAGCTAGGGGCTGCGAACCCAACGATGGCGTAGCCATCTGCAGCAGTTGCAATCACCGAGCTTGGTGACGAAGGAGCGGCGAGGCTGGTAACGCTGACGGTCAGATTGAATTGTCCCTCATCACAGATCTGTTGCGAGTTCACCGAGATGTACACAACATCGTTAGCAACGAGATCGGTGCTGGCAGGGGAGTTCCCGCTCGTCGTCCAATCGATGCGGTTCGAAGCGTTCGGTGTTGCGGGGTACAAATCGGCTTGTATCTCATAGGGGAATCCGAAGGTATTGACACCACTGCCACTCGTCAGTGACACGTCGATTGTCATGTCGTACGCCGCGACGAACCGATACCACAGGGAATGAATGTCGGTGCCGGGTCCTTCGTCCGCGATCGCGGTTTCGTACGTTGCGTCGAGCGTGGTGTCGGTGACGTGTGAATTTGTCGCACCGTTCAGCGCCGTAGCGTTGGCGATATTGTCATTGCTGTGGTATCCGTTCCAGCCGCCGTTCCAGGTCAATCGGAGCGCGGTTGTTGTCGTGAGGTCGTCTTGCGTCGCAATTTGGATCGAATAGCGCACTCCCTGGACGGCATTGAACTGCAACCAACTTTGTTGCGTGCAGCCGGAACCGTTGCCGTCGTCGTCGGAGGCAACGAGCGTCAAAGTGCCGAGCGTCGTTCCCGTGTACACCGCGAGCCCGGTGTCGACTGGGCTCCGCATCGTGTCGAAGGTCGTCGGCCCGGTGCTGGGAGCTACCCACGAAAACCATACTGAAGCCCCTGCTGGATTAAATATCGGTCCCGGTTCGCCGGGTTCATCCGTTGCTCCCACGCTGGACTGGCTCAGAGTCCCGCTGGCCGTCAGCACTCGCGCGTTGGCAAAGTTGTCGTTGGTCGGCGCAGCGGATGCCGGATTCGCGGCCACAACTCCGAGTGTGGATGCGATAGCGCCGAGTGCGACGAGCGCGCTGAGTTTCTTGAACGCTCGAACGATAGGTGTCGTGTGATTCACCGGTTGAGTATCGCGCATTGTGGGCCGAAGTGTCTGGCGGTGTTACCGATGGCACTTGTGCTGGCATCGCTGCTACCCGGGCGGCTTTCGAAACCAGTCTGCGTGCGCGAGAATATGGCTGTGAAACGAACTGTGTGCGTTATGAGCTTGGTGCTGGTCGCTGCCGCGTGTGGATCGTCGGGCCGGCACAAAACTACGAAACCCACGGGTTCGGTCAAACCCAATGGCACAACAGCTGCGTCAAACTCATCGGCCACGACGACCACAATCCACGACAACCAAGGGTCGTTGCCTCCCGGTTCGTCGTCCACAACCCGCAGCGACAGTGGCTCGTCGACATCTCGTTCAGCAAGTACCACACGTTCAACTCAGCCAAACCCAAACGAAACCACGATCGCGCCGCAGCTGCTGTTGGATACCTATCGCAACGCGTTCAACGCAGAGTGCAATAAAATCTGGTCGTTTTCGCCGAATCGAATCCTGGTCGATGGGGATTACCCTACGGACGTCTTTACCGTCAACGAATGCGTGAAACAACGCCAGAACTATTCGGACAGTCAATTCTTTGATCTCGCCGATGCGCGCAAGCAAGGCCATGATGATGCGATCAACAAGGCCGAATTACTGGCGTACCGCAACTGGCTGTGCTGGACGAACGCAGCCAAGACTGCGTTTGTCGGGTGTTGGAATAGCCACCGGCCCGATCAAGCGTCGCCACCGATCCCGTTCCCGACCGGCTGAACTGGCTCACCGGGTTATATTTGCCTCAACCGGCAGGCCTTACCTGAGAAACGCAGCGGCACGCGTGATTGCGTTTTCATCGTTTCCGTTAGTCTCGAACAATGGTGATCAATGTTGCAGTATTGGGCTCGACTGGCTCGATAGGCACTCAGACCCTGGACGTGATTGCTCGCCACCCCGACGAGTTCCGGGTAGTCAGTTTGGCTGCCGGCAGCAATGCGTCGCTGCTGGGTGACCAAGCGCTTCGCTTCGCGGTTGCGCCGGAGAACGCGGTGTTGGCCGCGACGTCGAAGGATTTGGCGGAGCTTGCAGCAGACCGCGCAGTCGATGTCGTGGTCAACGGCGTTGTTGGGTTTGCCGGTTTATCCGCGACGGTCGCGGCGCTGCAGACCGACAAACGATTGGCGCTCGCGAACAAGGAGAGCTTGATCGCTGCCGGGCCAGTGGTTGGTCGAATCTGGCGTGCTGGCAAAGGCGAGATTGTCCCGGTTGATTCGGAGCACTCTGCGATTTATCAGTGCTTGCGGTCCGGAGCGCAAAGCGAAGTCCGTCGATTGATTCTGACGGCGAGCGGTGGGCCGTTTCGGGGAAGAAACCGCAACGATCTGGCTTCGGTGACCATCGATGAGGCGCTCGCGCACCCCACGTGGTCGATGGGGCCCAAAATCACGATTGATAGCTCGACTTTGATCAACAAGGGCCTCGAGGTTATTGAAGCCCATGAACTGTTTGGGGTGCCGTTTGATGACATTGACGTGGTTGTGCACCCGCAATCGATCGTGCATTCAATGGTTGAATTTTGCGACGGCGCGGTGATAGCGCAATTGTCCAAACCAGATATGCGATTGCCGATTGGCCTCGCACTGGGCACGCCGAGCCGACTGCGTGAGCCTTTTGGGGCCATGCGTTTCGATGTGGCCCAGACATTGGAGTTTGAACCGCCCGATCGGGCGACATTTCGCGGACTCGATCTCGCCTACGCGGCCGGACGAGCAGGCGGAACCGGCCCGGCGGTGTTGTCCGCAGCAAACGAGATCGCCGTCGAACATTTTCTGGGCGGCCAGCTCCGCTGGACCCAAATTGACGAAGTAGTCGATGCGGTGCTGCAACAAGGCACGACAACTGCCGATACTGTCGATGACATCGTCGGCGCCGATGGAGAAGCCCGCCGCCGTTGCGTGCGATGGATACAGGAGACTCGTTCGTGAAAGATCCGTTTGAAAACATTCCCTTGCGTGCCCGAAGCGCCGTTTTAGGATCGATGATCGCGGTATTTCTCATCGTGTTGTTGAGCATGCTGTATCCAACAACGATGGGCACGATTGGTGTCATCGCCTTCTTTTTGATCATCGTCATTGGATTTCACGAACTCGGGCATTTCGTCTTCGCGAAACGCGCAGGCATGAAGGTCACGGAGTTCTTCATTGGTTTCGGACCACGGGTTTGGTCGGTGACCAAAGGCGAAACTGAATACGGCATCAAAGCACTGCCTCTCGGCGGCTACTGCAAGATCATCGGGATGACCAATCTCGAAGAAACTGATCCTGAAGATGAAGAACGAACGTTTCGATCGAAAGGCTTCTTCGCGAAAACCTCGACGCTGCTGGCCGGGCCAGCCACGCACTTCATTCTGGCCGGCATCATGATGTGGGCCGTGATCGGTTTTCGTGGCGATATCGCTCGTGCAACCTCGACCACGACATTGCGTGGGGTTGCGACCGGCTCGCCTGCCGCAAATGCCGGTTTGCGGACGGGCGATCGCATCATCGCGTTCGATCAGCAGCGGATCACCAGCTATACGCAGTTGTCCGGCTTGATTCGCTCGCGCCCGAACCAGCGCGTCGCGATCGTGGTTGATCGCGGCACAACGCAACGCCTGACGCTGTCGGCAAAACTCTTGGAAGTCGCACAAGCTGAGGGCAAGCCGATCGGGCGCTTAGGGATTGAAAGCGCTATCAAATACGAGCGGCCCGGCCCGCTGCGGGCACTGGCGTTGGTCCCGCCGAGGCTTTGGGAATCGACAACCCAAACGCTCTCCGGATTCGGTCACGTATTTTCCCCTTCGGGATTCCGCAACTACCTCTCGAACTTCACGCGTGACACCGCGAAACCCGCGGCAACAAAGACGGCCGCGGATCTCCGTGCCGAACAATCGAGGTTCGTTTCACTGGTTGGAGTCGGCAATCTTGCCCACGACGCGGTAGCCAGTGGATGGGTCGCGGTGTTTGGCCTCTTGATTGGCATCAATTTGTCGGTGGGCCTGCTGAACCTTTTGCCGCTGATTCCGTTCGACGGCGGACATATTGCTGTCGCGGCCTACGAAGCGGTGATGAGCCGAGTGCATCGCCGACGTTACCGAGCCGATTTTGCCAAGATCATGCCGGTCGCAGTGGCAACCTTGTCGCTGTTCGCGTTCATCTTCTTATCGAGCCTGTACCTCGACATCGCGCATCCGGCAGTGAGCCCGTTCTAACTCCGGTAGGCGTTGAAGCGTCTTGACCTCGCCGCTGAGAAGGTTGCGGTTAGCAGCCCGCGGAGCCGCCGGCTACCAGGGCCTTGGTGATCGCGTCCATAACCTTTGCGTTTGCGGAGTAAATGGTCGTGTCCGCAGCTGAAACCCGCCGGGTCTTGGAATCTTGCTTACAGAGCGAATTCTTCGCCCCGTCGAACACTGTGCGGGTGTCCGCAGCGCTGGCCTGCACTCGCATTGCGAGGATCTCGATTTCGGGGTTGGCGCTACAGCGGCCGAAGACCGCGATGAGGCCAGCGGGGCTTCCGGCGAACAGTGCATTGCCTCGATACAACGGATTTGCAGGGTCGATGTTGATCGTCGCGCAGGGTACGCCAGCGTTGGTGAGCCGCTTACTGAGCGACGAAGCTGTATCAACTGCGAGCGGCGCTGAGACTGGCGTGCCGGGGACGGCGCACGATTCGTAGCGATAGGTTCCGTTGACCGCTGCCGCGATAACTGTGGCCGTGTCTCCGCGAGTTGTCAACGTCGCGGAATGGTCTCGTATCACAAACGCGGCTCCGCCCATCAGGACATGCCCGTCCACATTGGAAAGTTTGCAGAGCCGGGCGGTCCAGCGCTGCACGTACGCGTCGCGGTCGCTCGTGAGCCGAAACGCCAAACTTGTGATGTCTTCATTGAAAAAAACGCAATCGCCCGTCGCCCCCGGAGCTGGGATACCGAGCGCCGGATCCGCGGTGATATTGAAGCGCCACTTGGGGGCGGCACAGTATTTCGGGAATGTCGTGTGGAGGCTACGCATGACTTCGGTGGCCTCGGCGAGGGATACTTTGTCGCTTGCCCGCGATGCTGGCGAAGTCACGAAAGGTTCGGGCGCTTTGGTTGTGGTTGATTTCGCGGTTGGCTTCGAACTCGAGCACGCAGCTCCAGCTGCGACGATGGCCATCGCGGCGATGATTGATGTACCACGAAATAGTGCCATGTATATCCACTCTCGGCTC
Source organism: Actinomycetes bacterium (assembly GCA_025360585.1). Lineage (GTDB taxonomy): Bacteria > Actinomycetota > Acidimicrobiia > IMCC26256 > PALSA-610 > F1-120-MAGs023. The sequence continues at coordinate 78,571 of JANYBW010000018.1, read as the reverse complement.
AGGAAGTATTCGCAAAATTAGCAGTGGACCCGAGGCGTAAAGCCTCGGGTCCACAATTTGTTTATTCGTGTTTCAGTTTGTATTGCGGGGTATTGACTAGATCGTGCCGGAAGTCAAGGTCACTGGCGGGCCTGGGTTGTTCAGACCAAACGGGTCCGTACCACCAGCGGTGGTCCAGCCGCGTACTACCAGCGAGAGCGGGATCGGCGCACCGAATCCACCCTTGCACTGGATCACACGGGAAGCATCGATCGGGTCGCTTGGGCTGCCGATGTCGCCGACAGTCTTAACGACCGAGCATTTGCCGTACGTGGTGTCCCAAGTCTGCGGGTTCACTGTGGCGGCTTTCAGGAACTGCACTGAGACCGCACCGTGACCCGTGATCTTGATCTTGGTCTTGCCTTCTTTACCAACAACTGCTGCGGTGCTTTGGGCACATTCACGAATCGTTGCTGTGTACTGACCTGCCGCAAGCGTCGTTGCACCGGTGATCTTGGTAGCAATTGGCGCAAGTGACTTCACGTTCGTGTCGTGGGTGGCCGTGTCGATGACTACTGGCGTGTCCGAGCAAGCTGCGCTGAGCGCGGACTTCGTCAACGTTGCGCTCGGCTTGAGGTCCAAGTCGACCGAGGAACCGCCGCTCAGTGCACCAGCGACGATGGTTGCGCCAGCTGGCAAGGCGACACTTTGACCGACCGAGTAGTTCACGCGAACCGTGGTTACAGCAGTGGCGCTGATGCCGGATTGCGTTGAGCTAACGACGCCGATGGAAGCAGTACCACCCGTGAGCGACCCGACCGTCGTCGTGTCAGCGTCGACAGTGTCGACGGTGACTGGCGTCGGGGTGCAGGCGTTGCCGGCCGGAACGAAGGTCTGGTCCACGATGCTGATGTCCAGCTGCGTTGCCGGAGCGACAACAACGCCGTTGATCTTGCCGTGGTTGCCAGTGCCCGCGTCGAGGACGAGGCAGAGCTTGCTGTTCGCGAAGCCGGGGTTGGTTGAGCCGATGGCGATTGTGCCACCAACGTAGGGACGAATGTCGATGTGGACGACAGCAGATGCACTGCCAGCGCCACTGAGGACAGTTGCGCCTGCGGCGAGACCAAGAATGGCCGCTCCACAGGTGAGCTTCTTAAGTTTCACGTGAAATTTCTCCTCTGTTGCTTCCAGATCAGGTCAGCCGCTAGCCCTGGTCATTTGGATGCGAGGTTCGCCTCAGTACCGCACGCGGCACGCGTCCGTTGCCGCGTGTTGTTCGGTCCTTGGTGTTCCCCCCAAGTCCGACATCGATACCGGATTGGCATCAATGTCGGCCTCTCGGATTGCTCCGATGCGGCCGCCACCATGTTGGCGCGTGGAAGGGACCGTTGTCAAGCATTCCCAAAGGAAATGTTTTGTGACGTGTCGTATCGGTGCGGTACGGATTGTTACCAATGGGGTTGGTGTTTCTTGAGTTGCTTGTGATCGGGATCCCGCTTGGAAATCGGATTCACTGTCCGATGGTACGTTTTGACGTCGTTGCTGAATATCGCCAGCGATGACCAGCGATGACCAGCACTGAGATGTCCGTGAGATCTGAGGTCCCGAGCAAATGAACGAACATTGTGAACGACTGCTTGGTCGTATCGAAAATCGAACGGCGCGGATTGTGGTTATTGGCCAGGGCTATGTCGGGCTTCCCGTCGCGATGCGATCGGTGGAGGTGGGATTTCCGACCACGGGCTTCGAACTCGACCCGCACCGGCTGGCGATGTTGCAACGTGGCGATTCCTACGTTGAAGACGTTGCCGCGGATGTTGTTGGCGCGGCGCTGCGAGCGGGGTATCGAGCGACAGACAACCCGCAGGATCTTGTGGATTTTGATGTTGCCGTCATTTCAGTGCCGACTCCATTGCGCGAGGGTGTCCCGGATCTCAGCTTCGTCGAAAGTGCCGCGGTCGCGCTGGTGGCCGCGATCGGCCAGGGCGCTTTGGTCGTGTTGGAATCCACTACCTACCCCGGCACAACTGAAGAGCTGCTTCGGCCGATTCTCGAGCGTTGCGGACTCCGGTGCGGCGAGGACTTTTTCCTCGGATACTCGCCCGAGCGAATCGATCCTGGTAATCAGCAATACAACTTTGTGAACACGCCGAAGGTCGTTTCTGGGGTCGACGCTGGATCGCTTGCCGTCGTGGACGCCTTCTATTCAGCACTCGTGGAGGAGACCGTCGCGGTCGGCACTCCGGCCGAAGCAGAGCTGGTGAAACTGCTGGAAAACACGTTCCGCCACGTCAATATCGCTTTGGTCAACGAACTTGCAATGTTCGCGGCCGACCTTGGTGTCGATATCTGGCGCGCGATAGACGCGGCGGCCACGAAACCGTTTGGATTTATGCGCTTTACACCTGGGCCCGGCGTCGGCGGCCACTGTTTGCCGGTTGATCCGTCGTATCTCTCCTGGCAGGTCAAGCGACGTTCAGGCCGGCCTTTTCGCTTCGTTGAGTTAGCGAACGATGTCAACGACCACATGCCCGATCACGTTTCGGCACGAATTACAGCGTTGCTCAATCGGTATGGCCGCGCCGTGCGGGGCACGAAGATTTTGCTGCTGGGGCTGACGTATAAAGCCGGTACTTCAGATTTTCGCGAATCGCCAGCGATTGTTGTCGCTGATCGTTTGGCCGCACTGGGAGCCGAACTCAGTGCTTGTGATCCTCATGTGCCCGCTGCCGGCCGAGCTCATGTTCCGTGCGAAGTAGTCGAGCTCAGCGACGCGGTGCTGCAATCGAGCGACCTCGTGGTCACGCTCGTTGATCACCCAGAATTCGACCCGGCAAGGATTGCACTGCACGCGCGTTTGGTGTTCGACGCCAAGGCCATGTTGCGTGATCACGCGTTCACCGGGGAAACGCTCTGAGGCAAACGGGTGAATTTATCGAAACTTGTATCGTTTTGCCTTGTTATCGTGCCGCGAACGTGGCAGCATGGCGCAAGAACGCGGCGGAGTGGCGTTTTGGCAATGGCGGAGCTGGTTTCACTGCAGCTATTTGGTACGGTAATAACTACTGTGAGTGGCGAGGGTAAATTCGACGGGTGCGCACGGCGTTGTGCTGAGTGCACCCTGGAATAGGGAACGATTGGCTGTTGATGGGCGCGAATGAACACGAGAGCCCTGCTGTTGAGCAGGTGACGCTCGATCGTCGAGGCTTTGTCGCGGCCGCAGGAGCCCTCGGCCTAGCGGCATGGGTTGCTCCGGCGATCATGGCGACTTCGGCATCAGCGGCAACTGCGGCTGCGGGCAGCGTTGTACCGTGTACCCATTTTTATGCCGTGCGAATCACTCGCGAGCGCCACCACTTCCTGCTGGATCCGCTGGAGAGTTGGCCCAACCCCGATCTGAAGTTGCGCGGTACTCCTAGCGAATACCGCCTCGGTCTCTGTGATGGGATCCAGTCCTGGCTTCGAGAACACCCGAACGTCACGCTCCAGAACCCACCAGATGGCAAAGTGCCGAACCTGACTGCATCCGCCGACGTCACGGATTGGTCAGTGACTATGTCGGCAGGGTCGTTTGTGGGCGCGATCGATCGTTGCCAATTTATTTTGGGTTACGCTCGGGCCGAACAAGAATGCAAACTCGGTGCGGTCGTCAACGACGCCCCGGGTCAAGCAATTCGCGTCGATTTCGCGCAACCACTTGAGCTCCCGCGAGCTCAGATTCACTCGCTGCAGATCATTTATTGCTGCCCATGAAAGGCGACGGCAATGACCGAATTTGACGAACACGAAGAACTCTCCTCGCCGAACGCGGATCGCTCGCGACGCCAATTTATGGTGCGCGGCGCACAGGTATCGGTCGTCGCCGGTGCGGCGCTTTGGGCCGCACCGAGAATCGAATCCGCGGCCTACGCTGCCGGAGGCGTCGGGTCTCGATGCCCGACCTCGGGCGACTGCCCGACGACGACGACGGGCGGCGGGTCGAGTTCAAGTAGTAGTTCCTCGTCGAGCAGTAGTTCTTCGTCGAGCAGCAGCTCCAGTAGCAGTTCCTCTTCGAGCACGTCAACAACGCGACCCAATGTTGGCATTACTTGTTCACTCACGCCAAAAGAAGTTGCCCGTGGGGGCGAGCTGACGATGCATGGCACTGGGTGGATGCCCGGCGGAACGGTCTCGTTCAATTTGCGTCCTGGCGAAACCCGACTCACAACCGCGACCGCGGATGCAAACGGAAGCGTCACCGTGCATTTCCGGTTGTCGCGATTGTTGCGAGCGGGCTCATATCGCATCGTGATGCGCGGACGTAACCGGGCTGGCGATGAAGTCTTTTGTGAAGAGACCTTCCGGATTTCCGATGCTCGGGTTCAAGGCGGCTCTACGACAACCCGCCGCACGACGAACACGACTCGCGGTTCGTCGGGTGGTGGAGTCAGTGGTAACGGTGGCGGAACGGGCCCGGCGAACGGTTCCGGTGGTACTGGCGGTGGCGGTGGCGGTTCGGGCAGCGCCGGTGGACACGGCAACAGCAATGGTCATCGCGGCCGTTTGCCTGCCACTGGTACCGATGCCAAGACACTGGTTGTCATCGGTGGTGTAGCCGTAGTCTTTGGGCGAATGTTGGTCGGGATGCGCAGAATGTTTGCCGTTGCCGACGACATCCACGAAGAGGTCTAAGAACCCGTCTGCGCCAACTCGACGAACAGGCCGCGTGCGAGAGCGACATCGATAAAATCCATCACGTCGGCTCGGACGTTGGGGTGTTCTGCTGCGATTTGCTGTACCCGGTCGGTCAGGTCTGCGTCGCTGATCGGCGTCTCGGCGCGTGAAAATATTTCGTACGCACTGCGATTGAACACGTGACTCTCGCGACGTTCCCAATCGAAGATGAGCGCCGAATCGCCGAATACTTCAACCCAAAATGCGATGCGCCAAACGATCGTCATGGTGCGCCGAGGAGACTGTCGATGCACTCCAGTATTTGCGCCGTCGATTGATATTGCGCCTGATGGGTTGGAGCTTTACGAACGAGGCCGGCAATGACCGATAAGCCGATTTCTTGAGCTACGTCGTAGACATTGAAGGATTGCTGTACCAGGGCGAGGAGCGCACGCGCGGGCTCGACCGAAGTTGTCGCGAACCTCAGATCCGGCCCAAATTCCGGCAGGATGATGAGCGTGGGTCCGGTTGGTCGCGGTGCGACGGCGGTCGGCGTCCAGTAGTTGACTTGGCCAAAATACGGCCAACTGGTCGCGTTGGGCATCGCAAGTTCAAGCTGAGGTACCGCGCTCCAAGATCCAGCATCGAGCCCAATCGGTTTGGCGTAGCCGCTGATCTGACCCGTTGCGTCGATCCCAACAATCTCGTCGGTGATATATCGCGCGCCCGCGGCGCACAGTGCCGCGACCATCGTGGACTTGCCAGCATCGGGGCGGCCGACAATCACCAGAGTCGTGTCGCCAGCGACGCAGGCCGCGGCATGGAGCAATGCGATATCTCGACGGGCAGATGCCAGTTGATTGAGCTCCCACATCAAACGGGGTAACAAACTAGGAATGGGTGCTGCGTCCAGCAACACGATGGAGTCCTTAGCGAGGGTTACTTCGTTGCCGTCGCTCGTGATCTGAAATCGTGCGGCCGTCGGCAGCCAACTGGCATCGATGGCTCCCAAATGTTTCTCAAGCCAAAAGATGATGGCGTCGTCGAGGTGCTCTTGGAAGTGCAGCTCTACCGATCCAATGCGAAACGATGAAGTGCTACTGCGTTCCATGACTCGCTGGGTCCGGAATGTCTTCGCCAAGACTTTCCTCATCCTCGTGTTCTCCTCGGACGGTCAGACTGAGAAAGACAAGGTAGATCGGCAGTAGCTGCGAACGTTGCCGTGCCAAAATCCCGAAGTTGGAGAAGCTTGAAAACGCGACAACGAACGCGAGGAGATATCCGAGCGCGTACGTGACGTACGGCGCTCGTCGCACTGATTTCAGCGCTTGACGGACACTGCTGTGTGAGCGGATGGTCAAGCCGATCAGTAACAGCCCTTCGATCGCCGCCGCGCCGCCTTGAAGACTGTGGGCCTCCCACGGAAAGGGACGATAGGCAACGGTGGCGAAAGCCAATGGAAGGTCCTTGGGTGAATGCACCACAACCGGCGAAAACTGCGAACCGCCTTCCGCCGTGCGATCCTGAGTACCCACAAGTTTGGTGTCGACACTTTCTTGAGTGATCGTTCCAACGCCCAGGAACTTTTGGGTCTTTTGCACGACAACCAGCGATCCGCCAACGACAACCACGACGACAACAATCGTTGCCCAACCCGAAAACGGGGAGCGTTCGCCGGGCCTCCGGGATAAAAACGACAGCATGAGCCCGACGACCACGATCAGCGCCACGTGTGGGCGCGTGCTGACCATCACTGATATTCCAAGCATGATCGCGACCATGCCGCGTACGCGCCGATGCGATGTGAGGTTCGCGACCCCGTACGATGCCCAGCCAATGCCGAAGACCATCCACGCTTCTTTGCCCACTGCCGATGGCCAATACATCAACGATGGTAGGAAGAACACCAGGCGCCCATAACGAGTCACGTTGCCTTCGGGATAGCCAATTACAAAAGCACGCCACAACAGCAGCGCGCCAAGGAATCCAAACCATCCAAAGACGAAGAATCCCGTCAGCCGGCTAACTCCGAACATCGCGTACACGACGCCGATGAGTCGCCGGATAAAGCCGGTTCCTGTCGTCGGGCCGACGTTGACTCCGAAATTGAAATGCCGATACGGCGACGCCAGCTGCTTGCCGTAGAGGTGGTAGCCGAGGCTGTCTCCACTGCCGCGGTAGATCGTTTCGAGGACGAGGTATCGCATGATGCTTCCGACGAATTTCGCGATGACCCCGGCCATAATGAGCGAATAGGTTGCCGCGGATTGATCGCGGCGTGAGAAATATCGAGCGATCGGTGAAGTCAACCCAAACAGAATGGCGCTGACGAGCACGCCTGCGGCGAGATCCAGCTGGCCAGATGCGACCCCGTAGAGCGCGGTACCGATGAGAACGACTCCGCCGACGATGTAAACGGCGAGGTACAGGCCAGATTGCGGTGCACCGTTGAGTTCCGAACCCGCAACGGCTAGATCGTCGGATAGGTCGTCCGGGTCGATCTCGCCGAGTGAATCAACCGTGGCCATGTCTGCGGACCAGTCGTAGCGCGCGATTCGCGCGCCTTCGATAGCTTCCATCGCGCTCGCGGAGATACTCCGATGTCGGGACCATCAACGCGCCGACATAACGAAGACGGTCGCTGACGCGCGGTATCGCTTGCCAGCTCATCATGAGTTGGCTCGCATAGGAGCGGTTCGCCCCGAGGTACCCGTCGAAGGCAGAACGTTCGGTTGCGTCGCTTTGGTACGTATGGGCCCATTGCGCGAAGTGCCCGGGGATCGTGCAGCTCAAGGTTGTGGCTGCAGTCTGCAGCGCCTTGGTTACCACGAGACCAAGACGGAATTCGTTCGCCCGCTCAATTGCGGCGATCGATTCATTTTCAGTGAGGTCTTGCGCAATCTGCAACGTGTCGCGCAATGGCACTAAGCGCGCCACGTTGGAGCCGAGCATCGCGTGACATGTCGCGTGGAGCAGCTGATCGATCCGCGCGAGTGTCTGAATCGTGCGCCCAGGGGCGAGCGTGATCGAACCCGGCGCGTCGAAAAATCGGTTCGGATCGATGGAAAGGCCGAAGAATCCGGCCACGAAACTGCGATGTACGTCGATCTCGAGGCCGTGTTGGGACTCGACGCATACGCCTTTGCCGAATCGACTCGTAAAGTGTGGCCGGGGCTCTAAAAATCGTGCGGTGCAGCCACGGGCTCTGAACAATGCAATAGCTTCGTCGAAATTCTTACCGGGGACGAGAATGTCGATATCGCCATAGTGCCTGAGTTCGGCGTTTGGATAGAACTGACGAGCAAACGCAGGACCTTTTAAAACAATCATCGGGATTTGAGCGGTATCGAGGAGATCACCAACGTGCCAAAGGAGCTGTTCGAGGGTCAAGTCGATTGCCAACGCGCCCAGTTGGGCAGCCTCGATGGTTTCGGCCTGACTGACGGTGACTGGCATCGCTCCTACTGTGACGGCGTGATGTAACAGTCCCAGTAATCGTTGGGTACTGACGTTCGTGAGAAACGCGTCGAAGGCGGCATCGTCGAGTTGACCGTTCGTGAATGTGCTTTCCGCTCGTACGTCGCGAAGCCCGATCCCCGCGACGTGGGTAGTGAGTGTCTCGGTATCGCTAGCCACGGTCGATCGCTCCGCGGTCGGTGAGTTCTTCAAGGACCGAATTGATACTTTGCGCCAGCTGGTCGTCGTCGACGAGCGCGGTTGGCACCTCAGCGCGGACTGTTGCGATCAGCGCAGACGAGGTCATCGGGCACTCCAACAGATCCCATACCCTCGCGGCCGAAGCATTCAAAACGAATGGCTCGCTTGTGGCCAACGTCGATTGATCAGGATGCTTCACCGCGATCATCGTGCGACCGCCCAATCCTTTGTTCAGCGTGTTCGGCGACCTCGAGTAGGTCGGTTCATACTGAAGCATCACTGCCGTCTAAAGAAGCCTCTTCTGGCTCAGCCTGAGGCAGCTCGTGGTCGTCGAGCGCTTCGTTGGTGGCTCCAACTCGCTTCGATGCTTGGCGCGAACCCGCACCGGCCTTGCCGTAGTAGCCGTAGTAGCCGTAATAGCCGTAGTAGCCGTAGCCACCGCCAGAACTTGCAGTCACTCCGACCAAGGCGATGCCTGCGATTCTCGCGTTCATTCGTCGCAAGAGTTGGCTCGATCGTTCTAGCGCCGCTTTTGATGTCTTGCCATCGCGCACGACGAGCACCAATGCGTCGGAAAGATGCAAAAGATCGTAGGTGTCGTTGGTGAGCAGTAGCGGGGGCGAATCCAAGACGATCACGTCGGCGATGGATGCGCCGTGCTTGATGGCGGCGCGAGCCAGCTCGACGGCGCGCGCCGGCGACTCATTGCTGTCGGCGCTCGCGATGAAGTCCACGTTGGGAATGAAGGTCCGCTGAAGCAGCGATTCGAACATGGTTTCCATGCCCTGTTCGTTGACTGCCCGTGACAAGCCGTTGTTGGGATCGCCACCGAGGAATTTGGAAAGGCGTTGTCGTCGGAAATCGAGGTCGATCGTCAGGACCCGTTTGCCGGTCTCGGCGTAGCAGGCTGCAATATTTGCGGCCGTCGACGTTTTGCCTTCATTCGGCCCTGGTGAGGTCACGAGGATGACCTTCGGTGAAGCGTTGTTCGCGATATCGACTTGATCTTCAAGATCGATTGTGGCGAGGTCTTCGCCCGACAATGCTGCTGCCAACGCTTGCATCGACAACGAGGTACGTAGGCCGCGGTACGCCTCGGCGGCGAGCGACGTGGGTGCTGTGACCGAGATCGTGGCGAACTTCTCGCGGCGTTGCGTGCGGATGTAGGGGATTTCGGTGATGACCGAGATCCGCGCGATTTTTTCTGCCGCGGCTGCCCCGCGGACTCCGCTATCGAGGCGTTCGAGCGTGAGGATCAACCCGATCGCAAGGCCAAGGCCGCCGATGCCACCGTAGAGCAAAAATGCGCGCGATCCGCTCGGTAACGAGACCGAACTCGTGGATGTCGCGCTGACATTGCCCGCCGCGCGCCGGATGAAAGAAATCTCGTTCTTGTTGAACCCGAGTTGTTCGATCTTTTGAATCGCGATGCCTTGGTTCTGGATATCGCTATCTTTTTTGACGAGCGAATTGATCAGTCGGATTCGGTCTCGGTCGTTCGGATCAGTGATCTGGCTGATCTGCGTCGCGATTTGAAAGCGTTGTCGCTGGAACGTCTTGAGCGCATCCTGGGCGTCGGCGTGTTTGGCGTCGTACTCCGCGCTGGCGACGCCTTGACGCCAACGAATCGCGGCTTCGCCGAGATTGTCTAGTACTCGCGCCGCGAGTTCTTTGTCGGTCAAGTCATTGATGTCTGATGCTGCACCATCGCGCAATTGCACGTTGCCGTCGCCGGTCAACGTCAACGTGTTCGTCGCTCCGTCGGGAGAAATCATAATTCCGAGGTGCGCAATGCTCACGCCGCGGGAGCTGAGCCGTACGCCGCCGCTGGCGGCTGCGGACGTGACTGGTTCAGACGAGTTATAGCCGAACGGTTGTGCTGCGGAATCCGCTATACACGCAGGATCTTTTTTTCCGATGGTCGAGTTGCAGCCTGGAGCGCCAAGCGCTATGTACAACACCAGTTGATCGAGATTCAAATGGTCGCGCGGGATGTTCACCGATAATGTCGCGACGCCATGAAACGATTGTTTCGGCTGATCTTTTGGCGTTTTTGATGTGGAGTCGCTCTGGCTCCCGAGTAGCCCGCCAACCACGAATCCAGCGACGAGACAAACGACGAGGATTCGCCATCTTCTGAGGAAACCTTGCAGTAGATGTCGAAGTTCCATGGGTTCCGCACTTCTGAGTGAGCCGTTTTTACTCGTGTGAGATGGTGAATACTACCGGTTGAGTTCTTGGCCGTAGGCGTCGCGTCCATGCGATAACTCAGGGATTGTGTCGGCTGTCCTAGCGACGTTCTAAATGAGCAAGTTGTCGGTTTCGAAAGCGTTTAGTGCCTATGGGTGATGCGCCCATACAAGGTTTCGAGCAGCCCAGCGACGACCGCGGGGCGACGAGCGTGCGCGACCGTCGCGCAGTTCTGTGAATACCGCTCGCGCAATGTGCCATTGTTTTGCGCAGCCTGGATTGTCGATGCGAGCGCCTCTGGCGCATTGGGCGGCGCAACCCAACCGGTGTCGTCCTCGCGAACGGAATGTCCCAACGCTCCCACCTCGGTTACAAGCACGGGTGTGGCGTACGCGTACGCATCGTGGAGTACGGCGCTTTGACTAGAAAACGTGGTGTACGGCAGCACGACGAGGTCGGCCGCTCGATAGAGCGTGTCTTTTCGCTCCGATGAGACGTAACCGAGTTCCACGGTGATTCTGGTGTCGCCTTCGGCTCCGGCGAGCGCCAATGCCTCGACATCGGCGAAGCCGCGACCAGCGATAACCAAGCGGAGGTTGGGGTCGCGATTGATCTTCATTGCTTCGAGCAATTGCGCCACACCTTTGTTACGGCGCAGCGTTCCGAACATCAAGAGGGTAAAGGCGTTGTCGGTCGCAACGGGTCTGGGTATCGCCGCGACCGGTGGGATCGCCCAGGGAATCTCGTGAATCTGTGCGGTCGGGTAGTCGAACTCTTCGTGAAGGCGGACCCCGACACTTTTGTGATGCACCACGACGTGATTCAGACTCGCGTACTGACGAGACAACAAGCTGCGTTGGACCAATTCTGGAACCCGTTGCTGATGAGGCACCACGTCGTGAACGGTTGCAACGGTCGGAGCATGACGGTTGAGCGCTCGGACTGCCGCGAAATCTGTGAAGTAGTTCAAATAGATGATATGAGCGACATCGAAGTCGCCAGCGCCCACGATTCGAGCTCGCCGAACCGCACGTCGAGGATAGACAGCACTTCGTGAGGCCAGCCATTTCATTGTGCCTTCGGCTCGAATTGGAACCGTTGGCAGATCGTCGAGCAGGGTCAGGCCGGCACCCGGAGTAAACGACGTGACCCGGTCGTGAATCACATGTAAATCAAGCCGATTTCCCCGCTCGACAAACGCACGAGCTACATCGAGCTCCTCGGGGCGCGCGAACGGCCAGTACCAATACGCGTGCATGCGCTAACTGCGTTGCGACTTTGGTGGCAACAAGCGTGCAGGAACTCCGACGGCGGTGTACCCCGGCGGCACATCAATCCGGACGACGGCGTTGGCGCCGACCTTGGCTCCATCGCCGACCGTAATGTCTCCAAAGACCTTCGCTCCCGCGTGGACGCTGACGTTGTCGCCAAGCGATGGACGATCGTTCGGGCGATCGAACCCGATGGTCACTTGTTGATTGATCCAGCAATTTTCGCCAACTTTGCGCGCGGCCACAACGGTCGCGAAACCGTGTTGAATAAAGAGTCCGGCTCCAATATCGGCACAAGTCAGGTGCAGCGTGCGCTCTCCGGGATAGATGATCGCGCAGATCGCGGCACCGATCGCGCTGCGCGCACCGCCACGGCGCATGCGATAACACGCGAGCGTTCGAAACTCTGGGTACGCGGCCAGCAAACGCAGTGTCGAGCCGTTACCTGCGGATGTGAGCTCTGACCACCGTCGCACATCGGCGTCGAAGCGCCTCCGATGTTCGCCATGCAAACGCGACACGGCGAGCAACATCGGTGAATACCAGGCTTGCGCCAGGAGACTCCCGAAACTACGAACCGAGGCGTAGGCAGTGGTTGGCGAGCTGGGATCTCTGTTTGTTTCGGTCATTCGGCCCAGTTTCAGAATTGAAAATAGATAAATGGAGTTGGCGGAGCTCCACTGAAAATGACGATGAGCACAATTGCCGCGCCAGCCAAGGCCCCGTGGAGTGCCGCGGGCCAGCGCTCCAACGGGTTCCACACTTTGCGGTGTCGATCGACGATGTCCATCGTAAACATAGTCGTGGCTGCCGCCAAGACGAGCAGAAGATTCGGCCACCACTTACCCGGGTGTGCGCCCATAGGCCCGTTGCCGAGGCCCCGAACAACGTCGATGATGCCGCTGACGGACGAGACCCGAAATACCACCCACAATGCAGTTACCAACGTGAACGTAGCGAGAATGCGGGGTGCGTCGCTGCGCTGCAAGGCATTGGCAGTTTGACGGGTGGTCGAACGCCGAGCGCGGTGCACGATCAGCGCAACGCCGTTTAGCGCACCCCACAACACAAAATGCCAGGAAGCTCCGTGCCACAATCCGCCGAGCACCATGGTGATCATCAGGTTCCGATAGGTCGCGAACTTGCTTCCTCGGTTTCCGCCGAGCGGAACGTACAAATAATCGCTCAGCCAGGATGACAGCGAGATGTGCCACCGTTGCCAGAACTCGGTGATATTCAGCGACAAATACGGCTGTTCAAAGTTACGAGCAAGATCGAATCCGAGCAGTCTCGCAACGCCGCGAGCGATATCGGTGTAGCCCGCGAAGTCGCCGTAAATCTGTACCGAAAACCCCAATGCTGCGATCCCCAGCGGGATGAAACCTCGGCCGGCTGGATGTCCGAAGACGTCGTTCACATAGGGCGCGACTCCGTCCGCGAGCACAACCTTTTTGAAGAGACCGGTCAGGATCAAAACGAACGCCGAATATGTGCGTTGCTTGTCGGGGATCGCGCGTTCGTTGCGAAACTGGGGGAGCATGTGCGCAGCGCGGGTGATTGGGCCGGCAACCAGTTGTGGAAAAAACGCAATAAATGCTGCGTAGGTCAGCAAGTTCTGTTCGGGTTCGCAGCGCTGTCGGTACACGTCGATCGCGTAGCTGATTTCGTGGAACACGTAGAAGCTGATCCCGATGGGAAGCCCAAACTTGATGGCCGGACTCGAGACGTCGAAGTGCGCCGCTCGGAGCGCGCTGGTCGCCGAGCTGACGAAAAAGTTGAAATACTTGAAAAAGGCGAGGACGCCGAGATTGATTGACACCGAAAAAATCATCCAGGAGCGACGCGCGGAACCTTGAGCCGCATGGATTCGCTTCACTGCGAGAAAGTCGATCAGCGTGGTTGCCGCGAGTAGCCCGAGGAAACGCCAATCCCAAAATGCATAGAAGGCGTAGGACGCAACCACGATGATGGCGTTTTGCGCCGAGCGACGGCGAACCGACCAATACAGCGCCAGGACGACACAAAAGAACGCGAAAAATTGAACGGAATTGAACGTCATGTTGGAAAGGTTGACTTCCACCAAGACAACGACGTGAGGCGCTGCATGATCAACGGGGTGAATGTGTCGCGCGCCGGTACGGTCGAAAGGTGTTCAGCATCTCGGAATTGGTCATCAGCCATTGAACGGTCGAGATGATCGACGACATCGGCACCTGCGCCGTTCGCCGTCGCTACGGCGGCGTTGCGCCACTGTTCGTAATCGCGTGCTCCATTGGGGTGAGCGTTCAAGTATGAAGACGGAACGGGCATGACCACGACAACGACGTGGATTCCTAGTTGTCGCAAACGCTTGATGGTCGTTTCGAAAGCCCGTAGCTCTCTCGGCCCAGTCTTGAAACGATGGAGTTGCACGTCGTGGACATACTTGCGGTGCGTCGCTTGAAATTTGAGGAGTTGTTGTGGGCTGCGTTTTGGGTAGGTGAGTTGCCACGTCGCCCGGTTCGATAGGGGACGCGCTTGCGTAAAGCGTGACGCCTTGCCTGAGGCTGCGCTTTTGAGCAGGTACGGGTCTCGGAGTGCATCGCGGTTTTTTGAAAGCGCGATTCGCTCAAGGGCTCGATCGGCTGCGCCAAAGAAGCCAGATTCGGTTGCGCGTGACGATTCGTAGGCGTCGATCGAATGCTCAGTGCGCCCGCTGTTGAATTCGAGCGACGAGATACCCCACACAACGACCTTGGGGTGGATGCGAGGCACGACCTCCTGCAAGATCCATCGCTGCAGTACTGGAGTCTGGGAGCCCGGGAGCGAAACATTATGAATGCTGGTGTCGGGCCACCCGAGCAACGTTTCCAAACGGTTGCTATCGATATCTCGTTGGGTCATCGATGTCCCGATGAACGTCACGCGGCTCGTAACACCACGAGCCCGAAGGAGGTTCATCTCAGTAACGAAATTTTGCGCGATCCCAGAGATATAGCGGCGGGGCTCTGGGAGGCGGGACTCGACCGCGCGAACCGCGACCTCGGATGCCACGAGCGTCACGAGCATCGCAATCGCGAACGCGACTACCGGTCGAGATCCGCGCCCTCGGCGATTGAGCCACTGGGTAAGGCGAGATTGTTGGGTTTCGATGCCCGATTCCACGGCGGCAGGGTAGCCGAACCTCTCGAACTACCGATAGAGCGCCTTGGCGCGTAACCATCGCGATGTGACCCACGCCCGTTTAACGACCTGTCGCGCTTGCTGCTTCCAGGAGATGCCGCGTCGCAGCCATGTCAGGCCACCGAAGTGATGGTACGAATCCTGGAAGGTATCGGCGAGCGTCGCGCACTTCAAGCTATGCGATAGGAGTTGTTCGTAAAAGACTGCACCCACATCGAACGCCGTCTTGGTGCCATCGTCGTGGACCTGGTCTCGATACGAAAAATCAGGTTGGAAACATTGCGAGATCTGAACAGTGTCCATCAGCATGAGCCACGGTTCAGGTCGCGGCGCGAGCGTACGCACCGCTCCGGTCTTGGGGTTCGTGTACGCAATCCCGCTCTCGGCTTGGATTCTCGTCGCAACGAGCGCGGCGCCAGACTCCAAAGCCGTCCGCATCATCGTCGCGAGCCAGCCAGCTTGTAAGAATTCGATATCCGAATCGCAAAAGACGAGATACCGACACTCGGTAGCGCAGAACCAATGGTTGAGCCATTGTGCGTGCGTTCGACCATTTGGAGCTACCTCCAATGCCAAACGCCCGCGCTGTTCGTATCGCTGAAACATTTCGATCGAGCCGTCGTTTGAGCCACAGTCACCTACTTTCAGGTGAAACGGGTGTTGCGCTCGTGCACGCATCGATAAGAGGCAGAGCTCACTTGCTCGTTTGGTGTTCAGGCTGGCGAAACAGATTTCGACGGTCGCCGCTGGATCGGTGGAGGAGTCTCTATTCATAGCCAAATCGACCTGCATCGCAGACAGCCTTCGAGCTGTCCAAGCCGGTTGCCCGCGATCCAACACCAAGCCGCTCGCCCATCGCGGTTGACGATTCGAGGCAACCAGAGCACCAACAACATCCATGATTTCCAACCCGCGCATCGCGACGGCGTTGCGATGCCACTGCGATGCAGTCGTTTGAAAATCAACGGGCGGCCTCGTCCGTAGAAGCGACCCTGATTCCACAGGGTCCGAGCATCCCCGCGATAGCGATAGTGAACGATGCAGTTTGCTTCAAAATGCAATGGAATGCCTCGGAGGAACAGTCGAAGGCAGAACTCGATATCTTCGCCGGCCCCCCGCATTTCTTCATCGAAACCGCCTACTTGATCCCACACCGAGCGTCGCATGCCGATGTTGCCGGCGCCGGCAAGCGGAAACGCGCCGGCGTACGTGCTGATTCGATCCAGCGCAAAAATGCCACGGGTCGCGACCAACCAGGCCGGGTTGAGCTGCCGGACTTCGAGCGGACCGGTGACAACGTCGTGTTCCTGGAGTGCGGTTCCCATCGTCGCGACCCACGAAGGTCCAACAATGTCGTCGGCGTCGCAGCATGCGATCGCTTCGGAACGGGCTTCGGCAATCCCAAAATTTCTCGCGTAACTCGCCCCTTGGCCATCGAATGCGGCGACGACTCGAATCTGTGGAGTGTTTGTCGTCTCGCTGTACATCGAAGCGATCGCCGCGGAGTCATCCGTCGAGTTGTTGTCGACGATGATGATTTCCCAGGGGAACGGTACCGATTGGGCGATCAACGCATCGAGCTGGCTTCGAATCGTTTCGCTCGCGTTGTGCACGGGTATGACCACCGACAACGCACAGGCATTCACGTGGCTCCGAAGCAAAAAATCGTACCGAGCGGGGAACGGTCGCGGGGCAGCATCAGCGGTGATCCTAAACCTGAATCCTGCGTGCGGGTTTATTGCTGTGGCTTCACTGGCGGATCCATGACCTACTCGTCGGCGCCTCCGAAGCCGTCGCTTCGGAATCTGAGATTTGGGCGAGTGGTCTAGGATGACGTCAACGAGGCAGGTCAACGGAAATTTCGAGGTAGGCGTGAGATTTGTCTTTGTAAGCGGGAGTAAGGGTGGCGGGGCGCTGAAAAGTACGCTCGATCTTGCCGACCGTCTCGCAAACCGCGATCACGATGTAACTGTGTTGCATCGCGTTGAATCAACGGACCGATTCAAGTATCTGTATAGACGAACGATCAACCTTGCCGTGCACGTTGGCAAAGTGGTTCCGGCCGGTGGTCGAGCGCTTGAATGGTTAGGGGCGCGCCCTGGACGCCAGCCAACCCTCAGTGGCTCCCAAAATCGCGGAGCTAGCCGTTGGGCATCGGTGCTGGTGCAAAACGCGCTGCCGGAGGTCTTAGCGAGACAGCGCCCGGACATCGTGGTTGTGAACGGTGTTGATCCAGTCGCGTGGCAACGAGTGATGGGTTTTTGCCGCGGTTTCGAGATACCCGTGGCGTTGTACATCCGCGAAGAAGCAACGTTGTACTACGCCACCGTCAAGAAATACTGGCCGGATGTTCTGCTCGCGAATTCGCACGGTTTGGCGAGCGAAGCGCAGCGTCATGGCATTGCCGCGACGATGATTCCCTCCGTCGTGACTCTGGAGAACTCGATGACTGCCACGAGCCGCGAGCGAGTCTTGTTTGTGAACCCCGTTGTTGGCAACGGACTCGAGACCGCGTATGGAATCGCTATGCATTGTACGGACTTACAATTCGTATTTCAGGAGTCGTGGCTACTTCCCCCCGATGAACGAGCAGCATTGTTACGTCGCGTCGCGTCGTTGACGAATGTTGAATTTCGCGATCGAGTCGAAGACGTCCGACAGGTATATCGCGACGCGAATATTTTGTTAGTTCCGACCCTCACGAATACTCGGCCTCGGGTCGTGCTCGAGGCGCAGGCAAACGGCATCCCGGTGATCGCGAGCGACTTTGCTTCGCTTCAAGAAACCGTGGGAGCCGGTGGGCTGCTCGTCGCGGCCGATGCACCTGTGGCGGATTGGGTGAGCGCGTTGCGGGCCTCGCTAGCATCGAATCGATACGATCAACTGTGCCAGGCTGCTTCGCTCAACGCCATGCGCCCAGACGTGAATCCCGAAACCATCGTCACGAATTTTGAACGAGCGATGTCGGTGGCGGTCGAATCGCATGTCTGAAGCGGACCCAAAGATCCTCGACGATGCGAACACCGCTGGTTGCGACCTTTCTGTGGTTGTCCCAGTTCACAACGCCAGCGCAACCCTGAGCCAGCAGTGCGACGCCTTGGGCTCCCAGATCTGGGACGGCAGGTGGGAAATCGTCCTGGTCGATAATCGATCAACCGACGATTCGCTATTGATCGCGGCTGAAGCGCAGCATCGTGACTCACGGATTCGAATTGTGCATGCGAGCGAACGCGGTGGCATCGGATACGCGCGAAACGTCGGAATCGCGCAGTCCTTTGGCGCTTCGATTGCGATGTGTGACTCCGACGACGAAGTCGGACCGGGCTGGATCGCTGCGATCGGCGAAGCACTGAAGCAGCACCAGTTTGTTACCGGTCCCATTGACGTCCATTCTCTGAATGAACCTTGGCTCCAGAGGACGCGGGGGCTTGCCATCGAAAGTGGATCCGGCAATTTTATGGGAATGTTCCCGTTCGCTCATAGCTGCAATGTCGCATTTCAGCGGTCGTTGATCGACACGATCGGCGGATTCGACGAGACCTTGGTCAACGGCTCCGATGTCGAGTTTTCGTTCCGGGCCTGGCACGCTGGAATCCCGTTGCACTACGTCGAAGAAGCACTCGTTGCGTATCGGTACCGCGATACCTTGCGAGGTTTGTGGCACCAGGCTCGGAACTATGCCCGGGCAAAACCATTGTTGATGCAGCACTTCTCGACGTTTGGTGTCGTCGTACCCGCGTCATCGCAATGGCGCGGCTGGGTATGGCTTGTCCGCAAGCTGTTCTTTCTGCGAACCCGCGAGGGACGCGCTCGGTGGGTCTGGAACGCGGGGCTTCGCTTCGGTCACGTGCTGGGAGTCGTTGCCGTGCGCCGACAACAACGAGCGGCCCCAGACCCGACGTAACGCCAGAGAATTAAGGTCTGGGAATTAAGGTCTGGGAATTATGGCCTGGAATTAACGTCTGGGAATTAACCTTTGGGGTGCGGCGGCTTGGCGCAAGGTATTTGTTGTCGCAGCGCGTAAATCAGTGCTGGAGATCGGGTCGGTGCGTGGCTCAACGCTGAGGCGACGATGTCTTTTGCCGCCGCGTGTTGGTCGCCGATCACGACTTTCACGCAGAAGCCCCGGTAGTACTCGGCGCGTAGCTTTTGGCGAATCGCGATGTTTTCGTTTTGTTGGGGCGCTCGTCCAAAAATGAATCCGGCCCATTCGTAGCTGCCGTACACATCTTCGATCGGATATCCGGCGCGGACTGCTGCTTCTGCTACTGCCCATCGGGTGCCGTCGTACGATGCGGATTCGGCGGCGATTGCGGCGCTCAACGCGAAAAGTACTCCGCAGGCGACGGCAGTTGCGGCGGTGCGAACCTGAGTCCTGAACGGCGTTGGTTCGCTTTGAGCCGGTTCGATCGCCAGTAGCAACAGTGAAATAAGCGGTAGTGCAGGTAACGCGTAGCGATCGAAGATCGGGAGGCGAAAGACTGTCGCGGTCTCGTACATGACGAAAAATGCAATGATTGTCGAGGTGATCAATAGCATCGCGGGCCGCTTAGAAATGGTTTCGGCTCGGGTCGCCCATGACCAGCTCTTCGCGGCCACCGCAGGAACGAGTGCGAGTACGAGTATCACCGCGAATCCCGATGCGACGACCGTAATGGCATTGAATGCCCATCCAGGCATGACATCGGGTCGGGCTCCGAACAAGATGTCATCGGCAAGCACGCCCCGTCGGTCGATGTAGTTCCCAACAAACGGCACCGTTGGGTTCAGGTAATACGAAACTCCGAGCAACGTTGCCGCGCCGCCTGCAATCAGTTTTGAAAGCTCAGCGGACGCCGCCCCTGCCCGTTTCAACAAACGTCGCGGGCCGAGCCAGATGATGCATGGGGCCGCGCTCAGGCCGGCTAAGCGCAGGAAGCCCCCCGCTCGTTCAAAAGCCAGCTGCAGCGACGAGCCCTTGGGCGCTTGAATCGACAGGGCGCGTCCGTTCGGTACGTGGCTCCACCATCGCAACAGCAACGCGGTGCCGACGAGTGATGCGATTGCGACTGCCCATGTTGCTCGGATCAACGGCCGATTCTTGTCTCGATGCGCTACGACGAAGTATGCGAGTAAAATCGGTATCGCGACGCCGATTGAATACTGACGGATTGAAATCGCGAGGCCTGCCGCGCCCATGCTGACAATGAGCCCACGGATTGTCGCACGGCGTTGGAGATTCCGAGCAGCCAGCGCGATAGCGATCATCTGTATAGCGAATGCCGGGACATCGGTCATGAACGTTGGAGCTAGTGGTCCCCATAGGGGATAGATCGCCACGTTCATTGCGACAAACCACCCGCTGGTTGATCGCAAGCCGAGAGTGGGTGCCATGCGCCATACCGCAATAAGGCCGGCGCAACCAAGCGCGACGACGAGCATCCGTACCGCCAGAATACTCGTGCCAAAGATCTTTACGATTGGTCCAGCGATAAATATCTGGCCGACGAGTGTCATCGACACCCAGTGATTGAAGTCCCATTTGCCGGATCGATGCCACACAAACAAGGTGCGGAGGTAGCTCCAGTCGTCGCTGCGCGGAATTTTCAACGCTCCGTAGTGAGAGGCAACCGCGATCGGCACTGCCGCCGCGAAAATGAGCAGCAGCGCGAGAAGCCCTACGTCGCGTGAGGCTCTCGACTTCGCGGCGCCCTGGGCGTCGGCGACTTCGATGTCGGTCATCGTCGCCAACATATCCTCAGCGTGCTGGCCATAACGACTGTGGTGACGCATAACGCATCCGCCGTCGCATCCCGTAGGCAAAACGACGACGTGTGGTAATTTGGTTGCTCAAGCGTGAGCAGGCTCGAGTTGCGGCCGCCGCGTTGATCCCTGGGCTGTCGAGACAGGTTCCTACGTTCATCTAACTTCACCTAGGAAACACACAATGAGTGCATGGCATGCGAGCGGCGCGCGGCAGTTTCTTTACCGAGCGGTAATCAAGGCCCGGGTCGAATCTGAAAAACGCGTCGGTCCCGCGATCGGCGTCAAGCGGTTGCTCGCGAGCTTTTCACGCCGGAACTTGGCCTGGTTGGCCGCCGTGTATGGCTCGGACAAAGGTGCTACCGCGCATCAGTACGTCGACTTGTATGAGGCGCATTTTCGCGCCCGGCGTAGCGATGTGCGCAAGGTATTGGAAATCGGAATTTATAAAGGAGCGTCGCTGCAAATGTGGCGTGACTATTTTCCGAATGCCGAGGTTATCGGCCTCGATATTGAATCGATCACCACGCCCGGCCCCCGGGTTTCCACGGTGCAAGGCGACCAATCCGATCCCGAATTGCTTGCCAGATTGCGAGCGATGGGTCCGTTTGATCTGATCATCGACGATGGCAGTCACATAGCCGAACACGTCCGTGCAACGTTTGCCGGCCTGTTTCAATCCGTGGTGCCGGGCGGTACCTATGTCATTGAAGACATGCAGACGGCGTACATGCCGTCGTACGGCGGTGGCGCTCCTGGTGAAGCCGTCACAGCAATTTCTCTTGTCCAGGATTTACTGCACGATGTGCACCGAGAATACGTGGCAGAAAAATTCCCTGAATCAGCTGAGGCGATGAGGAAAATCAAGTCGGTACACGTTTATCCAAAAATTGCATTCATCGACGTCGATCAAAGTTAACGACTGATCGCGCGAACAATCGCTACTTGCCGAGTGAACGAACGCGTCTGCGGATGCCTGCGTTGACCTGTTTGTAGAGCGTTACTGGTTCGTTGAACCGGACTTTGCGCTGCTCTTGTTGATTTAAGCGTGCTTCATGAACAAAATCTGGTTTGAACCGTTGCGCTGCGACTTCTCGGTATTGGTCGATCGTGAGCGAAGGATCGAGCGGGTGCAGTTGAGCGAAGAGGTAATCCGCGTCGCGAGCGAATCTCGGAAAATGTAAGAACGTGTGGGGCAGTTCGTAAATCGCCACGGTAGTAACCAACTGAGCGAGGAGTTCCGATACCGCGGCATGTTGGAGCCCTGCGCGTTTGACTCCCCAGAGCATGCCTCCGGGTGCGTTGAGCGAACGGCCGTAGCCCGATGCTCGCACCCGGCTCGCCGCGGCAATTTCAAGGTCCCGCACCGGAATGATGACGTGTTCGACCGCGACTTTTCCCGCAGCTAATAGGCCACCAAGGTCCGTTGAGAGCTTCGGGTTCTTGATCACCCTTGGAGCCGTCGGCGACAAGATGTTCCGTTCAAGCCCGGCGCGGGCTTCGTTGTCGATCTGGACGCCCCGTGCAAAGCCAGTGTCGAATCCCAGATCAGTCATGATCTGGACCAACAACGTTGTGCCCGCGCGACCAGTTCCCGCGATGACAATTTTTGGCTTCAATGGTTCGGTCAACGCGTCTCCTTGAAACGTTCGGCAGGATCGCCAACGGCCCAGGGGACCGTAGCGGACAAACTTGACGTTCGCTCAAAATCAACAGCGATTGCGACGCCCGCAACACGTTCATCGAGCAGTTTGCATTGCAACCGCGAACGCGGTCTACTGCGTGCACCATGGAACACCTCGTGCCCACTCGGGAAGCTGACACCTCGGAGATGAGCCAGAAGACAAATGTTCTGTGGCTGATCAAGGGGCTCGGACCAGGAGGCGCCGAAAATCTTTTGCTCGCAGCGGCGCGTATGCGCGACCGCGAACAATTCGATTATGAGGTCGGGTACCTCCTGGCCTGGAAAGACGCTCTCGTTCCCGCGCTCGAAGGGCACGGAGTGGTGAGCCATTGTTTCGATGTGCGCGATGAACGCGATCTGCGATGGCTGAGAAGGCTCCGCAAGCTGCTGCGCTCCAAACGCTTTCATGTGGTGCATGTTCACTCGCCTTATGTTGCCGCCATGGCGAGACTCGTCGTGGGAACCTTGCCGCGTCGATCTCGGCCCGCGATCGTTTCGACTGAGCACAATGCGTGGACGAGCTTCAAGGCTCCGACTCGCCTTGCGAACGCTTGGACTGCATGGATGGATTCGGCCACCATCGCGGTGTCTGAAGAGGCTCGGGTTTCGATGAGTCGCCGCCAACGACGGCGCTGCGAAACGTTGGTGCACGGAATCGACATTGATCAGGTAGCTGCATTTCGCAAAGGCCGCCAGGACGTTCGCCGCGAATTCGGACTCAGCGATTCGTGCGTGGTTGTCGGAACTGTCGCCAATTATCATCCGAAAAAGGACTGGCCAAATCTGTTGCACGCGGCCCGAATCGTGGCTGATTCCGGCGCCGATGTGAAGTTTCTGGCCGTCGGGCAGGGCCCGCTGCAAACCGACGTTGAGGCGTTACATCGTGAGTTGAACCTTGAATCAACGGTGACGCTGACGGGCTTTCGTCCCGATGCGGTCAGAGTCATGGCAGCATGCGACATCTTCGTCATGGGTTCAAAATGGGAAGGGCTACCGGTCGCGTTGATGGAGGCAACGGCTCTGGGGCTGCCCATTGTCGCGACAGCCGTCGGCGGTATCGCCGAACACTTCGCCAAACCCGGCGACGCGATTCTGGTCCCTGCGGAGTCCGCGATGGAGCTCGCCCAAGCCGTCTTGCGGGTAGCACAGGATGCTTCGTTGCGCGAGTCCTTGGCGGAATCTTCCAAAGCCCACGCCGCGGATTTTGATGCGGGGCGTGCGCAACGTCGCATTGAGGCGATTTATCGAAAGGTCGCGCGATGAGTGATATCGAAGTTCGCCGGGCGACGAGCGACGACCTCGACGCAGTGCTTCTTTTGATCGAAGCGGCCATGGGGCGTTCAGAAGATCCGCGCTTCGCCGAGCTGTTTCGTTGGAAACACCTTGAAAATGCGTTCGGTCCCTCACCCGCGTGGGTTGCCGTCGACGATGGGCGGGTCATCGCCGTTCGCTATTTGATGCGGTGGGAATTCGAACAGGGTACGAGGCACTACACCGCCGTGCGCGCCGTCGACACTGCAACTCATCCGGATTACCAAGGCAAAGGGCTCTTTTCGCGTCTGACGCGTGTCGCAGTTGCAGAGCTTGAGTCCGAAGGCATCGATTTTGTTTTCAACACACCTAATGATCAAAGCCGGCCGGGCTATTTGAAGATGGGGTGGCAGATGGTTGGCGTCTTGCCCGTGCCGATCCGCCCGGTGTCACTCCGGGGCGCGGTGCGCATGGTGCGTTCCAAAGTGGTGGCCGAACACTTTTCGATACCAACCCTGAGCGCGCAAAGCGCGCGTGACGTGTTGGTGAACGATGCCGAGCTTGCCGAATTACTCGCGGGTCGGGTTGCGCCAGATCGCCTGCGTACACGGCTTGATCCTTCGGTCTTATCGTGGCGGTACGGCGGAGAGTTGATTTCGTATCGAGCGGTCCGCGACCGCAACGGGCTGATCGTGTTTCGGCTCCGGCGTCGTGGCGTGGCTCGGGAGCTTGCAATCGCGCTGGTGCTGGTTACGGATCGCCGCAACGCACGGAGCAACCTCTTGCGGGCGGCGTTCCGAGCGGCCCGCGGCGAATTTGATTATGCGATCGGAATCGGAGATCGGCCGGGTCGCACGTTCTTGTCGCTGCCTGGCATCGGGCCGACGCTCACTTGGCGGGCGTTGCACAATAACGAGTTCCGCCCGATCAACGAATGGTCTTTGACCTTGGGAGACATCGAACCCTTCTAGTTGGTAAAATTCCGCCTATTTCTTGGGGTGACATTGCGTGAAAGCTTGGGTTCGTTCTACGATCAAGTCGCAACTGTGGGAGCTACTGAACCAAGACCACGCTGGCTGGTCGCCGATGTGAAATACCTATAGCGAGTCTGCTCCCGGAGGCTGAACGTTCAAAATGAAGTCGGTCTTGTCGTTAGCCCGCGGTGGGGCACAGTTCGCGCTGAAGGAATCTGCGGCTGCCTTCGATCGCGTCGTGCGCCCGAAAGCCGGCCCAGTCGTGCTCATCTATCATCGGGTCGGGCGGGCCACTGCAATGGAAGTTGATCTTCCGGTGTCGCTGTTCGATGAACAGATGCAGGCACTGTCCGAAAGCCGCAGGATTATGGGATTAGGCGCCGCCCTCGCTACGGGCGCGCCTTTGGCCGACGGCGATCCCATCGTCGTGACCTTCGATGATGGCACCCGCGACTTTGTTGAGATCGCGCTGCCGATCATGGTCAAACACAACATTTCGTCGCTGCTGTACGTCGCCACCGACTTCGTGGATACGCAACGGGCATTTCCCGACGGTGGAGCGGCCGTTTCGTGGAGTGCGCTGCGCGACGCATTGTCGACCGGGCTCGTCGAAATTGGCTCCCACACCCACACCCATGCATTGCTCGATCGTTTGGAAGCGGCTCAGGTGTGCGACGAGCTTGATCGCTCGATCGATCGCATTGGAACCGAGCTGAATGTCGTGGCACAACACTTCGCGTATCCGAAAGCGTTGCTCGGTTCCGAACAGGCGCAGAACGCGGTGCGCTCACGGTTTCAAACCGCGGCAATCGCAGGGACTCGTCCGAATCCCTACGGTTCGATCGACCCGTATCGGGTGTTGCGGTCTCCAATCCAATTCGCGGATTCCATGGCCGGTTTCCAACGCAAAGCCCACGGTGGAATGCGCCTTGAAGACGACGCTCGGCGATGGGTGAATCGCGTGCGTTACCGAACGGCTTCCGCGTGATTCGGCCCAAGGTGATGCACGTGACGACCACCGATATCAGTCTCGCATTGTTGTTGGGCCCGCAACT
Organism: Actinomycetes bacterium; assembly: GCA_025360585.1. GTDB lineage: Bacteria > Actinomycetota > Acidimicrobiia > IMCC26256 > PALSA-610 > F1-120-MAGs023. The sequence goes on along the minus strand of JANYBW010000018.1, from coordinate 52,953 downwards.
CGTCGCCTTCCAAAATGCCGGTTACGACGTCGTCGGGGTTTCGGCGCCGGGGCGGTACGTCGATACGCTTGAGCAGCTCGGCATCCGCCACGTGGCACTCCAACACGCGACTCGGGCGATGAATCCTTGGCGCGACATCCGAGCGTTGTTCGAACTCATTGCGTTGTTTCGCTCGGAGCGACCAATGATCGTGCACACCCACAACCCGAAGCCCGGCCTGTACGGGCGTCTGGCTGCACGTATCGCCCGTGTCCCGATTGTCGTCAATACGGTCCACGGCCTCTACGCGCTTCCCGAGGATCCGCTCGTAAAGCGTTGGGTTGTCTACGGATTGGAGCGCATCGCTGCTGCATTCTCAGATGCTGAGTTGCTGCAAAATATTGAAGACGAATCGACGCTGAAAGCGCTGCGGATCCCACCGCAACGGATCCAAGTAATGGGTAATGGGATCGACCTCGCCCGTTTCTCCCACGATGCCATTGCCTCTGATTCGGTCGCTGCGCTGCGGGAGTCGTTCGGGGCGAGCGGCGATGATGTGGTCGTGGGGTGTGTCGGAAGGTTGGTGTGGGAAAAGGGCTATCGAGAAATCTTCGACGTAGCTCGAACGTTTGCGGCGCGGCAAATGAACGTGCATTTCGTGATCGTGGGACCGCTCGACGAAGACAAAGCGGACGCGATTACAGAGGCCGACATCGCAGAGCTAGAAAAGCTTGGAAACATTACCTTTTTGGGTTCGCGTGACGATGTCGAGCGTATCTACCCGGCGTTCGATGTGTACGTGCTTGGTTCATACCGCGAGGGGTTCCCTCGATCCGCGATGGAAGCCGCGGCGATGGGCGTGCCAATTATTGCGACCAATATCCGCGGATGTCGTCAAGTAGTCGATGACGGATCAACGGGGCTGTTGGTTGAGGCCCACGACGCACTAGCGCTGGAGCGTGCGATCACCACGTTGGTTGAGTCGCCTGAACTACGCCGCGCGTTCGGTGACGCTGGCCGCAGGAAAGCTGCTCTCGAATTCGATCAAGAAACCAGCATCGACATCACCTTGACGACATACGGCCGCCTGCGGACACAGTGCGGCCTGTGATGGATGCGGTTGAGATACGCGTGGCGCGAGTCTCGGATGCACCCGCGATTGCTCATCTGCATAGGACGCGAATTTCCGAGGGCTTCTTGTCATCTCTGGGCGAACGGTTTCTGACTCGGCTCTATCGTCGCATCATCCTTTCGGATGGTGGCTATGCGGCGGTTGCGATCAACCATGGGTCTGAAGTCGTCGGTATGAGCGCGCTCGCGGTGAACGTTGCGCACCTGTACAAACAATTCATCGTCAAAGATGGTCTTGTAGCCGGTTTTATTTCGGCCCCGAGGATTCTTCGGTCACTGCCGCGAGTCTGGGAAACGCTGCGGTATCCGTCGACGGCTGAGGGTTTGCCCGATGCGGAAGTCCTTTCCGTCGCGGTTTCTGATGATGTCGCTGGGCGAGGCGTGGGGCGGGCCCTGTTGGCGTCGACTCTGCGCGAATGCGAACTTCGCGGTCTGCAAGCAGTGAAAGTCGTCGCAGGAACGGACAATACTGCCGCGTTGGCCTTGTATCGCGCGAGCGGATTTGTTCTTGTAGAGACAATGCAGGTTCATGCGGGTACAAACTCTTCGGTGCTGGTCTGGCGCAACGCCCACCCCTTGCATATCGTCGCCGAGGACCACGCGTAAATGAATCCAATGCTCGCGTTCAATGTCGCGCTACTCGTCGGCTTGGTTGCGACACCCGTTGCCGCCAAGACTGCCCGTCGGTTCGGGATTGTGGATCGTCCGGGGCCGCTGAAACTCCAGCATGAGGCAATCCCGTATCTTGGCGGAGTTGCAGTGTTTGTGGCGATGAGTGGCCCAATCGCGTTTGCTCGGCCATCGATGCTGATTCCATTGGCCCTCTTGATGGTGCTCGGGCTCGCCGACGATGTCGGCGACTTACGACCGCGCTTGCGGCTGCTGCTTGAGATCGGCATCGGGCTGGTGGCCGGCGGCTTTGTGCCCGCGCCCGGACGTGCCGGTTTTCTGATCACGACCGCATTTGTCGTTGGGCTTGTGAATGCCGTCAACCTCCTGGATGGGCTCGATGGCCTGGCCGGTGGCGTTGTTGCCGCTTCGGCGATAGGTTTTGCAATCATCGGAGGTCCGGTGCGGGTGCCCGCGCTGGGATTTTTGGGCGCGTTGGGCGGATTTTTGTGGTTTAACCGGCCGCCAGCGCGTATCTATCTCGGCGACTCAGGCGCGTATCTTTGCGGGGGCGCGTTAGCGCTCTTCGCGGCGTTGTCGCTCCAAAGCAAGGCAGGTACTGCAAGCTGGGTGACGATCCCGCTGCTTGTGGCGCTTCCGGTGTTCGATACGGCGGTCGCGATCTTGCGGCGGCGCCGTTCGGGGCTCGCGCTGTTCGCGGGTGACCGAAGTCATGTTTATGATCAACTGGTAGACCGTGGGCAATCGCGGGTGCAAGCTGTGCTCGAGTGCGTTGCGGCACAAGCGGTGCTGACCGCGATCGGGGTGTTCGCAATTCATTCAAGCGCCGTTACCGCGGTGCTCGTCTCGACGGTCAGCGTGTGCGTGTTGGCCGTTATCGCAACGTGGGGCGGATTTCTCTCACGAAAGGAACAGACTGCATGACCAAGCCAGCCATTCTTGGAGGAGCTCGAGCTTTCGCCGAGCCAGTCCCATTTGTTCGTGCCCCGACGCCGTCTCGCGAAGCCGTGTTCGCTCGACTCGAAGAGACCTTCGATGCCGGGATGTTGACGAACGGCAAGTTGGTACGCGAGCTCGAAGCGCAGGCCGCCGAGCGGCTCGGCGTCGATCACGTCGTTGCGGTTTCGTCGTGCACGACCGGCTTGATGTTGGTCTTTCGGGTCCTCAACGTTCAAAACGACGTTCTGTTACCCAGTTTTACCTTCTCGGCATCGGCGCACGCCGTGGCTTGGAACGGACTGCGTTGTCGTTTCACCGAGTGCGACCCGGATCGGTTCCAGATCGACCTTGGTGACGCCAAGGAACGCAGCGAAGGCGTTGGCGCCATCCTGGCAACCCACATTTTCGGCGCCCCATGTCGCCCTGAGGAAGTTGAAAACCTTGGAGCAACGCTTGGCGTACCAGTGGTCTTTGACGCCGCACACGGTTTCGGATCTCGACGCGGAACGCGCCCGCTTGGCAGCTTCGGCATTGCCGAAGTGTTTAGTTTGACCCCTACGAAACCAGTGGTCGCTGGCGAAGGCGGTTTGGTTGCCACGAATGACGCGTCACTCGCCGAGGCATTGCGGATGGGCCGTGATTACGGAAATCCCGGCGATTACAACACTCGTTTCGTTGGGCTCAACGGTCGGATGTCTGAGATGCACGCCGCCGTCGCGCTGTGTTCGCTCGATGGCTTTGACGCCCACCTGGCGCGCCGACACTCGATGGCAAAGCGCTACGCGACTGCACTTGCGGACATCCCAGGGCTTCGACTCCAAATTCTCGATGAGGGCGACGAATCCACCTACAAGGATTTCACTATTGCGATCGAAAGTGGAAGTTTCGGTTGCGATCGCGACACACTGGTTCGCTCGTTGATAGCGGAAGGTATTGAGACGCGGAACTATTTCGACCCGCCCGTGCACCGCCAAGATTCGCATGCCCGCGACGCGGTGCCGTTGCCGATCACTGACCGAATTGCCAAACAGGTAGTGAGTTTGCCGATCTATCCCGCGTTGTCGGATTCCGATATCGATCGCATCGCTGAACGCATCGCATTGATTCAGGCCTACGCAGGAGAAATCGCGCCGCGCTAACTCGTAGGTTGCCGCTGGCGATTTCTGCGAGCAGGCTGCGCGAGCAATAGAGCGGCCATTGCGGTTGGGATCATTCCCAACGCAAGCAGCGCGAGTGCGTTGAGCGCTGTGTGTTGAAATCCCGCGACGCGGGATGCCCACGCGACCGCGGCGAACTGGAGTGCGCCGGCCCGTGCGGCATCTATGGCGGGTTGGAATTGGCTCGGGGCTCGGCGGGGAGTGCCCCGCTCGCGCTGTATCGGCCGGGCGCGCTGTATCGGCACGAGCCGCCGGGCGATCGGCTCGACAACCAGCAGGCCTGCACAGCCCAATGCTCCGACAATCGATCCTGACCGGGCGGCTCCTTCGATCGCGGCAACTGACCACACCATGGCAAACATCGCGGCAGTCCCGCCCAGTCCGAGGCTCGCTAGCGGTTTTGGAAATACGAAGATCAGCAGCGGAAGTGCCGCACCAAGCAGCGTGCGAGCGCCTTCGGTATCGGGTGTCGTCGTGTAGATCCCGGCGACACAAATGAGTATCAGCAACGGGCTCAGTGACGTACGTCGATGGAAGTGTTCGAAATCGACGGCGACCACGCTGCAGAGGGGAATCGCAATCGCTACGGCCGTCGCAGCCCAGTGCAAAGTTGTGGTTCTCAGACCGGCGTAGATCAGCAGACTGCTGGGTATCAAGGTAACGATTTTGCCGATGGCGTGCCGCTGCTTGTATTTCGTGAAGCCGTCCCAGACGAGGCCAGTTACGAGCGCGAGTGCGATACCGAGGCTGATTTGGTCGGGAAGTCGTAGCGTGGCTGGCCAGGGTCCCCAGCCGTTGACCGTGATGAGTCCGCCAGCAACCGCGGCGATTCCCGCAACGGCTGGGCGGCGGCCGAACTTGCGGGTCGCAATGAGGATCAACGCGATGCCCGCAGTGGCCAATCCGGTGCCGAGACCACGCTGAAATTGCAGCGCGTGTGTCAATTGAGTGAATTTCCCCACAATGCCACCTTCTGCCTGGAATATTTTGCCTGTAGCCCTTGCGCTTATGGTCCTGGCCGGGCCACACTATGTCTACTCGGCGGTCGTGCACCTGGGCGGCGTTCGCGGAGGCGTAAACCGTAGCGTCACTGGTCCATACCAGTGACGGGGCATTCACGTTCGGCGAGAGTCGTGCATGCTGTGGTCGGAGACGGTGTTTCAAACGAGGCGTAGCAGATGAGCTGTCCGGAGCGGGCAGGTCCAAGGGAACGTATGAAACTCGGGCTCCAGAGCACTGGCATGCATGGAAAGACCGCGGCGCCCAAGCGCGCGCTGCAAGCGGTCGTTGATAGTGCAGCATGGGCAATTGCGTTGTTTTCCGCGACGCTCGTGCGATTCGCTCTCCATTTGCATTCGATTAACTTCGGCCACTTTTTCCTATTGCTTCCGGTCGTTTGGATTGCGCAGGTCGTCGCCGGACGAAGGCTTGGGTTGTACCGAGGCAAGTGGATTCTCGGTAGCTTCGAAGAGGTTGCTGCGGTTGCGCGAACGCTCGCCATAGCCACTGCGGTCTTGCTGCTTGCCGACGCGATTCCGGCACCGCGGCCCGTTCCGATTGTCGCAGTGTTTGCGGGTTCGATTTTCACCCTGGTCATCCAGGTCGGCCTGCGCTATGCATGGCGCCTCGCCCATGAACGTCGGTTCATGCTTCGTGCGACGGAACGCACGCGGGTCTTGGTATTCGGCGCCGGTAGCGGAGGCATGCAAGCCATCCACGCGATGCTGCGCGACGAGGCCTCTCCGTATTTGCCCGTGGCGCTGCTCGACGATGATCTCGACAAGCGTGGACTATCGATCATGGGCGTCCGAGTTTTCGGCGGTCGTGCCGATCTCGCTCGCGCGGTTGAGCGGTATGAAGCTTCGATGCTGTTGATTGCGTTGCCGAGCGCGGACGCAAGTACTGCCCGCGAGCTCGTTGATCTGGCGATCCCTCACGGCCTTGAAGTTCGGATTTTGCCTTCCGTACAAGAACTCCTCGGCAGCCAAGTTGGGGTGGAAGATATTCGCCAACCGGATGAGCGCGATTTCTTGGGTCGTCGGCAGGTTGAAACGGAACTCCAGGAGATCTCGGCGTACATTCACGGACGCGTAGTAGTGGTGACCGGTGCTGGGGGATCGATTGGCTCCGAGCTTTGTCGGCAACTGATGCCGCTCGGTCCATCTGAGCTGATCATGGTCGACCGCGACGAGTCTGCGTTGCATGCGGTGCAACTTTCGCTTGAAGGACGGGCGTTGCTCGATTCGCCCAATCTGGTGCTCCTCGATATCCGCGATCGTGATCGCGTGATGGAGTTTTTTTGTGCCCGCAAGCCAGATGTCGTGTTTCACGCCGCCGCGCTGAAGCACCTGCCGCTCCTTGAGGCGCATCCAGTCGAGGCGATGAAGAGCAATATCTGGGGAACGCTTTCGGTCCTGAACGCGGCCAAGGCCGCGGGCGTGTCGACGTTTGTGAATATCTCGACCGATAAGGCCGCAAATCCATCGAGCGTGCTGGGCTATTCGAAGCGCATCGCGGAAGGCCTCACTGCCTGGACTGCGCAGCACTGCAGTTTCGGGACATACCTTTCGGTTCGGTTTGGCAATGTGCTCGGCAGTCGGGGTTCAGTGTTGACCTCGTTTCGGAGCCAGATCAAAACTGGCGGACCGCTCACAGTGACGCATCCTGAAGTCAGTCGTTTCTTTATGACGATTGAAGAAGCGGTGCAGCTGGTCGTGCAAGCTGGCGCGATTGGTAAAGCAGGTGAGGTGCTCGTGCTCGATATGGGCGAGCCCGTGTTGATTGCTGACGTCGCCCGAAGGATGTCGGCACTATCGGCCACGCCGGTGGAAATTGTCTTTACCGGGCTCCGGCCGGGCGAAAAAATGCACGAAGAGCTCTTCGGCGATGGCGAGGAACGTAAAACGAGCGAACACCCGCTGATCGATTCCGTGATCGCCCCTGGGCTCGATCCAGAACTGGTTCGCAGTTTGGATCCGATGATGGGCTCAGCCGAAATCGTCGCAACGATGCAGCGACTGGTTACGGGAATGCGCGACAGTGAGTCCCAAGCTTGTGAGTCAGAAGATCGCGAGTCCCAGGACTTCGATGACAACGAACTCTGGGCCACCGCCTGAGCCGATCACGGCGTGCGGGCGGCGGTTCGTCGAGTGCTTCTGTGGCGCGAACGTCTGCCGATGGGTTTCAGAGGCAGTTGCTTCCTAGAATTGCCATGACGCTTGCTGCTGGCCTACCCGAGATGATGATTCGATGAGTCGCTATGCCAAATGGAAACACCACCGGCATCTCAGTAAGCGCCGGCGAAGAGAAATCAAAGATCCGCCGCTCGCGGCCAAGGACATTCCGGTCGTCGGTGGTCGTGGGAAAAAGACATTACGGCGAAAAATCCGCAGCAAGCGGCGAAAGCTGCAGCGCCGATTTAAGAAGCTGCCGCGTTTGGCGCGAATGGTAACGACGATCGCGATTGGGGTCGCGTTTGGATTCGCTGCCGTCGGAGTCACCGACGCGGCGATCTCCGCATCGAAATCTTCGAACGTGCCTACCGTCTCAACGAGAGCGAGGCCCCGCGCGGTGCGGCGTACCCGTGTGGTGGTTATTGGCGACGGGCTCGCCTTCGGTCTTGCCGCTATTTCTGATTTTAAGCCCCCCGTGCTCAAAACGATGAATGCCAATGCGGTTGCGCTCCTTGGCTGTTCGATCACACCGGGAGCGCCCTATGTGGACGGCACGACACCGCTCGTAGCGAAATGCGACAACTTCTTCAATGTTGCAGCTTTCTCCGCCTTCAGCGCCGAGTCCGAAGTCAACGTTGTCCTTACCGGGCCGGAGGAAGCGCTGGCCCGAATCGCCGGCGCCAAGAACATGGCCGCCGAATCGCCCCAGCTCCGTGAAAGTTTCTTGGCGTCGCTGGATCGTCTGCGTACTTCAATTACAACGCGGAACCAGCCGTTGTTGATCGCGACCGCGCCCTGCGACGACAACGCTGTGGATGCGGCGCGCTCCAAGTGGGTGAACGCGATCCTCAAGGACTTTGCGGATTTGCATCCCCAGGTCGTGCGGCTTATCGACCTGAATGCCTTCTTGTGCGCTGCAGGGCGCCTAAAAGACCAAGCTGGCGGACCACCATTCAAAAACGGAATCTTGACCAAATCGGGCGGGGCTTCGGTATGGAGCTTCATCGAACGTGAGGTTCAAGCAGCGAAGGGGTCGGTCGCGCATTGAATTCGCCCACAGTGGGCCTTGATCGCCGCGAAGAGACCCACGGGGGCGCAGAGCTTGCGAGCCGATTGATTCCGAGTTTTCGCCATGTACCCGCGTTAGATGGTCTGCGAGGAATCTCGGTTGTCGCGGTATTGCTATATCACGCTGGGTATATGGCCGGTGGCTACCTCGGAGTCGATGCCTTTTTCGTGCTGTCAGGATTTCTGATCACGTCGCTGTTGCTGATCGAACAAGCGGGTGCGAGTTCGATTTCTGTCACTGAATTCTGGGCTCGGCGGGTGCGCCGATTGCTGCCGGCGCTGTTGTCGCTGCTCGCGCTGGTCGTCGCTTACGCGTTGATTATTGCTCGGCCCGACGAGCTCCCCGCCTTGCGGCTCGACGCGCTGGCTTCGATCGGTTACTTCGCGAATTGGCACGCGATCTATGGGGGCGCCGACTACTTCGCTTCGTTTCGCAGCCCGTCGATACTGAAACACACCTGGAGCCTCTCGATCGAAGAACAGTTCTACTTCATTTGGCCGGTTCTTGTTGCTGTAACGGTTCGCGGCCGCAACGCTTTCACCGCGGCGATGCGCGTCTTGGTCGTTGCGGGCACGCTGGCCAGTATTTCCTACTTTGCGATGGCGAATACTTACAGCATCTTGAATCCGGCGCGGGGCTACTACGGAACTGATACTCGCGCCGGTGCGCTGTTGTTAGGAGCTGCGCTTGCCGCAGGGCTCCAACGGTTTGGGGCTATTCGAGGTCGCCTACTGCCAATCGTACGTTTTGCGAGCATCGCTGCGATTGGCTGGCTGGCGCGTGAATGGTCGACCCGGGATGGCCGCGATCCATTTCTGTACCGCGGTGGCATGCTGCTGTCGAGCGTCGCAGTTGTCATTCTCGTTGCTGCCGTTAGCGACCCCGGTCGTTCGACGGTGATGGCTCGATTTTTCTCGGCCGCTCCATTACGCTGGTTCGGCCGATTGAGCTACGGGCTATACCTATGGCACTGGCCGATATTTGTTTATCTCGATGCCGAACGCACCGGCCTGAACGCGTTACCGTTATTGACGCTTCGGTTGGTTGTGACGGTCTTCGTAGCGTACTTGTCCTACACGTTTATTGAGATGCCGATGCGCGTTCGCGTTTGGTCGCGCGCTCGGACCTATTCGTTCAGTGGCGTCACTGTGGTTGCTTTATGCGTCGCGATTATTGCCGCAACGAGCGTTACCGCGTTGCCGACGCGTACCTCCGGCGCATACCCCCAAATCATTCCGAACGTGCACTCGAAGTCATGGCAAAATTCCTTGCGTAAAGTCCGCGAAGCGACGGCTGGATTGCCACGCAACGCTACGAACGTAGTGGTCACAGGCGATTCCACGTCGATTGCAATGGGAAGTAGGCCTCGCTACTCAGCCCCCACCGACACCATCGAGTCGGGCTGGGGTCTCATTGGATGCAGCATTATCGATGCTGGCCTCGTCGCTGAAAACTTTGCCCAGATTCAGAATCCGGCGTGCAAGGACTGGTTCAAAATCTACGATGACTTATTCCAAGCGATGCATCCGAATGTGGTTGTGCTGATGCTCGGGCCTTGGGAGCTCTTTGATCGTCAGGTCGACGGCGTCAAGGTTGCGATCGGCTCCCCCCATTTTGCCGACATTATGACCGCGCAGCTGGAGAAAGAACTTGCAGTCATTTCGCGGGCGTCGGCGCGGATGCTGCTTGTCACCACTCCGTGCTACGAACCAACAAATGCGGCGACGTATCAGGCTGAAACCTGGACGAGTCGATTGCGGATTGAAGCACTGAATCGAATTTGGCGTGATTTCGCAACCGCGCACAAACGCGACGTGACGCTGGGGGATCTCGGACGATTCGTTTGTCCGAAGGGTACAGTTCGGCGTTCGTTCGATGGCTCTCCGCTTCGATCGGATGGCATTCATTTCACTCGATCGGGAGCGGAGACAATATGGCAGTGGTTGCGTACCCAAATCGAAGCGATGCGGGTCCGTGGGCTCTTGCCTCATTGAGCATGGACAGATTGTTGCGGCCGTGAATGGATAATTCGCAGTGACTCGCAGCGATGATCAAATGTCAATGAAGGCCGCGCGGTCACCGTTTGCGTGGGTGAGCGCGGCGGCCTACATAGCCGCGGTCTACTCGGCATTGATGTTGACGGATCCTGGAAAATTGGATGCGGATACGAAGTCGTACCTGTACCTCGATCCGAGCCGATTGCTGACGCGTGCCGTTTCGCTTTGGAATCCGCACATCGCGTTGGGCACGCTGAGCCATCAAACTATTGGCTACCTGTTTCCGATGGGACCATTCTTTTGGATTCTGGAACGCGGATTGGGGATTGCGCCTTGGGTCGCTCAGCGGCTCTGGCTCGGCACGTTGATTGTCGGCGCAGGATTCGGCGTCCGCTATCTGATGCGCTGCTTGGGGGTTGGGGGCCCCGGCATCGCGGTTGCTGTGCTCGCGTACTCGTTCACCCCGTATCTGTACGGCTACGCGGGGTTGTATAGCGCGCTCTTGCTTCCCTGGGTTGCGCTGCCGTGGTGGATTGGTTTAGCGATCCGAGGCTTGCCGCGCGGGGGATGGAAATATCCAGTTTTGTTTGCGCTGAGCGTCCAAGTGATCGGCAGCGTCAACGGCAGTGCGCTGATGTTCGCGCTCCTCGGGCCGGCGCTGTGGATTGTGTTCACGGTTTTCTTCGCCAAAGAACAGCGTTGGACCCACGCTTGGTCACTGATTTGGCGCACCGGCCTTTTGACGACGTTGACTTCGCTGTGGTGGCTCGTGCCCCTTGCGGTGGAGGGCAAGTACGGCGTGAATTTCTTGAAATATACCGAATCCTTGAGGACGGTAGCCACGACTTCCGCTCCGTTTGAACCCCTGCGCGGTTTGGGGAACTGGTTCTTTTATGGCCGTGATCCGATCGGCTTTTGGATTGATGCTCGGCCGTTCTATACGCAGCAGTCCTTTTTTATCGTGATCAGTTTCTTGGTTCCGGCGGCGAGCTTTTTAGCAGCCGGTTTGGTCCGTTGGAAACATAAAACCTTTTTTGTCGCGCTCGCGGTTATCGGCACCATTGTTTGTGTCGGTGCGTCGCCCTACGACGACCCTTCTGCCTTTGGTGCGTTGTTTAAGGCCCTGTCAACGCGTTCAGATGCGGCGCTGGCATTACGCAACCTCGGTCGAGCATTGCCGCTCGTAGCCGTTTCGTTGGCGGTGCTGCTAGGCGTCGGCGTGACCACGTTGTCGAAACGCCTCGTCGCGCTGCGTTTGCCGCGCCCAGCTTTTGGGGTTGTCTTGGTGACAGCCGCAATTTGTTTGGTGAATGCATTCCCGTTTTTTTCTGGTCACGTATACGACAGCTACCTCGAAACCACATCAATTCCGGCCTACTGGAAGCGCGCCATCGCGGATCTCGACCAAAAGTCACACAGCACTCGGGTATTGGCGCTGCCGGGTTCGGATTTCGCGTCGTACCGCTGGGGTGACACTCGCGATCCGATCGAGCCTGGCCTCATGGATCGCCCATACGTCGCCCGCGAGTTGGTGCCGTGGGGATCGCCCGCATCGTTCAACCTGATCGCGGCGCTCGACCATCGAGTGCAAGAAGGTTGGTTCGAACCGCAATCTCTGCCTGCACTCGCCCGGCTACTCGGCGTCGGCGATGTCCTTGTACGCAGTGACCTTGCGACCGATCGCTTTTCGCTGATCGAAGCCGGAAAGCTGTGGTCAAAACTCAACCAGAAGCCCATTGTTGGGCTGAGCGGACCGAAGCGATACGGAACGACGATTCCGGGAGAATTGAAGTTTCCTGAAATTAGCGACCTAACGAAACCCGCGACCAGCGCCGCGAGCCCTCCGCCGGTGGCGGTATATTCGGTGAACACTCCGGCTTCAATTGTGAGGGCGCAAAGCCCCACGGGCGCGTTCGTCGTCGCCGGTGATGGTGAGGGCATCGTGGATCTTGCTGCTGCTGGCCTGTTGAATCCGCAGCGGATCCTGAGCTACTCCGCGTCGCGTTCCGGTGACAGCCCCACGTTTGCGAACGATTCGATCTTGGTCCTCACCGATTCGAATCGAAAACGTGGGCAACGGTGGTCGGGCATTCACGACAATGCCGGATATACCGAAACTGCAGGCGAGCGACCCTTCGTGATCGACCCCACCGATCAACGATTCACGCCGTTTCCCGACGCCAGCGACGATACGAGAACCGTTGTCGCATTCGATGGCATCCGCAATGTCCAGGCGACTTCCTACGGAGAAGGCAATTTCGGGTACACGCCGCAATACCGCGCGTTCGCGGCGTTGGATCGGGACCCGAACAGCGCGTGGACATTCGGGACCGGTTCGCCGCTCAAAACACCTCAGCGGTGGGTGCTGTCGCTGGTGCAGCCCACGACCGCGAGCGAAGTGCGGATCGTGCAGTATTCGGGAAAACAACTTCCTTCGAGCCCAACTCCTCGGCGCATCATCTCGCATGTCACGTTGATTTTCGACGGAAAAGATGAGGTGCCGGCGACACTTACCGAAGATTCGCGATCTGAATCCGGAACTGTCGTATCGTTTCCGACCCGAACATTTCGTTCCTTCGAAATACGAGTCGACGGAGTTATCGATCACAGCAGTGTCGCGAATGTCGCGAAAAACGCCGTCGGGTTCGCTGAGGTTGTCCTACAAGACGCCCAGCATAAAGCGATCCTGCATCCGTCCGAGTGGCTCATGCTTCCGAGGGACCTTTTGGCTGGGAGCACTTCGAGCACGGCTGCGTCGGCAAACCACCCAGTAATCATTGTGCTTTCGCGTGAACCGACGATGGATAGCGCCAACATGAACCGGAAGTTCACGTTGCCAACGCGGCGTTCATTTTCGATGCAGGCAACCGCTCGGTTGAGCATCTACGCATCCGATGTGGCTATCGACGCGTCGCTCGGACTTGCACAGTCGGATACGCCCGGCGGACTTACTGCGACCGCCGCGAATCGTCTGGAGCCGGTTGCGCGCGCTTCATCGGCCTTTGATGGCGATCCCAATACGGCTTGGCAGCCCCCAGTCAATGTTCCGCTTTCCAGCGTTCAATTTCAAATCCACGATCCGATTGCGCTACACCAGATGCGGCTCGAACTGCTCCAAGACGGCCGGCACAGTATCCCGACCGAATTGGTGATTTCCGGCGGCGCCGGTGGTCGCCGAGTAGTAGCCATCCCCGGAGACGGTGCGATCGCTGACGGCCGCAGATCGGTGAATTTGGAATTTCCGGTGCTGCGCAGTGATCACTTTACGATCAAGGTAAGCAAGGCGACGTTGAACCGAAGCGGCGACGCAATCCTTCCCGTCGGGATTGCTGAGTTTGGCATCGACGGAGCGAAACGGGCAGCGCTGCCAAAGGAACTTCCGCGACGCTGCGACCAGGATGCAGTGACGATCGACGGCCGTGCGGTGCCGTTGCGGATTCGAGGGAGCGTTGCGCAATATCTCGGGGGCGCGACGCTGCCGGTTGAGTTTTGTGGGGGCGACTCTGTTGATCTGCCGGCTGGGTCGCATCGTGTGAGCGCGGGCCGACCGAATGTCAACGCCGACGCGCTCGACGTCACGCGCATGACATTCGGTTCTGACCGTTCGTCGGCAGCGAAGCCCGCATTGGCAATGACCAGAGCTGGCGGCGCGCCTGCCCCGACGGTAACGCTCACCGATGTTCGCGATTCGTCAATGACTGTGCATGTCTCTAAGCATCGCGACGCGTCCTGGCTCGTGCTCGGCCAGAGTTTCAATGCTGGCTGGAGCGCGACAATTGGCGGTAAGAGTCTTGGCCTGCCGGTGCTTGTGAATGGGTACGCGAACGGTTGGTTACTTCCTGCGAACGCCGATTCAGCGACGGTGGTTCGATTGGAATGGGCACCGCAACGAACAATCAATTTCATGCTGATCATTTCGGCGGTTTCTGTTGTCGGGTGTTTCGGGATTCTGGTCGGGGTACGTCGCCGATCGAGGCTTGGTCGACACGCCGGCGCTCGAACTGAGAATCCAATGTCGGTCGAACCCAGCTGGGATCCGACTGGCGGTGCGTCCCAAATCGGACTCGGCAAACGGCGGCGCGAGGCGTTGGTGCTCTTGGCGCTGTTCGGTGCGCTCGCGGTCAAACCCTGGGTCGGGTCGTTTGTTGTTTTGGCGTGGATTGCGATCGAGCGTTATCCGCGTGCCCGGCGGGCTGCTGCCTGGGCCCCAGGTCTTTTGATTGGTGGCGTGGGTTTTGGCATAGCCGTCGCGCAAGCGTTCGCTCGTTACGCACCGCGGTTCAACTGGGTCGACTTCTTTGGCTGGGCGCGAATCCCGACGTGGATAGCGATCTTTACATTGTTGGTCCACACAATGGCAGACGTTCGAAACAGGGATGGTGAATCTGCGGCCGCGGATTCGAGGTCGTCGCCCGTTACGATCGATCGATGACTCAATCGACTTTGGAGTGCAGCAAGTGGGCACAAACATGACCAGCAACGATTCGGCGGTGCTGAATCGGATGCGGCAGGCCTGGGAGGTCCGCGCGAGTGCGAACCCACTGTTTTACATCGATCCAGTGAGCGTTGGTCAGACGCTCGCCGACGTGTTCGCAGACGGCGAACAGCTCGTCGCGCAGATCGTGGATCCGGTGTTGGAGAAATACGGCGTCGACCCGACCGGGCGCCGAGTGTTGGAAATCGGTTGCGGTATAGGAAGGCTATTTCCTGGGCTGGCGACTCGCTTCGCTGAGGTTTGGGGCGTAGATATCTCACAGACGATGATCGCTCGCGGTCGTAAACATTGCCCTGTTGCCGCCACTTGGATTTTGGGTGATGGAGGTTCGCTGACTGGGGTTCAGGATCACGCGGTCGGCCACGTTGTGTCGTACGAGGTGTTTCAACATATTCCCGATCCCGATCCGATTTGGGCGTATCTGCGGGAGATCCATCGCGTGCTGAAGCCCGGTGGCACGTTCCAAGTGCAACTCCGGCGCGGATCGGACTCCAAACAACAAGCACTATTTCGGGCGCTCTCACCCGGGACCCGATCAATTGCTGTGTTGCTCCTTCGTGGTGTCGGGTACCTGCGCGTCATCGCTGATGTTGACACTTGGATTGGCTGCATCATTGATCCCATCGAAGCAACGTCGCGCGCCGTCGCGCTCGGCTTTACGGATGTTTCGGTGTTGCCCGATACGTTGCATGCGAATGGAATCGGTTTTTGGTTGATCGGCAAAACCGCCGCCTAACGAATACAGCTCTCGTGGCACGGTTTCGTGGGTTGTTCGGGCTTGGAGGGCCGCGCGATCGCAAACGAGACGGATGACCGAACTCGGTGCCAAGCCCTTGACACGCGGCGGTGGCGCCGATGTATCATCGGAATTGCCGGATCGCGAACGTGCGTTGCACTGCGAAGGTTCGGGTCCGGAACTCGGCCATGGAGTGACGAACGAGTGTGCGTTGAGCCTGAAGGAGGATCGCGTGGATCAGAAACAGCGATATCCCGAGGTTGCTCGGTATGTGCCAGAGACCCTCGTGAGCCTCATTATTCCTGCCTACAACGAAGCTGCGCGACTTGCCGAAACGCTCGGGCGGCTGCACCTCGAATTCGGTGACGACCCGCACTATGAAATCATCGTCGTTGACGATGGCAGCAAGGATGCAACATCAGAGATCGTCGCGGAATTCTGTAGCCGCTGGGCGAACGCCAAGTTGATTCGGATGCCGTGGAACGGCGGTAAAGGCAGCGCGATCAAAGCGGGTATTGCCATCGCGCAAGGCAGTCGTTTGGTGTTTATGGACGCCGACCTTTCCGCGGACATTTCTGATGTACCTCGTTTAGTCGCCGCACTCGATAACGCTGATGTGGCGATTGGGTCGCGCGCAATTGCGGGTTCCCGCGTTATCTACAACCAGGGTCGTGGCTATCGCAAGATTCAAAGTAAGTTTTTCAACGGGCTTGCATGCGTTTTGGTAGACATCGTTGCTAGCGATACGCAATGTGGGTTCAAGGCCTTTCGAAGCGACGCGGGCAAGATGCTCTTCCATTTGTGTGAGGGCAAGGGATTCGCATTTGATGTTGAGCTGCTTGCGCTCGCGCAGCTCCTGGGATTGCGCGTGACGGAAGTCCCAGTCGATTGGGTCGAATCGATTGGAACGACGGTCCGACCAATTCGAGATCCCTTTTTAATGGTGCGCGATTTGTGGCGGACTCGCCAGCGTTGCCGCACGTTGGAAGCACACGCCGGGAGATACGTTTGGGAAGTTCCTGGCCCACAAGCGGAACTCTCTCGGGGTGCTGCTGGAGCGCAACGGGCTGAAGACGCCACGTTTGTTGGCGAAATCCACGACGACGCCCGGGAACGATTGCAACGCCGCGCTGCGCACAAGCTTGACTGAGCTCAATGCGATTATTGATCGTTGCCTGGCGCGACCTTGCAAACTCAAAAGCTGGCGGATCTGAAGCAGTTGTTGATGCCTTGGCAATCGGTTTGCAAGACCGCGGGCACCACGTGACGGTGTTGTGCGGCGGGCCGATCGGTGCGCGGCCGTACTCCGTGATCCGTTGCGGCGGCACGTATTCGCAATACCTCTTTGCTCCAATTCACTATTGGCGAAACCATCGCGACGTCGACCTTGTGATCGATGTGGTCAACGGTCTTCCGTTTTGGTCACCGCTGTGGCGACGCTCACACCGATTGGCCGTCTTGTTTCATGTTCACGGCGAACAATGGCATCAGTATTTTCCAAAGCCGATCGCTCGGATCATGAAATGGGTTGAACGGCGGCTGATGCCGGTCGTCTATCGCAACACCAATTTTGCCACGATTTCGCAATCGACAATCACTGATCTCCAAAGCATAGGAATCAAGTCGGGCAACCTGCATCTGCTTGAGCTCGGAGCAAATGTCGAGCTGGACGGCCCAGCGGTAGACCGCAGCCCAACGCCGATGTTCGTGGCACTCGGGCGTGTGGCTCCCAACAAACGGCTCGACCTCCTGCTCGATCATTGGGCTGTGGTCGGAGGCATTCTTGGCGGCAACTTGCATATCATTGGCGATGGCCCGGATCTCATCGATCTGCAACGCAGATGTGCCGAAGATGGGCGCTTGGCCGGTGTCATCTTCGAAGGCCGGGTCGATGAAGCACGGAAGTCCGAGTTGCTACAGCGAGCTTGGTTGTTAGTCCATGCCGCCGATCGTGAAGGCTGGGGGATTGCGATTATTGAGGCGGCGCTCTGCGGAACTCCCACCCTCGCGTATCGGGTCCCAGGAGTCCGCGATGCAGTCGAAGATCAGGTGACGGGCATTCTCGTCGATACAGCCGAGGAGTTTCGCGACGCGTGGAAACGGGTTGGGAATGACGCAACACACTTGCGAGGCCTCGGCGAACAAGCGAAGGTCCGAGCGAGTACGTACAGCTGGAAGCGAACGGTCAATCAGTTTGAAGCGATTGCCCGTATCGTGGGCGTCGCGACCGACCTTGAACGCGCCGCCGACCCGTTAGAGCTTGATTTGGAGCCCACGTCATGACAACAGTGCATCATCCCCTGGCGGAGGGCCCGCAGACTGGTCTGGCTCGCAGCAAGCATCTCATCAAATTGTTCCGCAATGAACAAACCGATCCCGATCGCTTCTATCACTACCTCGCCGCCGACACGCTGCGTCACATCTCGAAATTTGGCTCCATCGAAGGCGGCATCGCTGTCGACATCGGGGGTGGCCCTGGATACGTTGCCGAAGCTTTGCGGACTGCTGGGGCCACAAGCCTCGTCGTTGAGTACAACTTCGAAGAACTCCTCCTGCACGATCGGAAGCCGGACCTCGCGCTACAAGGCGATGCGCAATGCTTGTCGCTGCGCGACGACGCGGCACGTTTGGTGCACAGTTCGAATGTGCTTGAACACGTTCCGGACTGGCGCGCGATGCTCTCAGAAATGGTGCGCATCCTTGACCCATCGGAAGGCCTCGGGTACCTGACTTTCACGAATTGGTTATCACCGTGGGGCGGACATGAAACCTCGCCGTGGCATTACATGGGTGGAGATCGAGCCGTTGAGCGTTACGTCCGCAAACACGGCCGCCGTCCCAAAAATGAATTTGGAACGAGCTTGTATCGTCTCGACATCAAAGAGGTTCTTGCTTGGTTCGAGCAACGCAACGACGTCGAAGTGTTGTGGGTCGGCCCGCGGTATTTACCGGAATGGATGCGGTGGATCGAAAAGGTCCGTGGTGTCCGCGAAATCATCACTTGGAACCTGGTCGTGGTATTTCGTAAGCGCTGAAGAACAGTGTCCATCGCACGCGCAACACGGTGAGACGGTACGTATCGATCAGTCTCGTCGCTTCTCAAAGGATTCCAGACGTGAACAATCTCTCGCGCGTTGCTGCGCTTATTCCTGATCGAACGTTCGTGCGCCTCATCGCGAACGTGCACCGGCGCTTTGAACCCGAGATGAAGAGTGTCTGTGCCAGTTATCCCGCCGGAGGTACGTTCATTGATGTTGGAGCGTGGTACGGCCCTTGGACGTATTGGCTGTCGAAAAAAGCCACCAAAGTCGTCGCGTTTGAACCGAACCCCGAAGTAGGTGATGTGTTGGTGAATGCGGTCGCTGAGCATGTCACCGTTTTGCGCTGCGCGGCTTCGGCAACCCAAGGCACCGCGAATCTGTCGCTTCCCGAAGGAGGGCGGGGGACTGAAGGTCGAGCTTCGCTGGGCGGCCTCGACGACGCGGCCCGACAAATTGCCGTTGCGACCCAGCGTATCGATGACCTTGATGTCGAAGATGTGCGTCTGATCAAAATTGATGTGGAAGGCCACGAGATCGAAGCGTTGCACGGCGCAGCTCAGCTATTGGAAAAGCATTCACCTGTGCTCGTCGTCGAACTCGAGGAGCGCCATGGCGGAATCACACCATCGGTCGAGTTCTTGCGAACGCTTGGCTACTCGGGTCGAGTACTTGTCTCTGGGAAATGGGTTGAGCTCGAGAAATTCGATCTGATTGCCCACCAAATTAACTTTCCGGCGGCGGACGTAACGTCGGGATACCTAAAGATGGCGTTGAGCAAATCCGAGCGCTACATCAACAACGTCGTGTTCGTGCGCGACGGCCTATCGTCTTGGGCTCCATAACGAGCGCGTAACGAGCGCCCTACCGTCGGACTGCTGGCCGGCACGTTGGGTCGGTTGATCGTAGGGCTGCGAAATGTTGCGCTCGATGGAACGGAACTCGATAGGTGCGCTGGGCTATGAGGGTCCGCGGATCATGCCGGGTTGGCTCGTTCGGCAACAACGTGACGACGATGCAGTAACGCAACGGGATCTTGACTCCGCCCCCAGGGTGTAGCGAATAGAAGTTGTTCCACTCGAAGTTGCCACCGATTTGCCTTGGCTTCCAGCCGAGGCGCACCGCATCCTCGCTGACCCGCCAACGCGCTCCATCGAAAGCTGCTGAATCAAAGGTGTAATACCCCGAAAGTGCGAGGAGTCCGCACAGCGTCAGCGATCCGGTCGCCATCTTGCGACGCCGACCTCGTTTGGCCTGCATCTGGTTGGCCTGCATCTGGTCGGCCTGCATCTGGTTGGGGACATTGATCACGAGCAACGCGATGGGAAGCCCGAGCGGCAATGCATAGCGATCGTAGAGGGGAAGGCTAGTGAACGCTGCGCTGGTATAAACCGCCGTATATCCGATCACGATGAGACACAGAATGGCGGTAGTTGGCTTCGTGATCGCGAACCGGGTGGCGCGTGGCGAGCGGAGGCGCTCGATGATTGGCGGCATCGCGGTGAGCACCAGCAGCGTTGCTCCGATGGAACCGAGACCGATGAGGGTCTGGAAGAACCGCAGCGGCACGATATCGGGTCGGAACCCTGAGCTGACGTCTCGCGACAAAGCTCCGTTGGGCCCAAAATAGTTTCCTGCGAACGCGATTCGCGGTGCGTGATACCCGGTGTAACCAAGCCAGCCGATGAATGCGGCACCGATGAAGATCGTCGTATCCGCTCCGGACCGCCAGACGTTTCGAATGATCCGCTGTGGACCGCGGATGACCAGCACTGGCAAGGTCCACAGGCCGACCAGTCGCAGCAGACCGGCGCCCTTGTAGAAAACGTTTTGGAGTGAGTGCCCGTCGGGAAGAAAGGGACTAAAGCCTTTTGAATCGGGTATGAACCGCCACGCGATCAAAAAGAACACCATGAATATTGCACTCGCAACGGAGAGCTTTGTCGCAAAGGCGGCGTCGTCTTCGTCGCGGCGGGCGCGGCTCGTAGCGATACTCACTGCAAGGATCGCGATTAACGGTATCGCGGCGTACTCACGGATTGTAAACGCGAACAATCCGAACGCCGTCGCTAACCCCAGTTGGCCCCGGACCAACGAATCGACCTGTACCGCACGTACGCCGAACGCGATTGCAATTGCGCTCATTGCGAACGCGGGGACATCGGTCATGAAGGTGCCGGCCAATACTCCCCAAAACGGCGCGGCGCTGATGGTGACCGCGACGATGAGCGCACGACTCCGTCGTTGAGTGATAGTCCAACTGGTGGAGTACGCGGCCAAGAGGCCCGCGAGCCCGAGTGTGGTCGCTAAAATCTGACATGCCGCGATTGCATGCCCTCTGATCAAGACGATTGGCGTCGCGAGTGCGAGCTGCCCGAGCAGTGTCATTGAGACCCAATGGTTGAAGTTCAGTGAACCGCCATCGACGAAATGAAACAGCGTGCGGAGGTAGGACCAATCGTCTCCTCGTAGGGCTCCATAGGCGTGCCAATGGGTGCTCGCGTACGCTGGGAGCGCGAATCCCGTCAGGGCGATTACTGCCAAGGCGAGCCCGTGTTCGCGGACTGTTGCGCGGCTGCGCCGTCGCGCCGTCGAGAACCGCCCGATGGTTTCAGTCACCGGGCCAATGCTACTCCTGGTTGGTGTCGTGAACCGTTGGGCGAAGCGCGGGCTCAGCGTCAGCAACAAATGCCACACTGCCATTCGAGGGTCGGCGTTTTCGTGGACGCGTGGAAACGGCTCTGGTAAGTTCCAAACATGACGAATTCAAACCGCCGTGTCGCTGCAGGCGCGCTGTTACTGCTCGGAGTGCTCTTCATCGTTGGAGGCGCTATCTACATGACGACACCTTCGAGCGAACTCCCGTCGGTCCTTCCCGGCAAGGCGTCGTACGTGGCGAGCGGGCTCAAGATCCGTAAAGCGGCATATGAGCTGCAAGGCAAGATCGTCGTGATGAACAAAGACGGTAAAGACGGCAAGGTCTTTGAAAAGGATGGCAAGACGCCGGCCACCAAGTGCGTCAAGCACCCGCAGTGCGAACTCGCCCATGACCGCAAGTTGACGAAACGCGGCGCAATGTTCTTTGTTGTCGCCCTTGCTTGCATGGTCGGTGCTTGGTACACGTCGGGCTTTCGTAAGGTCCCACATCGCCCGAGCGAAGAAACCTCGGCTGCATAAACCCGCTACTGAAACCCGCTACTGAAACCCGGGGTTTCGGGCAGTGGGCGCATTAATTCACGGGCGCTGCGTCTGAACCCATTGCACAGTTTCGCGGAGCCCGTCCAAAATATTGTGGGTGGGGTGCCAATCGAGTTGCGCGTTCGCAAGCGCCGCGTCAGCTCGACTCAAGCGAATGTCTCCAGCTCTGGGCGCGACAAAATTTGGCGCGACGTTCGACCCGGTAATAGTGCCGAGCATGTCGAGTAGCTCGATGAGTGAATGCGTAGCGCCGGGCGCGATGTTGTACGCATTGCCGGAGCAGACCTCGCTCGGTGCTCTCGCGGCACACAAATTGGCCTGCACGACATCGGTGACGAACGTGAAGTCGCGGCTCTGCATGCCATCACCGTGAACGGTTGGCGGCTGCCCATCGAGTAGCGCGGAAATGAACAACGGAATCACTGCGGCGTAAGTCGAATCCGGGCGTTGGCGCGGCCCAAACACATTGAAATATCGCAGCGCGACGGTTTCGATTTCAAACAACTCGGCGAACACACGCACGTACCATTCGCCCGCCATTTTGCTCACCGCATACGGCGAACGCGGCCGAAGCGGCTGGGTCTCTGGCGTCGGCACTACATCAGCGCCACCATAAATGCTCGACGACGAAGCGAACATCAAACGCCGAACCCCAGCATCGCGAGCAGCAGTCAGTACGTTGAGTGTCCCGGTCACGTTCGCTTCATTTGATCCGAGTGGATTCGCGAGCGACCGAGCGACCGCGCCGTGCGCGGCCAGATGAAACACGTATTCGCAGCCTTCGACCGCTTGCGCGACCGCGTCGGTATCGGTGATGGATCCATTGATGAACTCGGCACCGGAGTTGAGATTGCGTTCGAGCCCCGCCGAGAGGTCGTCGAGGACCTTCACCCTGCCTCCGAGCGCCACCAACGCGTCGGTGAGATGAGAACCGATGAAGCCGGCACCGCCGGTAACGAGAGCGTCCATGGCGCCGCACGCTACCTGCCGCTTCGGGCCGGTTCGGTTCCGCGCCCGAGTTCGTACATGGTTGCGCCTAACGTGGTGAGGTGATCCAACGCAAAGTGACCCGTCAAGTCAAGGTCGGTAAAGTTGCAATCGGTGGCGACGCG
Source organism: Actinomycetes bacterium (assembly GCA_025360585.1). Lineage (GTDB taxonomy): Bacteria > Actinomycetota > Acidimicrobiia > IMCC26256 > PALSA-610 > F1-120-MAGs023. The sequence goes on along the minus strand of JANYBW010000018.1, from coordinate 30,299 downwards.
CCCGTGAGCATCCAATCGATGACGACGACCAAAACCGCCGATGTCGAAGGCACGCTCTCGCAGATCTACGCACTTGCGGGCGCGGGTTGCGACATCGTGCGCTGCACCTGCAACGACCAGGACGCGGCGATCGGGCTAGCGCAGATTGTGCCCCGTTCACCGGTACCGATTGTCGCCGACATTCACTTTCAGTATCAACTTGCGTTGGCCGCAATGGAAGCAGGCGTGCACGCGCTGCGGCTCAACCCCGGCAATATTCGTAAACCCGAACACATCAAACTCGTCGCTAGCGAAGCGCGTGATCGCGGTATCCCGATTCGCATTGGGGTGAACGGTGGCTCGCTCGACCCTGATATTGCTGAACAATTCGGTGGCTCGACCCCAGAGGCCTTGGTCGCGAGCGCGGTTCGTGAACTGAACTATTTCCGTGAAGTCGACTTCGAAGCCATAAAAATTTCGGTCAAAGCATCGAACGTCCCGGTGATGATTGATGCTTATCGGCTCCTCTCAGAGACTGTCGACTACCCGCTGCATCTTGGCGTAACCGAAGCCGGTCCGCTGCCCAATGGATTGATTAAATCCGTTGCCGGTATTGCCACCTTGCTGGCCGAAGGCATCGGCGACACAATTCGTTTTTCCCTGACTGCGGATCCGGTAGAAGAAGCCAAAGCCGGACGCACGCTGCTGGAGACGCTCGGTTTACGGGAGCGCAAAGGCCTCGATCTCATTGCTTGCCCTTCGTGTGGGCGCGCCGAAGTGGATGTGATCGCGATTGCGGCCGCGGCGCAAGCGGCACTTGAAGACCGCAAGATCCCGTTGCAGGTCGCGGTGATGGGGTGTGTCGTGAACGGGCCCGGAGAAGCCAAAGAAGCAGATCTGGGTATCGCGGGCGGGCGCGGCAAAGGCCACCTTTTCGTGCGTGGCAAAGTTGTGCGCGTTGTTCCGGAATCGGAGATGGTTGAAGCTCTGGTTGCGGAAGCCGAAGCGATCATGCGTGATGGCATCGAAGCCCGCCAAGCCGCCGCCGACGAAAATGCCGCCGCGATCACTGAAGCGATGCGCGACGAACTGTTACAAATTCAGGGCCACGACGCTAACAACGACGCCGAGCGCATCGCCAGCATTCGGGGAGTAACACAAAACGGCTAACGCGGTTTAACTCGCGGTGCTCGCGATTCTGCTGCGCGCGGCCACATCGTCGACCGCTGAGACCAACGGGTCGGCAAACGCTGGTTTTGCGCAGGCAATATGGCCGTCATGGATTTCGAATACCGAAGCCCGACTGATTTCGTTCGCGAGGCGGAGTTGGAGCTTCGGCGGAACTGCGGTGTCTTCGGTGGTCAATACGACCGAGGTTGGAACATCGATATCGCTGATCCAATCTGCGTGGTAGGTGCCGATGGCATGCCCAGCTTCGAACACCATGCGCCAATCGTGGCGGCGAAATTCTCGTGCGGCCCAGCTCGGTGTGGCCGCGGGGCCGGTCGCTTGGCCGAGGATCGGTCGTACCCGAGCAGGAATCAGCGGATTGTGCTTTGCGAGTTGCCCCAAGCGCGTTGTGCTAACCGCTGCGGCCATTGCGGAATTGAACAAGACTCGTTCCCTCACGCCCGGCATGAAACCCGCGGAGGTCGCGGCCAATACGAGCCCTTGGCATTGTGAGCGGTGACGATTCCAAAACAGCTGTGCGATCGGACCACCCATGGAATAGCCGACCGCGATCGTATTGGTCACGCCGAGCGCGGTGCACGTTTCGGCAACATCGTCGGCGCAGTCGGCGAGCCGAAATCGGCGGCGGGTGCGAAGGCCCCGCGCATGGCCACGGTGATCGATCGCCAACACGTGGTATTTCGTCGCCAGATCATTGAACACCTGAAACCAGTTGAGCGCGCCGCTGGCCATCCATCCGTGTAACAGCATCACGGTTGGCGCACCGGGCGGCCCATCAATTTCGCGCACGAAGGTGCGGCCGCCAGATGCAAGCGGAACGTAACGCCCACGCGGCAGGTGCGGGTGGAGTGCTGCTTGAGTGATGGTTGCGCCAGGAGACATTGCACCTCTGATCGGCTGAATACGTTCAGTGGTTGACACCGTATATGGCTTGCCGAGTTGCGGCAACCATTACCCGCATTCGTTGCGGATTTCGTAGTGTTTTGTGTCGCGCAGCACGATCATGTCGGAGTCGCCCGCGACTTCGGAGTAGCCCAGCTCGTTGAGCGATTCGGCCCGCGCTGCGCTATACCAAGCTCGCTGCGCAACGACGTACACGACCTTGCGCTGATGCAATGCTTCGAGGCCACACCAGCTCGGGAATCCATCCATCGCCGACCACAGTCCGGCCGGTGTTGTCTCACGGTCAAACTGCTGGGGAAAGAACCCGCTGTAACCGTTGACGAGTGGATGGTGATGATCGAGGCTCGCGAGCATCGCGACCACGGTGCCTTGAAACGAACTCGCATGAGAATCGATCGGAAACGGAATCATCGCCACGTTGCCCGCGCGAGCGGTTCGCAAATACTGCACCCACGGTTGTCTCGATGGCTCGGGCGCGCGAACTCGTGCGGCGCCGAGCGGGACGACCTCGAAAAAAATCAACAGAACACGAACAAAAATGATGATTCGGCCTGCCGCCCATCGCCACCTCCAGATTGCGACGATCGTCAAGCTGCTGAGCATTGCGAGCCCAAGTTGGACGCCGACGGAAAATCGAAACGGACTTCGCAGGCGATCGAATCCGGAAACGTCGTCGTACAACACGCGATACGGGTGCCAACCGAGAATCGAAAATCGCAGCCCAAGTGACAACACAAACATTGTCAGCGTCATAGAAACTAAGGCGATGACCAGCCGACGTTGGCGCATTCGCCAACCCGCGACCACTCCACAGAACGCGAAACCCGCGAGCCACGGGCCCGGCGATTCTTGGATTCCATTGTTGTTTGAATCACTGCGAATCGTTGCAAGCGGTCTTCGACCCTTTGGTTGATCGAGAAAGTCGTTCGGTTGCGCGCTCAAACCGGTGACGGTCGCTACGGACCAGGTGTCGTGGGAATCCAAATGGTCTCGTTGCGCTGCGAGATACGGCACGACAACCGCGAGTACGACGACCGCGACCACTAAACCGTGCGCGACGAGGCGCGCGGGCGCTACGGCTCGCACCAAGAGCACGGGCGCAGCAACGATCAACATGATGACCAAAAAGATTGCGTAGTACCCCGATGTGAGTACGGTGGCAATGCACCAAAGCCCCGCGATGCTAAGTGTCGACAATCTTGGCGACTCCCGGTATGCGAGGATCCGTTCGATTGTGAACACAAGCGGAAAGACGCAAACCAGTTGCAACACGCCGAGTTGATTGAACACAAACGGCAACGTTTGGAATCCGACCCCGGCCAATATTGCGGCAGTTTTGGTCGCGCCAACCCGACGAGCAAAACGCCCGCCAGCAATACCGTTGAGGGTGAGAAACATCAACAGGACAAGGTTGTATCCAGCCGCGTCGTTCAAGAGCCAACGCAACAACGCAAAGGCGGCTCCCGTTATCGGCTGGGCTTCGCTGCGAGCGAACGTCCCTTTGGTCGGCGCGAATATCGGCGCGTTCCAGTAGTCGTGGAATCCGTGCGCGATTCGTTGCGCATTCCAGCGCAACGTCCAGAGGTTGAACAACGGCACCGTCGCCGTGGCTTCGTCGCCGAGCGGTAGCTGCGTGCCGAGATGGGCGGCGAGCGGCCACGTCGCGGCGAGCGCCACGAGCGCGTGCGCAAAGGTCGGGATTCCTCGGCGCGCAGCGAGGCCGATCGCGCAGCGAAGACTCCTCGTTCGCTGTCTCATCAACGCTAACCGTACCGGCTCGCGGGTTACTCGGTTCCGATGATCATCCCGCCGGCAACTGTCTCCATCGTTGCCTCATCGACCAGAATGAATGAACCCGTGTTGCGATTGCGGCGGTATTCATCAACGAGCAGGGGAGCCGTCGTGCGCAGCTTCACTCGGCCGATGTCGTTGAGCGTTAACGAACTGATCGAATCGTCGCGCGACAGCGTGTTGATATCGAGCCGATATAGAAGTTCGGTCACCTTGGCTCGGGCCCACTTCGTGGTGTGTTTGATCGCATAAATTTTGTCTGGCTGCAAGGTGGTGTTCGGGCTGAACCAACAAATTTGCGCGTGAATATCTTGGGTTACCATCGCCTGATTGTTCGGACGACAAATCATGTCGCCACGACTGATATCGATCTCGTCGTCCAAGCGGATTGTGACCGAAGACGGCGGGAAGGCCTCATCGACTTCTTTGCCTAGGTGGTCGATGCCTTCGATCGTGGTTGTGAGACCCGAAGGCAGCACAACTACTTCGTCGCCTTTGCGGAAAATTCCGCCAGCAACCACGCCCGCGTAACCACGGTAATCATGATGATCGTGACTCATTGGGCGGATCACGAGCTGCACCGGGAATCTCGGATCGATCAGATTACGATCCGAACCGATATAGACATGCTCCAGGTGATGCAGGAGCGTCGGGCCCTCATACCAAGGTGTTTTTGGTGAATGGGTGACGACATTGTCGCCTTCGAGCGCAGAGATCGGAATGAACGTCAAATCGTCAACGTCGAGTTTCGCGGCGAACGTTTTGAAGTCCTTACAGATCGATTCAAACACCGCTTCGTCGTAGTCAACGAGATCCATCTTGTTCACGCACAACACCAGGTGGCGAACCTGCAAGAGCGACGCGATCACCGCGTGACGTCGCGACTGTTCAAGCACACCTTTGCGCGCATCGATCAAAACGAGCGCGAGGTCGGCAGTACTCGCGCCGGTCACCATGTTGCGGGTGTACTGCACATGGCCGGGAGTATCCGCGATAATGAACTTGCGGCGCGGTGTCGCGAAATACCGATACGCAACATCAATCGTGATGCCTTGCTCGCGTTCAGCGCGTAAACCGTCGGTCAAAAGCGCAAGGTTCGTGTAGTCAAACCCTCGATCGCGCGACGAACGTTCGACCGATTCGAGCTGATCTTCGAAGATGGCTTTGGTCTCCAACAAGAGGCGCCCAATCAGCGTGCTCTTGCCATCATCAACCGACCCCGCCGTACAAAAACGAAGCATTTCCATCTAAACAAAGACCTCATTTTGAGAAGCGGCGATCGCAGGCGCCGACGTGAACGAAGTGAACGGGTCGGTCGGCAGATCGCTCGCAGCGCCGGACGAAGTAGGCGCAGAAAACAAGCGCATTAGAAGTAGCCCTCTTTCTTGCGGTCTTCCATGGCAGCTTCGGTGAATTTGTCGTCGGCGCGAGTGGCGCCGCGCTCGGTGATTGTGCTCGCCGCAACTTCGATGATGATTTCTTCGTTGGTCGCGGCGGTCGACTCGACTGCACCGGTGCAGGTGGCATCCCCGACCGTACGAAACCGAACTGTCTTCTCGACAACTTCCTCGCCGGGAATCATCTCGATGAAAGGTGACTCCGAAAGCCACATGCCGTCACGCTGAAACACGCGGCGTTGGTGCGAGTAATAGATCGAAGGGATCGGCACTGGCTCGCGCTCGATGTACTGCCAGATGTCCATTTCGGTCCAGTTGGATATCGGAAACACCCGGATATGTTCGCCTTTTCGGTGCCGCCCGTTGTAGAGACTCCAAAGCTCGGGCCGTTGATTCTTGGGATCCCACTGCCCAAATTCATCACGAAAAGAAAAGACGCGTTCCTTCGCCCGCGCCTTTTCTTCATCGCGACGCCCGCCGCCAAATACCGCGTCGAATCCGTGCTCGAGTATCCCGTCGAGGAGCGCGGTCGTTTGTAGGCGGTTTCGGCTCGCTCGGGGGCCGGTCTCTTCAACGACTCGACCTTTATCGATTGCGTCTTGAACCGACGCAACCAGCAATCGCGCGTTGTACACGTCGAGCACTTGGTCGCGGTATTCCATGACTTCGGAGAAATTGTGGCCAGTGTCCACGTGCATGAGCGGAAACGGGATTCGCGCGGGTGCGAACGCCTTCCAGGCGAGGTGCAACATCACCGCTGAATCTTTGCCAGCCGAAAATAACAGGCCGGGACGCTCGAACTCGGCGGCAACTTCGCGAATGATGTGCACTGCTTCGGCCTCGAGCGCATCGAGGTGCGAGAGCTGAGTTTGCACGATGGTTCCTTTACTTGGTCTTGGTAGTGAACACACCCGCAGCGCGCTCCACAAGAGAAAATGGGAAGGGTTGCTGGGGGTCTTCGTAGGGCAGTATCGGAGGCATCCAGGATGATCCCGAGTGGTATTTCGACAATCTTGTGCTCAAGCCGATCGTTGTTCCGGCCAGCCGTGAAGCCCGCATTCGGTCTTGCCCGAGCCAGACCAGCGGCCAGCGCGCGGATCTTCGCCATCGCGAACTGGCCGGGTACAGGGCCAACACCCAATACTGGGGTAGCCACGGTTCTTGAGCGGGTGGATCAAAAGGTCATTGTCAGCCGTATATCCCTCAACGTCGAGGTCGCCCCAAGGTGCCAAGGGATTGATCTTTACAACGCCTCGCCCGAGGTCGAGATGCACAATTTGAGCTTTGGCTCGCGTCGCGGCTTCCGTCCTGCGTAGTCCAGTGATCCAGCCGCTTTTGCCGGCGAGTGCGCGCGCGAGTGGTTCCACTTTGCGAATCGCGCAGCACTCGTTTTGGTCGATCTGCCAAAGATCATCGGGCTCAACGAGCGGCTCCATGACGGTGAGATTCAAGTCGTAGCGTTTGCGAACTTGCTCGACGAACCACGTCGTTTCCGCGAAGTGGTATTGCGTATCGAGGAACACGACTTCGATTTCGGGGACGGCTTTCACCGCAACGTCGATCAAGACGGTGTCTTGAAAACTCGCTGCGATAAAGACGCCAGTACCGAATCGTTCCCACGCCCACTTCACCGCAGCTCCGGCTGGTTTGCGTTCAAGCTCAGCCGAGACGCGCGCGAGCTCTTCGAGATCAACATCGATGATGGATTGTCGAGTGCTCGATTCGGGAGCCAACATCACGTTGCGCACTCGCTTTCGCCAACCTCTTTGACGTACGGACCCGTCTCGCCGAAATCGACATAAAATTCAGGGTCATCTTCGGGCTTGGGAAAGACGTCGAGCTCCTTAAGCTGCGCACCGATTTTGCCGGCGCCGCCGCTGCGGGTGAGCCAACCACTGAAGGTCTCGGCCGCGTTGCGTTCTTCAGCGAACTTACGCACGACGCGTACGACTGCTTCTGGCGCGTTGCGGGCGGGCAATTTCGTTGCCTTTTCGCCGAATTCAACTTCGATGTTGCCGAGATGCCCCCCGAGCAACATCTGATAGCCAGGAGCAGCTTGGCCGTGGGCACGACGTTCAAAACCAAAGAAACCGATATCGGAAATATGGTGTTGGCCGCAGCTATTGGTGCATCCGCTGATGTTGACTCGAACGCCGCCAACCTCCGCGAGGCCAGCATCTTCGAGCGCGGTGCCGATGGCCGAGGCCAGGCCGCGTGACTGGGTCACGGCCAAGTTGCAGGTGTCAGCCCCTGGGCAGGCCACGACATCGCGTGACAATTCAGCGCCCGGAGTCGCCATTCCGATTTCGCTCAGGCGGTCGAAGAGGCCCCGGAGATCCTGTTCAACGAGCCCGCGCATCGCGAGGTTCTGGCGGGGCGTGATCCGAATGTCGAGGTTGAAATCGCGTTGGATCGCAGCGAGTGCAAGGAACTGAGCGGTCGTGATATCGCCGAGCTCGCAGGACGCGTACGCGCTCACCGTCGCGTTGGCAACGCCGCGTACAACGTTGGCTTCTTCCCAACGCTCAAACGGGTCCGTCTTGAGGAGCTTCACTGGTACCGCGCCGGGAGCCCCGGAGATCGGGCCGGTTCCGGTTCCGGCAGGTGCGTCACCGAGTTCCTTTACAATCCCGGGAATGCCACCGGGCCAGCTCACGGATCCGCGCAGGAACTTGCGTTCTTTGAGGATCCGTTCGCGCAATTCGTCGATACCCATGGTGTCGACGAGCCATTTCAGGCGTGCGCGGAGCTTGTTGTCTCGGTTGCCGTAGTGGTCGAAGGTACGGAGCAACGCTTCGATCGTCGGCAGGAGATCGTCACGGCTCGTGAATTCCTCGAGTGCTTGCGCCGGATGCGGAGTCGCGCCTAAACCACCAGCAAATACGACTTTAAAACCGGGTTCGAGCGTGCCATCTTCTCGCGCACGATTGACAGCAATGACCCCAACATCGTTGAACATCGCTTGGCCACAGTCCGTCGCGCAACCGCTGAAGTTGATCTTGAACTTACGTGGGAGCCGTTGCGCGTAGGGGTGGCGCAGTAGATATTGCGCCGTCGCTTCGGCCCACGACGAGATGTCGACGACTTCGTACGGGCAGGCCCCGGCGAGATGACAACCCATCACGTTGCGCACAGTGTCGCCGCACGCCTCGCGGCTGGTCAGACCACAGGCTGCAAGCAGCCGGAGTACCTCGGTGGATTGTTCGAGCTGCACAAAATGGAACTGCACATTCTGGCGCGTTGTGAGATGGCCCCAGCCGCGGCTGAAGTTCTCGGAAATATGCGCGAGGACTTCGAGCTGATCCGCGGTGACCTTGCCGTACGGGATTTTTACCCGGACCATTTGGTTATGGCCACCTTGGCGTTGGCCATAAACACCGTTGTTCAAGCGGTATACCCGAAAGACATCTTCGTCCAGGGTTCCGTCGATGTACTCAGCGACGGTTGCTTCGTAACGCGTCAGCTCGGCTTCGATTTCGGGATGCAGGGGCTGGTTTTGCAGTTCACGCACATCGATGGCCATGCGCGCCTCCTTGGGTGGGCGGGGTGCGATTTGGGGGACTGAACGCAGGGCCGGCGATTGCGCGGCGGGCAGCTCAGAACGCGATGACGCAACAGAGTTCGTCGCGCACTTCGTGGGGAGTGCGACCCATGGCGATCGACGGAGCTCCGTCGTTTCGGATCAGCATGGAGTCGAGGCTAAACCAAATTTCGTCAAATTGCCAGTATTCTGGTCGGGAATTTTTCCGACCAAACTGGTCGGGAATCAAATCGCCACCTTTTTGGGTGCGGAACGGCGTCATTTTTGACGTGCTAGCTCGACCAAAACGGCAAAGGGCCGGTTTGGGTTCGAGGCTCGCCGGTAGGTTTGGCCCCAGTATGAAGATGACGAACTTCTTTGCCCGCACGCTTCGCGAAGACCCCGCTGACGCCGACGTTGACAGCCACCGACTGCTCGTGCGTGCTGGCTATATTCGCAAGGTTGCGGCCGGTGTCTACTCATGGTTGCCGTTGGGGCAGCGCGTGTTGCGCAAGGTTGAACAGATTGTGCGCGACGAAATGGATTCCTCAGGTGCCCAGGAGCTCACGCTGCCGATCACGCAACCCCTGGAGCTGTGGGAAAAATCGGGCCGGGATACCACCTACGGGCCGTTGATGTTTCGGCTACAAGATCGTAAAGAAACCGGATTTTGTCTCGCTCCGACTGCCGAAGAAGTCATCACCTGGACGGTCGCCAATGAGCTCAGTAGCTACCGCGAGTTACCGGTAAATCTCTATCAGATCAACTGGAAGTACCGCGATGAGTTGCGCCCCCGCTTTGGGCTGCTTCGGGCCCGAGAGTTCCTCATGAAGGATGCGTACAGTTTTCACACCGACGTTGAAGACCTTCGCCGCACGTACAAAGTGATGTACGACGCGTATCACCGTGTGTTCGACCGTTGTGGGCTGACCTTCCGGCCGGTCGAGGGCGAAGCGGGCGAGATTGGCGGCGACGTGAACCACGAGTTCATGGCGGTCGCAGCGGTAGGCGAAGACGATTTCGTCTGGTGTAAATCGTGTACCTACGCCGCGAATGTGGAAGTTGCGCGCCGCACCATCGTGCGCGCCGCGGTCGATGCTGGTTCGGGTCAAGCCCAACCAACCAAGGTGCACACGCCCGCCATGCCGGGAATCGCCGCTGTAGCGGAGCACCTCAACATGACTCAAGATGTATTGCTTAAGAGTTTCGCATTCGACGCGGGCGGCGAGATGGGATTGGCACTGGTCCCTGGCGATCGCGAAGTCAACGAGTTCGCGTTGGCCCGCGCCATCGCCCCGAAAAAGTTGCGGGTCTACGACGAAACTGATTTTGCCGCGCATCCGGAACTACCAAAGGGTTATATCGGGCCGCACCACTCGAGCGTCAAGATCGTCGTCGCCGATCCGTCGATTCGCGCCGACCACGGTTGGGTTACGGGCGCGAACGAAATCGATCATCACACCACCGACATGTGGTGTGATCGCGATTTCAGCGTCGGCGTTTGGGCCGACATTGCAACGATCGCATCGGGCGATGCATGCCCTGAGTGTGGCAATGCGCTTTCGGTCGATCGCGGTATTGAGGTTGGTCAAGTCTTCGAAATCGGTACGAAATATTCGACCGCACTTGGCGCGACCTACGTTGACGCAGACGGCCAAACTCACCCGATGGTAATGGGTTGTTACGGCATTGGGATTTCTCGAACGGTCGCAGCGATCATCGAAGAACATCACGATGAACTCGGCATTGCGTGGCCTAAGAGCGTGGCACCGTTCGATATTCATCTCCTGGCATTGTCGGGAAAAGGCGCAGCCGCCGAAACGGTGAAAGCTACGGCTGATGCTCTGTACGCCGAGTTAAAGGCCGCTGGCGTCGATGTGCTGTACGACGACCGCGAAGCCAGCCCCGGCGTGAAATTCGCTGACGCGGACCTCATCGGGATTCCGGTACAACTGACCGTTGGTGCGAAAGGCTTGGGCCGCGGCATCGTCGAACGAAAACAGCGAGCGACAGGGGAGCGCGACGAAATCGAGTTGGCCGACGTTGTAAGCACGGTTCGGTAACACCAGATGCCTTTGCCGTTTTCGCCGCCGTTCGCGCCCATGTTGGCGAAGCTTTCGCGCGAAGTGCCAGAGCGCAACGACTGCTTGTTTGAGCCGAAGTGGGACGGTTTTCGTTGTGTCGTATTTCGCGACGGCGACGCGATCGATCTGCAAAGTCGTAACGCGAAACCGTTGCTGCGGTATTTTCCGGAGCTGCGCGAGCCCTTGTTGAATGCGTTGCCGCAACAGTGTGTAGTGGATGGCGAAATTGTGATCGTGGGCTCGCGAGGCCTGGACTTCGATGCCTTGCAATCGCGTCAGCATCCCGCGGAATCGCGCGTTCGAAAACTCAGTGCGGAAATCCCGGCTACGTTCATCGCCTTCGATCTGCTCGTGGATGAGACTGGGTCTTTGCTGGACGTTGCCTTTCAAGAGCGTCGGCGCCGTCTGGAAACGATTATCGGAGCGCGACCAGATCCGTCGGTAGTGCTCACTCCCGCTACGAACGATCCTGCGATCGCACGAGATTGGTTTCAGCGTTTTGAGGGCGCAGGTTTTGATGGCATTGTCGCGAAGCCGCTCGCCGACCCTTACTCGCCGGGGCAACGCAGTTTGTTGAAAGTGAAACATGAACGAACGTGCGATTGTGCGATCGGAGGCTTCCGAATTCACAAAGATGGCGAGGGTGTCGGATCACTCTTGCTGGGATTGCACGATGCCGATGGGCGGCTGCATCACGTCGGTGTCGCGGCAGGCATCGACGCCGCGACCCGCAAACAATTGTTGGTTGATTTCGGGCCGTATCGTGTCGGTGCGTTGGATGGTCATCCGTGGCGTGAATGGGCCGATGCGGTGAGCCATGCAGCGGCTGAAGGTGCGCGATTGCCGGGTGGGCCGAGCCGATGGAACGCCACCAAAGACTTGTCCTGGGAACCGATGCGCGTCGAGCTCGTCGCCGAAGTCGCGTACGAAGGCCTGATGAACGGGCGATTTCGTCACAATGCTCGGTATCGTCACGTTCGCGCCGATCGAGACCCAGTGAGTTGCCGATTTGATCAGCTTGAAGTTGTCGCGCCCGCAGAGCTGCGCGATCTGTTTGGCGTGGAACCAACGTCTTGAGTGATCGCGTCGGTCCGATCTTCGTGGTCGGTCCGAGTCGGAGTGGCACCACGTTGATGAGCCGTGTCGTGACCCAAGCTGGTCCGTACCGTGCGCTGCGCGAGGCGCATTTTTTTGAACGACTGTGGAACCCCGCGGATGGTTTGTCGCCACTCGAAAAGTCCGCAGCCATCGAAATGGCGTCGGCACTGGTGCACACCCAATATCGCGGATTGTTTTATCGGCTTGGCGAAGCGTCGGACCACACTGCTGAAGCTGAAGCGATTGTCGAGGCGGCCGCGCCTGTCGGCGAACAGCCGACCGCAATCGATATCTATCGATCATTTCTTGCGAAGACTGCTGAACGCCTGGGTGGAGAAATCGGTTGCGACCAAACGCCGCGAAACATCTTTTTTATCCACGAGATTCTCAAGCACTTTCCGAACGCGCGGATCATTGTGATGGTGCGCGATCCCCGCGCGGTGATGCTTTCGCAAAAGAACAAGTGGCGCCGCCGTTCGTTGGGCGAAACTGGATTGCCGCGTCGCGAAGTTGTGCGCTCGTGGTCGAACTATCACCCGTTGGTCACGTCTCGGCTGTGGCAAAGCGCGGTCGTGGCGGGAGAGCACCATGCGCACGACGAGCGCGTGCTGCTCGTTCGCTTTGAAGATCTGCTCGCTGATTCCGAAGCGACGGTTCGGCGCCTCGCGAAACACATTCGGGTTTCGTACAGTCCGGCCATGCTTGCGGTTTCGCAGGAGAGCTCCTCACTCGCAACCGATGTCCCCGGCGCAGTGGGATTGCGCACTGAGATGGCTGATGCTTGGCGGAATCACGACGGACTTTCGGCAACTGAAATCGTGATGTGTGAGCAGTCGGCGGCGACGACCATGCTTCGGCATGGGTACGAGATCGGTGGGGGCCAACGATCGGTGCTTTGCTCAGCCGGTTGGTATTGCGCGTTGCCGCTCAAACTGGGTGTTGCCGCAGTGATGAACATCCGCCAGATCGGAAACCCAATCGTGGCGCTACGGCGCCGCTCAGGTCGCTGAATGTGATCGAGTTTGCGGGAATTGTCGGATTTGCCGGGCTCCGTGAAACCGTTCTTCAGGGCGCTGATCTGGTAACTTCGTAGGGTTCGAGTCCCTAGGAGCGGGTTTTCCCGTATATGGACGTGGGCTTCGTGCCCACGTTCTTTGTTGTTACAAGCCAATTTTCGTCCCAAGGAGGTGCCCATGTCTCAAATCAATACTGACGCGATTCGAGCGTGCGCGCTCCCCATTTTGGAGTCCGTCAATTTGCACCTGTACGACGTTGAAGTCACCGGAACGGGCCGTAGCCGCACGCTCCGCGTGCTGATACAGAGTGATAGCGGCGTCGGCATCGACGAAATTACCGACGCGACGCGTGCGCTCGATGAACCCATCGATGCGCTGATCGAAGGCCCGTTTCTCTTAGAGATTTCGAGTCCGGGTCTTGAGCGTCCTTTGCGTCGGCCCGAACATTTCGCGACCGCGCTCGGCGAAACGATCAGCGTGAAATTTCGCGACGAAACGAACGCGGTTCGGCGCGAACGCGGGCAGCTTTGTAGCCAGCTCGATGACTCCATCACCGTTGAGCTCGCGAATGGATCCGAACTGGTTATCGCACTCGATTCGATCACCGCGGCGCACACCGTTTTTGAGTGGGGTCCAGCGCCTCGCCCAGGGAAACCAGCGCCTCGCACCGGCAGTAACGCGTCGCCCATCGCGGCACAACGCACGAAGGAGAACACGCGGTCATGAAGAACCCCGACATGATGGAGGCGCTGCGAGCGCTGGCCATGGAACGCGGGATTTCCGAAGAGGATCTGTTGCTGGCGTTGGCGAACGCGCTCGTGACTGCCTACAAGCGGCTTCCAACTTCAGCAGAAGAAGCTGAGGTCGAAATCGACCCAGATTCTGGTGAGATCCGCGTGATCGCGCTCGAAATCGACGAAGAGGGCACCGTCACCCGTGAATGGGACGACACGCCTAAGGACTTTGGCCGGATCGCCGCACAAACCGCGAAACAAGTCATCACTCAGCGCATCCGCGAAGTTGAACGCGACCGTAAATACGAAGAGTTTGCGGGCCGCGAAGGCGAGATTGTTACCGGAATTGTCCAACAAACCGATTCGCGTTACACGCTGCTCGATTTGGGGCGAGTCGAAGCACTCTTGCCGCAAGCTGAGCAGGTACAAAACGAACGCTACGACCACGGCGGCCGTTGTAAGGCCTACATCGTCGAGGTACGCCGGACCGCGAAAGGTCCCCAAATCGTTGTGTCTCGTACCCATCCAGGTTTGATCAAGGGCCTCTTCGAACTCGAAGTGCCCGAATTGGTCGACGGTGTGATCGAACTCAAAGCGTGCGCGCGTGAGCCTGGCCACCGCACCAAAATCGCGGTCGCTTCGAACGACCCCAATGTCGATCCGGTCGGCGCCTGTGTTGGAGCTCGCGGTATGCGAGTACGGCAAGTCGTGACGGAGCTACACGGCGAAAAAGTCGACATTGTTCCGTATACAGACAACGCCGCGGATTTTGTGATGAAAGCCCTCGCTCCGGCGAAGGTCAAAGAAGTTCGCATCCATGAAGACACCGGAATTGCCGAGGTCATCGTTCCCGATTTTCAATTGTCGCTCGCGATCGGTAAAGAGGGCCAGAACGCTCGACTCGCCGCGCGCTTGACCGGCTGGCGCGTTGATATCAAAAGCGAATCGCAACTTGCTGAAGAAGAATCTGGCGAGTACGCCGAGGGCGAATGGATCGAAGTCAACGGACAGCTGGTCTGGCAGCCTGCAGAAGGTGGCGACACTATTTCTGCGGCCGAGGCTGGCTATGCAGGAGTCGATCCTGCGGCCGCACCCGCTGCTGCCGCACCCGCGGTTGAAGCTGCTGCTCCGGCCGCGGTTGCGGTTGAGACTGTCGCCCCGGCTGCGGAAACTGAAGTCGCTACCAGCGAAGAAACCGGCGAATCAACCGGCGAATCAACTGATGCTGCGCCCGTTGCCGGCGAAGATCTAGACAGTGCCGCTGATGTGGTTGGCGACGACCAGGTGGTGGCCAGCGAAAACGAATAACGCCCGACGGACTTGCGTCGGTTGCCGCACCACGGCTGTCCCCACTGATGAGTGGCGCCGGGTCAGTAGCCGTCGAGAAGGTCTGCTCGGGTTTGGCCCCGACGCCCCCGGCCGGGGGGCTTGGTGCTGTAGTAGCGATTGTTTTGATAGTGCAACAAAACGGCGTGCGTTCGATCGAGCGTTGCGCCGGCAGGTCTCAAGCGATGATCTCAGCGAGTTACGCGCGAGACTCTTTGAGCAGTAGGCGACGAAAGTAGCGATTGGTTTGGCAGTTAAGAAGATCCGGGTTTATGAGCTCGCACGGGAGCTCGGCGTGGAAAACCATGTCGTCATGGACCTCGCGTCGGAATTGAAACTCGGCGTCAAGAGTCATTCATCGAGCATCGATGACCCATCTGCGGACCGGGTTCGTCGTCTCGCGACGTCGAAAGGTCTGAAAAAGGAGCCGGTACCTGAGCCAACACCGGTACCGGTTGTCGTCGAAGCACCAATGGAACGGGCAGCCCCGGTAGCGGCAACGCCTGCTACGAATCCCGTTTCCGCTGCGGCCGCGACACCTTCAACTGCTTCGGATTCGGCAACGTTTTCCCACGCTGCTGGTGCGCCCGTGGCGCCGTCTAGCACGGCTACCCCTGCCGCTCCCTCAGTAAACCCAAGCGCGACAGGTGGCGCGACGAGCGCAGCGGCGAGCGGTGCGAGCGCAGCGGCGAGCGGTGCGACACCTGCGCCTTCGGCTCCGGTGCGCAGTGTTCGTTCGGGTGGAGCGGGCGTTGTCCGTTCTACCGGCGGTGTCCCAGCGCACGGCGCGCCCATTGGCCCCGGCCCCGCGGTCGAACGTCCTGGCGCGAGAGCAGCGACGCAAACCGAAGCTCCCGCGAGCGCAGCTCCAGCTACTCCGGTGACGCCAAGCGCCCCGGCATCTCCCCAGCCCCCGCCGCGCCCCGCTCCGATGCTGCGGTCAGAGAGCGGCAAAGTCATTCCTCCGCCTCCGGGCCTTGGTGGCCGGCGCGTTCCGCCGCCGCCCCGTGGCCCGGGCCAACGTCCGGGTGGTCCTGGCGGCGCTGGTGGCGCACGTGGTGGAACAACTGGTCAACGTCCCGGCGGCTTCCAAGGCGGCGGTCCTAATCGTCCTGGCGGCGGTGGTGCTGGCGGTTTCCAAGGCGGCGGTCCTAATCGTCCTGGTGGTGGCGGCGGTCCTGGCGGCGGCGGTGGCGGTTTCCAAGGCGGTGGCGGCCGTCCTGGTGGTGGAGGCGGTCCTGGCGGTGGAGGCGGCGGCGGTCGTGGCGGTCCTGGTGGCAGTCAACGGCGCCCATCAAAGCGTAAGAAGCGGCGTCGCGATTTCGACGAAAGCGAATTGCAGCAATCGCTCTCGCTCACGCCGGAAAATACTCCCGTTCCCGAAGGTGAAATCGTCGTTCCTCGTGGCATCACGATCCAGGACTACGCGCCGAAGCTGAACCGTCGGCCTGCGGATCTTGTAAAGCTGCTGTTCGATGCTGGTGAAATGATCACCTCGACTGCGTCCCTCGCAGACGAGATGATCGAACTCATCGCAGAATCCCTCGGCGCTCAGGTGCTCGTTGTCGAGCCGGGAAGCGAAGAAGAAATTGAGCTCATCGCGCTGCTCACGGCGGATTACGACGATGACGACGATGACCTCTTGGTTCCTCGTCCGCCGATCATCACAGTGATGGGTCACGTCGACCATGGTAAAACCACGTTGCTGGATGCAATTCGTCAGGCCGATGTCGCCGCGGGCGAAGCTGGCGGTATTACCCAGCACATCGGTGCCTACCAAGTGCATCGCAATGGTCGAGTGATCACGTTTATTGATACTCCGGGCCACGAGGCCTTTACTGCGATGCGTCGCCGTGGAGCTCAGGTCACCGATATTGCGGTGCTCGTTGCTGCCGCCGACGACGGCATCATGCCGCAGACGATCGAAGCAATTAATCACGCCAAGGCGGCCGATGTGCCGATCGTGGTTGCCGTCACCAAGACGGACCGTGAAGACGCCGACCCAACCCGCGTGCGTTCACAGCTCACCGAATACGAGCTGGTTCCCGAAGAATACGGTGGCGATATCACCGTCATCGACGTCGCCGCCAAGACGGGCGTCGGTATCGACGAACTGCTTGAGGCATTGCTCAACGTTGCGGACTTCACGGATCTCGTCGATGAACTCGTCGCCAATCCCGACAAGCCTGCACGCGCCGCGGTGCTGGAATCGCACCTCGATCCCGGCCGTGGTCCGGTCGCGACTGCGTTGGTATTCGAAGGCACGTTGCGCGTCGGCGACACGATCGTTGCCGGCCCCGCGTGGGGTCGCGTTCGTGCCATGTTCGACGAACACGGCAACTCCGTCACCGAAGCTGGCCCATCGAAACCAGTAGAGGTACTTGGTCTCGATGATGTCCCGATGGCAGGCGATGAACTTCGTGTCGCGCCCACGGACAAGGTCGCCCGCACCGTCGCCGAAGCCCGTGCTCGTCGCCGTCGTACTGCTGGTTTGGTACACCGCGAAGTGTTGGGTGGTGGTGCCCGCCTCGAAGACATCTTCGCGATGGTGCAACGCGGTGAGGTCGCAACGCTGAACCTCATCCTGAAAGCCGACGTGCAAGGTTCGTTGGAAGCGGTCACCGAAGCGTTGCGCAAGGTCGACCAAACCCACGATGAAGTGCGCCTGTCGTTTGTACACCGTGGCGTTGGTGGAATCACCGAAAGTGATATCTCACTCGCGGCGGTCTCGAATGCATCGGTGATCGGCTTCAACGTTCGTCCGGATCGCAAAGCTCGTGAAATCGCGGAGCGCGAAGGCGTTGAGATGCGACTCTACGAAGTGATCTATGGCGTGCTCGAAGACGTCAACAACGCGCTGGTCGGCATGCTCAAGCCTGAGTTCGAAGAAGTCGTTACCGGTGAAGCCGAGGTACGAGAAATCTTCCGGGTGCCGCGCATTGGTGCGATCGCCGGTTGTTACGTGCAGAGCGGCGTGATTACCCGTGGGTCGAAGGTTCGATTCCTGCGTGAAGGCACAGTCATCTGGAATGGCGCGATCTCGTCGCTGAAGCGATTCAAAGAAGACACCCAAGTTGTGCGCGACGGCTTTGAGTGCGGTATTGGTCTCGACAATTACCAAGACCTCAAGCCTGGCGATCTCATCGAGACGTACGAATCCCGAGAAATCGCTCGCGTCTAACACAACCGGACATCCGGGGCGCTGCAACATCAAATACGAGCAGCGCCCCAAACCGTCTTTCCCGGAGCTTTAGCACCCGGAATCCGCAACTGCATGTCCACCAAAATCTCAAGGTCGGACTCGTTCAGATTTTGGTGGGCGTTCACTTGCGGATTCCGCACGAAAAGCTCCGGGAAACGCTGGGTGAGGCGGGTTGGGCTAGCGGGTTGGGCTGGCTAGTGGTCGATCGTGGTGCCAGCGAGCAGTAGGACCGTTCCGATGATCGCTGCGTACGCGCCAAAGCTGACGTTGGTCCAGTGCAGTCGGGTGCCGAGCAGTGCGACCGCGGTTGTGGTGCTCGCTGCCGATAGAGCGGTGACCAAGCGTCCATAGATTCTTTTCGGCCGACTGAAGCCAACGACGACCCACGCCATTGCACCGGCGGCGGGAACGCAGTACCAGCCAATTGTTACGGCGATAACTAGCGGACGGCCGACTTGGGCGTGATGCGCGAGCCGGGCCACCGTATCGATGAGATCGTGGCCCCGCAACGTTGCGCCCGGACCGCGACGAACCCAGCGCAGTAACGCCGCGCTCAGCAGGGCCGCGCCGCCGACTCCGAAGCAGACATCAGCGGCGCGCGCTCGACGGGTTGTCATCCCGGGCTACGGCGCCGCGGCGATGGTTGAGTTCGTAGCCGCTGCTTTACATTCCTGCGAGCCGTTGCTGAGCAGTTTGCAGGTCGTGTCCACGCCGCCTGAGCTGGAATCGCTGGACCCTGGGCCCGTCGGCGCAGTGTCCATGCCGCCTGAGCTGGACTCGCTGGACCCTGGGCCGGTCGGCGCAGTGTGCACGCCGCCATCGCTGGACCTTGGGCCGGTCAGCTCGCAAATTGTCTTGCCGCTCGAGCCGACGGTGCAGCCGTTGAATCCGGGCCCGGACGGCGCGATCGCCGGGGCGTCGGCACTGCGCCAGACCGTGAACGTTGTCGGTGATGTATTGGTGGAACTCGTATTGAATCCAGCCTGGGATGTTGCCAACACCGAATATTGAACCCCTGGCTGCAACGAAAAGGTGGGCTCGTTGCCGTCGTAGCCGGGCTCAACCGACTTGCCCTCGCCATCGAAGATTGATGCGATACCGGGGGAGTTATACGACGATCCTTTCACACCGGCTTCCAATCGAGTGACGACAGTTTCCGCAACGCTGACGGTCAATGTGTAGCGGGCGGTGGCGCGGAACAACGACGACGCACCAAACCATGACGACGCACCAAGATTCGGCTTGGGCAGCGTCGCTGGTTTGTTGAGCGCGAGTGTGCCTTGGCTGTCCATTTCCAACGGCTGGTTGAAGATCTGGGCGATCGTGTTGTGATCGAGGTGGGTGACCCAGCTGTCAAGATCGTTCAGGACCGTTGAGATTGGGCTGATGAACCAACGTCCGTTGATCTTGCTTGCGTGGACGGTGTTGGTGCCTCCGATGCCGGTACGTGTGAAGAAGCCTGCATAGGCGCTGAATGAAAAACAATTGGGGAGTATGGGGAGTATTACGGCGGTTTCACCGGACTGCCCGAAGTCGAAACAACTCTTGGTGATCGACCACTTCTCACCGGTGCCGTTGGTGCCGTTGGCGTCGACCGAGACTTCAGCCTCGTCGCCGTCGATTTTTGCGGCGCTCTTGATCGCCGTAACCGTCGCGGTTCCGCTGACAGCGTCGTTCATCAACTTTGCAAACCCGGCGCGGTAGTCGTACACCGGTAGCTCGGCCGGCGGCAGCAAACTTGCGACCTTCGCCCAGTCGTGCGCGGCGACAGCGCGTACGGCTTCGGTAGCCGCGACTTCGGGCGATTCAGCGCCGAGCGTGGCCTTTGCGCCAGAACCGAAATCGGCCGCGGGAAGATGATTTTGGAGCCGTACGTACTCGAACGCGGTGTACGCCGGACTGATGTACCAACCGTCGCCGTCCCGGACTGCCATCACGAACGGATCAACGTTGGCAACGTGAATATCGCTGAGATTCAGATCTCCTGTGGTGTTTCGACCGTGCGTGGCGCGCGCCAAAATTCGACCGAAATCTGCGGACTTTGTTTGTGCGTGGATCGTTGCGGTGAGCGTGACTTTCGCAAAACCATCGGCCAAAGCCTCTACGTTCGTGTGCAGATTCTTGACGTTGAGCGTGAGTCCTGCGAGCGGCTTGGTCGCGGTGCGCACGAGCTTTTCGTCTGCGGCTTTGGTCTGGGCCTTACTCACGGTCTGGTGCAGGGCGCGCACCTCCGACGGTGCCATGATGTCGACGGCGGAAAGGATGTCGGAGTGGTTAATCGCGTCGGCAAGTTGTGCGACCGCTTCTTGCGGTGAATCCGCGCCGCCTCCGTTGCCTTGGACGGCGAGTGTCGCGTAGCCGCCGATACCGAGCAGCGCAGCGAGGCCGAGTGCTCCGAACCCGCGCCGCCCGATCGAACGGCGAGGGCGCGCTGCGTTCTGCGTGAGATCCACCGCCGGTACCGCTGAGTTCATTCCGTTGTTCGCTCCCGCGTCGACCGCGAGTTGCGCGGCGAGAGCTGCGTTGGCCAAGACGGCGTCCGCTCCTCGAGGAGTTCCGCGGCGTGCCAGTTCATTCAAGAATTCGTTCGGATCAGTACTCATCGTCCCGCATCCATTTCAATCGATTTGCGTAATGTTTTTCGGGCTCTCGACAACGCCATGCGCGCCGCCGGACCCGCGATGCCGACCGTCGCCGCGGCGTCCGCGGTAGGGAATCCTTCAACATCGACCAGGTACAGCAGCGCTCGATCGCGAGGATCGAGGTCCATGAGATCCACGAGTGCACTTGGGTAAATGTCGGTGGTGGCTTCGGTGTCGCCGAGCCGTTGGGTCGCGGCAGTTGCGCGCCGTTCTCGCCGTCGTTCGTTGTGGGCGAGGTTGATGATGCTGCGCCGAAGGTAGGCACCGACATCGCGAATCTCAGACCGATCGCCGCTGAGGAAACGCGTATACGCCTCTTGCACCACATCATCGGGGTCAATGTCGTAGCGAGTAGCGACTGCGGCAAAGCGGCGCAGCGGCTCGTACAGATCACGAAGTTCGGCCAGGACCGCGTCGTCCCAGTGTGGTTGCGAATTCGGTGCCGACTGCATCGTTGAAGCCCCCATATATCTGCTCATACCCGTATCGACACCGTAGACCGCCAATTTGCAACCAGAATCCCGCTTGGGTCGCGTTTTGAGCGCGAAACGGCGTCAATTTTGGTGCGGGGGCTCCGCCAAAGCGGGAAATTGGGGAGGTTTGGCGAGTGGGTGTGCGAGAATGGCCGCTATGCCTGGAAAGCGATACCCCCGGACTGCCCGCCTGAACGAGGTTGTGCATGAGGTCGTCGCGACCGAAATGGAACGGATGTCGGACCCTCGTTTGGAGATGGTCACGATCACCGGCGTTGAAGTACTCAACGATCTCAGTCAGGCGACGTGCTATTACTCCTCGTTGAGTTCGCCGGATGCCCAGGCTGCGCTCGATTCGGCTGCTCCGCACTTGCGCAACGTGTTGGGCCGAGGGATGCGTGTCCGCGCGGTGCCGAAGCTGGTGTTTGTCGCCGACCCCTCGATCGATGCTGGCCGTCGTATTGAAGAAATCTTGCACAACGGCGGGCGCCGCACCGACACCCTCGACGACGAATAGCTACGCCGCGCTCCGATGGTTCGTCCTGCAAATGTTCATGGACTCGTGGTCGTTGATAAGCCCGCGGGGATGACGAGCCATGATGTTGTGGCGCGGTGCCGCAAGGTCTTCAATCAACGCCAAGTTGGTCATGCGGGCACGCTCGATCCTGATGCTACGGGTGTGTTGCTCATTGGCCTTGGCGACGCCACCCGGCTGCTGAGGTATCTCTCGGAGTCGCGCAAAACGTACGTGGGCACTGTGGTATTTGGTATTGCCACCGACACGCTCGATGCTGCTGGTGTGGTGACCTCGACCCAGCCGATGCATTTGTCGCACGCCGAAATCGTTGTGGCCGCGGCAACGTTCCAAGGTGAGATTCAACAGGTTCCGCCGATGGTTTCGGCGCTGAAAGTCGACGGTAAACGGCTTCACGAACTCGCCCGAGAAGGTATCGAGATAGAACGCAAAGCGCGCCTGATAACGATTCATGATTTAACGGTCGATGCAACGAACTGCGAAGGCGTGAACCCAACGGCAACGATCACAGTCGATTGCAGCAGCGGAACGTATATCCGAACACTCGCCGCCGATCTCGGCACTGCGCTCAATGGCGTTGCTCACCTTTCAACGTTGCGCCGGCTTTCGGTTGGCAAGTTTGGCATCGAGGAAGCGCACACCCTCGCGGCGGTTGAGGAACGTGGCGCGGAAGTGGTCTTGAATCCCGCGCAGGCAGTGCGGTCCATGCCGAGCATCCGGCCAAACGGCGAGATGCTCGTAAAGATCAACAACGGCGGGATGTTTTCCGCAACTGAGTTTTTGACTGCTGACCTGTTGGAGCACCCCGGGCCGTTCGCGACGTTGCGAGCCGACGGCACGCTGGTCGCCGTCTACGAACGGCGCAAGGATCCGCGTGGCGTGAAGCCCGCAGTCGTCATGGCCCACGTGCGCGAGCAATGATGGTGGGTATGCAGAAACATCGCGATCCCTCGGTAGCCGAAGGTGCGCTCACCACGGGAAGTGTCGTCACCATTGGTGCCTACGACGGTGTGCACCGCGGCCATCAAGCGTTGTTGCGATTGGTGCACGATCTGGCGACCGCGCGCGGTCTCGCCGCCGCGGTCGTGACTTTCGATAAACATCCGGCCGAAGTTGTGCGGCCCGAATCGGCACCTCAGCTACTCACCACGCTTGAACAAAAACTCGAACTGCTTGGGAGCACCGAGCTGGTTGATCACGCAGTCGTGTTGCACTTCGACAAAGCGCGATCGAGTGAAACTGCCGAAGAGTTTGTGAACGAAGTTCTCGTTGGTCTGCTCAACACAAAACTGGTTGTGGTGGGTGCTGATTTTCATTTTGGTTATCGGCGTATGGGCAGCGTGGCGTTGCTCGAAGCGATGGGTGCACGCCTCGGTTTCGAAGTGATTGGCCTTGGTCTCGTCGCAGCCGAGCCCGGTGCGCAAGCGTTTTCTTCGACCAGCGTTCGTGCGAAACTGGCAGCCGGCGACGTGGAAGCCGCCGCTGAACTGCTCGGACGTCCGCACGCGGTGCGCGGCATCGTGGAGCGCGGCGACCAGCGCGGACGCGAGCTTGGGTTCCCGACTGCGAATGTTGGTGTGGCCGCGAACACGTGTCTGCCGGCCGATGGGGTTTACGCCGGAACGTTTATCGACGGCGGGGGAGCTGAGCACATAGCTGCGATTTCGCTCGGACGGCGCCCGACGTTTTACGACGAACGCGGCATGCGATTGCTGGAGCCGTATCTGCTCGATTTCGACGGCGATCTCTACGGCCAAAGTGTCGAGGTGCGTTTTGAACACCACCTTCGAGGGCAATTGAAGTTTGATGGCATCGACGACCTGATTGTGCAGATGAACGCGGACGTCGCCGAAACCCGGCGGTTGCTGCAATAACGGGCCCAAACGGAGCGCCTCGAAATCGGGAATCCGGGAATGTGCGGCCGTGCGTGGTAGCTTGGGCGGTCGCTCCGGGGCTGTCTCGGAGCTGATCTAGCCAAGTGTTTACCTGGGAAAGCATTCAGTACACATGCCGAACAAGACCGCCACGATCACCGAGCACCGCCGACACGATTCCGATACTGGGTCGACGGAAGTGCAGATCGCTTTGCTCACTGAGCGCATTCAGCACCTCACGGAGCACCTGAAGTCCCATAAAAAGGACCATCACTCCCGTCGTGGATTGTTGATGCTGGTCGGTCGTCGGCGCCGGCTTCTCGATTACCTCAAGGGTAATGATGTCGAGGGCTACCGTACGCTGATCGCCAAGCTGGGTATCCGCCGCTAACCCTGCGAGGAGTGCAACAATGCACTCCTCGTTTCGCGTTCGGCTCCAAACTCAATTGGCCCTGGTTCAGGCGCCACCCGAGGCTGTACGCGGCGAAGCAACACCTATCGCAATACCCAAACCAGCTTTGGGATGAGGTGGAGGTTGCCGGTTGCCAACGCCTCGGCGCTGATTATCGAAGCCACACGGCATGCGATAGCTCAAGTCCGAACCGGGTCGCTGACCACTGGGAACGTCTCCTGCTCCAGAGCACCACAACCCCGCGAAACGTTCGCGGTTCAATGAGAGGAGCGCACCTTATGGGTGACGCCATTCGTGTATCCGGCCCGATCAATGCTGACGGCCTGGAAATGTCCATCGAAACCGGCAAATTTGCCAGCCTGGCCGACGGCGCAGTCGTCGTGCGGGTCGGCGAAACTGTGCTGCTCAGCACGGTCTGTACTTCGAAGCCGCGTGACGGCATCGATTTCTTCCCCCTCACGGTCGAGGTCGAAGAACGCATGTACGCCGCCGGCAAAATTCCCGGTTCGTTTTTCCGCCGTGAAGGCCGTCCTGGTGAAGAAGCGATCCTGACGTGCCGCTTGACCGACCGCCCGTTGCGCCCGAGCTTTCCTGAAGGCTTCCGCAACGAAGTACAGGTTGTTGCCACCATCTTAGGTGTCGATCTGGAAAACCCGCACGACGTTATTTCGATCAACGGTGCCTCCGCGGCGCTCATGATCAGTGGTATCCCGTTCAACGGCCCGATCGGTGCTGTGCGCTTGGCGCACCTCAACGGCGAATGGGTTGCGCACCCGACCTTCCAAGAAGGCGAGCGTTCTACCTTTGAAATCGTCGTGGCTGGTCGTCAACTCGACGACGGCGACGTTGCCGTCATGATGGTCGAAGCCGGCGGGACCGAAGGTTCCTGGGATATGTACCAAGACGGCGCACCCAAGGTCACTGAAGAAGTGATTGCGCAAGGGCTTGAAGAATCCAAGAAGTGGATTGCTGCATCGGTGCAAATGCAACTTGAGCTCAAAGCCAAAGTTGAAGCCGCGCACGGCAAGATCGAAACGATCGAATACCAGATCCACAGCGACTACGACGACGACGTCTATGCCGCAGTTGAAGCCCACGCCAAAGATGCCGTCGGCGATGCGATGAAGATCGCGGACAAGCACGACCGCAACGAGAAACTTGCCGAAATTGATAGCGAATTGTTGGCCGCGTTGGTCGGAACTGCCGATGCGCCGGGTGCGTTCGCGGATCGGGCCGCGCAGGTCAAGCGGGCCGCTCGTAGCGTCCAGAAAAAGGTCGTACGGAGCCGCATCGTTAACGAAGGCGCGCGCATCGATGGCCGTGGGCCGGCGGACATCCGTCCACTGAGTGCTGAAGTTGGTTTGTTGAGCACCGCGCACGGCACCGGCTTATTCCAACGTGGTGAAACTCAGGTGTTGTCGGTGACGACACTGGGCATGATGCGCATGGAACAAATGGTCGACACGCTTTCGCTCCACGACAAAAAGCGCTACATGCACCACTACAACTTCCCGCCATTCTCGACGGGTGAAACCGGCCGGGTTGGCTCGCCGAAACGTCGCGAAATTGGCCACGGTGCCCTGGCCGCTCGGGCCTTGGTGCCAGTGTTGCCGTCGGTTGAAGAATGGCCCTACGCATTGCGGGTTGTGAGTGACGTCATGGCGTCGAACGGCTCGACTTCGATGGCGTCGGTATGTGGTTCTACCTTGTCGTTGATGGATGCCGGTGTGCCGATTAAGGCTCCCGTTGCTGGTATCGCGATGGGCCTGGTGTTTGCCGAAGGCAAATACACGACCCTCACCGACATCCTCGGTGCAGAAGACGCGTTCGGCGACATGGACTTCAAAGTTGCGGGAACGAGCGAATTCGTAACCGCATTGCAGCTCGACACCAAGATCGAAGGTATCCCTGCCGACGTTCTCGGTGCTGCGTTGTTGCAGGCCAAAGAAGCCCGTTTGAAGATTCTTGCGGTGATGGCCGAAGCGATCGACGCACCGCGCGCCGAAGTTCGCGACAGCGCACCGAAGATCATCAGCTTCGAAATTCCGATGGACAAAATCGGTGAAGTGATCGGGCCGAAAGGCAAGGTCATCAACACGATCCAACAAGACACCGGCGCCGACATCGCGGTCAGCGACGATGGCATGGTCGGAATCGTTTCGATTGGCTCGAAAGAATCTGCACGAGTTGAAGAAGCACAACGTCGGATCATGTTGATCCTCGATCCGCCAACCGCGGAACTCGGCGCCACGTACCTCGGCAAGGTTGTGAACATCACCAAGTTCGGTGCGTTCGTGAACATCCTTCCGGGTCGTGATGGTCTGATCCACATCTCGAAGCTCGGTCGCGGCAAGCGCATCGACCGGGTCGAAGACGTCGTGAACCTCGGTGACGAAATCGAAGTTCGCGTCGACGATATCGACCAGAACGGCAAGCTTTCGTTGACGCTTGCGGGCGAGGAAAGTTCCAACGGCGGCGACAGCCCATCCGCGGGTGGCGGTTCCGCCAGCGGTGATTCAGCCCGGAGCGATTCAGGCCGGAGTGATTCTGGACGCCCAGCCCGGCGTGAATCAGCACCTGCGGTAGAAGGTGTCGAGACCGTGAGCTTCGAATCTTCTTGGGAAGACGATGTTGCTGGCGAATTCGGTGAGCTTGGCCCCGAAGCCGAACGCGGTGCGGGTGGCGGCGATGGCGACCGTGGCGGCAGCCGTCGCGGTGGTGGCGATCGCAACCGTCGTGGTGGCAATGGTGGTGGCGGCGCACGTCGCCGGTAACTCCGTTTCATTCATTGTTGTTTTGCGGGGCTGGTTTCGACCAGCCCCGCTTGCATTTCTCAATCAAGGATCTCGAACATGGCTGAAACGATTGATCACTCGACGCTTGATAGTGGGTTGCGTATCGTCACCGAAACTTTGCCGCAGCTGCGCTCCGTGACGCTCGGAGCATGGGTCGGCACGGGGGCGCGTGACGAAACCGACGAACAAGCAGGTTCGAGCCATTTCCTCGAACACCTGTTGTTCAAAGGGACAGCCGATCGCAGCGCACGCGAAATCGCCGAGACGATCGAAAATGTCGGCGGCGAGATGAACGCGTTTACCTCCCATGAACAAACGGTTTTTTACGTTCGGGTGCCAAGTGAACACCTTGCGTTGGCCACCGAAGTGCTGAGCGATGTTGTGTGGCGGCCAGCGTTTCGGGCCGATGAAGTTGAAACCGAACGCCAAGTAATTCTCGAAGAAATCGCCATGCGCGACGACACGCCGGACGATCTCGTGCACGATCTCTTCGGCTCAGTGATGTTTCCCGATCACGTGCTGGGGCGCGAAGTGATCGGTTTTGAAACGACAGTCAGCGAGATGCCGCGCGAATCAATCAGCGCCTATCACGCAGCGCATTACGTACCCAAAAATGTTGTGTGGGCCGCGGCAGGAGATCTGGATCACGCGGCATTTCGTTCGTTATTGAGCGAGCACGCCCCCGACGTTTTGCAGGATCGACCGACCCGTACCAACGCGGCTGCGGGTGCGGCGAACGCGATCGGGTTAATTGAACGCGACACCGAACAAGCGCATCTTGTATTGGGAACGCGCGCGTTTGCCCAACACGACGACGACCGTTACGCGTTTACCGTTCTGAATCAGATCCTTGGTGGGGGCATGGCCTCCCGGTTGTTTCAAGAAGTACGTGAAGAACGTGGGCTCGCCTATTCGGTGTATTCGTTTCGGGCCGCGTTTGAAGATTCCGGTTTTCTTGGGATCTACGCGGGGACGGCCGTCGAGCGCGTGCACGAAACTCTCGAGGTGATCCACGCACAACTCGATCGCCTCGTCACCGAATCGACGATCAGTGCGCGCGAACTTGAATCGGCCAAGAGCAGTCTCAAAGGCTCGCTCGTGATGTCGTTAGAGACATCTTCCTCGCGGATGCGGCGCTTGGGTCGCGGCGTGTTGGTCGATGGTGAGATCCCTACCCTCGATGATCTCGCGGCGCGCGTCGAAGCCGTAACCCTCGATGACATCGCGCGTGTGGTCGACCGAGTCGTGCGCGACCAACCTCGCGCCCTCGCGGTAGTGGGCCCATTCACCGAAAGCGACTTCGCTACGGTGTAGCGGATCGAATCGGAAAGCGGTCGTCGGCCAATCACAACCGTTGGAAATGGCTGGGCGCCGTCACTGCAGTGGTGGCTCGAGTGATGTCCCTGGCGTGTTTGACTCGGACTGCGATACAGTCTCGAGCTGCTAACTGAATGGGGAGATACATGGCTTTGCCGGAACACATCGGCCGTTACGAGGTTTTGAACGAGCTCGGGCGAGGTGGACAATCAATTGTCTACTTATGTCGGGATCCTCGTACTCACAAGGCCGTCGCCGTCAAATTGCTTGATCGCTCTGATCCGCTCCTCGCCCGAAGACTCCAACGCGAGATAGACGTTTTGGACGGCCTCCATCACCCAAATATTGTCGATGTGCGTGACGTAGGGGAATATGAGGGCCGACCTTATTTTGCGATGCGCTGCTACCAGGGCGGCAATCTGCGAAGCGTCTTGTTCCGCGACGAGCGTGTGAGCGTCGGCGCGGCTGTTGGCGTTTTGCGATTAATCGGGGATGCATTGGGCAGTGCGCATCGCGACGGAATTGTGCATCGAGATGTAAAACCTTCGAATGTGCTTTTCGACCGTGGCGGGCACGCATACCTGGCTGATTTTGGTATCGCTATGGTCACGGGTGGCGAGCCGCTCACGCAAACCGGTGATCTT
The DNA here is from genome assembly GCA_025360585.1 of Actinomycetes bacterium. Classification (GTDB taxonomy): domain Bacteria; phylum Actinomycetota; class Acidimicrobiia; order IMCC26256; family PALSA-610; genus F1-120-MAGs023. The sequence continues at coordinate 1,366 of JANYBW010000018.1, read as the reverse complement.
GTTGGAACTATCGGCTACATGGCGCCAGAGTGCCTAGCTGGCCAACCGCAAACGGCGGCGGCCGATGCATACGGGCTCGGCGCGATGGGCTGGCAGATGATGACCGGATCACTGCCCCCACAGACCAACAGCTCGGATGCGCCTTCGCTACAAAATGTCGCGCCGTTCGTTGGACTAGGTATCGCGCAAGCAATCGAGAGTTTGCTCAACCCCGATCCGCTGAAACGTCCGAATGATCTGTGCGCGTGGGCCGCAGGTTTCGGAACCGGAGTCGTTGTTGAGCCGATTGTGCCAGCGCAAGAAATCATGGTGCCACACGACATCATGGTCTCAGGCTCGTCCGTGGCTCAAACTGACGACACGGTCGTCACTCCAGTCGCGTCGGCGATGGGAACTGCATCGTTGGGTGCGTCTTCGAGGTCATCTGCCGCGCGCAATCGCAAGCGTATTGGCGCTGTGCTCGCTGCGATTGCGTTCAGCGGCGCGGCGGTTGGTGTGGCATTCGCATTCAACCGCAATGGCAACTCACCATCTGTGCGCGTACGTTTCGCGACGACAATCCGGCCCACCGGGACCGCTTCGCCAATATCTGGTCGCAACACAACGATGGCCGCCGGAACTGGCGCTCAACCGCCAGGGTCAACGGATCCCACTGCCACCGTCGCCCCGCCTGCTGGAAACTCGAGCTCTGGGCAGTGCTGCACGACTGGCGGAACGACCGGGACACAAAATGGGAACGTTCCGACAAACCCTACTGATGCGTCCACGGCGCCGCCCGTCAAAACCACACGAACTACCACGACCTTGCCGCCGCCAGCGACCTTCCCGACTGGTGGACTGTTCAACAGCACAGTCTCAGCCGCAGGGCCAGTATTTTTGGGCGGAAACGGGTCGTCGGCACAAACCTGTGATGGTTCTCATTTGAGCTCGGCGGGCGCGCCCTCGTTCGTAGGGCTTCAAGGTTCCTCAATCATTTCGATTCGCGCGAGTGGAACTATTTGGATGGGTGACCTTCCAATTCAAGGAGCGCCCCAAAATACTGTCGACGGTGGCTCGGGGGTCGTTTCGGTTGCCGATATGAATGGCCTGGCGGGCGTCGTGGCGTATCCGCGAGGAGCGCTCGTCGGAGCGTTCGTCAACGCGACTTCGAGTACGGCAGTACCGAATCCATTTTCCTATCAGCCCAACGCTACGGTGCTGCGACCAAATCTGAATCAAGTGTTTTTCGTCGGGGATGGCACGGCTGCAGGTGGAACAGCGCAACAATTCCAGGTGCCCGGTGGCGCTACCCGTCTGGTGTTGGGTTTTGTGGACGGACCGTTTCCAAATGCGGGTGCCGACCACAACTGCCCGTGGTATTATAAAG
>JANYBW010000097.1 GCA_025360585.1 Actinomycetes bacterium | reverse complement strand
CAATACCCGCCGGTACCGCCGGAGCTGCTGGTGATTTGGGTGACGCCGCTGGTGAGTCCGGCGACTTGGACGGGGATGTTGCTATGAGTGTTGGTGCCGTTACCGAGCTGCCCGTAATTGTTGTAGCCCCAGCATTTGGCTGCGCCGCTGACGATCGCGCAATACCCGCCGGTACCGCCGGTGAGTTGCGTGACGGTATGGTCGGCGATGAGTACGGTCGCGGGGGGTGATCGTTGGCCTGCGTTGTTGGTCGCGACGACGGTCGTCGTGTATGTCGTGTTGGGATTCAGTCCACTCAAATGGATGTTCAGCGTCGTTGCAGTCGCAGTCGTTGCTGAGGTCGCGGGGCTGGTGGTGATGGTGTATTTGGTGATGGGCGATCCGCCGGAGTTAGTTGGTGCGGTCCAGGTGATGGTTGCGCCCGCGTGGTTGGTGTCGTAGGTCGCTTGCAACGATCCGGGTGGGTCGAATGCTCCTCCCTGGACGATGACTGTGGTGAAGTCGGAGTTGTTCGCGTTATCGGTTGCGGTGACGATGAAGTTCCTGCCGGTTGGGTTCGCGACGGCGAGGAGGCCGCTGTTGGTGATGGTGTCGCCGGTGACGCCGCCAATGATTTTCCAGATCGCGGGCACGCGTTGGTTGGCCGCGTTGTTGGCGGTGAGTTGGACGAGTTGACCAGGCGCGACTGTCGGGAGGTTGGGGGTGATGGTGATTGGTGAGGCTGGCGCTGTCCCGATGGCTTGGTAGAGGTTGTATGTCTTGTCGAGTAGCGATGTTGAAAATGTCTTGTTGAAGTTGAGCAGTTGGATTGTCCAGCCGATCTTCGCGCCGATGACGAAATCGAGTGAGAACCAGGGGTTGGGGTTGTTGGCGAGTGGGTCGAGGCTCGCGGTGAGGTCTGTGGTGAGGTCGAGTTGGGGTCCGGTGATGCCGTAGAGGAGGAGTTGGGGTGTGGCTTCGAGTCCGAATGACGCGGTGAGTTTGTTTGTGAATTTTGGTGCGGTCGCCTTTTTGAGGGTGGGGATCTGCGTGAGGTTGCGGTTGGTGAGCGTGTTGGGGTTGTTGGAGTCCCAGGTTGTGCCTGCACCGAATGTTGCGCTGGTACTGAACGCGATCGAGATGGTGTTTTTGGCATCCGCGTTTGCGTAGATGGGAATTTGTGGCAGTAACAAGATCGGGACAGGCCCGGCTTGGATAACGATCGCGGGAAGGTTGATGGTGCCGAGGAGCCATTGGTGGTGGTAGTTGACCGTCGCGGTGATGGTGACATCGGCTGCGGCTTTGACGGTCGCGGACGCGTCGATGATGGCTCGTGCGGGGAACGCGCGGATTTGGGCGTCGAGCGCGACAGTCGCGGTGAGGCTCGCGTTGCCAACGATCTTTATGGGACCGACGTTTTGGGTGACGCTGAACGTGATTCCGGTCTGCACCGTTACGCCAGCATGCGGCGCCGTAGTGCGTGGTATGACGCGTACTCCGGCGGTCGATGGTGCGAAACTCGCGGATGCTGTTGCGGATGGGTCACTCATTGATGAGATATTGAGATCCGCGAAGGCGTCGCTGAGCGACGCGACGGTGGTGGTGATCGCGTAGGCGCCGGCAGTGTTCGTAACGTTCGTGACGTTGACGAGTAGCCCGTGCGGTGTCTGGGTACTGACCGATGCGACGAGTACCGACCCGGTATGGATGGTCGTGACTTGTGCGGGTGCGGTCGCAGGCCAGGTGAGGGTCGTCCCGTCCCAACTGCCGAGTGCGTTCAGTGTCGCTGCGGTGAGGACGATCGTGTTCGCATTGACTGTGGTGGAGGCATAGCCGGGTGTTTTCTGTTTTGCTTCGCGGCCTGCACCGATTGCGTTCACAGCGCGAAGGTTCAACTGGTAGAGCTTGCCGGTCGGCGCGAGATTCCCGACCGTGAACGTCGTTGCTGGTGTGGTGTTGATGATTGGCGCGACACCGGGGGCGGGGATGTATGTAGTGCTGCCATCAGGGTTGGTTTGTGCGACGACTTCTTGGGTGGCGATGCGATATTTGAAGACGGGGCTGCCGCCGTCGTCGATGGGTGGCTGCCATGATGCTTGCAATGACCCCGGGATGCCGGGTGTAACGGTGAGAGCGCTGGGCGCGTCGGGCTTTGCTGCGAGGTGTGGTTTCGCGATTGTCGCGCCAGCCGACGAGTTGCCAATCCCGTTCTGCGCGGTCACTGCTATTTGGTAGGACACGCCGTTCGTGAGACCACTAACGGTTGCATTCGTGGCGTTCGCTGCAGCCGTCGCTGTGGTGGTGAGGTTCGCGTTGGTGGCTTTGATCGTGTACCCGGTAATCGTGCTACCGCCGTTGTCGGATGGTGGTGTCCAGTTCACGATCAGTTGTTGGTCTCTGCCGTATGCGCTGGTGACGAGCGGCGCCACGGGTGCTTGCGCTACGAGTGGCACGACCGGGTTTGAGGGGTCACTTACAGGCCCGGTCCCACCCGCGTTCGTTGCCGTGACCGTGACGGTGTACGCGACTTGCGCGCAGAGCCCAGCGAGGAGCGCCGCTGTATTACTCCCGGTCGTCGCGGTTGGTGCGGGTGTTTGGCATTGCGGCGGGACGGTTACGCCCGCGATAGTCATCGCAGTCGCCGCGACGGAATAGCTCGTGACGTTGTCCGCGACATTTGATGGTGTCCACGCGACGAGCGCACCGAGACCCGTCGCGGACGTATCGGTTATGAATGGCGCGCCCGGCGCAGGGACCGACGCCTTAGCGCGCGGTACCGTGGCTCCAGCCGGGTTCGCGTGCGTGGTCACCGCGGAGATTGTCGCCACTGCGAGTGCGAACGCGACCGTGAGTGCCGCGAGTTTGGAGGGGCGGGGCATTAGTGGCCTCCGAGCGCGAGGAGGAACGCCACAAGTTGGCTTGAGAATTTCTGTGCTTCGGCCGGGCTGAACGCATATTTGCGTGCGACACTCGTCACGAATTGTTGCTCGACAGTCGGCCATGTCGAGGTCACGTTCGTCGCTCCCAAATTGACTGGCGGCGGATCGATGGGTGTCGCACCCGGAGGTATCAGACCGAGAATGAACACGATCACCCCCACACAATCATGTTGTGCCTGCGCGGTTGTTGTCCCGAAGTAGGTGGCGGTTTGTTGCATCCGTCCGATCTCCGTCGCGTCATAAAACGTCGAGATATCGACCGGCCCCGAGACGGGCGTGATCGCCGACCCAGTGATCGCAGCCGAACCTGCACCTTGCAGATTCGTCGCGGTGATTGCGAACGTGTACGCCGTACCGTCAGTGAGCCCGGTGATCAAGGCGCGGGTCCCGGGCGCGTTGACTGTTGCGGTCGCGCCGCCCGGTGTCGCGGTCATCGTGTAACTCGTAATCGCAGACGCACCCATATTGGTCGGGGCGTTCCATGAGACGGATACCCAGCCATCACCGGCGAAACTGTCAGTGATTGTCGCCAGGCCTGGTGTGCCCGCCGTCGTGCGCGACCATCGGAGGGTGAACGTGCCGTTGTCGGTCGCGACGCCCGCGATCGCGACGCGATATGTCGACCCGTTCGTGACTGCGACCGTGACGGTGCTCTGGATGCCGCAGTTGTCGTCATTCGCGCCCACCGGCGTGAGCGCGTTGACGGTGGTGCCTGTGTAGATGGCGATGATCGAATCGAACGACGTGTTCGTACATGTATCGAGGGTGAGTGTTCCCGATGCGGTCGGCGTGTAGGAGTACCAGACCGAATGACCGACCGGTACACCAGCATGTTGGGGCTCGCCTGCTTGGAGCGTCGCACCAACTGTCGTCCCGTTGATACTGCCAGTCGGGCCGGTGATCGTTGAAGCGCTCGCGAACGCATCATTCACCGGGGCAGTAGCGGGTGGCGCCCACGCGATATTGAGGGTGCCGGTATCACCCTGAAAACCATCAACGACGATCTGATACGTCGTCCCCGCAACTGCCGAGAACTGCACGCTTGATTGTGTGCCACACGCATCATCATTCGAAACGATCGGTGTCAACGCGACGAGCGTCGCGCCGGTATCGATTTCAAGGAGCGTGTCGTAATCACTCCCACACGTATTGAACACGAACGCACCAGAAGACGGCGCGGTCCATGCGAACCAAACGCTCGCCGCTGCGACCTGGCCCCCATGCGTCGGCTCGTTTGGTTCGGCAGTCGCGCCAAAGGTCGCGATCGTGACCGTTCCCGACGCGCCAGTAATGACCTGTGTGGTCGAGAAACTATCGTTCGTCGGACCATCAGCAGCAGCAGGTAGAGCGAGAATCGTGAACGAGGCCGCTGCGGCAGCCATGCACGCGGTGGCCGCCCTGGCCGTACGCTTCATCTTCCGTAACTCGTGCACTATGACAACCCCACCGTCTTCGCGAATCGATCCGTCAACCAGGCAGCGTACCTTCAGATAACAACACAATGCAATAAGACGTGAATCGGTGACACGCGCGAACGACAGCGTTCATGTACAAGCGTCTCAGCCGGAGTCGCCGCCGATTGGAACTAGCGGGAGGCATCCCCAGCTTTTTGGGCCGGACGCTTCGTTTATTCGGGCATGCCAGTAGTCGAACCATTGCAGTTTCGACGCTCGCCCGACCGAGCCAGATCGCCAGCAACCCCAATATTCAAAGGCGCTTTCGAGGACCGATGTCGTGCTGGTCCACCGAAGCGGCCGTGGGGTTGGCGTGTGGCTACGAAGGTTTCGAAATCCCCGCGTGGGGCTGGCGTGGGGTTGGACTCACAATTCAAAAGTTATTCCTGCAAAAACATTAATAGAATCAGGATGTTTCATTGGTGCGGGTGACGGGATCGAACTCGCATGACCAGCTTGGAAGTATGAGCGACACGGACTGGGATGACCTGCACTGAACCCTTGTGGCCGGTCAACGCGTGTTCGTGAACTGGGCTGAACCGTGCTGAACGAGTGTGGTTGTGGGGTTGGCGTTGGGCCGAACGTTCGCGTAAAAGCTGGGGATCGGTTGGTTGTGCTGCAACGAAGAGGCTGTT
>JANYBW010000101.1 GCA_025360585.1 Actinomycetes bacterium | reverse complement strand
GGCACAAATGTGCGGTGGGAAAAGACACGAGCGCGCGCTCGGAGCGTCGAATTGCACCTATTCGCACGCGAAATGGACGCGCGATTCAAGCGTGATCGATGGGCGATCTGTCCGTTGACCTCGGACTATGTCATCGAGCGGGCGACGAGAATCGAACTCGCGTTCTCAGCTTGGGAAAAAACCGTCGTGAGGCGGTCGTCAGCGACCGTTGGCGAACGGTCAGAGCCGGTCAGCGCGTTTCGTGAACTGTGCTGAACGACCACGAATGACGACGTCCGCGCCATAGATGTGCCATCGCGTCGCGGCCGAATATCGAGTGCGGCAATCTCAACCGTCGGGAGCGCCGTCACCTTCAGCGACTGCTGGTGGCAACACCATCATGACTGTCGCACTCCCATGAGATGATGTTGCGGTAAACACGTCCGACCTTTGACATGGGGAGAACCATGGCTGATCCGAGAGCATTTCTGAGTTTCGACTTCGACCACAATCTGACGAGCAGGACCCTGTTCGCTGGCCAAGCAAAGGACGATTCTCCGACGCCGTTCGTTGTGCAGGACTGGTCCTCAAAGTCCACGCTTCCGGAGGCGGAATGGGAGAAGTTGATCAAGGACAAGATCAACAAGTGCCATCTGTTGATCGTCCTGGTCGGCAAGTCGATGTCCACCGCGACTGGCGTTTCGAAGGAGATTAAGTTCGCAAGCGATCAAAATGTACCGGTGTTCGGTGTGTATGTCGACGGCGCGGGCGAGTTGAACCCGTTGCCGACCGGCCTAGCGCGCAGTCGCACTGTGAAGTGGGACTGGGCGAAGATTGGCGACATGATCGACAAGTGCATGACAGAGGGAAAGAACAAGTAATGGCGAGTGGGCGACGTGGACTTGTGGTCGGGATTGACGCCTACAGCTTCGACGCTCTTACGGGATGCGTCGCAGACGCGACGGCGCTCGGTGACATTCTGGCGACGAATGACGACGGGAGCCCGAACTGGCAACTTGAGCGTCGGATCGCGGCAGCGGGCGATTCGCCAGTGACGCGGGAATCGTTGCGTAACGACCTCGCGCAGCTGTTCAAGAACGCTAAGGATATGGACCTGCTGTTCTTCTTCGCTGGTCATGGCGGACAGACTTTGTGGGGCGCGGACCTGGTAACGCAGGACGCTACCGAGAACAGTCTCGGAGTATCAATGAACGATCTCGTGACGCTCGCGAATGACTCGCCGGCGCGGAGCGTCACGCTAATTCTCGATTGTTGCTTTAGTGGTGACACGGGCGCCCTGCCGGGGCTACAAGCCGCAGCCACCGCGGAGCCGTTCCGGCTGACGAAGACTGTGCTGCGTGAGAACGTGACGATCATGGCCGCTAGTCGAGGCACAGAGACGTCGGCCGAAACGGATGGCCACGGCGATTTCACGCGAGTGCTGCTCGACGGGCTGAGCGGTGGAGCAACCGATCACCGCGGCAACATCACAGCACTAAGCCTTTACGGATTTGTGAGCAACGTGTTCGACGACTGGCAACAACGGCCGGTCTTGAAGGCGAACGTCACCCAACCTCTGGTGCTTCGCGTCGGACCCCCGTGGCTTGATGTAGCACTGCTGAGGCAACTGCCGGAGCACTTCGCGGAATCGGATGCGCGAGTGCAGTTGACGCCGGATCACGAGGGCACGGGCAGGCCACTCGCACGAACCGAAGACGGGACGACGGCGCAACAGCAGTTCGACTATATGGGCCGTCTCCGCAACGCGAACTTGGTCACGACCGAAGGCCGTCGTGACCACTATTGGGTCGCGATGGAAAGCGGCTATGTCGAGCTCACACCCTTGGGCAGGTACTTCTGGGGCCTAGCTGGACGCGGGGTTCTGTGACGGTGAGAATCGGCATCACAGGGCACCAAGACCTGCCACGTAACGCGGAGCGTCTGCTACGCGAGACGCTCCGTGCCCTCGCAACCCAATCAGGCCCGATTGTTGTTGTGTGCAGCCTCGCTGTTGGAACCGACCAGTTTGCCGCGGACGAGGCCCTTGTCGGCGGAGGACAGATCGAAGTGATCGTGCCTTGCGACAACTACGCCGGTACCTTCGATGACGCGGCTCGGTGGCGGTACGCTCAATTTCTGTCGGCCGCCGCGGATCAACGGACGTTGCCGTACCCAACGCCGAGCGAAGAAGCGTTCCTGGCCGCGGGCCTGATTGTCGTCGAGCGTTGCGAGCACCTTTTAGCGGTTTGGGATGGACAGCCGGCTCGTGGGCTCGGCGGCACAGCCGACGTCGTGGCGTACGCGGAGCAGATTGGCCGACGGGTGACCGTTCTGTGGCCACCCGGAATAACCCGTTAGCTGGCGTAATTCCTACCCGTTCTGTGCGCTTTGCATTCGGTCGATGAGAGCCAACGACAGTCAATGTGTCATCTTTATCTTGTGTTGGTGCAGGAAAGTTGCGATAATACCGATATGACAGGGCATATGGGTGAAACTCAAGCATCGATGTTGCTCGACTTTCGGGCGTCGAACGTCTTGTCCTTCCGCGACGAGATGCACCTGTCGCTGCTTGCCACCCGCATGGCGGAGCCGGGCGTCGCCCGCAGCGTGACTTGGCGGGACGGCGGCTCACCGCTCGACGTGCTCCCGGTCGCTGGGTTGTTTGGTGCTAACGCCTCAGGCAAATCGAATGTGCTCAAGGCGATGGATCGCATGCGGTCCATGGTCCTCCATTCGTTTCGCCTTGGGAACCCGACCGGAGGCATTCCGCGACAGCCGTTTCTCCTCGGCGATGCCACCAATGTGCCGACAACGTTTGAAGTCGAGCTGGTGCTCGATGGCATTCGCACCGTCTACGGGTTTGTCTTCGGAGACGGCGCTGTGACTGAGGAGTGGGCATACCAATTCCCACGCGGTCGCGCATCGCTGATCTTCCGACGTGAGGGCGATGTTGTCGAGAGCGGGTCGGTATCGAAGACGCGCGCCCGCACCGTCAGTTCGTTGCTGCGACCCAACGCATTGTTTTTGTCGACCGCGGCGTCGGCGAATGTTGAATCCCTGCTCCCGCTGTACGCATGGTTCGGTCGAAATCTTCGTTTGGCCGAGGCTGGCAGTCGACAGCATCGACAAGCGTTAACGGCACAGATGGTGGGTGACGAGCAGCGCAAGGAACTCGTTCTTTCCTTGCTGCGTGCTGCCGATCTTGGAATCACGGACGTCCAGCGTCGCCCGATCGATCCGGCGATGACCGAGAAATTCCGGCGCGTCGTGCGAATCTTGGCGGGCGAAGAGGGCGAACTCGAAGACAGTGAAGACGGCCCGTCGTTCGAGGAGCTTGGTGTTCGACTGGTGCACCGAGGCGCTGACGGCGACATCGTGTTTGATGAAAGCGACGAATCGCTCGGAACAATGGTGTGGGTTGGGTTGATTGGCCCAGTCGTGGAAGCGCTCGCTGATGGCGCTGTTCTTCTGGCCGATGAACTCGACGCGAGTCTGCATCCGTCGCTTGTTGCGCACCTCGTGCGTTTGTTCCAGAGTCCGGCAACAAACCCGAAGCGTGCGCAGTTGATTTTCAATTCGCACGATCCAACTTTGCTCGGGGATTCCGTTGGAGATCGCGTTATTGGGCGAGATCAAGTCTGGTTCACTGAGAAGTTGAGTGATGGAAGCAGTCGCCTGTATCCGCTCGCCGATATGGATCCCCGGCGCGAGGAAGCGATCGGGCGCCGGTATCTCGCTGGCCGGTATGGGGCGGTTCCAATTCTGTCGCAAGGTGAGTTTGCCGCTGCGGCCGAACTCATTTCCGCGAGCTCAGACAATTGAAACGCAAACCTCCGCGAGGCGCCCCAAAGCGGAGCCGTCGACAGGTCAAACATCGATCGTTGCTGGTGTTCGTGGAAGGAAAACGCACGGAAGAGCAGTATCTCACGATTTTCCGTCGCGAATATCGCGACGTGAAAGTTGAGATTGACAAGACGCGCGGTGTGCCGATGACGCTCGTGCGGTCTGCGATTGACGCAAAGAAGCGCGGCGAGACTGAAGAGAAGCGGGGGCGTGGCGCGGCGCACGATGACGTCTGGTGCGTCTTCGATCGCGATGAGCATCCCGATGTCGACGAGGCAATTCGATTGGCAGGCGAACAGGGTATTCGTGTTGCATTTTCGAACCCATGTCTTGAACTCTGGTTCGTCCTCCACTTCGAAGATCAAACAGCGTTTATCGAGCGCGGAGCAGCGCAGCGCCACTCCGAGACCTTGCTCGAGTGCAAGAAGAACCTCAGCGTCACGGCTGGGTTAGAACTTCGCGCTCGGTACGACGATGCCCGGCGCCGGGCAGTGCTTCTCGCTGAGATGCACATCGCGAATGGTTCGCCTGTGAATGAAAATCCGAGTAGCGGCATGTGGCAGTTGATCGACCGAATTCGCGAGCCGTAACGCGGCTAATGCGACACTCCGGGAAACCGGGGTTGTTCAGCGTGCCGCATGAGATGGACTAAGCATCGTCCTGCTGACTCGAGTGCGGGTCGTTCCGGGCGCACTGTGCGCGACGGCGTGGCGAGAGCTTGCGAACTCACTGCTACTGCACGGCTTCCAGGCTCTTCTTCTCGAAGTAGCGGAACTTCTGAATGGCGTCGGTCATCTGTCCGACGTTGAAGACTCCAGCATCGGTGAGCTTGCGGAAGCCCTCGAGGCTCAGGCCCGTAGCTCTTAGGAAGAGGTCGGTGTCCAACGATTCGATGACGTGCTGTAGACGTTCCTCGCGGAAGTCGGTGACGTACATGAAGATCAGCACCTTCGCGCTGACCTTCTTCAGCTTCTCTCGGATGCTCTTTCGCCGCTGAGCCAATTCCTTCTTCGGCTTCTTCTGGTCTGTGTTGGAACCGCCTGCTCGCTTGACGTCACCGAGCTGGTTGGACGCCGTGACGACCTTCTCGGCCTCCTCACGGATGTTGCGAAAGTCCTCAATCTGTTCCAATTCGGCGATGAGGGCTTCGTCTTGGAGTAAGCGCCCCATCGTGACTCCGTTGAGGTTGTAGAGATCGACAGAGCGCCATTTGCGGGCAAGCGAGTTGGCGCTGATGCCGCCGTGCGCCCAGTCGAGGATGGCGTCGGTGTCAAGCTGCTCCATCTGGCCTCCGTCGATGGCGAAGATCGGCAAGAAATTGATGAGCTCGCCAAGTACTTCACGCTGGGTCGTGGCACGGTCGCCGGAGTTGTTGGCGATCTCGGTGCCGTAGAGGGCGACGAGGCTGAGCGCCCGGTTCGGGTCGAACTCGAAGATGTAGGCCGTTTCCTTCTTGATGACTTCCTTGTCCTTCCAAGGGGACTGCACTCGGAACGCTGCCTGGAAGTAGGACTCGGGTGCCTTCAGGGATCGCAGCATAAAGATCGAGGACCACTCCGGTACCGTGACACCGGTCATCAGCTTGCCGCAAGACAGCGCGATCGACCCGCTCTTGCCTTGGGTCTCTGCCCGTTTGATGGCCCTCTGCAAAGGCTCCAATGCCGCGGCGCCGATCTTTGCCCCCGTGCCTGCCGCCACGTAGATCTCGTAGGTCGAGAAGAACGTGTCGGAGCGCAGGAGGTCGGCCATCGCCTCGCACGCGGCAACGTCGGGCATGTACCACACCGAGTGTCGGACGGCGTTCTTGAAGCGTGTCGCCTCGTAGGGGAACGGCGGCTTGTTGCCTTCGATGATGGAGCTGGAAATCTGCTTCTTGCCGCGGACAAGGTCGAGAAAGGATGCAACGTGGTCGGGGTGGTCGAACACGTAGTCGCCTCCCACCTGCTTGGCCCTGAAGTAGGTGTTCAGGTCGAACCCGTCGAACTCGCCGTCGTCGGCCCACTCCCCAGCGGCCTCACCGATCGAGTAGGTGAACATCTCCATGCGGGGCAGTTCGGCGTAGGGGTTGTCACTGCCTACCGTTTCGCACTTGCGCTTCTCGCGCTGCTCATCGATGTAGGTCCAGTTGAAGACTTGGTCTTCTGCGTACTCACCGTTCGTGATTGCCTTGAACGGGGTGCCCGAGAGGTGAAGGTGGAATCTCGTGATGAGGCCGAAGTCCACCTCGACCACGTCCGCCTCGTTGTCGTTTGATTGGTCGAGTGCCTTTGCCATGAGCTTGGCGTAGGCGATATCAACCTTGTCCTGCGGGTCGTAGAGCTCCCGTGCCGTAGCCGTGCCAGCGCCGAAGTGGAACTCGTCGATGACAATGCAGTCCCAAACGACGATATGGAGCGTCTCGTTGCGGGGTTTCGGCCTGCCTTCGGGGTCGCGCCCGGTCACGTCCTGAAAGGAGGCGAACCAGACGAATGGGTCGCCGCTGTTCACGATGCCGTCGGCAGCCGCGGTCGGTGTTTCGCGATCGATGTAGCGCCAATCTATGAAGTCGACGTGGCCGAGCAGGTCATCGCGCCAGGCGCTGCGGACGGCGGGCTTATAGGTGAGCACGAGCACCTTCGTCCATCCCATCTCCCGTGCGAGCTGGTAGGTGGTGAAGGTCTTACCGAAACGCATCTTGGCGTTCCAAAGGTATTTCGGCGCGGGTTGGTCGCCGTGATGCTTGCGGAAGTACGCCGCGGTCTGGTCGACCGCCTTCTCCTGCTCGGGGCGAGGTTCGAATTTCTGGATGCGTACGGGGTTGAACGGCACCGCCTTTTGGAGCGAGACGATCGCGGCGTGCACCTCGTCGAGCGTGGCCTCGAACCACTCTCCGGCGACCTGGGAGACCCCGGCGTTCCTCAGGACACGGTGTACGTCATGATCGGAAAATCTCGAGCCATCGACTCGTTCGGCGATCTCGGGGTGCAACAGCACGTCAACGCCATCGAGCCCGGGGAACGCCGTGTTTAGATCCTCCTTGATACGGGTGATGCCCGGCCTTTCGGTCTGTCCTACCTTGATCCAGCAGTCTCCCCGCTGGCCAGTCGGTCGCGTCCACCGTTTCGCATTGCCCGCGTGGGTGTACGCGTAGATGTAGTTGGTCACTCGTCGAAGTCCTCGTCGGCATCGTTTTCAACGGCGATCCGGTACTTCGAACCGCCGGGAAGATGGGATGACGGAATAGGTGAGTCGAGCGACAGGAACGGCTCGCGCGGGTGAATTGTCGCCTCGATGTAGGCGCACTCGCCCGTAGTCAGTCCGAACTCCTTGAAGAGGTCGGCGTCCGTCCATCGCTTCTTCATGTCGAGTTGCGGAACGAATCGGAAGCGGTCGGGCGTGACGTGCTGCGTGATCTTGCGTTGGAGAACGAGAAAGCGAACGAACTTAGTTGCCAGGTAGTACGCGAAGTTCGCTGTCTCTTTCTTCGAACCGAAGACCCCTGCGACAAAATAGGATTCAGTGCATACTGAGCCAGGTGCTATTGCAATCGGCTCGCCGAGAACGTAAGACACTTCTTGCCCATTCCCGTCACCTGCCATCGGAAGCAACACCTTCCACTTGCTGACAAGATCAACGTTCGTCTCGAAGGATTGCCTCCCTACAAAAGCGATACCGCTGTTATAAATGAGGGGCACGGAATTTGGGAACGGCTGGTCGCTGTCACCCCGATAGTTTGTACGCCATGCTTGACTGAAGGCGAGCCGCGGGAAGAACCATGACTCGATGGAACCTGTAGCGGCAACGCGGACCTTCTGGATAATCGACGATGCTTCGTTGTCGCGGATAATCACGCCGTGGCCATCTCGTAAATCGCGCGTGACGGTGGACACGATTTGACCGTCGATCCGCGCGGAAAACTCGCAGTTCCCGTCGTGGTCACGATCCCACAAGAAGTACGAAACCCCGCCTTTGATCACCACCAGCGGGAATACATCCAAGAGCTTCGGGTTGTCGACGACCTTGGCCAACCGCCGGTCATTGAGCATTTGGTCTCGATATTCCTCGAGGCCGAGGCCACCGGTGAACCATCGCGACGGAGTAATAAACAGGACGTATTTCGGGTCCAACGAGATCGCTCGTTTTACGAAATGATGGTAGATGGGCATCTTTCTGGTCGTTCCGTCTGCGCCGATTTGGTACGGAGGATTGCCGACGATGATGTCGAACTTCATGCCAGCCATCTCTTTCGTAGGGTAGGTGTCGTGGATGAATGAATAGGCGTGATGCTCGCGCTGTTCGCGGATCAACTTGGACGGGGCGTGGCATAAGGTGCAACGCTTGCCGTGCCGGTCCAACAGGTGCTCGGTCTCGATGAACCTCACATTCCCGTCGGCGTTGTCGAAGGGGACCACCCAGTCATGAATCGTTATGTCGACGACACCTGATCCTGTGGCGTTCTTCGTCTGATAGAGGGATCGGCGTGCGATGTCCCCCGACAGGCTCGTGATCGCTGCGCCGTAGAGCATGTTGCGTTGAATGTGCGCGCGTCGCAAGTTTGGATCTGCCTGCCAATCACTGAGGCCGGCCATGAGCCGCTTGAACACCTCACGGAGAAAGACGCCGGACTTCGTGGCGGGATCAAGCCACTTGTAGTCGGGCTCGTTCCACACTGCCGGTGGGAGGATGTCGAGCATCGCGTTGGCCACCTTCGGTGGCGTGAACACTTCGTCGTTCGGAAGCTGGGCCAAAGTTTCCAGCACGTCCGGGACATGCGAAGGCGGGAGAGGGACGGACAATTCGAAAGTCATCGCTGCGTCTCGGGCGTCAATTCGCTGTAATGGATCGGCGGCAGTGGTTCGGGCGGCGAGAAGAACAAATCGAACGCAGGATCTTCCAGGTAGCAGCGCGTGCGAATGAATTTCTCGCTATCACTGATAGCCCAATCGATGAATTGGATCGACTGTGCGTCATTGAGCGTGTCTCCTCGGACGATGTTGGCCGACAGCATCGCAGCGAGTGCACTGTGGAACCGCTGAGTGGGTTCGTAGCCCTTCTCCGCGAACTCCTTGTCAATGATTGCTTGGAGACGCTCTCGTGCCTCCAACACGTTCTCCTCGCTGATGTCGATTGCGTAGATCGACGCGACGGCCCGCAGCACGGCGTACTCGTACCAGTGCGGTGTTCCCCCGTGTTCGGCCTTGTTGATGAGTACGAGCTTGCGAGTGAGGATGGCGACCAAAAAGTTGCCGTGGCCGCACGCGGGCTCAAGGAATCTTGAGTCGACGTCGCGAAACATGCTTGGGATGAGCTCCAGCATCGCGTCGACCTCCCGCTTATCCGTGTAGACCTCGGCAAGGTCACGGACGCGTTCGCGGGACTTGATGCCGATCGAATTCACGTCGGCTTCCGCGGAGCTATTTTGTGCCGTCATGTCTCGTGATCCCGGGAATGTCGAGCATTCAGCGCCTGCCTTCGTGAACGGCGGTCCGGTGACGATGTCACTTCGCTCGCTTACCACTCAGGCTATCCAGTGTGGGGCCAATGCGGTCCACCGGTGTGCGAACCACTGTGTAAGCGGAACGCCGACGAAGTTGTCCTTTGGTCGTCGCGGTACGCGACCGACCACTCCGGAACCCGTGGACGGTCGATGAAATGCGACTGACCCAACGAGCAAGGGGGTCGAACGCGTTGCGGGTGCGTCGCACCGCACGACGTGGACCTGGATAAATCTTGAGAGTGAGGCGGCTCTCGGAAAGGATGGCGATTTTTTTGCTTGACCCGACAAGCAAACGTTCGCTGAGCGATCTTTGGTACGACTACGCCGACAAGACGATGGCGGACATCGACGAAGCGGACATGCCCGACGAGGATGACGAATGACTGGGACCGTTCATACTGTCTGGCGGCGTATTGCCGAACACGCCGGCGAAGACTTCATGCTCGTACGAGGCGACATGTTCACATACGAAATGTTCGACAACTATTTGAAACCGGTTGGCCGCGTGTGACACCTCTCGCGATCAAACTTTGCGAAGGCATGCGATCGGCTGCCGCTAAAGAACACGCGATCGGTAGCGGTTTTGCAAGGCCCGTCGTACGTATTCGCGATCCTCATGGATCCGCGCATTCGCCTCACAGATTGGTGAGCGCGTCCAACGACTGAGGCACTTCAGCCACGATGCCGCCGAAGTAACGCTCTCCTGACCTGGGCTGGTGTGGTTTTCGGTGTGGTTGTCGCGAGCTCGAAACCTCGTTGTGAGCGTGCTGCGGCCGCCAGCGTTGCTCGTTCCCGAGGCGGTTGCGTTCGGCGGCGGTCGTTGGCGTTATGAGGGCTGCCATGGCCCCGCCGTCAGAGTGAGAACCGCGGAGAGTCAGGAGGATCGCGGTGAGCCGAGACTGCGCTGGTGGTTGCGCTTTTGCGCAACCACCCTGTGTGCTCCTCCTTGTCCAACCACACCCCAAACCACACCGCCGCAAACTCGATGATCGTCCTGCTCGCTAATTCGGACGACGCGATCTCCTCGACGTTCGCGAAAGAAATCAGTTCCGATTCGTTCTCAGAATTGGCTCACTACTCACATGGAACGAAATCGAAACGATCGCGGTGCCAGCTTGTTTGCTGAAACCTTCGCCGGCATCGCTGCCGCGTCGCTGCCCATGGTCGAACAACGACCGCCGATGATCTCCAACCGACTCTTGCTCACTGTCGAAGAAGCCGGACAGCTGCTCGGCGTTGGTCGCACGACTGTCTACCAACTGATCGGCGATGGTGAAATCAGGACTGTGAAGATCGGGCGTTCACGTCGCGTCGCGCGCTGCGATCTCGAAGCGTTCGTTGAACAACTCCGTGCCGATGTCGCAACGGCCCGGTAGGTTCGTGCCAACAACGACAGTGGCCCGGCCGGTGCGCAAACACCGACCGAGCCAGCCCACCCCCTGCACTAATCAGGAGGCAAGCGATATGGCAACACCTCGCGCCGCAACGACGTGCGCGGCTCCGTGCTTAGGAGCCGCGCAATGGCATCGGTGAAGAAACGGAAACTCGCCGACGGCACCGCGCGTTACGACGTGCGCTGCCGAACTCCCGACGGCGTGCCGCGGAAACGGACGTTCGCGGCGAAGCGCGATGCCGATCATTACGCGAATGGCGTCGAGACCGACAAGGTCCGTGGCCAGTTTGTCGATCCGAACGCTGGACGTGTGCGCTTCGACGAATACTCGGCGAAGTGGTTGGCCCAACGAGCCGGGCTGCGTCCGCGCACTCGTGAGCTCTACGAAGGGCAGCTGCGTTTGCACGTCACGCCGATTCTGGGCGCGCTCGAGCTCGGGCGGATGAAGCCTGCGACGATCCGCGAGTGGCACAGCGCGTTGCACACGAAAGGTCTCAACCCCAACACGATCGCAAAGTGTTACCGGTTGGTTCGCTCGATTCTCGCGACTGCGGTCGAAGACGAACTGCTGCCGCGCAACCCTTGCAGCCTTCGCGGCGCCGCAGTTGAACGAACGGCGGAGCGGCCCGTCGCCAGCATCGAGCAAGTACACGCGGTCGCTGAGGCAATGCCCGAGCGATTCAAATGCCTTGTGTTGGTCGCCGGATTCGTCGGGCTCCGTCTCGGTGAATTGCTTGGTCTTGAACGACGCCACGTTGATTTGCTCCACGCGATCATTACCGTGGAGCAACAAGAACAGCAGCTGGCCGACGGTGCGCTTGTTGTGGGGCCACCAAAGACCAACGCTGGCTACCGCACGTTGTCGTTGCCACAATTCCTCGTGGCCGAACTCCAACGGCATCTGAGCCTTTACAGCGCCGCCACAGAAGATGGTCCCAGAGGTCGTGTGTTCGTTGGCGACAAAGGTGGGCCTGTTCGTCGACACGTGTTGCAAACGAAATGGGTCGCGGCTCGATCTGTCGCAGGTATGCCCGACCATTTCCACTTCCACGATCTTCGCCACACTGCAAACACGCTGACCGCGTCGACGGGCGCGAGCACTCGCGAGTTGATGTATCGAATGGGTCACTCGTCGTCGGGCGCTGCACTCTGCTACCAACACGCGACTCGGGAACGCGATGAAGCACTGGCAAAAGCTGTTGATGAACTCGTGCGCCGAACGCCTGCGAACGCCAACGATCAGCAACGAACCGCGCCATGAACGCGCCATGGAAACGGGCAAAGGGGCCGAACGCTTTGCGGGTGCGTTGCATCGCACGGCGTTGACCTGCGTAAACATTGAGAGCGGGCGACGAGAATCGAACTCGCGTTCTCAGCTTGGGAAAAATATTTCGGCGGATCTCGCCGAACGGCTGCGAACGAGGAGTGCAGGTGGGAGGCGGTCAACGGACGTCGGCGGACGACTGCGAACGGCGGCGTCCGCGGGATGCACGCGGGATGCGCAACGCTTTGCTCGCCAATTCGCGACGCGCGAAACATCAGTGATCATTGCGCAATAGTAACGCAATTTGGGGCTTGGCTTTGCCGATCTGCAGTCCGCATACGC
>JANYBW010000087.1 GCA_025360585.1 Actinomycetes bacterium | reverse complement strand
CGACCGCCGCTCGTGTAGGCGCGGTGACCATGTGCCGTACGAGCGTGCCGTCTGCCTTCTGTTCGACGATGAATCGCGCCTCCCAGCGGTTGCGTGTTTTGTTGTGGCGGATGCTGCCTTCGCCGTTGCTGCGCTTCTTTGCCACTGTGACTCCAACCGAGTTGAGCGTTGTGGGAATTGACTGTGGTCAAAAGGTCGAGAGGTGACCAACGAGGTGACCAACCGCAGTATAAACCGCTATTGTCTCGTGTTGTCGGTGAGCGACAGATAATCAATGAATATAAGGAGTTTCGATATTCACTGTTGACCCACGTTTACCCCGTTTCGTAGACTGGGGGTCAAGAGGTCCCGGGGTCGAATCCCGGCAGCCCGACCACAAAAGTCCAGGTCAGAGAGTTGGTAAGGCTCAGGCACCTTCCAGTTGTCGACAGAAATAGGGGAGAGGGGACCTACCGGGGGACCTACGGGAGAAAACTGCGCGAGGTTTGAAACGCTCGTGCGCTGCCGGTAGCGCGTCGCCTAGGTTGCGCTCAGTGGCGAGACAGAAACACCCCCGCAAAGACTTTGAAGCATTACTGCGCGAAGCTGAAGAACGGAGCTGGCGTGTCGATCGGAACAAGGGCTACTACAAGGTGTTATGCCCGTGCCCTGAGAAACACTGGGTATCAGTTGTACTGACACCTTCGAGCGGCCGAACACTTATGAACACACGCAAGACGTTGGAGCGTTGCTCTTGCTGGACCAAGGAGGCACCATGAGCGCAGCACGGACCGAGGTGACCTACAGCGGGCAACTAGCGGTAACTTCCGCGCTCACTGACGGGCAACAGCACGACGAAGTCGTCGCCATCGCGTTTGAGCGGATCATGGATCACCTGATTTCGGTCGTCGATGACCCGATGGTTTCGGGGTCAGCGTCGAGCGGAACGTTTCAGATCGGCATCGTTGTGTTGGCGGAGAGCCGAGACGCGGCATTCAGTACCGCGGATCCGCTTGTTCGTGGTGCGTTGCACGCAGCAGGCGTCTGGACGCCAACGTGGGACGACGACAACGAGCGGGCCATGCGGTTCCTCACCGCGAACTTCTACAAGTTCGAGAGCGAAACTGAGACCGAAGCGCACCTCGTCAAGGCGTAGCGGAGTTCCGCGTTCAGCCAGACGGGGCCAACGACACGCTCGACGGCACTAGCCCTCACCGCCGTCACCATCGGCAGCGAACGCGTCGCGAAGGCGTTGCGCTCGGCGCTGTTTCAACTCTTCGGCCTTCGACGGGCTACCTGGCGACGCGAGCCGATCTATTTCCGCCATGAGGCCCTCCAGACGCCGCACAACCGCTGGCAACTCACGCGAGGGACAATCCGATAGCCGGCTGGCGAGCACGTCACGCAGCGCTGCGAGGCCACGGAGGCGGTCACCAGATCTGATCTCCACAATCGGGTCAGGCATTGCACACTTCCTTGGTACTAATTGGGGGGAGAGAAACGAGAGCGTGGTCTTGTTTGGGGTAGCGAGGGGTCGTAAAAAAACTTCGTTGCCGCGTTGCGTTGGTTACGAAAGAAACGAACTAAACGAAGGAAGGTTTTGTTCGTTACTTTCGTATTGTTCGTTGAGGTAGTAGCGCACGGGTGGGCGTCCCGAGCCTGTCGGCTGTTTCACTTCAACGATGCGGCCTGATCCGTTGAGATGTTCGATAAGGCCGTCCAGCTTCTTCGCGTCGATGTTGCGTTGGAATACATCGACGGTGACGTCGGTGCGGGTAAGGCCGTCGCTCCCAGCGGCGCGTAGCGCGTCGAGAAACCGATCCGCGTCGCGGTCACCAGTCGATGCGACGAACACGGTGCGCACCGTCTGGTCCGCTCGTCGCCAAAAATCGTAGGCTGCGGCGACGTGATCCGTTGTGATCGCAGGCGAGCCGTCGAGAAGCGCGTAGACCAGTTGCAGCCTCGTCATATGCGCCGACGCACGCGCTGTGAGCGCACCCACGAGGTGGTCATCGGAGCGACTCTCGACCGTGTGGTAGATCCTCGCCCACAGCTCGTCGGCTTCCAGATCGCGAACGACGCCGTCCCGTTTGCTTGCCTCGGTGAGCGCTCGCAAGGTTCGTTTGCCTTGGCTTTGAAGTAGCTCGGGGTCGAAGTCACCTCCATTCGGGAGGAGCTGAGCGCGTTGCACGTATTGGAACATGAACCGGTTCGCGAAGCCGTTGCCGACTTCGACAGCGGAGAGCCGTTTCGTGAGTTCGCTGCTCGTGATATGTGCCAGCACGGATACGTGCGTGTTCGTGGCTCTGAGTGGATCCGCTCGTGTGAGGGTACTGAGGGTTCCGTCGTCCCACGCTCGTCGCACTACCTCTGAAAGTGTGTTTCCTTCGCGCGCAGCGACTTTGAGTACCGAGGAGAACTCTTCCTCAACGACCAAGAGTCGCTTGTCGTTCACACCGTCGTCGTCTTTGCGTGGGTCGCGTACAGCGTTGATAAGGCCTTCACCCGATGAAAGGCCGCCGACGACGCGCGTGGTCGACCATTCCTTGTCGGCAATCTCGAAGATCGGTCGGATCGCTGAACGCGCCGTACCTTTGCGTGCCTTCGATGTCGCGCCAACAAGCACTACGTATAGACGTGCGTGGTGTTTCGCTGGCCCGACTCGAATATGCGGACGGCGACCGACCGCGTTGCCGAACGCGACGAGATAGTCGGCGAGCAATGCGAACGGGTCCGCTTCGCTTTCGGGTGCTATCTCGCGCACGATATCGCCGGCGAGACCGTGAAACGCCGCGTCGGCTGTGAAATTCTCGATCCTGTCGTTCATCGCTGCCCACAATCACACGACGCGTGGTGGGTTTCGAATGCCGCAATTTCGTCGAGTGCTTTGCGTCGGCATTGTTCACGCCCAGCGCAATGTTTGCGGTAATCAGCAAGAAACGCCGCGTTTGCTTCGAAGGCTGGCATGAAACGAGCTGCACGTCCGAAGTCAGGTGTAGGCTTGACACGATCGCTTTTGCCTGTGGTCAGTGGAGCGCCCTTCGGGGCGCTTCCTCGCGTCATGACACGACTTTCGTTGGTGCGCCGAGAAGCTGAACCAGTGCGGCCGGCTCGATGTCGAGCAGACGCGCTACCTCAACTACCGAGATTCGGCGTGCTCGGCCCAACTTGACTGAGCGGATTTCGCCTCTCCCAATCAAGTTGTGAATGTGTTGCCTAGTTGTGTTTGTGATTTGGGCTGTCTCAGTCAGCGAGAATGAGAGCGGCGCAAATGGCGTCGGTGTCGCAGAGCGGTGCAGACGTTGGCTGGTAGCGGACATACCTTCTCCAAGGCACTCCATTTGAGAGTGCCGAGCGAAGGGATTGCGGAGAGCCTTCTAGTCCGTATAGCCCCGAGCCCTTGTCCCGCGCTGCGGGGGAGCGTTAACCGGTCGCTATGCATGTAAGTTGACCGGCACTGTAGCAAACTCTCGACTAACGGCGTGGCCTTGCTTCGGTCGTGTCTGTGGATAACCAATGATCCGCTGCGTTGGCTGCGCCGAACTGAATCCAAGTTCGGCCGAACATGATCGCATCGACAACGAGAAGTTCGATGTCTGAACGTCTGTACCGCCTACTGAGCTGGCAAACCTCTCGCGAGCACTCCACCCACGGCCCTATGAGATTTGCCGCTTGTCCGTTGTTCGGGTCTGCAGGTCCTGGCGTCGTTTGATTTCCGAGCAATCCGTAGCACGCTGCTTGTGCTTGTTTCGTTGCTTCCCCGTGACTGGGCCGACGATTTCGGTGACCACCGAGCTCGATATACAAGATGTGTTTTTTACACAGTTCGCACCGGGCAGAGATTTTGTCCGAGTTGAGTTTGCCGATGGGAGAATTCATCCGAGAGCCTTTTCCATCGCGTGGGCCGCCTCGGCGCGTGCTTCTTCCAGCAGATGCCCGTACACGTCGGCTGTGATCCGAATCGAGGAGTGGCCGAGCGTCTCCGAGATCGTTTTCATCGGTACGCCCATTGCGATGAGTAGCGACGCGGCACAGTGGCGTAGTTCGTGTGGCGACCACTTCCCGAGGCCCGCGGCTTCGGTGACCTTGTAGGTGAGGTTGCGGAAATTGTCGGGATCGACTGCCGTGCCGGATTCGGTACGGAATACGAGATCGTGGCCGAGTGGCTCAGCATTCCACAACGCGCCGGCTTTGAGACGTTCAGCGTTTTGCTCAGCGCGATGTTTACGCAACGCTGCGACAGTCATCGGCGGGAGTACGACGGTACGCACGGACGTGACCGTTTTTGTTTCCGAGACGTGAAGGCCGAGCTTCGGTAGGCGTTTGAGTGAACGGCGTACGTTGAGGGTCGGATTGGCACCGTCGAGCTTCATATCGGCCCAGGAGAGGCCGAGGAGTTCGCCACGGCGTAAACCTACGGTGAGCATCGTGAGCCACGCAGCGGAAAGCCTGTGCGCCTCGATGCTCGCAAGGAATTGGCGCGCTTCTTCGACCGTCATGGTGCGGCCTTCGGGTTTCGGTACGCGCACACCGAACGAGATCGCGGCGGCGTTGCGGGCTATGAGCCCCTCGGCCTCTGCGAAGCGGAGCGCGCGACGAAGAATCGTACGGGCGAGGCGTTGAGTGTTCGGCGATTTGCCTTCGGCCGCGAGTGACTGCACCATCTGTGAGACCTGGCGCGCGTTCAACGAAACGAGTTTCTTCATCCCAAGTTTCGGTTTGATGTAGAGGCGGATCACGTCTTTGTATTGCTGTTCCGTTGTTGGTGCGACAGAACCGGGCAGTACATCGCGTGCCCATTCGTCGAGAAAACGACCGAGGCTGAGGTCCGCGCGCGCAAGTGTTTCGCCCGCGCTCTGAGCGCCTTGCGCCTGTCGCAGCCGTTTCAACGCGTCAGCGCGCGTGGCTCCAGTGATCTTTTTGCGGATCTGGCGACCTTGCTCGTCGAATCCGATCGTGATACGCGCCTCCCACCGGTTGCGTGCATCGTTGCGCACTAGGGATCCTTCGCCGTTGGCTCGACGTTTCGCCACGTTCGTACTCCTCGCGCTTGCCTCATGGTCAAGAGGTCACGGGGGGACCTATTGGGGGACCTACGCAGTGTAATCGCGTGTTGACGCCGGTTGTCGCTGATGTTCCAAAAGATCAACAATTACTGCACTATTTGCGTATGGAGATGACGCGTGTTGACGCCGTTTCGTAGACTGGGGGTCAAGAGGTCCCGGGTTCGAATCCCGGCAGCCCGACCACAAAGGCCCAGGTCAGAGCCGGTGCGAATCGCACCGGCTTTTTCATTTCTCACCCATGTATGCAAACGGTATGCTTTTTCTGACGGAGGCCGTAAGTCGACAAGCATTGCGGCCCAGTAGGTCGACAAGCTGTCGGCGCAGCGTCGGTGAAAGGGTGGGCCTGATGGCAACGGTGTTCAGCAGCGAGCCGGAAATCCAAAAGCAGCGCGGCAAATGGGCGGTTCGCGTGTCGGGGTACGACTCCGCTTCGGGGCGGCGACGCGTGCGTCAACTTGGCACGTTCGAGACGAAGAAGGCGGCGATCGCGCACTCGCGTTTGTTCGTGGAGGGGCGTGTCGGTGGTGCCGACGAGACCGTCGGCGACTTCCTGACCGAGGCGTGGTTGCCGTCGAAGGAAGGTCGGGTTGAGGCCTCGACGTTGGAGCAGTATCGCTGGGCGGTGAATGGCCACATCATTCCGTTGATCGGTTCGGTGCGGCTGCGCGATTTCTCGCCGGAGGTTGCCGATCGATGGGTGCGCGACTTGTGCGCGGTGCCCGAGGATGGCGGCAAGGCGCGCTTGGGCGCAACTTCCACACGGACGGTTCGGAAGGTGTTGTCGATGGCGTTGGAAGAAGCGGTTGAGCGTGGGCGCATTCCGCGCAATCCGGTGTTGCGAACGCGGCCACCGAAACCGGTGCGCCAAACGAGCAAGCTCGGGTGGACACTCGTGGAGGCAAAGACGTTTCTCGCAGCGATCGCGGATCACCGTTTGTACGCGGCGTTTCAATTGTGTTTGGTTACGGGCATGCGGCGCGGCGAGGTGCTGGCGTTGCGGTGGGAAGACGTTGATCTTGATTTGCGTGAGGTGCACATCGTGCAGCAACTCACGGTCGAGCGTGGCGTACCGGTGATCAAGCAACTCAAGACGGAATCGAGCGATCGTGTCGTGGCGATTGGCTCGACGACTGCGGAGGTGCTGGCGCGGCATCGAGAGTTGCAACGTTCCGAAGCGGAGTATGCGGATGAGGCGTGGGAAGACACCGGGCTCGTGTTCACGACGGCGTTGGGCAACTGGATCGATCCCAACAACTTTCGGCGTTTGATGAACGACTTGATCGTGAAAGCGGGAGTGCCGCGGATCACGCCGAAGGGCCTGCGGCATACCGCGCAATCGGTGGGGCGAGTGGTGGTGGGCGACGACAAAGTGATGCAAGAACGCCTCGGCCACTCCGACGTAGAGATCACGCTC
>JANYBW010000054.1 GCA_025360585.1 Actinomycetes bacterium | reverse complement strand
CAGGTGTCGCTACCTGCCGCAGTTCGCCATCGCTGGAATCTCGATGATGGCGGCCCAGTCGAAGTCATCGATCTCGGCTTCGGCGTGCTTACCGTGCCTCACGGCAAAGGCCGCCGGCTCCTGAACGATTTGTTGCCGGGTGAAGCCCACGCGAACTTCGTTGCAAATCTCGACGATCCCGATCTCCAAACAACGTGAAACGGGTCGTTCTCGACGACCACCTCTTGCGCGATCTGCTGGCGGATAGCGCGAACGCGACTTTGTCGAAGTTGGTGGCGACGCACGAACCGTGCACAACAAATCTCTACGTGCTGCGACTGTGCAAAAGCATCGTGTCTGCTCGGGGCGGCCAACTCACTGGCCACTGGACGCAAGCACAACGTGTCGCGCTCGGCGAACGGCTGCTGTCACTCAACGGAATCGAGATCGCCCCACTCACGACGGTTGCGTTTCGAATGGCCCAGATTGCGGACATGCATCGCCTGTCCACGCTCGGAGCGGAAGCAATCGCCGCGGCCGAACATCTTCATGCCACCCTTGCGGTTTGGAAAGGTGACGACGGAATCCACATTCGCAAGGCCGCCAAGGCGCTCAAAGTACAGTACAGAACGTTCGCGACCGGCTAGCTCCGCCCACCAGTCACGGTGTCAATCGTCGCGCGCTCTGGGGGATCCCCTAGTCGACTTTAGGGGATTCGGCGGGTAGGCGCACCAGCCGATATCGCCGAGTCTGGTCGTATGACACAAGCGACCCTCCGCAGCCCCGACCCGGCACCCCACGCGCCCAGCGGTACTCCCCTCCCCTCTGCCGCCAAGCACAACGCCAGAACCGCCCGAGCTGCCCGAGCCGCCGGGGCCAGCGCCAAGGTACTCGCACAGAACACGCCAGATGATCGCGATCGGGTCGTTGATTTTCTTCGTGCCGCGAGCATCATCGTCGTGGTGTTGGGTCACTGGCTCATGGCGTCGGTCACGATTCGCAATGGGCGTTTCCATGCCGCGAACACGTTGACCGCGGTGCCGATGCTGCAACACCTCACGTGGATTCTCCAAGTCATTCCTGTGTTCTTTTTCGTTGGCGGTTTCTCGAACTCCGTCACGATCACCGCCATGCGCCGCAGGGGCAAAAGCAGCGCTGAGTTCGTTGTGAGTCGCGCCGAGCGATTGTTACGCCCCGTGTTTGTGCTGCTCGCGGTATGGGTGCCATTGGCAATCTTGCTCGGTCGACTCGGCCTCTCCAACAGCCTGCTTGGTCCAGCAACAAAACTCGTTGCCCAACCCTTGTGGTTCATCGCGGTGTACCTGATGGTCACGGCCCTCGCGCCGTGGATGCGCAGCCGCCACGATCATCATGGGGCGTGGGTGCTCGCAGCACTCACGCTGAGCGCGATTGCAGTCGATGTCAGCCGCTTCAGCTTTGGGCTCGACGGCTTAGGATTTTTCAACCTGTTCTTCGTGTGGCTATTCGCACAGCAGCTCGGTTTCTTGTACGCCGACGGCACGCTCTTGCGGTTCTCACCTCGTGGCTTGCGGGGCATCGCGGCCGCCGCGTTCGCAACGCTGATATTGCTCACCACCGTCGGGCCGTATCCAGTTTCGATGGTGGGTTTGCCCGGCGAGCGCATCAGCAACATGAGCCCGCCCACGATCTGTTTGTTGGTGCTTACCGTCATGCAGGTCGCGTTGGTGCTCTTGGCTCGCTCCACACTCACCCGCTGGTTGCAACGCGAACGTAACTGGACGGCCGTCGTTGCGCTCAATGGCATCATCATGACGGTGTTTCTCTGGCACCTCACGGCCATGATCATCGTCTTGACCGTGATGAGCAAAGTTGCGGTTGCGCAACCCGCCGCGGGTTCGGCGATGTGGTGGCTGACGCGGCCAGTGTGGTTTAGCGCGTTGCTTGTCCCGTTGAGCGCGCTCGTCGCGGTGTTCAGCAAACTTGAACGGCCAATCCACGCGCACACAGCCAATGCGGTCCCCAAGGCCGCGCTCACCACGCTCGGCGTGTTCGGCGTAGTTATCGGCATAGGAGGCGTGGCGGCAACCGATCTTGTGCAACTCGGCGCTCCCGGCCGTGCACACATCGCAGTCATCACACTCTCAACTTTGCAGTGCTTGGTGCTGCTGTTACTCGGCGCCGCCCTCTTACGGCCGAAGGCAAACCACAAATAGCACCGCAATACTTACCTAATTTCTTGATCTTTTCACCCGACTGGAGCATTCCGTTATGAACACGACCGAGATTCCCGTACCGCCACTCCCACCTGCACCACCCGAAACAATCACGCCTCCCTCGCCACAGAATCCCGACGGTCCGAATCGTGATGCTGCTCGCCCCGCGGCGATTACCTGGCTCGCGGCGACCGGAACCGCGTTGTTGTTCGCGGCACTTGCAGTCTTCACGATCGTGCAATGGCAGAGCTTGAGTAACTGGGCGAAGTTCGGCGTTTTGATGGCCGCGACAGCGGCTGCACTCACCGCAGGTATAAAAATGCGGGCCCGTATGCCCGTGACCGCGATGGCGCTCGCGCACCTCGGGGCGTTGCTCATCCCTATCGACGCGACAGCAGTCGCGAAGTCCTATACGTGGAGTTGGCCGCAACTGCTCATTCTGCAGGGGTTAACGGGCTTGGGCGCGATCATCCTGCTCCAACGGTTCATGCGATCGGTCGTGCTCGACTACACGAGGCCAGTCGCGATTGGCATCGGAGTCGTTGGATTCTCGGTCAACACCCACACGTCCGCGCCGGCGATTGCTGCCGCGATCGCACTCAGTTTCGCGATCGCAAATAGGGATCGGAGAGGCGCGCTAACCCTCGCGGCTGCCAGCGCGTTCGCGCCGGTTGCGTTACTCGTGAGCGATTTCTACATGCGCCACGCGGACATAGCTTGGGGTCACGGTGTGGCAACCCGAGCCGGAATTATCAACGCAATCCCACAGTGGCACATCGCTACCGCAGTATTGACCGCACTTGCGCTCGCGGTGTGGGCGTATCGCGATCGCAGTATCGCACTCGGCGCTGTCGCGGTTGGCGCATTCATCATGAACGGCGCGCTCGCGCTCGTGGCGCTCCCCCACCAATCGATGCTGCGTTCGCTCAGCATTCCCGCACTCTTTGTACTGTTCGAACTCGTTGCATTCGGTTTTCGCAACGATCAACTGTTCCGCAAGCCCACGCAGCACCTCGCCCGAATCGGCGAAGTCGTTGCGGCTCTCCCGACCGTCGCGATCGGCTTCAACGCACTGATGTTGTTACCCATTCGCGCCACTCCCTCAATGAAATGGGGGCTCTTGCTGACCGCGCTCGCATGGTCAATCGCGGTTGCCGGCGATACCGATACAAGCGAAGATTCAACCATCAGTCAATTACGCGTCGTTGGCCTTACAGCCGCAGGGCTCGCGGCAACTTCCGCACTGGTTTCGAACGGCGCGATTCTCGCGGCGATCGCATTCGGGCTCGCAGTAGTCGCAACGATCACGCGCCGTTCCGTAGCGCCGATCGCAATGCCGGTCATGACCTGGTCGATTCTCGCAGCCCATGGCACCCACTGGTCACCTACATTCGCCGCAGGGGCAACGATCACGATCCTCAGCATTGCCATCATCGAACACCGGTCGTCCTGGTTGTGGTTCGCGGTCACTCCCGCCGCATTGTTAGAAGCGTTCACCATGTTCGACTTCCACGTTCAACGCCGTCCAATGTTGTTGATCGTCAGTTGCGTTGGCGCCGCACTCATGGCCACGGCCGCGCATATGAAGCGAGAGTGGCGCCCTCCGGTTGTGACGATAAGCCTGTTTTCCAGTGCCTTTGGCCTCGGAATCGCGACGCTTGATCACGCAGCGTTGTTCGGCACAGCATTGATCATCACGGGCGTTGGCGTGCTTGCTCACGGGCTCATCGCTCGCAACTTCATGCTCGGCAACGTGGGTGGCGGGCTCCTGCTGTACGGCACATGGACAACGCTGGCAATCCATCATGTGAATCCCGTCGAGTGGTATGTACTGCCGCTGGCCGCGCACCTCGCGATCGCGGGCGGGCTACATCGTCGCAGTGTGATCGTTTCCGGGCAAACGACCGCAGCCACAACGACCCAAGCTTCTTCCTGGACCGCATACGCTCCCGCGCTCCTTGCCGCGTTCGCGCCATCATTACTGCTCGGCGTAAATCATGGCGCGAAATATCACTTGCTCGTTGCCGGAATCATCGCGGTAATCGCCGTAGCAATCGGTGCAGGAAAACGGCTCGCAGCACCACTGATCTTGGGTACGACCGCACTCGTCGTGATCACTGGCGACGTTGTGGTGAGCCCAGCCCGAGCCGTTCCTTCTTGGGTATGGCTTGCCGCGGGTGGCAGCACGCTGATCGCCACGGCAATCGGTATGGAACGCACCCACACGACGCCGTTGGCCGCAGGCCGTCGCTTGGTCGACGTGGTTCAAGCACAGTTCGAATAGAAGTTGAGGGTTGCATTGCCTGCGCTGCGCTCCGGCGGCGAGGTCCACCACGATCAATCGCCGCAGTAGGTTCGATTACATGGCAGCGCCGTTGGATGGATTGTTGGTTGTTGATTTCACCCGCGTGTTGTCGGGCCCGATCGTCGGCAGGATGCTCCACGATCTGGGCGCCGACGTAATCAAAGTAGAACCACCCGAAGGAGATCTCACGCGCTACGCCTACCCGCGCGTGGGATCGACTTCGTTGTACTACGCCCAGCAGAACTGCGGAAAACAAAATGTTTCCATAGATCTTTCTCACCCACAGGGCGCAACGATCGCACAGCAACTGTGTGAGCAGGCCGATGTTGTGTTAGAGAATTTTCGCCCTGGCGTGATGGAGAAGTTCGGGCTCGACTACGCGAAGGTACGGCGCAACAATCCTGGTGTCGTCTACGCATCGATTAGCGGCTACGGCCAAACGGGTGTGTGGGCCGATCGGCGAGCGTATGCAGTCGTCGTGCACGCCGAAGCTGGCCTGATTGAAACGGGGGTGCGCATGCGTACCGATGCGACAGGAGTACCTTCGCCGCCCACCCAAGCGGGTATGTCACACGCCGATGTGTACGCAGGAATGGCTGCGAGTACTGCTTTGCTTGCGGCGCTGTTTGCTCGGCAACGCAACGGCGGAATCGGCGATCACATTGATGTCGCGATGGCCGAAGCAATGTTGTTTGTGCAAGATTTCGCCCACTGGGATTACGCACCCGCAGATGCGCACGACCCTGATCGTTGGCCCACACTCGCACCGGCCTACTCCCCAATCGTGACGACGGCCGACGGCAGACAAACCGTTATCGCCGGCGACCCGGCTGGAATCGGCGTGTTCGAGAACTATTGCCGAGCGCTCGGACGTCGCGATCTCGGTGAAGACGCGCGGTTTGCAACGCTCACAACTCGTAGAGATCACCGAGAAACCCTGCTCAATATCCTGCGCGACTGGGCAGCAACAATGACCGCTGGCGATCTCGCCGTCGCACTATCCGACGCCGGGCTAGCGAACGGCGTCGTGCGCAGCGTCGGCAATATTTTGGATACCCAATGGGCCAAGGAACGAGGTGTACTCGTCGCCATCACACCGGCAGGATCACCGGCAGGATCACCGGCGGGAACACCGGCAGGATCACCGGCGATTCCCGTCCTACAGTCTCCGTTTCGCTTCACGAACGCCGAGGTTGGAGTGCGGGGTGAGCCTGCGTATCGAGGCGAACACAACAGCGCAGTGCTCACCGAGCGGCTGGGGTATTCAGCCGTTCAGGTTGCCGGGTTCGAATCGGAGGGAGCGCTCTCCGCCCGACCGCCACGAAAGCCCTCATCGGGAACAGCTCGGGGGTCGTGGTGACCCGTCGGTAACATTGTGGGCGTGACCTTTCTCCGTGCCCAAGCGCTCGACCGGCTTGCCTCAAGCGAGACGTTCGATGTTCTCATCATCGGTGGTGGCATCACTGGCGTTGGGTGCGCGCTCGACGCTGCGAGCCGGGGCCTCAAGGTCGCGCTCGTCGAACGCGACGACTTCTCATCGGGCACTTCGAGCAAATCTTCGAAGCTCGTGCACGGTGGCTTGCGGTACTTGCAACAAAAGGAGTTCCGTCTCGTCTACGAAGCGCTCGCAGAACGCCAAAACCTGCTCTACACCGCGCCTCACGTCGTGCGCATCTTGCCGTTTCTTTTGCCGGTATTCAAAGGCAAAGACAACCTGTTCAATAAGCGCATCGCACGTATCGTCGGCACGTCGATGTGGATGTACGACTTCACCGGCGGCGCGCGTATTGGCAAGCTCCACAAAAAGGTCAGTGCAGCAGAAGCCAAACGACACGTGCCGACCTTGCGTGTGGATCGCATCGCGTACGGGTACCTCTACTACGACGCACGCGCCGACGATTCGCGGCTCGTTATCACGATTGCTCGCACTGCGGCTGAACACGGTGCCACCCTCGCGAACTACACCAACGTTGTCGCGTTACGTAAGGATGGCGCGAAATGCATCGGCGCGACAGTCGAAGCCGACGGTAAGCGCTTTGATATCAATGCGCGCACGGTCGTGAATGCGACTGGCGTGTGGTCCGATGATGTTCGCGCCCTCGACGAAGGGAAACATCCGTCCTCGATTCGCCCGGCCAAAGGCATGCACATCACCGTGCCGTGGTCGAAAGTCCGCAACGACATTGCCGCGGTCGTGCCGGTCCCCAAAGATAAGCGCTCAGTTTTCGTAGTTCCGTGGGGCGACGACGGCAGCGGCACGCCGCAGTTCACCTACATCGGTACGACCGATACCGACTACAACGGCGATGTCGACGACCCGCAGTGCACGCCCGAAGATATCGAATACTGCCTACGGGCAATCAACTTTTCGTGCGACGTCAACCTGACCGAAGCCGATGTTTTGGGTACGTGGGCCGGGCTGCGTCCGCTCGTGAAGCAAGCGACGAGTGGCCGCACCGCGGATCTTTCGCGACGGCATTCGATCCGACGCTCGGCATCGGGTGTCGTCACCGTGAACGGCGGCAAGCTCACGACGTATCGGCGCATGGCCGCAGACGCGATCAACGATGCCTGTGATCAACTCGAAATCAAAACGAAGTCAGTGACCAAACGGTTACAGCTCAACGGTGCCGTCGGCTGGGACACAACCGGCCAAGGTGAGCACCTCCAGTCGCGCTTCGGTTCGAACGCGAACGCAATTGCCGCGCTCATCGCGAACGATCCGACATTGAGTGAGCCACTGATCCCTGGTTTGCCATATCTCAAAGCTGAAGCGATCTATGCCGTCCGTGATGAGATGGCATACACACTCGACGACGTGTTGTCGCGCCGGACCCGAGCCCGCTTGTTAGCTCGCGACGCCTCCGCGGCGGGCGCCGACGAAATCGCAGCACTGATCGGCACAGAACTCGGTTGGTCAGCCGAACACATCGCGGCCGCAGCCGCTCGCTACCGAGCGAGTATTGAACACGAACGGGCGAGCGCAAACCTGCCCGAGACCGCGCTCGACGCAAACCTCGGCGCCTAGCCCAGCACCGAAGCCCAGCACCGAAGCCCAGCACCGAAGCCCAGCACCGAAGCCCAGCACCGAAGCCCAGCACCGGAGCCCTGCACTGGAGCGCCACGGCTTCGCCCCCATTCAACGCTCAAGCCGCAAGCCAGGCACCGTTAGTGTGGCATCCATGAAAATTTTGGTGCTCGACGTTGGCACAAGCGGTGTGCGCGCCGCAGTTCTCGGCGACGACCTCGCAACGTTGCATGACCATTGCGTCGAGGCCCTTCCCGATTCGCCGGCCAACGGACTCGTTGAATTCGACGCGCGAGTGCTCGCCAATACCACACTGGATCTGGCCCGCGAGGCAATCGCCAAGGCCGGCAGAGTCGACGGCGTCGCGATTTCTGTGCAACGAGCGTCAACCGTCGTGTGGGAACGCAACGGAACACCCGTGGGTCCGGCGCTGGGTTGGCAAGA
Source organism: Actinomycetes bacterium (assembly GCA_025360585.1). Taxonomy (GTDB): domain Bacteria; phylum Actinomycetota; class Acidimicrobiia; order IMCC26256; family PALSA-610; genus F1-120-MAGs023. Next base: position 121,497 of record JANYBW010000054.1, on the reverse strand, counting down.
CCTGCGCACGATCGGCGAATGTTTCATGGCGCGAGAACACAATATCTTTGTCGCGCCGAACCAAAGCGCGACCAAGGCACAGTGGCTCCTCAATACCTACGATCCCGATCGTTCCCGAGATCTTCTCATCGGAACCGTCGATACGTGGATTGCGTGGAACCTTTCGGGCGGTGCGGCCCACATCACCGACGCAACCAACGTCGGGATCACCGGACTCGCCGAAATATCCTTTGAACGCTGGGATAATCGCGTCCTCGATGCATTGCAGCTGCCCCATTCCGCGATGGCTGCCATCGTGCCGTCGTCGGGCATGCTCGGAATTGCCAGCGTCCTCGACGGCGCGCCCCCAATCGTGGCCTTACTCGGCGATCAGCAAGCTTCGCTCGCGGGCCAAGCGTGTGTGCACACGGGCGACGCGAAAATCACATTCGGTACGGGCGGGATGCTGAACGTGAACCTCGGAGATCTCGCCCCGACCGCATCTCGACGCAATACCAACGGCACCTTTCCGATTGCGGCGTGGCGAGTCGGCAACGAAACCACGTGGGGTCTTGAATCGATCATCCTCGCTGCGGGCACGAACGTGCAATGGCTCCGCGATGATCTCCAAATCATCGACACTGCCGACCAGAGCCACGACATCGCGGCACAGTGCGCCGATACTGGCGACGTTTGGTACGTGCCCGCGTTGATGGGTCTTGGCACACCAAACTGGGACTACGGCGCGCGCAGCGCACTGTTCGGCCTTACGCGCGGAACTGGTCGCCCTGAGATTGTGCGGGCCGTGCTCGAAGGAGTCGCGCACCGTGGTGCAGATCTGCTCGACGCGGCTATCGCAGACTGCGGAGTAGCAATCGATGCGCTGCGGATCGACGGTGGGATGAGCGACAACCCAACGTTTGTACAGGCCCTAGCGAACACGACACAACGACCGGTGGAAATTTCCCCCGTGCGCGAAGCCACGACCCGCGGCGCGGCGCTGTTTGGTCTGCTCGCGCTCGGCCACTTCTCAACGGTCCAAGAACTTACGACCACCTGGGAACCAAGAGCGCGTATCGAACCGAACGCCACAACCGATCGCGATCGCTGGCGCGAAGCAGTCAAACGTGCGGGCCAGTGGATTCCCGCGCTGAGCAGTATCGACTTTTAGATCACCGGCCGAACCGTAATTATGCGGTCGCAGCAGCTTTGCGTTCGGTGTCGAGGTCTTTGCTGAGCTTGAGCAAGTAGGCACCTAAGCCAAACGCGCCGACGCCGATCACGCGAGTGCGCGCTTTGAGCCCTGGTTGGCCCATGCTGACCACACCATCAACCATGTCGGAGACAGCCCCCATCGAGACCCACTCCGCATCCTGGGTGTGTTCCTTGAGGGTAGTGAGCGCCCCCACGCCAAGGGCAAGATCACGGATCCCAGTGAAACGGGTAATTGCGCGAACGTTCGGGTCGTTCGCTCCGAAAAATATCCGGCTGACGATGCTCGGCGTAACAATGCACGAAAGACCGATCACACAGCGAGCACGCGACAAGATGATGGCGATTTGGCGGGTATCGAGATCGTCGAAGTTCACGGACTCGACCGTATCAGCCGAGTATTACCCGAGTATTAGCCGAGCGTGGGCTAGCCGAGCGTGGGTTGGCCGACTTGCAGCCATTCCGCCCAACCATGGCCAACGTCGCCGTCGCTCGTAGTGAACCGGCATAGAGAGCGAGGAAATCGCGAGGTTCTGCCATCGGGATCGACCAACGGAACCGGCGCGTGGTGCAGCGGTTCGACCACAACCTCGAGCGACTCGTTGATCACATAGCGAGCTGAAAGCACAAGCCCGTCCGCGTCAAAGATCGATTGGGCATCCAGGGATACCACCCGTTCGTTCTGATCACCGCGCCAGACGTAACCGTCGGTGAAGAGGTTGTGATCGCCCTTCAACAAATGCAAAGTAAAGGACTCATTGAAGTAGCACGATGCCCAGTTCCAACCGAACTGCCACCAATCGCGGTTACCGAAGGAATGGTCGCGTTCACCAAAACCGTCGAACGTCATCGCTTCCTCGCCAAGCAAAATTTCGCCGCGCACGGTACCGGCATGTTGATAATGCAAGTTCGGCATTTCAAGAGGGTAGGGATAATGAAACGCAGGCGCGCACGAAACCCATTCAAGATCCAGTCCGACCGCGATCCGCGTCCCGATTTCACCGCGATACGAATCGAGCGGATCATCCAGCAACACACCGAAGGCCTCTACGCCGATCGACCAATGTTCCATTGGGGTTTCACAAATCAATTCGCACCACAACGCGTCCGAGCGCATCAGCAATGAATCGCCTTTCGGTAACGGTACGTCGTGCGCCCGCACTGAGACCGTGCCTTCATCGGTGACGAGATAGATCCAGCTCCACGCACAACGCTGATTCGGATACAGACCAGTGCGCACATACCCACCGAGCGAGCCGTCCGCGTTCGCGAAATCGAAGTACCAGCTTTCGTTCCACCACCGACCATCTCCCGGCGGGTGGCGACCCTCAGATCGGTTCACGGCAACGGCAAGTAGTACTCAGCCGGATCAGTAATTTCCGGCCCTTGCGGAGTGCCATCTATCAACGACAGAAACGGATACAGATCCAAACTATCGCGCGGCACCGACCAGTCAAGCCGTTCCGCGATTCCGGCAACTTCAGCGAACGGACGCAGGAACGAAAAGTACACGTAAGCACCACAATCAATCTTCTGATTGCGTTCCATGGCCGCAATTGCACGGTATTGCGCACGTTGCGCGGACTTCGCAGTAGCGGTCAATGTCGCGATGTCGTCGTCGTTGATCAACTGCAACGTGCCGCCCGTCGTGTCGAAAAACGCGAAGTCCTCTACGTGCGGCAGATAATCATGTGGCTCCGTAACTGCGGTGCCAAAATCAGAAACACCGAATTCCACACCATTGAGAATGAACGCAGCAATCGCAGTTTGGTACGGCATATCGGTGGCCACAGCTTCGCTCCACGCGAAATCGCTCACACCGAGCTTCACGAATTGACGCAACAACAACACGCGACCATCGGCCAATTGATACGGGCCGCTGTCTTGATAACCCGAGCGCGTATCGAACCACAACAGAAATTCATACGACGTGAGTAAGGCATTGAGCCGCGAAACGCGACTGCGATGCGCGTCGTCGACAATCGGCGAGCACTGCCCAACAATTTCATCGGCGTACTGCGCGAACGGCGTGACCATACCGTTCGCATCGTCGGCGAGCAACGTTCCGTCATCGCCCCGAAACGCGCCTGCCGCGCGTTTCCAAAAATCTAAAACGATTGCGGTGCGCACAACGTCTTCTTCGAGATCCAACATCCCCGCGCCCATCAGCACTGAGCGGCCGATGAGATGGAAGTTCACGATCGACCACAACCGAACCGTGTCGATCTCGGTACCGACGGAACGCCCCGCACGACCAATCGCTTCAGCTGGCATTGCGTCTGCGATCTCGGTCATCAATTCCGGATAACGACGGTAAGCCTCAACACACGCGACCAAGATGTACGCACTGATCGGAATCAGTGCCGACTCCAAGGCAGTGCGCTGCATCGTCAAGTTGTACGCAATCGAACTGTGATATCGAATCAGGCGATTGACTTCAGCTTTGTCGTACCCCTCGGGGGCGACCAATTCGTTCACGCGAGCGACCGCACAACGCCAACGTCGCCGAACGCAGAACAATCAACCTCGACTTCATCACCGTCGTTCAGCACGCCCGTGAGCACCGCGCCCATAACACAAGGCACTTGATATTCGCGGCTCACAATCCCGATATGACTCAACGGCGTTCCGGATAGGCACACCACACCCGCAAGATCATCAAAAATCGGCGCGAGAAACGTTGCGCCGGCATCGGCCACACAAGCAATGACTCCCTCGGCCGAAGTATCCATCAAATCGAGGACATCAGCGGGCGCATTCAGCACCCGCCAAATTCCGCGCACCGCAGCGGCATCAAACACCTTCGTACCCGAACCAATTTGTGTACTCATCGCCACAAAAACTAGTCGCCAGGCCCGCGGAGAATGTCAGGTTCGATGAACAGCATGCGGGCCTGTCTACTGGTCAGTCGACTCGGCTTGCTCCGCGGCGCCGCCCTGACGGGACGCTCCCTCCCCCAGCCCGCGGAGAATGTCAGGTTCGATGAACAGCATGCGGGCTTCGGGCACGGCCTTGCGGATGAGCAGCTCAGTTGCATCGATTGCGGCAGCGACTTCTGGAAAGCTCAACGTTGCATCAAATGCAACCTTCGCGGCGACCAGCACATCATCGGGGCCTAATTGCATTGTGCGGAGATGGATGAGCTCCAGCACATTGGGCTCCTGGGCAATTGCAGCTTTGATCAGCGCCACCTGCTCGGGCTCCGCCCCCTCACCGATCAGCAAGCTCGACATCTCAATCGCCAAAATACTGGCCACGACCACAAGCAGCATGCCGATCGCGAGCGAACCGGCAGCGTCGTAGCGAGCATCATCGGTTATCACCGCGAGCGTCAGGCCAGTGAACGCAATGACAAGACCGATAAGTGCACCGGTATCTTCAAGCAATACCACAGGAAGCTCAGGACTTTTCGTGCTGCGAATGAACTGCATCAAGGAGCGCCCACCGAGTTGCGGTTTGGTTTCATTCCAGGCGGTGCGAAACGAATAGGACTCCAATACGATTGCGAAACCCAACACCACAATCGCCCATGTCGTTGATTCCAACGCGTGCGGATGCATCAGCTTGTCGATGCCTTCATAGATCGCAAAGACACCCCCAAGTGAAAACAACACCAATGCCACGACGAAGGCCCAGAAGTACCGCGACATCGCGTACCCAAATGGGTGTGATTCATCGGGTGGTCGGTTGGCACGTTTGGTGCCCAACATCAACAATCCCTGGTTGCCGGTATCGGCCAACGAATGGATCGATTCCGCGAGCATCGACGCCGCGCCAGTGAACAAAAACGCTACAAACTTGGCGACCGCGATCCCAAGATTGGCAAAGAACGCAGCAACAATGGCTTTTCTAGACCCCTCATGCACTGCCGCAGGTTACCCGTCGTGGAGCAGCACACCTTCGTGCATCAACAGCCACCGTTTGATCCCAAGATTCGCGGTGGCGCCGTCTTTGGTGCCGCCGTAGCCGCCGAGTTTTCCGCCCGCGGCAACGACGCGATGGCAGGGCACGATGAACGGGATTGGATTATGCGCCATCGCGGTCCCAACCGCGCGAGCCGCTCTGGGCTTTCCCGCCATGCCCGCCAACTCGCCGTAGGAAACGGTCTCGCCCCACCCAACCTCGCGGTGCAACGTCGTCAACACGCAGCGAGCAAACGGCGCGCCGACTGAGTCCAGATCGATGTCACACTCAAAGCGTTTGCGACCACCAACAAACCATTCGTCGAGTTCGTCGGCAATGCTGCGTACTCGTAGGGGATCAGCCGCACCAATGATCGAATCCGCGTGTTCCTTCGTCCACGCAATCGCGTGCACACCCTTGCGATTCGCGACGACCGTGATATCTCCAATCGGTGTCGGCTGGGACCACCACGATGCCGTCAACGCACTGGCGCAATCGAGACCCGCGCGTCATTGAAACATGCGCCGTCGGCCATGTCGCTGAACGAATTCGGAACGAGCGCGTTCACGGTCAGGCCGTTTTCGTAACTCCGGCACCAGATGCCCTTGGGCATCAGGACGACGCCCGGCTTGAGATCATCATCGATCCGTGCAGTCGTAAAAACTTCAGCCTGATCATTAAAGACCCGCACTCGTGTACCTGTGACGACACCGATTCGCGCGGCGTCGTCTGGATGAACGCGCAGCGACGGATCGAGATCCTGGAACTCTGCGAACATTGAGTTGATCGTCTTGGACGAAGCGGGGCTCAACAAGGTGAACTCGTGCGGAGAATCAAGTTCCACGAAACGCGGCACGCCCAATCCAATCAGCGACGCGAGTTGGATCTTGCCGCCTGCGTGGGTGGGAAACGTATCGACAAACTGAACTGTTTCGCCGGCGATTCGCGTTGCCGCCGTCTCCGGAGCACCCTCATTTGTCGCCGAAGCAAACACCGCCTGTGGGCTTGGATCGAATTCTTCGGCAGGCTCGCCGAGCGCGACGGCGAGTAACGCCGAGACTTCATTGTCAGAGCGGCTCTGCCCAACTCGTTCGATCACCGGCAGCAGTTCTTGCACCGTGTACGAACCGTAAGAGTCGACGAAGTCGTGGGTCTCAAAGTGCGTCGTTGCGGGCAACACAACGTCAGCGAAGCGCGCGGTATCGGTGAGCACCTGATCGTGCACGACGGTGAAAAGATCTTCACGCGCCAAGCCGCGAAGCACCGCAGTCTGATCGGGATTCGTCGCCGCCAAGTTCGAACTCTGCACAAACAACACCGAGATCGGTGGATCCAACGTTTCGTCGCAGAGCTTGGCGCCGAAATCGTTCATGTTGAAATGGCGCGGCCGGGTTGGAAATCTCCGGCGATCGTTGTCGTGATATTGCACTGCGATTGGCGATGCAGCTCCAGTGCTGCTGATGATCCCGCGGCCCCGCTGGCCAAAGTGACCGAGCAAGGCAGGCAATGCAAAGACCGCAGCGCACGCCGAGCCGCCGTTTCGATTCCGCTCGAGACCCCAACCCACTCGATACATGACATTGCGATTGCCGATCAAAAGATCAATGAAACTAAGGATATCTGCGAGATCGAGTCCGCAGATATTGGCGGCCGCCTCAAGGTCGTAAGGTTGTGCTGCGGCAAGATACTCGTTCACGCCGATGGCATGTTCGGCTAGAAAATCTGTTGCGAGCGCGCCGCGTTGCTCAAGTTCTCGAGCAACTGCGAGCGCCAATACGACATCAGTACCCGGACGAATCGCGAGATGAAGATCGCAACGTTTTGCCATGCCGGTTCGACGAGGGTCGATTACGACCAGGATTGCGTTGCGTTCGCGTTGGGCACGGGCGACGAGCGGCGGGAAATGCACATTCGCAACGGTCGGGTTCGCACCCCACACAACGATCACATCGCTATGCAAGACATCATCGTTTTCGCTCGACAACATCGCGCCATACACCGACAGGTACGCGTAGAAGCTCGTCGCGGCGCAGATCGTGTGATCAACTCGCGAGGCGCCGACGCGCCGCCACAATCGATCACCCAGTATCGCCTGGGTCGACGGAGACGACGAGCCGTACAAAAACGGAACAATTGCTTGTGCACCGTGATCGGCTATCGCGGAGCGCATCTTGGACCCGACCAGTTCGATGGCTTCGTTCCAAGATACCGATCGGAACTCGCCAGCACCTTTCGGTCCGGTCCGGATCAAGGGCGTCTGGACTCGCTCGGGTGAGTAGACGCGCTCAGCATGATGCTTGACTTTTTGGCAAATAAAGCCATTGGTAGTTGGATTTGTAGCTTCACCGATCGGCGCCGCGTCGACGCTAATAATTGTTCCCGCATCAACCGTCACGCTCAACGAGCACGAGTCGGGGCAATCGAGCGGACACACGGATGGCAAGGTTTGGGTCACGGCGTTGATTCTCGCGCTTTCGGCCTCTGTTGGGCTCGCGAATTGCCAAGATCTTGACAAGAGTTTGCGTTCGCGCCTCAGCGGTTTGTACGAATTGCCGAATCAATCGGCATGAGTTCACACCGCGATCGTGTTCGAAGCTACGCAATACGCTTCGGCGTCGCAGGCTTACTGATGGCCGGCACGGTCATCGCGTTGGCGCCGAGTGGCACAGTGCAAGTCTCGGGCCACCAGGCCGCCAGGCCGCCGTCGCCCGCCGGCGTTGCCTCGAATCACCCAGAAACATCAGGTTCCGTTGGCACAGCGCCGCCTACCTTCGCTTCACGGCACACTGCTGCCAGCAGCCCCACGGTCGTCCACTCAACAACCCCTAGGACTGGGTCCATGGTGGGCATGGATCATGGCGCCCCACCCCACACAACCAACGCGATACAACCACCGGTGGCCACGCGACCACCGCGCACTTCGCTGCCGGGCAATGTGGGTGTCGCAAGCCCGCCAGCCACAGCGCCAACCCGAACGACGATCGTTCGCGGCGGTTCAACCCACGCCGGCAGCTACTGCAACGGTTGGATTACCCGAGTCGCCGCGCCCCAGCTCACGATCTACGACAACACCGGTGGGCGAGCAGTCACCGCGAGCGATTGTGCGAACGCGCACGCGTTTTACAACGCAGTCGCGGCGGCGAACGCAAAATACGGCAACATCAATGTGGCCAAGGCCAACAATTTTCGACCCGGCAGCGATCCCGCTGGCCAGTACATACAGCACTACGTCAACTGGAACAACACCGCCGGTGTTGCTGACCCAACCAACCCTGAGGGGCTTGCGTATCACTTCGATGCGGCAGGTCACGCGACATTGATGGGCGTGTACTTCTTCGAGTCAGCCGGTACGACACTGCGCCAGCCCGCAGGACCGCTGACGGCTTGGCATTCTCACACACCAACGTCGTCGCGCATGCTGCACGTATGGCTGTTTGCCGGTTGTCGCGATCCGTTTGCTTTCATGATCTCGGGAGCGATGTAGCCGCTCCCGATTTCAGCGGCTCGGCCAACGGCCAACACTATGAGATCAGGCCAAGTTCACGTACTGCGTCGCGTTCCTCGCGAAGTTCGTTGACCGATTTCGCGATCCGCTCGGCCGCGAACTCGTTGATTTCGAGGCCCTGGGTGATCTCCCACTCGCCGCTGTTCGTTGTGATCGGAAACGATGAGATGAGGCCTTCGTCGGTGCCGTAGGAGCCATCGGAACAAACACCCATGCTGACCCAATCACCCATTGGCGAACCGAGGGCCCAATCATGCACATGATCGATCGCGGCGTTGGCAGCACTCGCTGCGCTGGAAAGGCCGCGGGCTTTGATAATCGCGGCACCGCGTTGTTGCACCGTCGGGATGTACTCGCCTTCGTACCAGGCGTGATCGTTCACGAGTTCGTAGGCGTTGTTGCCATTGACTTCGGTGTGGTAGATGTCCGGGAATTGCGTTGCTGAATGGTTGCCCCAGATCGTCATCTTGGTGATGTCGTTTACGGTCGTCGACGTGCGTTGCGCGAGCTGCGCCATCGCACGGTTGTGATCGAGGCGCGTCATCGCAGTGAACCGTGAGCTATCGATCGCGGGCGCATTGTTCATTGCGATGAGGCAGTTCGTGTTCGCTGGGTTGCCGACGACGAGAATGCGAATGTCGTCAGCCGCACCTGCGCTCAGCGCTTGGCCTTGGGTCGTGAAAATGCCGCCGTTGATTTTGAGAAGGTCGCTGCGTTCCATACCGTCTTTGCGGGGCACGGACCCAACGAGCAGTGCGTAGTTCACGCCTTCAAACGCTTTGTACGGATCGTCCGTTGCCACCGTGCCCGCGAGCAAGGGGAACGCGCAATCGTCGAGTTCCATCACGACACCGCCGAGCGCGCCGAGCGCTTGTGGCACCTCGAGCAGGTGCAGGATCACCGGTTGATCGGCACCCAGCATCGCACCACTCGCGATACGAAACAACAGGCTGTAACCGATTTGGCCAGCAGCACCAGTGACGGCAACACGAACAGGAGCTTTCATCAGATCAACCTCGTAGCAAATGGTCAGCAGAACATTGAAGAACACGTTGGGAAGGTTCGGCTCCGGGCATCAAAATCGTCCCGAAATCGGTGACCCGAAATTAGTCTCCGGCCGCGATGTGCGCCGAAGCGGCTTCGTCGTAGTCGAGCTCGCTCAACAGCAGTTCACGGGCTTCGCGTATTTCGGCGATGCGATCAGCGGCGCCCAGATCCGCTCCACCGCTATCGGGATGAGCATCGCGCAGCAACATGCGGAATCGTTTGTTCACATCGTCGCGGTCGAGCGCGAACTCTGGTGCGCAGCCGAGAATGCCCATGGCCCAACGGCGGTCCGATGCGATGCCGTCCCATATTGATTCGGAACTTGGCTTTCCTTGCTTCCAGGTCACACCGGGCGCCCACGGAACCTCAGCGGGAATACCTTCGACCAGTCGGCGGATGAGCACCCCGCGGGGATATCGGAAACGGCCTTCGGTCGCACGCATAATTGCTTGCAGCGCGGCAACGCGCGGAGTGGGTGGGAGTGACGCCGCGGCCATGATCGCGCCGACGATCTGTGGAGTCGCGGCCCCATGAATATCAAGTTCGACGATGACCGTACCGTGCTCCTGGACGACTCGGTGCTGACTGCGATCGAGCCCTTGCACATCGGTTTGCATGCGGAACCACAAAGCGATTCCGGGAACTTCGAGTTCGCCTGCGGCGGCGTGCAACAGCGCTGGAATCAGTTCGATTTGGTCTTCGTCGAGCGAATCAATGCGTTGATGCGCGACTGCGCCGAGCAACAACGCGCCATACGCCGTTCCCGACATGGGCAGGTACGCGGTTCCTAAGGCCACACGGCGCGTGGGCATCGTGCGCCGAGTGTGGCGAACCACCAACTCTGCAAGCACGGTCGGGTCGTCGGCCATCGTTCGGCTATCGAGCGTGGGGAATGATCGCCACAATTCCCAGCACAATTAAATACACCGCCGACAAGGCTCCCGCGACGAGAACCGCGGTGCGTTGACGAAACGGGTTGGGCTTTTCGGGACCAAGTTCCTGATAGAGCCCGCACTCAGTACAGCGATTCGACCCGGTAGTTATTGGGGTTTCGCACAATGTGCACTGGGCCACAGCCGGTTTCGGAGGCGACGGTGGAACGGGACGATACGGCGGAGGCGGCGGGACGATGTCGAAACTCATACCGCGAGTCCGGCGTTGCGCTCAGCCGCATCGATGAAGTTCTTGAACAACATTGCGATCGTGGTCGGTCCGACTCCGCCGACACGCGGCGTGATAAATCCCGCAACCGCTTCGCACGATTCGTCGACGTCCGGAAGAAGTTTTCTGCCTTCGTAACGAACGCCGCCACCGACCACAACGCAGCCCGGAGAAATGTGTTCCGGTTGCAAAATTCCGGGCACTCCCGCGGCCGCAATAATCACTTCGCCCCGCCGCGTGTAGTCCGACCAATTCGGTACACCTGTGTGCACGACAGTAACGGCAGCATTTGCGGTCGGGCGCTTCTGCGACAACAGCAGCGCAAGCGGACGGCCGAGCGTAGTGCCGCGTCCAAGAATCACAACATCACGACCGCTGATATTCACGTCGTAGTGCGCGAGCAATGCTTCAATTCCTGCGGGCGTACAACTGACCGGACCGGGCATGCCGAGGGCCAGTCGGCCAACGTTTTCGGGGTGTAGCCCATCGACGTCTTTGTTGGGGTCGATGGTGAGCAGCGCGGCGTCGAAATCGATCTGCGGCGGCGTCGGGTGTTGCATAAGCATGGCGTCGACGCGAGGATCTTCATTGAACTCGCGAATGGCCGCGAGCACATCAGCTTGGGTCGCGTCATCGCCCAAATGAATATGCGGCGAAGCACAACCGAGTTGCGCGGCCTTTTCCATCTTCATGCGGATATACCCGGCGCTGGCACTCTCGTTGCCCACCAGAATTGTGCCAAGCCCGGGGCGATAACCCTTGCCGAGCAGCGCATCGATCCGAGGTTGCAAGGCCGCAAATACGGCTTCAGCAACTGGAGCACCAGGCATCATCTGTGCGGTCACGCCACAAACTTACCGGCGGATCCAAGCTCAGCCCCGACCCGCCAACCCATCTGTCCGTTGTACCGATAAGCACGTTTAACGTGCTTATCGGTACAACGGACGGGGGTTTTAGTGCAGGAAGTGGCGTTCTCCGGTGAAGACCATGGCGAGTCCGAGTTCGTCGGCTCGTTTGATCACTGCTTCGTCGCGTACTGAGCCGCCGGGTTGGATAACTGCGGAAACTCCGGCGTTGGCAGCGGCTTCGACACCGTCGGGGAATGGGTAGAAGGCGTCGCTGGCACACGCACCGCCTTGGGCCCGGCCGTTGGCTTTCTTCGACGCAATCTCGCCGGATTCGACGCGGTTTTGTTGGCCGGCGCCGATTCCCCACGCCACGCCGTCCTTCACCAACACGATCGCGTTGCTCTTCACGTGGCCGACGAGGCGCCAGGCGACGGCGAGGTCGCGCCACTGGTCTTCGGTGGGTGAGTTTTTCGTGACGACCTTCCAGGTGTCGCGGGTCGCCGCGAAGTGATGAGGGTCTTGGATGAGAAAGCCGCCGGAGACTTGACGGATGTCGGTGGTCCACGGCGTTGGCGGTGCTGCGGTGATGAGCCGCGTGTTTTTGCGTCGAGTGCGAAGTTGATCGATGACACCGGGCGCATATCCGGGGGCGATCACGACATCGGCTTGGGGGCCGGCGACCATTTTTTCCACGGTCGCAGCATCAACGATTCGGTTCACGGCGACGATGCCACCGAATGCGCTGCGTTCATCGCATTCGAGTGCACTTTGGTAGGCGGTAGCCAGGTCGCCGGCGATCGCGGCACCGCACGGGTTGGCGTGTTTGATAATCGCACACGCGGGAGTATCACCGAGATCGAACGCGCACTTCCAGGCCGCGTCGGCGTCGTAGAGATTCAGGTAGCTGAGCGCAACGCCCGAGTGTTGTTCGATCGTGTCGAACCAACTTGCGGTGCCGCGCACGCGGTAGCGCGCTCCTGCTTGATGCGGGTTTTCACCGTACCGAAGCACTTCATCGGTGCGTTCGAGCGCGAGATCGATGTGCTTGGGTTGAGCGATTCCTTCTTGGAACCATGCAACAATGTTGGCGTCGTAGGCCGCGGTCAGCGCGAAGGCCTCCAGTGCATGGGCACGGCGAGTGTCGAGACTCACGACCCCAGCGTTGGCTTGCAGTTCGGCCAACAAGGTGGCGTACTGCTCAATCGCGGTGACGATCGTGACGTATTTGTGATTCTTGGCGGCGGCACGCGTCATCGCGGGGCCACCGATATCGATGAGGTCAACGGCGCCGTCGCCGTGTTCGAATCCTGCGGTGTCGCTGCCGAATGGATACAGATTCGATACGACGAGTTGGAATGGCGCAATGCCATATTCCGCCATATCGGCAATGTGTTCGGGCTTCGTTGGTTCGGCGAGGAGCCCGCCGTGGATCTTCGGGTGCAACGTGACGACTCGGTGATCCAGGATCGGCGGAACGCCGGTGACATCGCCAACATCGGTTACCGGCAGGCCAGCTTCACGCAATACGGCAGAAGTGCTGCGCGACGACACGAGCTCGACACCAAGGTCATGTAGTCCGCGCGCGAATTCCGCAAGACCCGTCTTGTCGTAGACGCTGAGCAGCGCTCGTTCAATTTTGATACTCATAACTTCACTCTCAATTCGCCGCGCGCGGAGCGCGCATTTATGGACCCGCGCGTGGTGCGCGCATTATCGACCCGCGCGCGGAGTGCGCAACATTTCACCGCGAGCGATGCGCGCGATTACTTCGGGATAGAGATGACGTTCGACTTCTTTGATGCGTTCGTGCAGCGAGGTTTCGGTATCGCCATCCAATACGTCTACCGCGACTTGGGCAAGGATCGGTCCGTCATCGACTTCGAGGGTCACGACGTGCACGGTGCATCCCGTCACCTTGACGCCGTACGCGAGCGCATCGCGCACACCGTGCCAGCCTTTGAACGACGGCAACAACGCGGGATGGGTATTGATCATCCGCCCGGCGTAGGTGTCGTGAATCGGTTTTTCGAGGATGGTGCCGAAGCCCGCCATCGCGATGAGATCAAGGTCGTGGGGCGCAAGCGCCGTCACGACCTGTTGCGTGTACGCATCGCGATCGAATTCGCCACCGAATTGCGTTCGCTCGACGACCTCAACTGGGATTCCGTGGGCGCGCGCGATCGCGATGGCTCCACATTCGCGGTCAACGAGAACCGAGACGATAGGGAGATCGCCTCGTTCCAACATTGCCGCCAAAATGGTGCCGCTGCCTGATGCCAGCACTCCGATCCGCACTCGTTGAAGCTAATCGGAGCATGCCCGCCGTATCGCTCCGGCCCGAAAATCGACTCATCGCCCAGTAGCCTCGCTGCGTATGCATATTCGATTGTTGAACATTTCATTGGTTCTCGGCGCGTTAGCACTCAGTGCATGCGGGTCGTCGACCACGAGTCCGGGCAACTCGGGCACAACCACGACCACGGCAGGCGATCGAGCGTGCGCCGAACCCGATGCCGCAGGAAAACCCAAGGTCATGGTGCCATCGGAACCTGCGACCGAACTCAAGATCATCGACAACAAGGCCGGCACGGGCCAGGCGATCGTCGCGCACGACACCGTCACCGTCCAATATGTCGGCTGCGGTCAGATCACGGCCAAACAATTCGACGCTTCGTGGGATAGCGGACAAGCGGCAACGTTCAGTATCGATCAGGTCATCAAAGGTTGGACGCAGGGTCTCGTCGGCATGAAGATCGGCGGGCAACGAACCCTCGTGATTCCCGGCGAGCTTGCGTACGGAGCATCGCCCACAAGCCCCGACATCAAACCCGACGAAACCCTTGTCTTTGTGATCGATTTGGTCGCGATCAAACAAGCTGCCGATCCGGCGGTTCTCGAAGCGATTAACAAACGGGGCAAGCCAACGGTCAAAGTTCCCGATACGGCGGCGACAGAACTGAAGATCACCGACGATGTCGCAGGTACCGGGGCAGAAGTGAAGGCCCATGATTCGGTCACAGTCCACTATGTCGGCGTCGGGCAAGTCAGTAAGAAGCAGTTCGATGCTTCGTGGGACCGCGGCAAAACGATTGACTTCAGTATCGACGGCGTGATCAAAGGCTGGACGCAGGGATTGCTTGGCATGAAGGTCGGTGGCCGCCGAACCCTTGTTATCCCCGGATCGTTGGCGTACGGCGCAAACCCGCCGAGCACCGACATCCAGGCCAACGAAACCCTCGTCTTCGTCATCGATCTCGTCGCTATCGCTTAAGAACTCCGAATTCCTAACCCCTCACGTCGAAAAGAGCAATCCATGCTGGAAGAAATTGAAGCGCGCGGCAAGCCGGTCATCACCGTTCCCGCGGAGCCCGTGACCGAAATGCTGATCGTTGACGACATCGAAGGCACTGGCGACACCGTTGCCGCCGGTGGTCATGTGACCGTGCACTACGTCGGCGTCGGCCAGCAATCGGCCAAACAGTTCGACGCTTCCTGGGACCGTCGTGAAGAAATCAGCTTCGGGCTCAACCAGGTCATCGCCGGTTGGCGGGACGGGCTCGTTGGGATGAAAGTCGGCGGTCGCCGCACACTTGTGATCCCTGGAGATCAGGCCTACGGCAAGAACCCACCGCCTGGATCAGGAATTAAGTCGAACGAGACGTTGGTCTTCGTGATCGATCTCATCGCCACGCGCTGAACGCGCAACGCACCGCGAAATTCAAAGGGGCGCCCGTTTGGGCGCCCCTGTTTCGCATATTGGTTCGGCTTAGCCGCGGGCTTAGCCGAGGGCCTTGATGATCTCAACCATCAACCCGCCGGCTTCGGTGGGGTTCGCCCCGACCTTGACGCCGGCACCCGACAAGGCTTCCATTTTCGCCGCTGCCGTGCCTTTGCCGCCGCTGACGATCGCGCCGGCGTGGCCCATCTTCTTACCGACGGGCGCGGTCTGGCCTGCGATGTACGCCGACATTGGCTTGGTGACGTTGGCTTTGATGAACTCGGCGGCTTCTTCTTCGGCCGAGCCACCGATTTCGCCGATCATCATGATCGCGTGGGTTTCATCATCAGCTTGGAATGCTGCGAGGCAGTCGATGAAGCTGGTGCCGGGGACAGGATCTCCACCGATGCCCACGCACGTCGTGACCCCAATGCCCTGCGCTTGCAGTTCGTAGAGCGCTTGGTACGTGAGCGTGCCGGAGCGGCTCACGATGCCGACATTCTTGGCACCGTGTACAGCTTCTTTTGCGATGTGGCCCGCGGTGATCCCGATGTTGCATTTGCCGGGGCTGATGATGCCGGGGCAGTTCGGGCCGAGCAGCCGGACGTTGGGGAAATCGCGCTTGAGTTTGTTGAAAAACCAAGCTTCGTCGTGCGCGGGCACCCCTTCGGTAATGCACACGATGAACTCAATTCCGCCCTCGGCTGCTTCCATCACCGCGCTCTTAACTCCCGCCGCAGGAATGAAGATGCAGCTCGCGGTCGCGCCAGTTGCGGCAACTGCTTCGGCAACATTCGCAAATACAGGAATGCCGTCGACATCGGTGCCGGCCTTCTTTGGGTTCGTACCGCCGACGACTTGTGTGCCGTAGGCACGGTTCAAAGTCGCGTAGTACTTACCTTGCGAACCGGTCACGCCTTGGTAGATGACCTTGGTGTTTTCGTCAACAAAAATCGACATGATCAGTACCTCAGCGGGATGCGAGCTCGACGGCTTTGCGCGCCGCTTCGAGCATGGTCGGGGCCATCTGCAGCTTCTCGCCGAGATGCGGTTCGAGGATCGCGCGGCCTTCGTCGGCATTGGTGCCGTCGAGGCGAATCACGATTGGGCTCTTGATGTCGATCGCGTCGAGCGCACCGATGATTCCGTTCGCGACTTCTTCACCACGCGTAATACCACCGAAAATATTGATGAAAATCGACTTGACCCGCGGGTCGTTATCGATGATCGTCAAGGCGTTGACGAACTTTTTGGCATCCGCGCCGCCGCCGACATCCAGGAAGTTGGCCGCAGTTCCGCCCGCTTGATTCACCACATCGAGCGTGCTCATCGCGAGCCCCGCGCCGTTCGCGATAATGCCAACCGAACCTTCAAGACCGACGTACTGCAGATCGGCTTCGTGCGCAGCTTGTTCGCGAGAATCGCGGATTTGCATCGCTTCGAATTCGGCCCATTCGTGACGGAACTGCGCGTTCACGTCGAGGCTGACCTTGGCGTCGAGCGCATGCACGATGTTGTCGGGGGTAACAATCAGCGGATTGATTTCAGCCAAGTCCGCGTCGCCTTGCACGTACGCGTCATAGAGCTTCAACAACAGCGTGACTGCTTGATCGGTGACCATCGGGTTGAGTTTGGCGGCCAGTACCCACTTGCGACATACCGATTCGGTGAGCCCATCGACGGGATCGATATGAATCTTGGCGATCGCATCAGGGTTTTCGTCGGCGACGGTTTCGATCTCGACGCCGCCTTGCGCGCTCAGCATGCCGAAATACTTTTTCGCCGAACGGTCGAGCGTGAAGCTTGCGTAATACTCCTCGGAGATATCGGACGCGTGCTCAATCCACAAGATCTTGACGATGTGGCCCTTGATATCGAGGCCCAAAATGTTCGTCGCGTGCTCGCGACATTCGTCGACGTTACTCGCGAGTTTCACGCCACCAGCTTTGCCGCGGCCGCCGACGAGCACCTGCGCTTTGACGACCACTGGGTAGCCGACGCGCTCTGCCGCGGCGAGGGCATCCTCGACCGTCGTGACGGCTTCACCGGCCGAAACCGAAATGCCGTATTGAGCAAACATCTGCTTGCCCTGATACTCAAAAAGATCCACTACATCCTCATCCCGTGGGCTGTCGAAGGCGAATTCTGCGCGGCGGGGGTTGTACCGTCGCTATGGAGCGGCGCAACCCTAGAACGGCGCTGCCAGGCCACACCAAGCGAGTGCAAGAATGCCCGAAACTCCCGACATATCAGCCGTAAGTCAGCGAAGCGCTGGCGCGCCCGTGGATCCTGCGAAAGTTGGCCAACCGGATCAGAAACCCAACGAGCTCAAAACGATCGTAGGTGCCGTCGCGATCGTGCTCGCAGTCGGACTGTTGATTCTTGGCGGTTTGGTGTTTTCGCTGCACCGTGGCGATTCGAGTGGAGCGGCGTGCGGAGGAAAACGACAGGTCGGTTTCGTATCGGGGTTACTCGACGATGCCAAGAGCTCCCCGACGAACGGCACCCTCGGCGGTCGCTGCGAATATTACGTGTTGCTGCGCGATGGCAAACTACGAGCGGCCAAGGCCCATATCGCGGGCGCGAGTTGCGCACTCGATTGGTATGAGCCCCACAAAGCGTTTCGGTGCGACAAGGTCGATGTTGCATGGTCAAAGATCGAATACTGGCCAACGCGCGAAATCACGACCGGCCCCCAAAAAGGTGAATTCGAAATCGACTTCGGCTGATATTTTGCGCTTTCCTTTCACTACCCTTTTTTGAGGGGAGCCCAGGCGAGGAGCAGGGTTTTTTGGCCAATGCCTTTGAAGTGCACATCGGCTTCGGCTTTATCGCCGTGGCCGCGGATGCTTTGGATCACGCCATCGCCGTAGGTGTTGTGCACAACGTCGTCGCCAACAGAAAAGCCCGCTTGATCCGCCCCGGTTGGCACCGGCGTCGCAACCGGACGGCTCGCAATCCCGCCGCCACCAAACGTTTCGCCCCGCCGAACTGCGGTCGCCACCAACGATTCGCGATGCGCGCCAATGCCCCCACCGCGTTTTCGTTTTGCACCGATTTCTTGCACCAATTCGGCGGGAATTTCTTCCAAGAAGCGCGAGGGCGGGTGATAATCGGTCGCACCAAAGAGCATGCGACTCCACGCATGACAAAGGTACAAATGCTGTTCTGCTCGAGTGATGCCGACGTAGCAGAGCCGACGTTCCTCTTCGAGTTCTTCAGGATCACCGAGACTGCGGAAGTGCGGGAACACGCCGTCTTCCATACCGAGCAGAAAAACGATAGGAAATTCAAGGCCTTTTGCTGAATGCAACGTCATCAGCGTGACGGTGCTCTGTTCAGGATCGTTCGAGTCCATGTCGGTTACTAACGAGACGCCTTCAAGGAACGCTTGGAGCCGTTCAATGCCCACAAGCGGTTTCAATTCACCCGCGTTCGCGCCACCACCCGGCTCGCCGAGGCCCGCGCCACCGATGGCCGCCATACCGTCGAGATCACCGCGATCAACTTGCTCGTCGAACTCCCGAGCGACGCCAACGAGTTCCTGCAAGTTTTCGATGCGGCCTTGCGCTTCGATCGAGCGCTCGCTTTCTAGCTCGCTCACGTAACCCGTTCGTTGCAATACTGCTTCGAGGACTTCACCGACACCAAAATCGGCCGCGTCGATTTCGATATCGTGCATCAACTCCAACAGGTCTTTGATACCGCTAAGCGCTTTGCCGCTCACGCCAGCGTCGGCGGCATGGCCGAGGGCATCGCGAAAAACAATCTCCGCGCCTTTGGCGTAGCTATCGACCTTCGCCATCGAGGTCTCGCCGACCCCCCGTTTGGGAACATTGACGATTCGTTTCCAGCTGACCTCATCGTCGGGGTTCACGAGCGCGCGCAAATATGCGAGCGCATCTTTGATTTCTTTGCGGTCGTAGAACTTGGTGCCGCCGAAGACGCGATAGGGAACTCCGCCGCGCACAAGTTGTTCTTCCATGACGCGGCTTTGCGCGTTCGTTCGGTAAAAAACCGCAACATCGCCGAAACGAAAATCGCCACCGTCGACGTGCTTACGAATTTCACCGAGTACGAACGAAGCTTCATCGTGTTCGTCTTCAGCCTGGTAGCGAACGATCGGTGCTCCGCTGCCGAGCTCAGACCACAACTGCTTGGGCCGGTGCGATGGGTTGTTCGCGATCACGGCATTCGCCGCGGTCAAAATGGTTTGCGTGCTGCGGTAATTCTGATCAAGGACGATGACCGTCGTGTCGGGAAACGCCTCTTCAAACCGCGCGATATTGCGAAAATCAGCCCCGCGGAATTTATAAATTGAATTGTGCGTCACGATCCCGTTCGCTACAAAGTTGTGCGTCTGGTCAACATCGATATCAAAAACTCGCTGCGGCTCGTCCCGTCGCTCCACCGATTCAACAACATCGAATTGACCATCGGAATCCACCATCACCATGCCAGGACGCACCGAACCCGCAGGCATGAACGGAAGCGTGTTGCCGAGCGATTCACCGTTTGCGTTGGCGGCCAGGCGGGCTACGAACCGCACCTGCACGTCCAGCACGGACTGGATTGACCGCACGATTTCTGCGATCTTGGCCATATCCGCGCTGCATGTCTCGAATCGCCAGCCATCAGAACCTTTGCGGGCCGGGCGCACGGATAACCCCAAGGCCAACAAGGCTTGCTTGCCTTCGTCATCGTCGTCGTGTCCAAAAAAACTAATTCGGTGCATTGGGCTAAGGCCACGCCGGTCTCCACACAACACCACGGAGAGGCGGCGCAGCATTTTCCGCGAAGTTGTTGTGGTGCCGGGCGCGAAATGCGGTGCGGCGAAATCGAGACCTTGATCATGCAAGAGCTGCGATCCCGATTTCTCAGCATCGAGTTCGAAAAAGTGTCGATTGATGAGTTTTTGATCGCCGACGAGGCCTGCACCACGCTCCCCTCCCGCGAGTTTCCGAGCAACAAACGGCAACGTTGGCAGCCCGTATTTCGCCGAAACCAGCGCCTCCGCGAATCGTGCTTCCGCGTCGGTTTCGTACGTCATGTGGAGTTGTGGGGTGCGGCCGAGGAGATACCCGGCGAAATGCACGTGGTCGGGAGTCGCTTCAATCGTCTTGCCGCTTGCTAGTCGCACAACGATTGTCTCGTCGGCGATCGAACAATGCGTTCGAGTAACGGTAGAAGCTCGAAAATCGCCGCTGCCATAACACGACAAGACTTGGTCGCCGACCTCGATTGATTCGACGGCTTTGTTTGAGCCATCGCCCATTCGGACTTCGGTTCCCGCGACAACACATTGGTCGTGGTCTCCCACCGCCATCACGCTTCGGTGTTCTTCGGTGAGCATGCGCACGAGTTCCCACTGCGCGATGTTGGTGTCTTGGAACTCATCAACGAGCACATGGCTGAAATGGCTCCGCCAACGCTCCAGCGCTGCAGGGTGCTCGCGAAAGAGTCGCACGGCAAGCACAAGCATGTCGTCGAAGTCGAGCGCACTGGCTTCTTGCAGACGCTTTTGGTATTCCGCATAGACCTTCGCGATACGCGTCTCTTGCGGGCCGAAGGCCATTTCCGCGAACTGTTCGGGGAGAATCAGCTCGTTTTTGAGCGACGAAATCTTGTTGTGGAGCGCGCGCGCCGTGAACCGTTTCGGATCGAGGTCGAGATCGCGCCGCACCCAATCGACTAACCGAATCGCGTCGCTTTGGTCGTAGATCGTGAAGGAACTGCGATAGCCGAGCAGGCTGCTTTCGCGGCGCAAAATCCTCGAACACGACGAGTGAAATGTGCTGACCCACATGCGTTGCGCGACGGGCCCAATGAGGTCGCCAACGCGGGCGCGCATCTCGGCCGCGGCCTTGTTCGTGAAGGTGATCGCCAACACCTGAAACGGCGAAACCTTTTCTTGCAGAATGAGATGGCCGAGGCGGCGAGTAAGGACGCGGGTCTTGCCCGATCCGGCACCGGCCACGACAAGAACCGGCGACGGTTTGATCGTGACGGCCTCGAGCTGGGCGGGGTTGAGATCGGCGTAGAGGTCGGATTCAGGCGAAATCATGGGGATACTGACCGTAGCAGCACCTTAAGACTCACAGGCGCACATACGTTCGGTTACTGAGTTGGGGAACACAATCGTCCGCATCGAGCAAGGCGCACGTCTCGACGTCGTCGCGCCAACCACGCTCGAGCAGTTCCCGACCCGACGCCGCGTCTATCAGCCGGTCGTGCATTGTCGGTTCAGCATCGCGAAATGCGGCACACGCCGACCATGCTTCCGGTGAAAGCTTCGGCTCCGCAGCGCGCGCCTGCACGATGCGATCGATGACAGCACCGGCACCGTACAAGTCTTCGACCGCGGGCCGCAGCGAATCAGTCGCGGATTGAAAGCGTTCGGCCGAATAACGCTCGCCCGAAGCAATCACCGCGACACGTTCACCCTCTTCGATCCGCGCCGCCAACCACGCGCCCACCGCGCGGGCGTTGCGCAAACTTCCTGCCACAACATCCGCGCCCAGCTCCGCGCCGCGAAACGACAACGCTGATCCATTCGGTGATGGCAACACCAAACGCGTGCCCGCCGGGATCTGTAGGAGATCCGTGGGCGACAACGACCATGGTTGGTGGGTGTCTTCGCGCATCCCCGCAACGAGCGCCCCGCGTTCGGCGGCGTATGCGCCCACACGTTCGTCGTTCCATTCAAACGGCAAAATCGCGGCGCCGCGTGCACATGCAACCGAAACACACGAGGTGAACCGAAGCACATCAACGATAACGACAACGTCACAGGTCGGGCCAAGCGTCAACAAGCCTTCGTGGCCCCAACCAAACGTGACCGAACACTCCGGTTGCGTCAACCAATCATCCATGAACAAGCGCTCGTTGCGCGTGTTGTTCATAGGCCCAACCGGGACCACGCAGCACGAACTGCAACCGCTCCCGCCACGAAGTCGCTTGCGATACGTCGCGGAGTATGTCGCGGTGTTCGTGGGATGCAATGCGCGACGGCGTGTAGGTGTTGATGTTTTTCGTCAATCCGTACACAACCTTTTCGCGTTCCTTTTCGAACGTTCCGAAAAGGCGATCCCAAATAATGAAGATGCCCGCGTGATTGCGGTCGATGTACTGCGGGTTCACTCCATGATGAGCTCGGTGATGTGACGGTGTATTTAAACATTCTTCAGCCGGCCCCATCCGATCAATGGTTTCAGTATGAATCCAGTATTGATACAGAAGGTTCCAACCCCGCGATGCGACAATCAAGTCTGGACGCACGCCAAACAAACAGAGCACGCCGTAGGGCACGAACGTTCCGAGTACATCGGCAACGGGTTGCCGCAACGCGGTAGCAAGGTTGTAGTGCTCACTCGAATGGTGCACCACATGGATCGCCCACATGTAACGGCTCTCGTGCATAAAGCGATGATTCCAGTAATAGATGAAGTCCCAGCCGATCATCGCGGCAGTCATAGGAATGACTCCAGTACCGAGATCGGGCAGGAACCGCCGCTGCCAGAGCTTTTCCATCGTGAGTGCGCTCCACCACGCAGTTGTCACGGCAACACCGGTTGTGGCCACCGCGACCGGCGCCGCGACCTTCGCAACTCGGCGGGCAGCTTCATTCGAAGTCTCGCCCCGACGGGCAAGAAAATCAGCAACGGAGGTCAGCGCGACCGCCCCAACCGCAGTGCCCAACAGCGTGTTTCGGTACTTGCCCTTCGGAGCAATCGGCGCCAAGACTTTGCGCGCGATTAACGGAGCAAACAAACTCGCAGTACCCATTGCAAGGCTCGCGAGCGCATCGTTGCGTACGTAATCCCCACCAACGACATCCGGGCCGCCGCGAGCTGCACGCGCCTTACGCCGTTTGCGGAGCCACAGATACTCGGCGCCCATCGTTGCGGCAAAAAACGGTTGTGCACGATCAGTGATATCCACGGCTATGAGCTTAGGTATGCAGCAGCGTTGTGCCTTTGGTCTCGGGCACAAACTTCGCCACAATGAGCACCGACAGCACCGGACCAGTGGTCAGGATCAACGCAGTCAACGCTTGGTTGTCGGAGCTGGCGTTCAAGATGAGCGCCGCGAGCCCGAAGCTCAGCGACTGCCCAATCACTCTCGATGCGGCTGTCCATGCGGTCGCCTGGGCGCGCACCGTCGTCGGAAAGAGTTCGGTAACCATCCCGCCGAGCGTCGGCCAAGCGCCGAAAGTGCCCGCCAAACTGACGGTCAGGGCGAGGGTCAAAAATACCGGGCCACGCGCAAGATAGAAGCCGGCAACGCTCGCGAGTGAACCGACAATTGCGAATGTGCAACCGACCTTTTTACGGCCGTAACGATCGCTCGCGCTCCCCGCTCGGACCAGAACTGGCAACGCCAAACCCCCCGCGACGACGAGTACGGCAGACGCAGTAGATTTCGAAAGGTGGCGTACTGATTCCATGAAATCGACAATAAATACACCGGCTTGTGAAGCCAGCGCGCCGAGGATCGAGGTGGAACACACCAACGCCAATAATTTGCGGCGTTCGGGCGCTACAACCGCCCGCCAGTTTTCTGCCAGCGCATCGGTTTCGCGAGCGTGTTGGAAATGTTTACTTTCCGGCAAGGTGCGCCGCACGTAGGCCATCACCGCGACGGGAGCGAGCCCAACCAAATAGAGACCGCGCCAGGACCAATCAAACGCGCTGAATACTGACCCGTACAACATCGCGCACACCCCGGTGCCGAGGGCGCTCATCAATGCCAACCAGCCAAAGCCGTACCCGCGATTTTCCGGCGGTAGTTCTTCAGCAATTACGGTCCACACGACTGAGTTCTCAGCGCTCAAGAACATGCGCGACACAAATTGGCAGCACACGAACATCAACATCGTGGATGCCGCAGCGGTCGCGCCCGTCGCGACCAGATATCCCGCGATAGTCACGAACAACACATTGCGGCGCCCGTACTTATCAGCCCGCCGCGCAATCGCGATCGCGGGCAGCGCGCCGAGAAACGCCATCAGAAGCCACTGACTCGCCGTCGATTTCGAAAGTCCAAACGATTCGCGTATCTGCGGCAACGCCACAAGCAACACATTGATGTCGTAGCCCTCGCAGAAACTCGCGACGCCGAGCAGTTTCAACAACCGACGATGTTCGGGCGCAATCGCATCAGACATCTTGAACGGATTGGCCATCCCCGCACCCTAGGTGTCCCACGGCTGTTCCACATACGGAATGCCAGTGGGACACACGTAGGGTTTGGGGATGATCGATCAGAAGTTGAAACGCGCGCTCGGCCAGATGATTAAGGGTGTGCAAGTTGTTGCGTGCACGCACGACGGCGTGACCCGTGCGTACACATCGCACTGGGTCAGCCAGGTCGCGTTTGAAGAACCGATCGTGATGGCTTCGATTTCGCCGAAACACGACACGCACCCGATTATCGCTGCCGCGGGCTGGTTCACTGTGTCGATTTGCGCGGGCGACCAGGTGGATGCGGGTCAATATTTCTCGTACCCCGGCCGCAAGTTTCGGTACATGGCCGACGAATTCATCACGATCACTGATGACGGCTGGCCCATCCTCAGCAACTGCATCGCTTGGTTTCGCGCCGAGGTATTCGAGCGCAAAATGATGGCCGATCACGAACTATTTTTCGCGCGGGTCAACGAGTTCGGTTACGACCGTCTGAAAGAACCGCCGCTGATGTATTCAAGCCGCCACGGTTGGCGCATCACGGGCGACAAAGCCCGCCCGCCGGGCGTCTCGATTCGCGACCAACTCCTCGAGCGGCTCGCCGCAGCAGGCTTCGATGCCCCAGGGTCCGACGATGACCCGCCCGACGAGTAGGCGGGTAAACGGGCGCCCGGCGGGTAGCCGTCCGTTGTACGGATAAGCACGTTTAACGTGCTTATCCGTACAACGGACGCTGTTCTTGCGGACTTAGCTGGCGGATTCCATGCTGTTGTCGTATTTACCTTCGGCGGCCGCGCCGTTGAGTCGGGCGCGTTTGCCGTACGCCGCTTGGCCCGCGGCGATGTTCGCGTCGAGGCCCTTCCACGCGGCGAGAGCGGGCGCTTGCAAGGCCCGGCCGTAGCTGAAGGAGAAGGACCACGGGTGTGGTCCCCGTTTGTTGATCGCGTCGAGGTTCGCCGTGGCTTCAGTGTCGCTTTGCCCACCGGACAAAAACACAATGCCGGGAATCGCGGCCGGAACGGTCTCTTCGAAACAGCGGATCGTTGCTTCGGCAATCGCGTCGGGCGTTGCCGCGCCGCCGCTGTGCAACTTGCCGGGGATCACCATGTTGGGCTTCAACAATGCGCCGCGAAGATCGACGCTCTGATCAAAACATGCATTGAACACTGTGTGCAGCGTGCGGGTCGTTACTTCGAGACACGTCTCGATCGAGTGGGCACCGTCCATCAGCACTTCAGGTTCGATGATCGGCACAATGCCTTCTTGTTGGCAGAGCGCCGCGTAACGAGCGAGTGCGTGCGCATTCACGTCGAGGCAGTACTGCGTAGGGATCGTGGCGCTGATGTCGATGACCGCACGCCACTTCGCGAACTTGGCGCCGAGCTCACGATATTCGGCAAGGCGCGCACCGAGACCGTCGAGGCCCTCAGTGATCAGTTCGCCGGGCGCGTTGTGCAACGGCACGGTGCCCTTGTCAACTTTGATACCGGGGATCACACCTTCGGCTTCGAGAATCGAAACGAGAGTGCGGCCATCGTTCGCCGATTGGCGGATCGTTTCGTCAAAGAGAATAACGCCGCTCACGTTCGAAGCCGCGCCCGCAGTGGTGAACAACATTTCGCGGTAGGCCCGCCGACGATCTTCGGTGCTTTCGCAACCGATACCGTCGAAACGCTTCTTGATCGTGCCGCTGCTCTCATCGGCCGCCAAGATTCCTTTGCCAGGGGCTACAAGCGCGCGCGCTACTTCATGAAGACTCATCGGTGGTTCCTCCGCAATGGGGTCAGAATGCCTGCCATTCTGCCCCAATTTCGCCCCGCTGACGAAACCAGGCGGCCATTCGTCACACTGCCTCGTTGCTCCGGCGCGGAGGCAGACCTCACGCGCGGTCAAACGCGGTGAAGGCCACGGCCTCGGAGACCACCAGCGGTACTGGACGGACTGAATGATTCGCTCCGCTCGTCGCAATCGGCGGCTACGCCGCACGAGGGCTCGTCACTCACTCGAAACTCCGGGTCGTGTCCACTCCTCGCAATCGGCGGCTACGCCGCACGAGGGCTCGTCACTCCCACTCGATGGTCCCTGGGGGTTTGGAGGTGATGTCGTAGGCGACTCGGTTGACGCCCGGTACTTCGTTGATGATTCGGCTCGAAATGCGTTCCATGACGTCGTATGGCAAGCGCGCCCAGTCGGCCGTCATCGCATCATCGCTCGTTACGGCCCGCAAGATAATCGGGTAGGCGTAGGTACGCTCATCGCCCATCACACCAACGCTTTTCACGCACGGCAACACTGCGAAGCTCTGCCAGATCTCACGGTACAAACCGGCCCGTTTGATTTCTTCAACAACAATCGCATCGGCGTTCTGCAAAATCTCAACGCGCTCGGGCGTGATATCGCCAATGATCCGCACGGCAAGGCCGGGGCCAGGAAACGGTTGGCGCCAAACAATGTCGCCCGGCAGACCAAGTTCTTCACCAACAGCGCGCACTTCGTCTTTGAACAAATTCCGCAGCGGCTCGACCAGTTCGAACTGCATATCTTCGGGAAGGCCGCCAACGTTGTGGTGCGATTTGATGTTCGCGTTGTCGCCGCCACCCGATTCAACAATGTCCGGATACAACGTGCCCTGCACCAAAAACTTCGGCGCGGTTTCAGAAACAGTCGCAAGATCACGTGCAGCTTCTTCAAACACACGAATGAAAAGTTCGCCAATGATTTTGCGTTTACGTTCCGGATCAGTCACGCCCTCGAGCGCGCCCAAAAACCGATCCGCGGCTTTCACGTGCACCAAATCAACATTGAAATCACGGCGGAATGTGGCTTCAACCTGATCGGCTTCGCCGCGGCGCAACAAACCAATATCCACGAACACACAAGTGAGTTGCGCACCGATTGCTTTGTGTACCAGTGCGGCCGCGACGGCAGAATCCACACCGCCCGACAGTCCACAGATCACGCGCTCATCGCCGACTTGCGCTCGGATTTCCGCAACCGCATCGTCGATAATCGAAACGTGCGTCCACGAAGGGCGACATCCCGCAACGGTGAACAAGAATGCTTCGAGCATGTCCTGGCCGCGTTCGGTGTGGGCAACTTCGGGGTGAAATTGCACACCCATGATACGGCGTTCGGCATCACCAAATGCAGCGGCGGGAGTATCGGGAGTAGACGCGAACACCCGAAAGCCCAAAGGCGCGCGCGTGATCGTGTCGAAGTGGCTCATCCACACAACTTGCGTAGCGGGAAGATCGTGCAGCAACACGCCGTGTTCCGAGACGGTCAGTTCGGTGCGGCCGTATTCACCACGACCGGTTTTCGCAACTTCGCCACCAAGGTCTCGCGCAATCAACTGCGCGCCGTAACACAGACCCAACAACGGTATGCCTGCGTCGTAAATCGCATGGTCGATCGACGGGGCCCCCTCCGCGTGTACCGAAGCCGGGCCGCCAGAAAAGATAATAGCTGTAGGGTTTTTCGCGAGCATCTCCGCGACCGGCATCGAGCGCGGCACGATCTCGGAATAGACGTGCGCCTCACGAACCCGCCGCGCAATCAGCTGCGAATATTGCGCCCCAAAATCAACAACAAGAACTCTGTTTTCAGGGCCTGCTTCAAAACTGGTCATTCGACTCGCCCTGCTCCGCTGCGGCGCCCTTCGGGACGCTCATTCCATCCCGGCCTGCGAGTGGCTCGTCACGCATCTCGCTCCTCCGTCGCTCCTGCGATGCCTTCGCCACCGCCAATCAGCGGCCGCGGTATACCCCGAACTACGGCTGCTATTTATTGCCCATGCCGACGCCTTGCGAGCGTTGCAGCGATTTACCTTCGGTCTGCAACGATGGCGCGACCATCACTTCGGCCTTTTGAAATTCCTTCAACGATTCGTGACCAGTGGTCGCCATCGAAGTGCGGAGACCACCAAAGAGGTTCAGCGTGCCGTCGTTTTCATGAGCGGGGCCCACAAGGATCTCTGAAAGCGAACCCTTTTTACCGGCGTAGACGCGAGCGCCGCGGGGCAACGTCGGGTGGAAGGTCGCCATGCCCCAGTGATAACCGTGCCCCGGAGCTTCGTACGCGCCCGCTAACGGCGAGCCGATCATGACGGCATCAGCACCAACCGCGATCGCTTTCGCAACATCGCCACCCGTTCGCATACCACCGTCGGCGATGACGTGCACGTAGACGCCCGTCTCGACCAGGTGGCGCATGCGCGCACCCGCAGCGTCAGCGATGGCCGTTGCTTGCGGGACACCAATGCCAAGCACGCCCCTTGAGGTACACGCTTGGCCGGGGCCAACCCCAACGAGAATTGCGGCAGCACCAGTTCGCATCAAGTGCAGCGCTGTCGAATACGACGCGCAGCCGCCAACGATCACGGGCAGGTCGAGTTCGCGAATGAACTTCTTGAGGTTCAACGGTTGGCGAGCCGGATCTTTCGAAACGTGCTCCGCCGAAACCACGGTGCCTTGAATCACGAGCACATCGAGACCAGCTTCGATCGCCATCGGCGAAAGCTCCACGACCTTTTGCGGAGTCAGCGAGGCACAAGCCACCACTCCGCCCGCTTTGATCTCCGCAATCCGCTTGCCGATGAGCTCAGGCTTCATCGGATGGTTGTAGAGCTCTTGCATCCGGCGCGTGGCCTTTTCGGGCTCAAGCTCCGCGATCTCGGCCAGGATTGGCTCAGGGTCGTCGAATTTCGTCCACAACCCTTCAAGGTTGAGACACGCCAAGCCACCGAGGCGACCAATTTCGATCGCGGACGTCGGCGAAACCACACCATCCATTGCGCTGGCCATCAACGGCAGCTCAAAGGTGAATTCCGCGAGCTGCCAACGAATGTCGACATCTTCGGGATCGCGCGTGCGCCGGCTCGGCACAATTGCGATGTCGTCGAACCCGTAGGCCCTACGACCGGACTTGCCAATACCGATCTCGACTTCCACGATGACTCCTACTCCAAAAGTGCCGGGAAGAAACCGCCAACTTACATCGTGGCGCAGCGCGAGACTCGGTTCGTGGAGCAACCTGAGCAAAGAAATACTGCCGAAGTACCTCGCAAGCTCGGAACAAACTTCACGAAACTGCTCACTGCAGCAACGATTTCAAGCGCGGGCGACGGCGTGACCTTCATCGCGGCTCCACTCCTTGCGGCAACGATCACGCGCGACCCGAGGCAGATCGCGGGCATCGAGACCGCGCTCACGGTGCCGTGGCTCTTATTTTCTCTACCCGCGGGTGCGCTTATCGACCGTTGGGATCGCCGCCGCGTGATGTGGACGGTCGACGCGTTGCGCACGTTGATCACAGGAATCATTGCCATCGCCGCGTCCACCCATCACGTCACCATGCCGTTGCTCTACGCCGCGTTTTTTCTTCTCGGCACGGGCGGTGTGTTTTTCGACAACGCCGATCAATCATTTCTGCCCCAAGTGGTTGCACCCGACCTCCTAGAACGAGCGAACGCACGGCTGCAAACGGTCACCCTTGGAACCGGGCAACTCCTCGGCCCCGCTATTGGCTCCCTGCTGTTTGGCGTCGCGGCATCAATCCCGTTCGCGTTCGACGCAACGACCTTTGCCGCTGCGTCACTGCTTGCGTACACGATTCAAGGGTCCTTCAAAACGGCGCCAATTGGTGGCGCCCAAGAGTGCAGCACGACGCTCCGCACCGACATCGCAGAAGGGCTCCGCTACCTCTTTCACCACAAGCTCCTCCGGAGGCTCGCGTTCGTGCTTGCCTCGATGAACCTGCTCGATCTCACGGCACGGGCAACATTTGTGTTGTTTGCGCAAGATCGATTGCACGTTGAAAAATTGGGTTTCGGAATCTTGCTGACAATGTTCGCGATCGGTGGCGTCGTGGGTGGCTATGTCGCGGACCGGGTCGCACAGCGACGGCCCAAATCCATTCTCGCGATCGATGCGGCGATGATGACGGCGGCCTACGCAATCATTTGGATTTCCAATACCGCAATCGCTGTGGGAATCAGTTACTTCCTGATTGGCGTAGCCAGCGTGTGGTGGAACGTCGTAACGGTGAGCGCGCGCCAACAAATCATCCCGGCCCGACTCTTCGCACGCGTCAACAGCGTGTATCGATTGTTGTCGTGGGGCACGATGCCGATCGGTGCGCTCTTGGGCGGACTCATCGCGAAACGCTACGGACTATTGGCACCATTCATCGTCGCTTGCATCGGTCACGTGCTGATCACCATCGCTGCGTTCGCTTGGCTCAGCACCGACAAATTCGCCGCAGCGCGCGCCGCGAACGAGACGTAACGGCTCGGACCCAAGAAGCAAGTGCTGAGCAGCGGTAATAATCAGTCGTTGGCGAGTGTCGACATTCGAGTCGGTCGAACCGTTTGGGCAACCGAGCTGCCGACCCAGCCAACGATTGCTGCCAGCAACGGGATCGCGGAGACCAGGAGCACCGCGGTCAGCCACGGAAAGATCGTCCCTCGAACGACGCCGCGATCGATTGCCTTCGGGCTGGCGGCGAGAACAGCGGCGACGGGCAAGAAGCCCACCGGAATTGCCAACGCACCACCGGCGAACGTGAGTACGGCAGCCTTCCACGCGGCAAGTCTCCGCATAGTCTTAGGTTTCGCGCCCAACGCAATCAGGACATCGCGTTCGTCGCGGGACTCGGCAGCGGCGAGTGCCAGTGCGATCGCGATCACGATCAACGCGAGTGCCAACGTGATTGCCGTAATGATGCCTTGGACTTCTGCGGCGCTCGGCCGTTTCGAACCAGTCGATTCGAAAGTGACTCCGTACTGGCCACCCACTCCGAAGCCGTCGGCTTCAACTTGGAGGTCCATTGTGAACTGGGTGACCAGCACTTGCTGCGATTCTGACAGCGGTTTGGGCGAAACGAGATAGCCACCGCTTTCAACAACGCTCAGCCCAAGTTTTTGCGCCCGCGACTCAGTGATCACGAACTGCCCTTCGAGGCGAGTCGAATCGGCGCGATCCCTCGCGTCAGTAACATCGAAACGCTTTGTTCCTCGAACTGTTTCGACCACGATGGGATTTGAATGCGCGGTTTGTGGGTCACCCTCGGCCGTGTTCTGGACAGGAGGGAAGTACATGACACCAACGGTTTGCAGTGCAGCCTGATCGCGCGCCGAGATGTGCAGTGCCGCAAGTACACGTGAGTCGGCGACCAAGACATAACCGTTCTGGATCAAATCAGACTCAGCCCGAGTTCCAACTCGTCCGGGATCAATCGACTTGGGCGAAACTTCTGCGTGATGCTGCGGCACCCACTTCGCCGCGGGAAGAACAGCGGCGAACCGCGACCACACTGAAGCCGGAACGGCGCCAAACTGCTCGGAGCTGCGTAATTCCGAAGACGGTTCCGTTGCCGGCGACAAAAAGTGCTGAATTTCAACGACGTTGCGCGGCAAATACGGAAGTTGGTTTTTTTCATCGGGCCAGCGCGAAGCCACGACCGTTCCCGAGGCCACCGCGATCGCACTCGCAACGGCCAACGCGGTGACGACCGCCGCGCTCCGAGCGCGCGCCCGGCCAACGCTGCGCGCCGCCACCCGAGCCGCGCCGCCGATTCGAGCGGCGAGGGGTTCGAGTATCGACACGATGGCCGGACTCACGCAACAAGCACCCGCCAACACCAACACACCACCAAGCACGGCGGCGGCGGCGGCGGCGTTGCCGCTCCCGCTCTTCGCCGCAGCGGCTACGAGGGCGAGGATCAAGATCCCGGAGCCAAAAAGCCCGGCGCCAATTGGCACCATTCGTTTCGGCACCGATTTCATCGGGCGCCGTCCGGCGAGCGCGCTGAGCACCGAGACTTTCGCGGCGCTGCGGGCCGGAAACCAGGCGGCAGTCATTGCCGCAATCACTCCGGTCACGACGATGATCGCCAACAGTGCTGGCCCCCATTGGTACGGGCCAATCTCGTGGCGGGTCAACGATTCAATTTGATCTCGGCCGCTGATCAAGAGTGCTGCACCAGCGACGAGGCCCAAGCCGCTGCCGTACACCCCGCTCCATGCCCCCTGCAAGACCATGGTCCTACGCATGAGCCGTTCCGGAGATCCATTCGCAGCCAGTTGCCCGAGCGTGACAAGTTGACGGCGTGCGCTCGTCGCAAACGCAGCGGAGACAATGATGCCGACAATTCCAAGCAACAGCGCACCGACAACCCAACCCCACGCGATCGCCGCGACTTTCACCTTGGTGCTTCCCGGATGGCCGTACCGATCGCTGTATTGCAACGCACCCGCGGTGTGATGTGCGAACTGTCGCAACGCGTCGGCGCTCGTCGGAACACCGGGCACATCGATGCGATCGGTGTAATTCACTGATATTGCGCCGGGGCGCTCATCGCTCGCAGCCACAACTTGCTCGACTGCACCCGCAACAAACACGATTTCGCTTCGGAAATTATCGACCGCAACACCGACACCCACGACGGTGAACGCGCCCTGTGGGCGACGCCACTGGAGCTTCGTGCCTGGCTGCGCGTGCCACGCCCGGGCGAGGGTACGAGTCAACACGATTTCGCCAGCCGCGCGTGGCGCACGGCCCGAATCCATGCGAAACATCCCGCGCGTCATCGGATCGCCGAGATCCAAATTCGACACCATCGTCCAGCCCGCCGGAAGCGAGTCGGTGGGCAGCACGCCAACGGTCACCTCGGCGCTGCGCAACACCCGAGTTCCGGTAGGAAACGTTGCAATATCCGTCGGTGTCGCCGCGTTTTCGATTGCATAGTCGGCAGCCCCGAAGCGGCGGGTGAATTTTTCGCTCGCGCCGTCTTGGCTGGTGCGATAGGACACTGATGCAAAAACCATTGCGGCAATTGGCAGAGCAATGAGCAGCATGACCAAGACGGTGCGCCCTGGTCTCCGTTGCACTTCACGACGAGCGAGCCGCGAAGCAAATCTCCATTGGCTCATCATGATCAGGCCACCACACCCGGCGCGAGAGTCGCGCCCGCCGAGGCGCTGGTCGATCCGGAGGTTGCTCCCGACTCACCGACCACGCGGCCGTCGCGCAAGAACACCACGCGATCAGCCCAGCTCGCGAATCGCGGTTCGTGCGTGACGAGAACTACCGCAGTTCCTGTGTCTTTGGGCAACAAACTCAAAACTTCAATGATTTCATCGCTGCTCAGCGTGTCGAGTGCGCCCGTCGGTTCGTCGGCGAGTAGCAACCGTCGCTTTCCAACAATCGCTCGGGCAATCGCGATGCGCTGTTGTTGACCGCCGGAGAAATCGTCGGGATAGCGATCAATTCGTTGTTCTAGACCCACGCGAGCCAATGCTTCCATGGCACGGTGCTTGGCATCACGCGTCCGCACGCCATCAATTTCGAGCGGCAGCATCACGTTTTCGAGCGCGCTCAACGCAGGGATCAGATTCAACCGTTGAAACACGTAACCAACGTCGCGGCGCCGCAACAGACTGCGCTCGGCCGCGCCGAGCGAACCGATGTTGCGGCCGTCGACCAGTACGCGTCCTGCACTCGGTTCCTCGAGCGCGCCACCGAGGTGCAGCACGGTGCTCTTGCCGCAGCCGCTCGGACCCATGATCGCGATGAACTCGCCGGGTTCGACGCATAGCGACACACCTTTCAGCGCCCGTACTTCCGAGGGCCCTGAGCCGTAGCTCTTCACCACGTCATCAAATTCAAGAATTGCGTTCATGGAATCTCAATCTCCCCGATTGGACGGTGCGTTGGACGATGGGTTGGACGATTCACGAGACGTGTGGTTCGTGGTCGCGTTCGTTGACGACGGTGCGACGCGCAGCATTCGGGCCTCGCACATGTCGAGCCAACGCAGATCGGCTTCAGCGCGCACGATCAAGGCGTCGTGGACAAGGTGACTGGCGATGTCGGTCGGGGTCGCGGCCCGTCGCCGCGCTTGGAGGACTGAAAACATCGCGCTTCGATGTTCCGTGATGACTCGCAGCGCGTGTTCGCGCCCGGCGTCGATAGCAAATAGGAGTTTGAGCATCAGCTCGTCGCGCGGCGGAGGATCGTCGGCTGGGAGCTCGTTCCACCAGGCACTGAGCGCTTCGCGCCCGGCCGCGGTGAGTTCATACAGCTTCTGGCCGGGCTGGCTCCGTCCGTCGGTTTCAGGGTCGCCGCCGACCGTCACCAACGCATCGCGTTCGAGCCGATCGAGGGTCGTGTACACCTGCCCAACGTTCAACGGCCAGGCTTGACCCGTTGCCGCCTCGAAATCATGCTTCAACTGAAATCCGTGAGCCGGACCCCGGTTGAGCAGGGCTAACAACCCTTCACGCACTGCCATTTACTCAGTATATATACTCAGTAACTACCTGTCAAGAACTACTCGTCAAGAACTACCTGTCAAGAACTACCTGTCAAGAACCACCTGTCAAGAGCGGCACGCCAAGACGAGCAACTCAGGTATCGTCGCTGATGCGGGCCCAACGTTCGTGATCGCGCCATTCTCCGCCCACTTGGAGATACCGGGGCGAGAAGCCCTCGCAACGAAACCCAACCGCCGCGGCGAGGCGTTTTGATGGCTCGTTGCCGGGTTGAATGTTCGCTTCAAGCCGGTGTAAACGAAGATCGACGAAGGCGTGTTCAATCACCAAGCGCAGGCCTTCGCTCATATAACCGTGGCCGAAGAATGGATCGAGCGCGTAGTAACCCACGAAGGCTTGTTGTAGTCCACCGCCGATGATGTTGTTGAGGTTGATCACGCCCGCAAGTGCGCCGTCTTCGCGGCGGCGGATCAACATTGCGCGCGCATCATCTGCATGAGCTTTGCGGGAATATGCAGCCCACTGCGCCCGAGTCGTTGGGGCGAATACCCAAGGTCGATGTACCCCACCGCTGCGCGCCACGGCGCTTAAAAATTCGTCACGATCGCGATTCGATACCGAACACAAAGCCACGCGTTCGCTGGTCGAGATCACCCCCCGCATGCCGACAAACTATGCGAACGGATCCGCAAACGGATTGGCAGCGATGGTCGGATCTTCAAATTTTCCAGAAGCAACCGGCTTATTCACGGTGAGCTCAGTCACGCCGAGTTCTTTCGCGAGCCCTTCGTAACCGACAGCTTCGAGGCGGTCGGCGATTTCTGGGCCGCCACTCGCCACGATACGACCAGCCATCATCACGTGAATGAAATCAGGTTTGAGTTCTTCGAGCAGCCGGGCGTAGTGCGTAATCGCTAAAACGCCGAGGCCATCTTCTTGAGTC
Organism: Actinomycetes bacterium; assembly: GCA_025360585.1. Taxonomy (GTDB): domain Bacteria; phylum Actinomycetota; class Acidimicrobiia; order IMCC26256; family PALSA-610; genus F1-120-MAGs023. The sequence goes on along the minus strand of JANYBW010000054.1, from coordinate 85,726 downwards.
ATCGCTACAACCCGCCGCGCGACATCACGCAACGCATCAACGTCTAGGCCGGAATCGATTTCATCGAGTATCGCGAACTTCGGCTGCAACATCGCGAGTTGCAACGTCTCGACGCGTTTCTTTTCGCCCCCCGAAAACTCGTCGTTCACCCCGCGAGTCAAGAATTCGTCGCGCACAGCGAGCCGCTCGGCTTCGAGGTTGAGGCGAGTTTCTGACGGTTCACTGCCGCGCGCCGTCAGCGCCGCGGCAACGAGGTCGCCGACACGGACGCCAGGGATCTCAACCGGGTACTGCATCGCGAGAAACAGGCCGGCTTGTGCGCGTCGGTAGGTAGGAGTTCCGAGCAGCTCAACGCCATCGATCGTCGCCGAGCCGGCAGTTACGGTGTAATCAGGGCGACCCATCAGCGTGTGCGACAAGGTGCTCTTGCCGCAGCCGTTCGGCCCCATCACCGCGTGGACTTCGCCGCCGCCAAGCGTGAGGTCGACGCCGCGCAGAATTTCGAATCCCGCGACCGTCGCGTGGACGCCTCGGATTTCGAATTGCGATTGGTTTGTCATCAGATTTCCACCATCACATCTTCACCCAGAATCGCGATCTTGAACACCGGCACCGCGATCGTCGCGGGCAGGGTTTGGGGCTCGCCAGTGCGCAACGAAAACAGCGCGCCGTGTTTCGGGCACTCGATTTCAAAATCGTCCGCCCAAACTTCACCGTCGGCCAACGAAAAATCCGCGTGCGAGCAGACATCGCCGATCGCAAACCATTCATCCCCAACGCGAGCAACACACACTGCGGTGCCGGCAACGTCGAACCGCAGCGCCGAGCCATCTCGAACTTCGGTGGTCGCACAGACGCGGGCGCCATTCATACGCCAACCCCACGATCGATCTTGTCGATCACTGTCTTGCGCAACCGACCAACCAGCCCGCCGTGCGGAAGCCGAGCGAACACATCGTCGAAAAAGCCCAACACAATGAGGCGTTCGGCATCCTGGGGCGCAATACCACGGGATTCCAAGTAGTAACGCTGCTCGTCGTCGATCGGGCCAACCGTGGAACCGTGCGAACACTTCACGTCGTTGGCCAAAATCTCGAGGTTCGGAATCGATTCCGCGCTCGCGCCCTTGGTCAGTACCAAGTTGCGGTTCGTTTGGTACGCCTCGGCTTTTTGCGCGTCTTCGCGCAGGCGGATCATTCCCGAATACACCGACGTCGCGGTGTCTTCGACGGCACCCTTAAACAACAAATCGCTGCGCGTGCGGGGCGCCACGTGATCTTGCAGGGTGCGGAAATCGAGCATCTGATTCTGGTCACCGAAGTAGACCGCGACCATTTCACTTTCGGCACCAGGAGCATCGAGGCGCGCTTCGGCGCGCAGGCGTGCATAATCGCCACCGAGCGCGACGGCAGCAGTTTTCAGATGTGCGTCGCGACCGAGGTGGGCGCGCTGCAATCCGATGTGCCAAGTTTTCGAACCGTGTTCTTGAATCGACAGGTAGCGCAGCTGCGCGTTGTCGCCGACGATCAGTTCGGCCACCGCATCAACAAGGTGATCCGTGCTCGGTGATCCAAATCGCTCCAACACCGTGGCCTCTGAGTTTCGGCCCATCCTTACCAGTGTGCGCGGAAAGGAAACCTCGCCGTCGCCTTCACACCAGTGCAATACGACGATCGGATCTGCAATCACGACGTTGTCAGGAATCCAAATCAGCGCGCCGCCGGGTGTGAACGCATCGTTGAGATCGGTGAAATAGTCGGCACCGTCGGCAACCACCGAACCAAACGCGGCCTGTACATCGGCATCGACGCCACACGTCGCGATATCGCAGACCCGCACACCTTGCGCTTCAAGCGAAGGATCGAGTTCGTGGCGCACCACTCGGCCATCACGAACAACGAGCATTCCTGCATGCGCGCCAACTTCTAATGCCCAGGGCCCGCCACCGGGTGCGCGTTCGTCGCCCGGTTCGTTCAATTCCTCAACCGGAACGGGCCGAAATCGATTCAGATCGAGTTCGCCGATGCGGCTATAACGCCACACTTCTTCGACCGTGGTTGGGAGTTCTGCCGTCGTGATTGCCTCGGCAGCGGCCACACGACGCGCCACCAACCAATCCGGACCACCGAGCGCTCGCGCGGCATCAACACTGAACTGTTGCATTCGTTTGCTTCCTGGCGATGTGTGCGGCCCGACGGGAGTTACCCGACCGAACCTTCCATGCTGAGCTCCACCAATCGGGAAAGCTCAACCGCGTATTCCATGGGCAATGTCTTGGTGATCGGTTCAATGAAACCGTTCACGATCATGGCCGTGGCTTGTTGTTCCGAAAGGCCGCGCGACATCAAATAGAACAATTGATCATCGCCGACCTTCGAGACGGTCGCTTCGTGGCCAATGCGAGCGTCCTTTTCGTCGATCTCCATGTAGGGATACGTGTCGCTACGCGAGTGCTCATCGAGAATCAAGGCGTCGCAGCGCACATGCGCCTTGACGTTCGTGGCACCCGGTTCGACTTTGACGAGCCCGCGATACGTGGTGCGGCCACCGTCTTTACTGATCGATTTACTCTCGATAATGCTGGTGGTTTCGGGTGCCGCGTGGGTCATTTTCGCGCCGGCATCTTGGTGCTGGCCCGGCCCCGCATACGCGACCGACAGCACTTCGCCGTGTGCTTTCGGACCGGCAAGTACGACCGCGGGATATTTCATCGTGAGCTTCGAACCAAGGTTGCCATCGATCCACTCAACTCGCGATTCCGCTTCCGCACGGGCGCGCTTGGTCACCAGGTTGTAGACGTTAGGTGACCAGTTTTGAATCGTGGTGTAGCGGATGTGCGCACCCGGTTTCGCGATGAGCTCAACGACTGCACTGTGCAAGGAATCGCTCGAATACACCGGGGCACTGCAACCCTCGACGTAATGCACCGATGAACCTTCGTCCGCGATGATCAACGTCCGCTCAAATTGTCCAGCGTTTTCTGAGTTAATTCGGAAGTACGCCTGCAATGGCATATCGACTTTAACGCCGGGGGGCACATAGATAAACGAACCACCACTCCAGACCGCGGAGTTGAGCGCGGCGAACTTGTTATCGCCGGGAGGAATCACCGTGCCGAGGTACTTCTGCACGATTTCCGGGTGCTCGCGAACTGCGGTATCCATGTCGCAAAACAGCACGCCCAGTTCCTCAAGATCCTCGCGGTTCTTGTGGTAGACGACCTCGGATTCGTACTGCGCCGTAACCCCCGCGAGGAATTTCTTTTCGGCCTCGGGGATACCGAGCTTTTCGTAGGTGTTCTTCACACCTTCGGGCAGCATGTCCCAGTCGCTGACCTGATGCGCAGTTGGCTTGATGTAATAGAAGATGTCGTCGAAGTCGATGTCGGGCATGTTGGCCGCGAACCATTCGAGCATCGGTTTTTTCACGAACCGCTTGAAGCTGTTCAGCCGGAACTTGGTCATCCACTCGGGTTCGGATTTGTGCGCAGAGATGTCCTGGACGACGGTCTCCGAGATCCCTTTTTTGGGGCGGTACACAAACTCATCGCCGTCGTTCCAGCCGAGCTTGTAATTCCCGAGATCGATGTCCGAGACGGCCATCGCAATTCCTTCCGCAGCACCTTCGGCCCACCGGCTAGCGGCCCGAAATAATTATCACTACCGCCATAGTAACAATTACCGCAGCCCCGCCCCAACCGGCATCCCTACCCGCTCAGGTTCCAGGAATTGTCGTGGTCGTCGAGCCCGATGGCGTCGGCGACATCGTGGTCGGCGGGGACCCGCCCGCGCTGCCGGGCGTTGGAGTGCCGCTCCCTGAGCCATTGCTCCGTGGGTTGGTTGTGGTCGCGGTGCCCGGGGTTGGCGTCGTTGGGGTCGTGCTCGTTGGGGTCGTCACCCCGTTGACCAAATCGCCGAGGGTCCTTAACGCCTTGCCGGCAGCTTCGAACTCGCCCGACTTCGTCTTGCTTTGGTATTCGTCGAGCGCGGCCTTGATCTTTTTCAACCGTTCGGCATCGGTGATGGTCGCGGGCGGGCCGCCGTTGCCATTGTCAGGTGGTGCCACCGTGTCGCCGTACAACAGCTTCAACGCCTCGGCAACCGAGTTTGCGAACACCGCCCGCTTACCGTCGTCGAGGGCTACAAATGCAAGTCCGGGGACAGCGCCTTTGTTATCGCTATTGATAAAGAACGGCTGCGCGTAAAGAATCGAATCGCCAATGGGCAAGAGCTGGACGGCACCGGGCGTGATCGAGGATCCTCCTTGACCAAGCAGCGATATTCGTTGCGAAATAAGCGTATCTTTTTGAATTTGGGCAGCCGCAAACACTTCCGAGCTCAATCCGGATCCGGAACTGGAGTCGAACACCGTCGTCCTACCGAAGTTCGACGTTCCGAACCCGTCGTTGCGAGCAGCGACGAACGCACTGAGAATGTTCGGCGATGTGTCGTTTTTGCTCGCGGGCACAAATGAAGTGGTCAGCACAAACTCTTGTTGGGTGCCATCGGGCAGTTGCAACATTTGGTACTGCGGCTCGACGCGCTGACTGTCGTTTTGGTTTTGGCCGTTGCGCCCTCCGTCATTGCCAGCAGACGCAGACGTTGTTGGCGTGGTATCGGCGGTTCCGGACGTTCCGACTGATGGTTGCGGAGCGATTCTCCAGCGTTGCGTCCCGCCGTAAAACGCGCCAGCCTGGGTCGGTAACACGTGATATTGCTCCAACATCCGCATTTGCGCTTTGAAGAGATCGGTCGGTGCGCGCAAGTGCTCCGCCAACCCGTTCGGCATCGCGGACGCAGGCTGAAACAACGAAGGAAACGCCTTGCTGTAGGCCCGAATTAGCGGATCAGTTGGATCCACGATGTACAGCGACACCGAACCGTTGTAGGCATCCACTACGGCTTTCACCGAGTTGCGGGCGTAGTTGTAATTACCAGCAATTTGCTGACCGCTCACATCGCCGGGACGAATTTCTTGGCTGTACGGGTACTTGTCCGTGGACGTATAGGCATCAACTACCCATTGCATGGTGCCATCGGGCAACACAACCGGATAGGCCTCAGAATCCGTCGAAAGGAACGGCGCGGCTTTCCGCACGCGCTCCGCAGGATCCCGTACGAACAACATCTTTGACTGCGATTGCAAACGATCGGAAATCAACAAATTGAAATCGCTGAACCGAGTTGCAAACGCGGCTTTGCGCAGCAAGCTTGATAGCGAAATTCCGCGTTTTGTATCGCGGTACTGATCGCGAGCTTCGTTGCCCGAGCCGTCGACCTCCACTTCTTTTTCTTTCGTCGCCCCAATGACGTAATCCGACATGGATGGCGCGTAGTACACATCCGGTTGGCTGATTTTGATGTCGGTTTCGCCCGCCGCGGGGATTCCCGATACCAGGTAGCTCGGGTCCTGGGATGCGGAAACCGAGGTCGCGTTGGCTTGGACCACAACGGCGGCTTGGCCGTGCGTGTACGCGAGGTGACGGTTCGTCCAGGTATCGGAAGGTAACTCCGCCGAGTTCAATCCGCGCACCGAAACCATCGCGAGCTGCTTATTCACCGCGCCGACGGTGTAACGGTCAATCGACGGAACGCCGAGCTGGTAATAGCCCTTAACATTTTGCTTCGCGATGGCGGTCTGCAAGGCGTCTGGATCCCACAAGCGAACGTTGCTCAGCGTCTTGGCCGCGCTCGATTCCTTTACCGCCTGCGCGTCGAGTTTCCCGTTTCCCTTGTAGATCTGCACCCCAAATTTATCGAGACCGTACGCGGCTCTCGTGGCCGCGATATTGCGCTCGATATACGGCTGTTCCTTACTCTGCTCGGCCGGTTGCACTTGGAACCGTTGCATCCAGGCGGGATACGCCGTGCCAACGATGATCGAGATAAAGGCCCACAAGCCCGCCGCGATAATTGGCAGCGTCCAGCCTCGCCGCCAAATATTGACCACGAAGAGGATCGCACCAACCACGGAAATGAGCGCAAGGAACTCCAGCGCGGGAAGTTGCGCATGAATATCCGTGAACGTTGCGCCATCGACTTTGCCGCGGTGTGAATACACCAAGTCGTAGCGACCCAACCAATACTGCGCGGTCTTGGTGATCGCCATCGCAGCAAGTAGCACCGAAAGGTGGGCTTTCACTTGCGGAGTCACCCGCTGGAATCCTGCCTGAACGCGAATCCCTCCGTTGATGTAATGAAACACAGCAGTGATGAACAACGATACGAAGAACACCACGAACGACCACTCGGCGATGAACTTCAAAAACGGCAACTCAAAGACATAAAAGCCGATGTCTTTATGGAACTGCGCGTCTTTGATACCCCAGGTAACGCGATTCTGGTACATGATCCACTCACGCCACTGCGATGACGCGCCGAAACCAACCAGCGCACCGATCGCCAACGAAACCAAAACTCGCACTCGACCCATGTACGGAGTGACGTACCCGACGTAACGATCAATGACTTCGTCTTCTACTCCCGCAGTTCGATACTCAGGCGCCAACCGGCCCGCAAGTACCAAATTGACGAGTAACACCACAAACATCACGAAGCTAAAGATCACTGCCGGCGCGATTCGCGCCCAGATGAGCGTGCTGAAGACCTTGCCAAAACCAAGATCATCGAACCAGAGTTTGTCGGTGTAAAACCCGGCGAGCGCCTTCGCGCTGGCAAACAAAACAAACAGCACCGCAACCACAATCCCGAGCAAAACTCGCGGCCCATAACGTCGCCGTGGTCGGATCTCTTCACTCAAAGGGGGTACGTGCATAGACCGATCGTAGGTGCGCCAGCCAGCCACGTTGGGTTCGGGTCACGAACCGTTGCCACAACGCGAGCAATTACGCGGGTTCAAGCACGCAACGACACCCGCCATGAGCTGGCGGCAGCACGTGACCCGTCGGAAACTCCGCACCTTTCAACACCAATTCGAGTGCGTTATCGGCACAATCTGCACAACACACCTCGCTCATGACCCACCGGAGTTCGGTTCCGCTCGCCACCGCGGCGAATTGTCCGGAAACGAAACTCGCATGCAGCGCATCGTGGAGCAAGTCTTCGAGATCTTGGGTTTTCCATTCGCGAAAGCGCGCGTTCACGCGATCACTCATGCCTTCGATGTCACCGTTATCGATCGCATCAACGAGGCGAGCCCGCAAGCCAGCGATCAGATCACGAGCGACTTCGCGACCCAACGATTCGGGCATCAACGACTCGTCAGCCGAGCTCGCGGAGAACGCCGCTCCGACCGACGAGGCCAACGCGACCGCCCAGATTCCAGTCTGTTCTTCGGACTGCGGCAATACTTCAGCCGCGACCGCGCGCCGCTTTTGCCGCCGAATCGCGTCGAGCAGTTCGTTTTGCTCGTCTTGGGACGTCCGCTTTGCTTTTTTGATGACCGACGACACCAACGCGCTCACAGTTTCGCGCACTGTTGGCGTCAATACCACCGCAATTGCGGAGTTGATTTCTTCAACCTCAGCCGGCGCCGCGCCTGCCTCGTCGCCGGTCGTTGTGTTCGCTGCTGAGCCTGCGACATCGGCAACGACACCGGAGTGCGAGCCCGAGACCACAGTCTCTGATACGAGGGCATCGCTTGCGGGCGCAACCTCCGGCGGCGCAACCTCCGGCGGCGCTGGCTCAGCAACGGCGGTGCCCGAATCGCGGGCCGCGGACTGTGCACGGATACGAGCAAAAAGATCTTCTACTTCGGGGATTTCTGACGCAGAAGGCGAATCAACTGCTTCCGAGCCTTCTTCGCCCGCGCCCTCGACTGAGCTCGTCGCAACGCCTTGCGGTAGATCACCGCCAGTCGGCAGTTCGCCAATGACCGAATCCAACGCGCTCGAGGTAAGAGCAAGCTCAGTTGCGTCTGCGTCGGAGATTTCTGCATCCGGCGCTGCCACGACGTCCGGATCCAACACGTCTTCTGCGTGGAGATGTGCGCCGAGCTCCACAGCCGCGTCGTCAACAATCGCGGCGTCGTAGGCCGCGGCGATTTCAACATCGCCAACACTCGGCGGACGGCTCTGCGATGCACGCGATTCGGCTTGCCCAAGTGCTTCGGTTGCTTCAAGAAACGTTCGCTTGACGATGCGGTAGGCATCGAGCAACTGTTCACGACCGGTCTTCAACTCAGTGATTTGTGACTGCAGCAAGCCTCGGCGATGGCCAAGATCCGCAAGTACACGGTCGCGTAGGGCTTTGGCTTCTTCCACCATGGACCGGCCGGTGACCTTCGCCTGTTCAAGAACTCGTTCGGAATTGGCGGCGGCATTGGTCTGGAGCAACACGGTCGCAGCTTCGGCTTCGGCGCGCTGGGCCGTGAGTTCTGCGTCGATTCGGGCGCGCAGTTCAGCGATTTCACGATCAGCTTCCGCCCGGCGCGTATCCAACAAGTTCGCGGCTTCTTCACGAACCGCCGCAGCCGCTTCTGTAGCTTCCGCGCGCGTCCGTGTCCCGTTCACTTCGGCCTTTGTGCGAATGTCGTTTGCAGCCTCGCGGGCCGATCGCAGGAGCTTGGCCGTTTCTTCACCGAGTGCTTCAAGGAGCTGCGATTCGTCGAGGGGCTCACGATGATTGGCGCGTACTTCCGAGGCCGTCAGCGATTCGCGTAACTCGCGTTCCCGAATCTGCGCCGATGTCATCTCTTCGGCGATGCGTTTCAGGAAACTCCGAACCTCAGACTCCGACAATCCGCGAAACGAATTTGAAAACGAACGGGTGGCGATGTCTTCAGGGGCGAGCCGCGGCGCACTGGGCACGGCCGTACGAACTTCGTCTTCCATCACGATCCCAAATCTGTTGTTGTTGTTGCAGAAGTTACGGGAGTGAATCGTAGTTGCACGCTGGGCACCGCACCAGGAGCGCTGAACAAATTCTGGTCTATTTGCTCGCGATTGCGGGCAACGGTTCGCCACCGTGCTCGCGCAGTGCTCGCAACGCATCGTCGAGATTGCGCACCGGAATCACCAAAACACTTGGCGCGTTCTTGCGAGCCAGCCGAATTCCCTCTTGGCAACTCGCGAGCTCTTTGGGGTATTGCTTGGGGTCTTCTTGACAAGCCGGCACCAGGAATATTTTGGCGTGTCGTTGTTGTACCGCGATTGCTTTCAAATCGATCGCGCCAATTTCGCCGACGGTTCCGTCGGGTTCGATCGTGCCCGTAGCGGCAACTTTTTGATTCCCAGTGAGTTCACCGGGGGTGAGTTCGTCGAGCAACGTCAGTGTCATCGCGAGCCCCGCTGAGGGACCACCGATTTCGCCCGTATCGATCGAAAGCTGAAATGGATATTGCACGGTCGGTGTGGCCAGGACTCCCAATCGAGTTTTGCCTTCGCGATCGCGGATCAGGCGGATCCGTTGGGTTTGTTGCTTCGCGGCGCGATCGAACACAACCTCGACCGCATCGCCTGGACGATGCTGGCCAATGACGGCGCTGAGTTCTTTTTGGGAATCGGTTTTCACGCCCGCGACCGAACGAATCGTGTCGCCACAGGTCAGGACTTTGGAAACTGGCGTGTTCGCTTCACTGATCCCAACGATCAACACACCCGGCTTCACGTTCAGTTTGTAGCCGAGTTTACGTAGGGCCACTTGTTTCGCGGTGGCCTGAGAATCCTGCATGAAACAAAAATCCTGATGGGGCACCGGGGCCGGCGCGCCCTTTTCGATCTTGTTGATTTGGGCGTGATCGTCAAACCATTGCGCGCGCACGTATTCCCAGTAGTTCACATCGGTCCGCTCACGCACAAACACCAAATAGAAGTTGCCTTTTGGCGAGAATTGCTTCACGCCAGTAACTGAAATTTTGGCCGGGATCGGCTGGGTTGAACCGGGGATTACCTCGTCGTATCCAGGGTGATACACAAACCCCCAAATCACCACGCCAATCAACGCCAGCAATGCCGCAATGCCGATTCCGCGCAAAACCCGCGTGACGGTGGACCGACCGTCTTCAGCATCGTGAACAAATTCCGGCACGAGAACATCCGGCGGGTCAGTCACGAGAACTCATCGCAACTTTTGTGTCTGCAACTAGGTTGTTCTGCACACGACAGCCTTGCACGCGCCGGAGTCGTTTGCCTAGCGGAGCCGTTGCGTTTTCGTAAGAACACCCACAGTCACGAGCCGCTGGCGCGAAGAGCCGATCGGATGACACGTAAAGATCGTTACGTGGCGACCAGCAGTCTGATCGCTAATCCACAACGCATTTTGCGAAACCACGAACTGACGCTCGACTGTGTAGGTGTAGCGCCAGTGAGTCTCGGTTTCGAAAACAATCGTGTCTCCAGCCGCCAACTTCGCGATGTCGTGGAACGGCCTCGAGTACGTACTGCGATGACCAGCGATGACGACATTGCCGATACCGCCAGGGGTCGCGGTGCCGGGCCAATGGGCCACTCCAGCATCGATGACGTTTTGCGCAATGCCCTCGAATACGGGGCGATCGAGGCCCAATTTCGCGATGATCATTCGATCATGGGCAACCAACGGAACCGAGAAGTTCGATCCGGGTACCTCAGCCGGGATCAACACTTCGCGATTCGCTTGCGGATCCGCTTGGCGCATCTTCTTACGACGACTGGTAGGCATCGTGGGAACCGCAGTCGTGGGCATCGACGCGGGCACCGAGACGGTGCTCTTTTCACTTGACCCACCGGCAGCGCCAATCGCAGCCGTTGTGAGGGGCGCTACTGCTGCAACTGAACTGACCGGGCGATTCTTCCGCTGGGCGCGGCCGAATGCCGGCAACGAATCGGGGCTTGAGGCCTGAATCAGCGAAGCCGTCGCGAGCAGACCGACAACGGCGCTCGCGACGGCTCGTGCTACTCCGGCCCGCTTCATGCTGTCCTATCGGACACATCAGCCCACCTTGTAGGATTCTCCTAATGGCATTGGTGCACGAGGCAGTCGCGGACCTCACATCGCCCAATCCCCGCACCCGAGCCACGGCGGCAACGATCTTGGGCCAAATTTCCCAACGCTGGCCGGCAGGAACGCTCGCGACCATCGCAGCCATGGTGATCGACGACCCCGAACCGGCGGCCCGGGCCGCGGCGCTCAGCGCAGCAATTCGCAAAGCCAGCCCGGCGAAGGCCACGAATCTCTGGCGCCGGGCCGCAGGAGACCCCGAACCACCGGTCCGGCTCGCCGCAGCCCGCTTGGCACCGAAGATCTCCGCCACACTCGCCGCCGACGAACTCTTTTCGTTGGCCCACGATGACAATGGCTACGTGGCCGAAGCGGCATGTTTCGCCCTCGGCGAACGGGGCGGGGACTCCACGGGAGAACCGGCACTCCCCGCCGAAACGGCGCTATGCAATGAAAGTGCCGACACGGCGCTACACAATGAACCAGCCGACGCGGCGCTACACAATGAAAGTGCGAGCATCGCCGGGGAGTTGGAGGCAATTGCTGAACACCATGCCGACGCGTTAGTACGCGAAGCCGCCGTTGCCGCGCTCGGTTCGATCGGCCACGAAACGTCGCTGCCGATCATTCTCGCTGCCTGCCAAGACAAACCTGCAGTGCGCCGGCGCGCCGTCCTCGCGCTCGCGAACTACTACGGACCTGAAGTGGACGCGGCCGTATCCAAAGCGCTCACCGACAGTGATTGGCAGGTACGCCAAGCGGCCGAGGATCTCTCCGACGACCGCTGATCACGCGGCCCAGAGCCTCGACCGATACGAGCGATTATCTGCTGCTGCGTTGATCGGCGTTGCGGGTAATGAACATGTCGCGCAGTGAATCGAAGTTGGCGAGGCAACGCCCGGCACCGAGCACGACACACTCAAGCGGAGCATCGACAAGGTGAACGGGCAATTTCGTTTCTTCCGCCACTCGTTTGTCGAGCCCTTTGAGCATGCCGCCGCCGCCCACAAGATGAATACCGTTCGCGATCAGGTCTTGGGCAAGTTCCGGTGGTGTGCGAGCCAGGCATGCGACGACCGCATCGCAGATCGCGCGGACTTGTTCCTCGATCGCACCGCGCACTTCGACCGGAGCGAGCATCACCGTTTTCGGTAGGCCGCTCATGAGGTCGCGGCCCCGAACTTCAGCTTTCCATTCTTCGGCGACTGGATACGCAGAACCGATCGCGAGCTTGATTTCTTCAGCAGTGCGTTCACCGATTGCGATGCCGTATTCCCTGCGAACATAGGCCTGAATTGCCGCGTCGATATCGAAACTACCTACTCGTACGGCTTCGAGCGCCACAATGCCACCGAGCGAGATCACGGCGACTTCGGTGGTGCCACCGCCGATGTCGATGACCATGTTGCCCATTGGTTCGTGGATCGGTAAAGACGCGCCGATCGCGGCGGCCATAGGTTGCGGCAACAGGTTGGTCTCGGCGGCACCTGCGGCCCGAGCCGCGTCGCGGACCGCGCGCTGCTCCACCGCGGTAATTGCGGAAGGCACACATATCAAAACTCGCGCTCGATGGAAACGATGCACACCGACGCGCTGAAACAACAATCGGATCATGCGCTGCGTAATGTCGAAATCAGTGATCGCGCCGCCGCGCAATGGTCGAACCGCGACGATATAGCCAGGAGTACGACCAATCATCTGCCAAGCGTCTTGACCCATCGCCAACACTTCTTGGGTACGACTGTTGAGCGCGATGACTGTTGGTTCGTTCAAGACGATGCCCTGGTTCCGCGCGAAGACCAGCGTGTTCGCGGTGCCCAAATCGATCGCTAAATCCCGAGCCACGCGCTATCCCTTCGGCGAAGGACGCGAGCCACGCGTGCTTCCATCGGGAGGAGCGAGTGCATCAAGGTTGCGGCCAAACGCGCGAATTCCGTCTTCGGTTGAGGTCTTGGGGCGATTCCGCCAGACCACCAATGAGATACCGACGGCACAGGCGACCATCACAAACAGTAAATAGGCCATTAGTCGCCAACGCTCGACGTCGGGACCGATTGCACATCATTCGAGCGCAGTGCCCACTCTGATTGCCCAGAGAAGTGTTCTTTTTTCCAGATCGGTACGGAAGTCTTCAAAGTATCGATCGCAAACCGGCCGGCATCGAACGCAACGTCGCGATGCGGGCTCGCCGCAACTACCACGACCGATGCTTCACCCAGTTCGAGCTCACCAAGCCGGTGCAGCAACGCCAACCGGCCGACGTCGGGCCAGCGATTGCGGGTCTCGCTAAGAATTTCGGCCAGCCGCTGTAGCGCGGGTGCTTCATAGGCTTCGTACGTCATCGCAACAACATCATGGCGCCCTTCGGCATGGTCGCGCACGACACCGCTGAACGAAACCACCGCGCCGCAATCTGGAGTTGTGCACCAAACGATTGCGGCCATGAGCGGCAGCGGTTCGGTGGTCAGCGAGATCCAATCGCCTGAATCGTTGGGAGGCGAATCGTTGGGAGGCGAATCGTTGAGAGGCGAATCGTTGGGAGGCGAAAGCGACACAGGTTCAGTGTATGAAGCTAGACGGAGATTGTCCCGGTCGCGCCCTACCCGAGCATCATCTGCTCTCTACACTCCTTCATGTGATCTCGCCGCAGTGGTTCCGAATTTCGCCATGACCGACGACGCTGCCGATATCCCAGCGCCCGGTGAGACCAGCGGGCGATCTTCACCCAAGTCGCCACGACCGGCTTCACCCAAGTCGCAGCGCCCAGATCCACTCGATCGGGAGTGGCGCCACCCCGCCGAACTTCCGGGCCGAAATTCCGTCCACCATCGGGCTCGCGAGGCCGGCAATTTGGGGTGGGGCAGACTCACAGCGTTAGCGCTCACCAGCGCGATGGTTGGATCCATCCTCACCGTTGGCATCCTCGGATTTTCCGGATTGTTGTCCGGAAAGGCAAAGCCCACCGTCAGAGACCGGCTGTTGGCCGTCGCCAAAGATGCTGCACGTACCGATGCTGCAGCGGCGGTTCGCCCTTCGATCGTTGAAGTGACGTATCCGACGACCACCGGGCCCTCGCGTGCAGCGGCGATAGCGATCGAACACGGTGGCGTGTTCGTAACGACCTCGCTCGTGGCAAGCAATATCGGCACCATCACGATCACCGACGCCAAAGGCGACGAGGTTCCCGCAACGCTGCTCGGAAGCGACACCATCAGCGGGCTCGCGTTCATCACCGCGAATCTTGATATTCCCGCCGCAAGTTTGGCCAAGACCGCGCCGTCGCCCAGCAACTCAGTGATTGTTGTCGGTCCGGGAAACGCCATTGGCGAAGGCATTGTAAACGTTACGAAGTCCGTGTTGGTCGACGGCAACGGGGTTGCGGTGCCGAACTTGCTGGTCACGAACGCGCTCCAGAGCTATGCCGAGCCAGGCTCTGCACTCGTTGACGGTCAAGGCCGGGTTGCCGGCGTTGTGCTCGCGGGAGCCGCCGGAGCAATACCGATCGACTATGCACGCGAGGTGCTCACGCAGTTACGAGCAACGCCGATGACCGACCATGCCTGGATCGGTCTCCGCAGCGGCAACTCAGCCGCCGGGCCAGTCGTGCACAAGGTTGATGCATCGAGCCCGGCATTCATCGCTGGGATGGTGCGCGGTGATCTCATCCGTTCCATCAACGGCCGGAACGTGTACTCCGTCGCCGACGTTCAGGCGCTCGTTCGGTGGCGCTGGGCACTGGACAAAATCGACATCGTCGTGCAGCGAGGCGAACTTTCCTTGAAGCTGACCATGACGGCGGTTACGTCACCAACTGGCCCTGCCAGCCTCACGACTCCGCCGCCCAAACCGGCAACAACCTCGCCCACAAGCAACGCCAATACCTCGCCAACAGCAAACCCACCAACGAGCGCCACGATCAACGCCACGACGACGGTATCTTCACCAACGCCATTGCGTTGAGAATCGGCGGCGGCCAGGGTTCGTGCGCGAGCATGGGTGATGTCTGATTCGGAACTGAACGACGTTGACCGGGAACTCCTCAACGCATTGCAATGGGACTTTCCGCTCACCACCCGACCGTTCGCGCACATTGGCGAACGATTGGGGATTTCGGAATCCGAAACTATTGACCGTTGCACCCGTGTCAAGGAACTCGGCATTTTGCGTCAACTTTCCGCGATCTTCGACACGCGCGCTCTGGGCTACCAATCCGCGCTCATCGCAGCCAAGATCGCGGCCGAAGATATTGATGACGGCGCCGCGCTCGTCAGTGAGCATCCCGGCGTGTCGCACAACTACAAACGCAACCACGACTACAACCTTTGGTACACGCTCGCCGTTCCGCCCGGTGAAGATTTTGACACCCATCTTGAGGTACTCCACCGCAATTCACGGGCGACCGTCACCCGCAAGCTCCCGACGATCACACTGTACAAAATCGGCGTGAAACTCGACATGACTGGCCAAACTGCAGCAAATGCGAAGGCCGAAGTTCTTGCCCACGAAACCCCCGAGCGTCGTGCGGATATGGAAGTGCCGGAGCTCACACAAATCGAAACGGACGTCATTCGCATCGCGCAAGAAGACCTCCCGCTGTGCAACGAACCATTCGCCACGTACGGCGCCGAGGTTGGCTTCGATGGCGAACAGATGCTTGCAATGCTCCAACATTTCAAAGACAAAAAATGGATGCGCCGTTTCGCCGCAGTCATGAATCACCGTACCGCGGGTTTCAAAGCGAATGCCATGGGCGTATGGGCCGTTCCCGACGAAAAGCTCAATGAAATTGGGCCATATATGGCGGGATTTGCCGCAGTATCACACTGTTACCGACGCCCAACCTACGACGATTGGCCCTATTCCGTCTTCACTATGGTGCACGGCCGGAGTGCTCGCGATTGCGAGGCAACCATCGATGCGATCAGCACCGAAACCGGCGTTTCGGAGTACGCGCTGTTGTGGTCGATTAAAGAATACAAAAAGGTTCGGCTGCGTTATTTCACGCCCGAGTGGAGCGAATGGAAATCCGCAAACGCCGAAGTCCTGAGCGCGGCGGGCTCAGCGTTGACGACGGCGCGTTAGCCACCACGTAGCCCCACCCGCTCCACCGAGCACCGCACCGACCGCGGCTATCCACGGCAGCGGCCGACGCCGCGCATCGGGATCTCCGGCAAGCAGGATCGCTTCTTCATTCGTGTGTTTCGGAGCCCAACCCGCGGCTTTGAGTTTTTCATTGCTGATAACCCACGCGTGCATCAAATACGGCATAACTTCCGGCGGCGCATCGCCAATCCCGCTCGACCACATTGCGTTCAGCGCGGTGTGAGCTACGTCTTGGGGCACGGCCGGTGGAAGGCGGTGCGGAGCAACGGCAGCTGCGTCGTCGTGATCAAGCCAGCCATCCGCGGCCACGTTGTAGACCCCACGAAGGTCGTGTTCGATGGCGTAGGTGATTGCGCTCGCGACATCGTCGACGTGCACAACTTGAGTGGGTATTTTGCTCCCCCGCACCACTGCCGGCGGGCGCCCGACCGCGGCTCGAGCGAAGACTGAACGAGCACCAGAGCCAACGACCGGCGCCAGGCGCAAGATCGTGGCGATATTCGCAGAGTCGCTTGCAGCCCAGTCAGCAATGCATCGTTCACACTCGGCGTCGAGCAGCGCGGGTTGGTACCCACCGTTCGGACGAATCTGAGCGTCTTCGGTGAGTGGCAAAGCATTATTCAGCCAAGCGCCGTAGACCGCGGCGCTCGAAGGCCGAACGATCTTGTGCACGCCGGCTTCATTCATTGCGGTCAACAGTGCACGGGTCCCGTCGATGTTCACGCGCCGCGCGAGTTCCGCATCGCTCGCAGGGCCCACGATCCCGCCGAGGTGCACGACAACATCGGCGCCCTTCAATAGTGCTGCGATGTCTGCCGTCACAAGATCGACCAAATGCACTTCGAGCGCTTTTACTCGGCGCTGTGGTTCGCGAGTATCGAGCCCGACGATGTGTTCGATGCCGACAACGGCTTCGACCGACGGCAGCAGCCGCTGGCCGATGAGGCCCGAAACGCCGGTGATCACCACCGTTGTGGGTGACACGGGTTGTGGTTTGAGCGAAGCAATTTCGGGTTCCATGCCCCATAGAGTGGATTCCGTGAGCAGTGAAAACCAAATGGACGACGAAAATTGGCCGTTTGGCCCCAATTTTGGCCCCAGTGGAGATGCCAGTGGAGATGCCAATGGAGGCCCCGAGGGCCTCGACCTCAATGCCCTGTTTGCGATGCTGCAGTCGCAATCGACGGGGCCGGTGAACTGGGATGCGGCCCGCCAAATCGCCGCCCAGATATGCACGCAAGACCCCGATGAATTTCGTGACAGTGACGGTATGCAACTCGCGGTCAACGACCCCAACGCGCAACATCAGCGTCCCGATCCTGCGGTTGATCCGCAACGCGCCGCGTACATCGACGCGCTGGTACTCGCCGCGCAGGCGAACGTTGCGGCGACCACCGGCCTCGCCGAAAGCACCAGCGTCCCAACCCGCTCGGTGACCAGGCACGACTGGACCATCGTCACGCTCGATGGTCTGAAGCCGGTATTGGAATCATTGGCGGGCCGCATGAGCACCAACATGGGCGTTGCATCAATGCCTGATGGTTTCGGCGGCGACGAAAACGCAGAAATGATGGGTCAAATCCTCGGGTCGATCACACCGATGTTGTTTGGGTTTCAAGCCGGCTCGCTTGCCGGATTGTTGTCGCATCACGCGCTCGGTCAATACGATTTGCCGTTACCGTTGGCGGCCACGCCCCAACTCGCGTTTGTGGTTTCAAACATTGAGCAATTCGCCCATGATTGGTCGTTGCCGTTCGACGAATTGAGTTACGCGCTCGTCGTGCGCGAGACGGTGCACGCAGCCCAGCGGTCCGTGCCGTGGGTCAGAGAACGACTCGTCCGCTTGGCCACCGAATATGTGGACGGTTATGAGCTCCGAGTGGAGGCGTTCGAAGCGCAGCTACCCGAGGAATTCACCGAGCTCGATGCTGGCAACGGCGAATTCAATCCGTTCGAACTGATCGAAAAAATGCAATCAGGCGAGCTTCCGGGTTTGCAGATCGAGCCCACCGAGCTGCTCGCTGGGATGCGCACCGAACGCCAGGGACCAGTGCTCGAGTTACTCCAACGGTTTGGCGCAATCCTTGAGGGGTACGCCGACGCGATCATCGACACCGTCAGCGGGCATTCTGGGCCGAACCAGAGCCGTATCGAAGAAGCCTTGCGGAGGCATCGAGTAGAGCGGGGCGCCGCGGCCGATTTCGTCGATCTCATGTTGGGTTTGCAACTCGGCCGCGAGGACTACGAACGCGGTCACGCGTTTTGCGCAGGTGTCATTGAGCGCGCCGGTATCGATGCGCTCAATCGCCTGTGGGAACGCGAAACCCACCTACCGACGCCAGCTGAATTTGAAGCTCCAGGATTGTGGCTCGCCCGCCTCGAACTCAATCTCGACGATCAGTAACCGGCCGATGCCGAACGGGCTCGGCTTCCCGTTCGCGACTCACCTGGTCGCCGCTCACTTGATCACGGCTTGCCTGGTCGCGACTCACCTGGTTACGAACCACCTGGTCGCCGCTCACTTGATCGCGGCTTGCCTGATCGAGCCGAACGACAGCACCGAGATACGCGAAGCCCGCGAACAACATCACGATCGCGACGAGAAACAGGCCACCTTTGCCGGAAATGTTGTTTCCAAAAGGCAAGGCGACGGCAACCACGCCTCCCGCAACCCACAACAGTTGGAAGTGCGTTTCGAATCGAGCAATCGCACGACCGCGAACCGACTCCGATGCGTCGCGCTGCAAGATGCTGTCGAACGCAAGTCGAGCGCACGCCGCCGAGCCCGCAATCATCGCACCTGCAATCAGCAACGACGGCACCCCGTACCACCGAGCGACGAAAATCATCAGTATCGCAGGAAGCGTGATTGATGCCCCCAATATCCGTTCTTCACGGAACCGCCGCCGCAAAGGAGTCGCGATGAGTGTGCCGATGCCATTTCCCAGCGCGCTCGCACCGATCAACAACCCGAACACGCCCGCGTTGCGATGCTCTGCTTTTAATATGAAGGCGCCGAAAAAAGTCATGAACCCGACCACGGCGCGAACGAAACCCATCGCGTTGCCCGCGGCGGTAATCGACGGTATGTGTAGTGATGCCCGTTGGTCGCGGGTTTCTTGGTCCGCGATAACCGTGACGCGCGGGAGCCGGATCGCGAATATCGCGGCAACGAGGTACGCAATTGCACCGACCCGCAATACCCAATCGCCGCCGAACAATTTAAGGATTCCACCCGCGAACGGCGCGCCGGCGATACCGGCGAGAATCCCCAAGAGCGCGAGCCGCGAGTTTGCTTGCACGAGCTCAGATCGGTCGTTCACCAATGACGGCACTAAGGAGCTCTTGGTGATGCCTTGCGCCTTGGCGAGCACCATCGAGCTCAAGGCCAAGGGATACAACGCCAAATCTTTGATGTGACCGGCTAACAAAAAACATACGCCGGCCCGAGCGACGCTGATTCCGATCATGATGAAGCGCCGACCACCCCGAGATCGATCCAGCACTGGCCCCATCAATGGAGCGATGACAGCGAACGGCACCATCGTCAGCAACAGGTAGAGCAGCACTTTGTCTTTTGCGCCCTTGGCCGCCGAAAAAAACAGCGAATCAGCCAACGCCACCGTGAAAAACACATCACCACAGGCGGTTACCGCGTGCGTGAGCGCAAGCCGCGAAAACGGAGTCGTGACCGCGGCGCCCTTCGGTGCTTTGGCCAACTTCGGATACTGATACTTCTTCGTGGGGATTCCTCAGACAGACGGATTGCTTCATCGGAACCGCGCCTCGGTCAGCCGGCCCGTTGCGTTCCAGGTTACCGTCGAACCGTTACTCGTATCGGCCGCGGCGAACTACCAATTACGATGGGGCGATGACCGTTTTGGCGACAACCGTTGGAAACCCCATTCCCGACGACGATCGGTACATCGATCGGGAGCTCTCCTGGTTGGATTTCGATGCCCGGGTACTCGCACTCTGCGAATCTGCTGAGACCCCGACGCTGGAGCGAGCGAAGTTTCTCGCGATCTTCGCCTCCAACCTTGATGAGTATTTCCAGACGAGGGTTGCCGCACTCAAAGAACGCGCCGACGTGCCGGGCGCGAGCGCGTCGAGCATTCGCAAACAACTTGCCGCGATACGCGTTCGGGCCGCGGAGCTAGTCGATCACCAAACGAAAGTGTTCGCGCAAGCGATCGTTCCGGCGTTAGCCGGGGCTGGAATCGGGTTTGCGCAGTGGCACGAACTCGAAACAACCGATCGAGAAATTCTCTGCGCGACATTCGATGACGAGATCTACCCCGTCCTCACACCGCTCGCCGTCGATCCTTCGCATCCATTTCCCTATGTGAGCAACGTTTCGCTCAACCTCGGAGTCATGGTTCGCAATCCAAGTTCCGGAGAGGAACGATTCGCGCGAGTCAAGGTTCCGCCGTCATTGCCCCGATTCATTTCCATCGATAGCGGAGCGCGTTTCGTCACGATCGAAGAAGTGATTTCAGGCAACCTCGATACGTTATTTCCCGGAATGGAAATCATTGCGAGCCACGCGTTCCGCGTGACCCGCGACGTCGAAATCGACCTCTCGGATGATTCCGAAGACTTGCTCGAAGCAGTCGAACTCATCTTGCAACGCCAGACCAAATTCGGCCGCGCCGTGCGGCTCGAAATCGACGAGCGGACCCCAGCCCCGATCGTGCAACTCGTGCTCGATGAACTCGAGCTCTCCGAACGCGATTGCTATCGCATCCAGGGTCCGCTCGATCTCGCCGCACTCACAGAACTCCACGATCTTGACCGACCCGAGCTGAAGTTTCCTACCTACCGGCCGCAGACACCCCCGGAGTTCTCCAAAAGCGCCAATGGGTTTTTCGCCGAGCTGCGCGATCACGACATTTTGGTGCAGCACCCATACGACGCGTTCGCAACAACCGTCGAGGCATTCGTCGACCATGCAGCCCGCGACCCCGACGTCTTGGCCATTAAACAAACGCTGTACCGAACCGGCGGCGATGAAGAGGGAATCGCAGCCTCACTCGCCCAGGCCGCACTCGCGGGCAAACAGGTCGTGGTGTTGGTCGAGATCACCGCGCGCGGCGATGAGCAACGAAACGTCGAGCGAGCGCGAATGCTTGAAGAAGCCGGCGTGCACGTCGTGTACGGCATCGTCGGTCTGAAGACCCACGCCAAAATTCTGTTGGTCGTGCGCCGCGAAGCCGACGGCTTACGCCGCTACTGCCATGTCGGTACCGGGAACTACAACCCTAAAACGGCACAGATCTATGAGGATATCGGTTTGTTCAGCGCAGAGCCTGACCTCAGCGCGGACGTTGCAGAACTCTTCAACTACCTCACGGGCTTCAGCCGCCCGCGCGACTATCGCCGTTTCATCGTTGCCCCTGGAGCGCTACGCAACGACATCCTCGAACGCATTGGCAACCAAGCCCATCCGCAGGGTCGCATCATCATGAAGATGAATGCGCTCGTAGATCTCGAAATGGTCGACGCGCTCTACGCAGCATCCCAAGCCGGCGCGCACATAGATCTCATCGTGCGCGGAGTTTGTTGCCTCCGCCCGGGGGTACCGGGACTGTCAGAAACCATCAACGTCCGATCGATTCTCGGCAAGAATCTCGAACATTCCCGTATCTACGTCTTCGGCGCGGGAGCAACTTCAGATATTTTTATTGGGTCCGCAGATTTGATGCCGCGCAACCTGGACCGCCGGGTAGAAGTGCTCACGCGCATCGACGGAGCTTCCGAACGAAACCGCATCGAACTGGTGCTCAACATAGGTATCGCGCCCGATACGACGGCTTGGATCCTCGCCGCGAACGGCACGTGGACCACCAATCAAGCACCCAACGACTCCCACCAGATCTTTGAGCGTCTGGCCATCGATCGATCCCGGATGGCGAACGAAAAATGACGGTTCGATCGGTTCAATCACAACCAGCGGCCACGTTCGCTCCTCCCGCCGCCGGAGTTGCAAAACCACAGCTGTCTACGGATGCTCCAACGATTGATGACTTTATTGGTTGGCTCATTGGTGCAGAGCTCCACAGCATCGTGAGCCACGAACAGGTCGCGCGAGTTGGCGTAGACCCCGATGGCGTACACCAAGTCCGTGCGGCGAGCCGCCGATTGCGATGTCATCTTCGTCACTACAACGCGTTCATCGACCCCGATTGGTATCAGGTCACCATGGTTGAGCTGCGTTGGTTGGCAACCACGCTGGGTGCCGTGCGCGATCTCGAGGTGATGCGCGACGTCTTGTCGGCCTGTGCCGCTTCATTGCTCGCGAATGATGTCCAACACCTCGAGCCACTGTTCGCCATTGCTACTTCGGAACGAAACACAGCACGTGAGGCATTACGCGCCGGATTCGATAGCGAGCGCTACACCGAGCTGTTGGCCTCACTCGCGAGCGCGGCCAAGAAGCCACCCCTCATCGTCGACGGCTCGAGCCCTGCAGTTCCCTACGCACGCGAAACCGCGCAGCGTTCCCGAAACGCGCTCGACAAGGCGATCAATCGTTTGGGTCCCACGCCCACCGACGCAGCGTTGCATTTTGTGCGCCTCCGAGCGAAGCGCGCGCGTTTCGCCAGCGAAGCCGCGATCCCCCTCTTTGGGACGCCGGCTCGAAAACACGCAAAGGCGATGGCTAATCTGCAAGCCGTGCTGGGAACACAACACGATGCGGTCGTTGCGCATCATTGGGTCCGAGACCGAGCGCTGCACGAAGCCCCGGCGGTGAGCTTCTCGGCCGGAATGGTTGCGGGGATTTTGCGCCAAGCATCGCAACAGGCCGCCCGGGAATTCCCCGAAGTTTGGCGCAAGGCATCCCGGCCGAAACTTCGGGCCTGGATGTGAGCGACCTGTTGATACGCGCCGCCGGAGGAATACTCATCGACGACACCATCGAGGGGCCGCGAGTGTTGATGATTCACCGTCCTCGCTACGACGATTGGAGTTTGCCAAAAGGCAAAGCCGACGGCGACGAAAGCGACGAAGACACCGCTTGTCGAGAAGTGCTCGAAGAAACCGGCTATGCGTGTCGATTGATCGGTGAGATCGCGACGAGTCATTACGTGGATCGCAAAGGTCGCCCGAAGCGAGTCCGGTGGTACCGAATGGAAGCGGTCACCCACACCGAGTTTGTTGCCAACGATGAAGTCGATGAAGTTCGTTGGGTTCCAGTCGAAGAAGCCGAAGGCCTCCTGAGTTACGAGCGCGAACGGGCCGTGCTCGCCCAGATTTCGGTGGCCTGAGCGATGACTGTGTATCTCGTACGTCACGCAAAAGCCGGGAGCCGATCGGATTTCAATGGTCCGGATTGGCTGCGGCCGCTCACGACACCCGGGCAGGCGCAAGCGCGGGAGTTGTTGCGGTCGTTCACCGATTCGAAATTCGCGCGCATATTCGCGAGCCCGTACGTTCGTTGTATGGAAACTGTTGTTCCCCTCGCGTCGCATCACGGCCTTGCCGTCTCACCGCACGATGCTCTTGCCGAAGGCGCCACGCCAAAATCCACGCTGCAACTGTTCGAAGAATGTCTCGACGAGGGCGCGGTCTTGTGCAGCCACGGCGACATTATTCCGATCTTGCTCGAAGGACTCGCAGCGCTCGGCGTTGATCTCGGCCCACACCCCCGTTGCGAAAAGGGATGCGTATGGGTTCTGGAAGGCAATGTGCTCGGCCCAACGATGACCGCCACGTACTGGCCTCCACCGATTCCGCGCTGAGGTCACACCAGGGCCCCACGAATCAAGAGTTGCACCCGTTTCGCCGATCACTTCCAGCGACGAAAGGAATGATCGTGCGCTTTGCCGATTTTCTCCAAGAGACTGAAGTTGCTTCGCTTCCAGAGCCGCTCCGCAACGTTGTGGTCTCCGAACCCGTACCCGACGAACGACTCGTTACACGGGTAGCGGAACCAACCGCGCCGCATCAACACGTGCTCGGTACGCCATTTCCCGAAGCACGAGATGTGTCAGCATTCGCTGAACTTTTTGGTGCGCCACGCGTCGATGCTGCACGGCCACTGTCGGTTCCGCCGGGTTCTACCGAACCCGCGACCGCAGATCGCGTGCCGCTCGCAAAAGAACCAATCGAGGACCTCGGTCGGTTGCAGGCCGCGGTCGACGCGCTCATCGTCGAACAGCCAAACCACGCCACGCCCGAGGCCGAGCCGAGCCAGGTCGTGGAAGTCTTGCCGGTGATGATCGAGGAACTGGCCTCACCGAGTGTGCTGAAAACTTGCGACGACGATCTGATCCCACGTACGTCGCGCAAACCGGCCAAGCCTCAATCGGAGCGTGCGTGGTCGCGGGGGCGCTCGAAGCGGTAACCGACGCCGCGTACTGTCACTAGTTGCAATGGATTTGCCGGATCGGCTTCGACTTTGGCGCGAAGGCGCTTGATGTGCACATCGAGCGTCTTGGTATCACCGAAATAGTTTGGCCCCCATACACGATCGATCAGCACATCACGCGTCAGGACGCGGCCAGCGTTCAGCAACAAAATTTCGAGCAATTCAAACTCTTTGAGCGGTAACGCGACGGCCTCGCCACGCACAAACACTTCGTGGCGAGCAGTATCGATTTGTATCCCGCCCACCTCAATCATGTCCGGACGATCGTCTGCGGCATCATCGTCTGAAGGAACCCGTCGCAACGACGCGCGCACTCGCGCAATCAATTCGCGGAGCCGGAACGGCTTCGATACGTAGTCGTCCGCTCCGACTTCAAGACCCACGACTGCATCGATTTCGGAGTTCCGTGCCGTCACCATGATGATCGGGACTCGCGACCGGCTGCGGATTTCTCGACACACATCGATCCCCGACATCTTCGGCAGCATCACATCAAGCAACACAAGCGCGGGCTTCGTGGCATTGAAGCGATCAATTGCCTCCACTCCATCCGCGGCGGTGACGACGAGAAACCCTTCGCGTTGCAGCGCGACCGACAACGCGTCGCGGTAGGACTGTTCATCATCGACAACAAGAATGAGAGGAGCTTCTGCCATGGCCTACGTTCGGTCCGCGTGGTGGATAGGAAGTTTCATTGTGAATACTGAGCCTTCGCCCTCGTGCGAACTAACGCACACAGATCCTGAGTGCGCGGCCGCAACGTGGCGCACGATCGAGAGCCCGAGACCCGTCCCTCCACTGTCGCGGCTCCTAGCACGGTCGACACGGTAGAAGCGTTCGAAGATCCGTTCGAGATCGCGCGTCGGGATGCCAATGCCATGATCATGAATCCGGATCAGCACCGATTCGCCCTCCCTGGCGATACCAATCGCAATCGGATCACCAGCCGTCGAATATTTCACCGCGTTTTCCAACAGATTGAACAGGGCAGAAACGAGTTGTCTCCGGTCCCCGAGCACAGCAGCGTCGATATCACCGTCGATCTGAATCGGGATATCCGCGACCAGCGCGGCGTTGGCAATTTGATCGACGGCAGCATCTACAACGTCGCGGACTTCGAGCACAATGGGCTGCGCGGCCGGATTGGCTTCGATCACGCTGAGATCCAAGAGATCATCAACGGTGCGGGCCAACCGTTCGGTTTCGCGCACCATGCGTTGCGCAAATTGTTGCACGATCTCAATGCTGGGTTCATCGACCATCGTTTCTGCGAGCAACGTCAACGCACCGACCGGTGTGCGTAATTCATGGCTCACATTCGCGACAAAATCACGACGCACGTCGTCCAGACGACGGGCATCAGAAATGTCGCGAATCCACACGACCACTCCTGATCGGTCAACCGATCCACCGATCGGTTCCGACCGCAGTAAATAGACCTGCGACGGCGGCCCAAAGACCGCGTGTTCTTGCTGCGCCGAAGCACCCAAAAGCGCGGTACGCGCCACTTGCGCAATCGCGGCTTCAACGATCGCGTCGCTATGACGAGCCCCCGAGAACCGTTGCGCAGCACGATTTCGAAACAGCTCGCGTTCCGTAGTGGCGATCACAACACCATCGTCGAGTGCGTCGAGTGCATAGCGAAGCCGATCAAGCTCCACCGCCATCGTTCGGGTTCGATCGGCATCGAGTTCCGCAGCAACCCGCAGGGCTTGCATCGAAGCCCGCAAACGCATGATTGTCACCCAGAGCGCAGCCGCGGTACCAATCGCGATCATGACGACAAGCGCCCCCACAATCACCATCGTTGCGGCATCCGTCGACTCATGGAGTTAGCCAAACCGACCAGTGATATAACCCTCGGTACGCGGATCGCTAGGGTTCGTGAACATGGTTCGAGTGTCGTCGAATTCCACCAACCGGCCCACTCGGTGACCATCGTCGTCGACTTCAGCAGTCAGAAATGCGGTTCGGTCCGAGACCCGAGCCGCTTGCTGCATGTTGTGGGTCACAATCACAATCGTGTAGCGCGCTTTGAGTTCCACCATCAGGTCTTCTATACGCGCCGTGGCAATCGGATCAAGCGCCGAGCATGGTTCGTCCATCAAAATCACATCGGGCTCAACGGCCAACGCCCTTGCGATGCACAGTCGCTGCTGTTGACCACCCGATAGCGCATACGCACTCTTGTTGAGTTTGTCTTTGACTTCATCCCAGAGCGCGGCTTGGGTCAATGCTTGCTCCACCACATCATCGAGCCCTTTGCGACGTCCGTTCACACGGGGCCCGAACGCAATATTGTCGAAGATCGATTTCGGAAATGGATTCGGTCGTTGGAACACCATGCCGATACGCCGCCGTACCTCGACCGGATCGACCGAGCGATCATAAAGATCTTCGCCGTAATAGAACACCGAGCCATTCACGACCGCGCCAGCCACCAAATCGTTCATCCGATTAAGGCAACGCAATACCGTGCTTTTGCCGCACCCCGATGGCCCGATCATCGCGGTGATTTCGTGCTCCCCGATCGTGAGATTCACATCACGGACCGCAACCGCATCGCCGTAGGAAACTTCGAGGCGCGTCACGTCAAATACCGTGTTGCCCGCGCCACCGAAAGCTCGTGGGCTGGCGCTGATCTCAGGTTTTGGCAGCGTCGTTTGCATCGAATCACCAGTTGGTTGGGTCACGTTCAGCTCCGGGTGCGGGTCGAGTTGCCCAAGCTTGTCACACGAGACCAGGCCAACACTTCTCGCCAGATTCCGCGGCGGCTAGGGAGCAAAGGTACGGACCCCGGCACAACAACAACCAGATATCAGCTTGCCAATTGGTGAACGAAAGGTGAATGGTCGTCTTCGCGCCCAGATTTGCGCCAAACTGAGGTGCAAGCCGCGTTGGCTGGGCTCGCAATCTCGACCAAACCGATCGGCCACACCTCATTCCCAACCACAACGGAACCAACCATGACCGAACGAAAGAGTTTCGACGAGCAACTCGACGAAGCCAAAGCCGATGTCATCAAGCTCGCCGCGCTCGTCGGCGAACAAGTGGCTCGCTCAACCCAGTCAATTCTCGACGGCGACCTAGTAGCGGTCGACACGGTATACGCAGAACACGGGCGTATCGGCCAGCTCAACCGTGAAATCGAACAGCGCGCCTACAGTATTTTTGCGCTGCAACAGCCGATCGCTATCGACTTACGGGTGCTCCTCGCCGTACTGCGGATCCTGCACGAACTCGAGCTCACCGCAGGTTTGATGCGCAACGTCGCACGCGCAACGCGCCGGCTTTACCCGCGCGAGCTCACTCCAAGGATCCGCGGCATTTTGGAACGCATGGGCAACCAAGCCGGCACGCAGATTCACATTGCGATCGACGCTTTTGCGGACAACGACGCCTCCGCAGCGTCTGCGCTACCCGATATGGACGACGTCATGGATGATTTGCAAAAGGACTTGTTCCGGGCAATTTTTGCCGAGGGCGCCCCAGACGAAAGCGCGCTCCAACAAGCAGTGCAAACGACGTTCGTCGGCCGAGACTACGAACGCGCCGCTGATCACGCGGTGACCATCGCCCGGTGGGTGCACTTCATCGCCACGGGAATCCTGCCGGGTCACGAACACGATTAGGCGACAACCCAATCGCTGAACTGGCGGCTGGCCCGGTAGATGAATAAACAGTGACTATTTCCATTTCATTCATTCGTTGTTCATCTTGAAGCAAGGGTTTGTACATTCACGTTTCGTAGGTTTTGCTGTGACCAACCACAACCTATGAAACCCTCGAAAGGGGACTCGTGATCACACGGATTCACACCCGCCGGGCAACCCAAACCGCGGCAACCGCCATTATCGTTGCGCTCGGCCTCAGCGCCTGTGGCAGCGACGGCAGCACCACTAAAACGCCAAACAGCGGCGGCGGCTCCACCGTCACGCTGAACGCTTCGGGAAGTTCGTTCCAAAAGAACCTCGAAGAAACAGCTGCAAAAGCATTCAACGCCAAGAACCCAAAAACTGAAATCGCGTACGCTGGCGGCGGCTCCGCGAAGGGAAAGACTGATCTTGCGGCGAAACTCGTCGACTTCGCGGGCACCGACAGCCCAGTGAAAGATGCCGATAAAGGCAACTTCAAAGGCGATCTCTTGTACTTTCCGATTGCCGCAGCCCCGATCGCCGTCACATACAAACTTGCTGGCGTCGACAAGCTGCAACTCAGCGCCGAGACGATCGCCGGAATCTTCCAAGCCAAGATCACCACATGGAACGACGCTGCCATCAAAGCCGACAACGCGGGAGTAAACCTTCCGTCGACCAAGATCACGATCGTGCACCGCTCCGACGGTTCCGGCACCACGAGCAACTTTACTAAGTTCCTGGTCGCCGCGGCGCCTTCGTGGAAACTCGACAAGGGTGACACCGTGAACTGGCCGGCGAATTCTGTTGGCGCAGAAAAAAACACCGGTGTCGCTAACTCAGTCAGCCAGACCGAGGGCGCGATTGGGTACGTCGATTTTGCCGATGCCAAAAAGGCCGGTATGCAAATGGCCGCGATCAAAAACAAGGCCAGTGAGTGGTCCGTTCCGTCACTCGATGGCGCGGCAGCAGCGTTGAAAAACGTTGCAGTTAAAGATGACCTCACCTTCGCAGCTGCCGATGCATCGGGCGCGGGCGTGTACCCGATCACCGCACCAACATGGGTCCTCGTCTACGCGAAACAAACCGACAAGGCGAAGGGCACCGCGCTGAAGGCGTACCTCAACTACCTTCTCACCGAAGGCCAGACATTGGCACCGACCGTCAATTACGCTGCGCTGCCAGCGGAGCTTGCCGCCAAGGCCATCAAGCAACTCGACAAACTGCAAATCGGCTGAACGAGGGAACATGCAATCAATTCCGGAGGTGCGACAGCTCACCGGAAATGGCACTCGCAATTGGGGCGACCGAGCGTTTCGCTCGGTCGCTCTTGCGTGTGGCCTCGCGGTATTTGTGATCCTCGGGCTGATCGCGTTCACCAGCACCAACAAGGCGTGGCCGGCCTTCAGCCACGAGGGCTTGGGCTTCGTCACCACCAATCGGTGGGTTCCAAACGAAAACCATTTCGGTGCGTTGGCATTGATATACGGAACCGCGATGAGCGCAGTGCTCGCGCTCTTGCTTTCGGTGCCTGTGAGCTTTGGCATCGCACTCTTCGTGACCGAATTCGCCTCACCGAAAGTCGCCAAGCTCGTTACTTCACTCATCGATCTCCTCGCCGCAGTGCCGTCGGTGGTCTACGGGCTTTGGGCCACGCTCGCACTGGCACCCAATGTGCAAGGGCTCTACAAGGCCTTGCATTCGGCCACCGCATCGATTCCGGTCCTGAATTCATTGTTCGGCGGGCAATCTCAGGGCTACAGCCTGATGACCGCCAGCATCGTGTTGGCAATCATGATCACGCCGATCATCACATCGCTATCTCGTGAAGCCCTCGCTACCGTGCCCGAGAGCGACAAAGCCGGCGCCCTCGCATTGGGCGCGACCCAGTGGGAAGCAATCCGCGTCGCCGTATTTCCCAAAGCACGCGGGGGGCTTACTGCCGCAGTATTGCTCGGCTTGGGCCGAGCAATGGGCGAAACGATCGCAGTGGCCATGGTCATTGGTTCGAGCGCGCAAATCACCCTTCATATTTTCAGCCCCGCAGCAACGATGGCCGGAACCGTCGCCAGCCAGTGGGGTGAAGCATCAGGTATTCACCAAGCTGCCCTGGTTGGTTTGGGTGTTGTGTTATTTATCTTCACGATCGCGATCAACAGCAGCGCGCGATTCATCGTCGCCCGCTCTGATCGAAAGCTGGCGTCGTGAGAGCAACGCTCGCGACCTCCAAGGTTTCCGGGGCCCGCAAGGCTCGGAATATGGCGGCGTTGATGTGGATGCTCGGATCAGTGATCGTTGCGTTCATTCCGTTGTTGTTCCTCATCGGTTACGTCGTCAACAAGGGCTACGCGGTCATTGTCCGCAACTTTCCGCATTTCTGGAACGACGCGCTGCCCACCGTAACGACCGAGGCCGGTGGTGGGATGCGTCCGGCGATCATGGGTACATTGTTGATGACGGGCACTGCGGCAGCGATGGCGATCCCACTCGGCATCATGGCCGCGATTTATCTCAATGAATACGGCAAGAATCAACGCCTCGCTCGAGCGTTGCGGTTCTTCGCACTGGTGATGAGCGGCGTGCCATCAATTGTGATGGGGCTGTTTATCTTCACGATTTATACCGTGAACAGTGGCTTTTCCGGCTTCGGCGGAGCGATGGCATTGGGCTGCTTGATGCTGCCGTTAGTAATCCGTACTAGTGAAGAGATGCTGAAATTGGTTCCCAACGAGCTCCGGCAGGCCAGCCTCGCTCTGGGCTGCCCGCAGTGGCGCACAGTACTCACTGTCATCTTGCCCGCCGCCGCGCCAGGGGTTATCAGCGGAGCAATGCTCGCAGTCGCACGAGCAGCAGGAGAGACCGCGCCATTGCTGTTCACAATTGGTTTGGTGTACCGGACTAACTTCGATTTGTTCAACGGGCCGAATACGGCGTTGCCCTCGCAGATCTACGCAAACGCAACCGCGGGGCCGTTTCCCGCGCCACAAGAACGCGCGTGGGGCGCTGCACTCACGCTGATCTTGATCGTGATGCTCTTTTCAATCGCGGGCCGCATAGTCGCGGCGCGCTTTTCGAAAATCCGCCAGAGCTAGCCGAAAACGCCACCGCACTCGTGCGTGGCTTGAATTGAACGCCAGCCGATTGCGAGTTAGTCCTCGTCGTAGCCGAGGTCCCATTCGAGTTCGAGGCGTTCCCGTTCGGCATCGCGCGCTACTCGTTCGCGGTTACGGCGAAATTGCGGGTCGTGGGGCGGAAGCAGTTGGAGCCGCGCGGTGACTCGGGTCCGGAACTCATCGATCACGCCATGGTCGCCGAAGACGCGCTGTACGTCCCAGTGCGGAGCGACCGCGCCCAGATACACGATCCGCACATGACCTTGTAGCGGCAGATCTTGAACTTCGGGTTCCATTGCCATGACGAATTGACTCCTTTTGGGCGACTCCCTGAGGAGCCACGCGACCACTCCGGTTCAAACCGCTGCCAGGCTACCGCCGCGGCCTCAGTTTTGGACGACCGGCGGGGCTTCACCCAATTTGATGGTCAACGTCTTGGTAACGCCAGCTGCGGTGACAATCACGAACTCGACCGCGGAGTTCGCAGGGTGCCGACGAATCAGCCTCCGCATCTGCTCGCGGCCCGTCACCGCGGTTCCCGCCACCTTCACGACGACGTCACCGATTGCCAACCCTGCGGACTGCGCCGGGCTGCCACCCGGCGAAAAGCCATTGATATAGGCGCCCACTGTTGCCTTCAAATTCTTGTCTCTCGCGAGCGACGGCGTGACGTCGTCGGTCTTGACCCCCAAGAACGCATCCTTGGGGGTGCGACCCGCCGCCAAGGCATCGATCACAAGCGCGGCCGACGACACTGAGATTGCGAATCCGACATTGTTGGATTCCGTTGGCGACGCGATTGCGGTGTTGATACCGATCACTTCGCCTTTGGCATTCACAAGCGGACCGCCAGAGTTGCCTGGATTAATCGCGGCATCGGTCTGCAGCGCGCCCAAAATGATCACGCTGTTCGGTTCGTGGATGTCGCGATCGACCGCGGAGACGATCCCTTGGGTCACTGAGACTCCGAGGCCGAGAGCGTTGCCAACCGCAACCACGGGGTCGCCTGCACTCATGCGATCCGAGTCGCCAAGAAATGCAGTCGGAAGGCCACTGCGATCAATTTTGATAACCGCAAGATCGTGGCCCACGTCGGTGCCACGCACCGTTGCATCGACAACATCGCCGTCGGACAGCGTGATCTTGATCCCTTGCGCTCCGTTCACGACGTGCGCGTTGGTGACGATGGTGCCGTCGGATTCCACGATGAATCCAGTGCCTCCGGCTTGGCCCGAAGCCGTTTGTACCTTGATCGTCACCACTGCCGGACGAATCCGGTTGATCACTGCATGCAGATCGATCCCGCCAGTTTTCGTCGGGGCCACGGCGCCCGAATCAGCCTTCGTACCCGTCGTTACGTTGGTCAAATCAACCAGCGAGCTTTGCGTATTCGTTGACTGAGGAGCGTCATCGCGAAACGCTATGAAGAGCCCGCCCGTCACCAACGAGCCTACGAGAGCGCCCACAATCGCTCCCATAAGAATTGGCCGCGCCGATTTCGGCTTCGTACCCGGCACGGTGTTCGCGAACATCGGGTTCACTGTGCTCGTTGAAGGAGCGACAGGAGTTGACCACCAAGGCGCCGGTGGCGGTGCCGGTGCCTGAGGTTGCGTTGTTACTGCTGAGGGCTCCGTTTGGAGCGGCGCCGCAGCGATGTAGGGCGCCGATACCGCCCATGCATCACTACTCGGCTCTTGCGGAGCGTCAGGAAGCTCGGGCGTTTCGGGCTGTGCGGAAGAGTCGCCGTATTCATTCATGATGATTTCCTCGATCGGTTGGCCCCAACAGAAATACGGCATAGAACGCGATTTTTCGGATAGTTCCACTGAGAGTTCTCTGAACAGTTGCATGAATTCACAGGAAACCTTGCGGTCTTGGGGAACCAAAACCCGCGTTCAAGCGTTAGAAGAGGCACTATGGAAACCCAAGTGAACACAGAAGCGACGCTTCCTGAGGCCCAACACGTTTGGATGCTTTCCGCAAAGTGTCGCGGAGTCGATCCAGCAGAGTTCTTTCCATCCGATGGCAGCGGAGTCGACCGAGCCCAACGCGTTTGCGCCGGATGCCCGGTGCGCGTCGAATGCCTCGAGTACGCACTCGACGCTCGGATTGAACACGGCGTGTGGGGCGGAGCATCCGAACGTGAACGCCGCCGGATACTCCGAGCTCGCCGGCAGCTCGTCCGCGCCTGATCTATAGACGCGGTCTCACAGCTGGCGAGACCCGCTAATTATTGGTCGCTTCGTCAGCTTTTTTATCGGCTTTTTTATCGTCGTTTTTCGCGCCCTCAGCGAGCCCTGATTTGAACTCGTTTTGCGCCTGGCCAAGTGACTTCGCCAATTTTGGCAGTTGCGACCCGCCGAACAGCAAGACGATTACGCCGGCAACAATAAACCATTCTGGACCCATGGGCTTACTCCTCATCGTTCGATATCGAAGAGGCTAGCCCTCCGTTTTGCAATTCGTGTTTCGGGCCCCGTAAGAGGCCAAGCCTCGCAATGCCTCGGCAATACTGGCAATGTCGTCGAGACCCGTCGTTTGAAACGGCACGGCTCCAACTCCACAGACGATGGTTTCGACACCGAGGCTCACCCATTCTTCGGCTTGTTCGGTGATTTGCTGAACCGTCCCGACTAAACGCCCCTTACGCCACTCGGTGAGCGTCATGCCATCCAGCACCCCATTGGGAGACACCGCAACCATGTGATCAAAACGTTGTTGCAGATCGCGTTCGCCATCGCCGCAAAGCGTATAGAGGCCAAGCGAGCGCCAGATGGTTGCTGGGTCTCGATTCGAAGCCTCACAAGCCCGTTCCAACACGCTCAGCCGTTCGCGATAATTATCAAAGGTCACGTTCCAGCAGGTATTCCAGCCGACCCCGTGGCGGGCGATGAGTGCCAGCATCCGGTCGCCCTTGCCCCCTACGAACAATGGCACCCGTGGTTGGTGAGGTCGCGGCTCATTGGTCATCGCTTGCACTTGATAATGCCTGCCAAGGTGGGTTATCGCATCTCCCGTATGCAAGAGACCTCGAAGAATCGTGAGGTAATCATCAAGTCGAGCGAGGCGCTCACCCGGACTCGCCATCGTCGAGCCAATCGCGTCGTAATCGGGTGCGTACCACCCTGCACCAACGCCAATATCGAGTCGGCCCCCGCTGAGCTGATCGATCGCGGCAATCGCCTTGGCGAGCAAGCCAGGAGCCCGCAGCGCCTCACACAAAACGAGCGAACCGATCCGCACCGTAGAAGTCGATCGAGCCAGCGCGGCCAGCGTCGCCATCGCTTCGAAGACGCCGTAGCGGGCCATTCCACCGCCGTACTTTTCGAGATCCCACGTCAGATGATCCGAAACCCACACTGAATCGAACCCGAGGAGTTCGGCTTCACTCGCGTAATGCAGAACGGTTTCGAACCGCAATGGGTTTTCTCCAGCGATCGAACAGTCGTAATGAGGCAGGGCCAACCCAATTCGCATCGCTGCGCACCTTATGCTCAGTGCAATGTTGGAAGCCGTGCCGAATGTTTCCCAAGGCCGCGACACCGAGACGCTCGATCTGCTGAGCATCGCCTGTGGCCGCTCCTTGTTGGATCGCCACGAAGACATCGACCACAACCGCAGCGTGTTCACACTGGCCGGCCCTGGCCCCCGCGACGCAGAAGGAGCGGTACGCCAACTGGCGCGCGCGGTCGCAGCCCACGTGAGCATTGCCGATCACGACGGCGTACACCCACGCCTCGGCGCACTCGACGTCGTACCCTTCGTGCCACTCGGGCCTACGACCGCGGAACGACATCGAGCCCGCGAAGCCGCGCATTCGTTTGCCCGCTGGTGGTCGGAGGCCTTTGGCGTGCCGTGCTTCATGTACGACGAAGCGCACGAGGGCAACCGCCCCTTACCGGAAGTGCGACGCAAGGCCTTCCGGCTACTGGCGCCCGATTACGGGCCCTCGGAGCCCCACCCGATATTGGGGGCCACGGCGATCAGCATGCGGCGACCGCTTATCGCCGTGAACTGCGTGCTGTTGGCTCGCGATGTCGAAGTGGCGTTTCGAATTGCCCGGGCAACCCGCGAAACCTCTGGCGGTCTTGCGGGAGTCCGAGCGTTGGGCTTCGAGCTCCCACACAGCGAGCGCACGCAAGTCTCGATGAACCTCGTTGATCTCGAACAGACTGGCCTGGAGGAGGCGGTACAGCACGTACGCGGCCTCGCGGCACAAGAACGCACGGAGGTCAGCGAAGTCGAAGTGGTTGGGCTCCTTCCTGGCGCTGAGCTCAACCGGTGTTCAGCGGATTTCCTACGCTGGAGCGACATCGATTCTGAACAGACGATCGAAGCCCGAATTGAACGAAAGGCTCGCGAAACCGCTGACGATCAGTGACTGTTGCTGGGCCCAGCTAGGCAGTGGCGCTGCGACGAGCAAGCGCCCGCTGCCGGCGAAGGCGACGACGTTCGCGTTCCGACATGCCGCCCCAAATACCGAACTTCTCGCCGTGGCGGAGTGCATATTCGAGACAGTCCATGCGGACCTCGCAACTATTGCAGACACCTTTAGCTTCTTTGGTCGACGCGCCGCGTTCCGGGAAGAACAAATCGGGGTCGACACCAAGACAGTTGGCGCGCTCTTGCCACCGACGGTCTTCGTTATCTTCATCTAATGCTTGTGCCATGAGTTCGCGCATCGGCCGGATCCCCTGCTGGTTGTGCGACAGTTCGACGTAAATGCCGCCGATGGAATTACAACTCTGTCATACTGGCCTGAATCGGGCCGGATCGCAAGTGGAAGCCCCCGTTTTATGGGGTTTTTTTCATTTTTTTATGAAATAGCCATTGATTGCTGCGCGAAATGTCCGCTTTATCGGGTTTCGATGGCTCGCCGTCATAGAAACGCGCCAGCAGATCAGGGCTTACGCGTCGCGTTCTTCGAGCTTCAACGACGCAGAGTTAATGCAGTACCGCATGCCTGTTGGGCGCGGTCCGTCATCGAAAAGGTGGCCAAGATGGGCATCGCAATTGGAACATCGAACTTCGGTGCGCACCATGCCGTGCGTGCGATCCGAAATTTCATCGATCGTGGCACCATCAGCCGGTTGCCAGAAACTTGGCCAACCACTTCCTGATTCATATTTGTGTTGTGAGCTGAACAACGCCGCGCCGCAGCACACGCAGTTGTAGTCACCGTCTTGATGACAGTCCCAGTACTCACCAGTAAAGGCGCGTTCTGTGCCGGCTTGACGCGCGACAGAAAATTGTTCGGGCGTAAGTTGCGCGCTCCAATCATCTTCACTCTGCGGCAACTGCGCGTTCGTTCGGTCCTTCGCCATCTTCGGCACTCCTGGTCGTCGGTGTGTGACCCTCAATCTCATCGATATCCATAAAGTTAGGCCGATAATTCAACCAGCTCTTCGGTGTTGCTTTTTTTGGTCGAGGAAGTCGACGAGTACGTAGTCGCCGAGGTTTTCGGGGGTCGTGAAGAATGCCCGACCCCGGTTCATTTGCATCATGCGCTCGACGAACTCGCGTAGATAGAAACTCTCTTCGAGACAGAATGTGTTGATGCGAATTTTGTCTTTCGTACAGCGCATGACTTCGCGCAGGGTTTGTTCGATCGTGACCGGATCCGGTGGATAGTCGAAGAATGTCCCGCCTCCGGGGACGATGTGCGCGGTTGGTTCGCCGTCGGTGATCATGATGATTTGTTTTTGCCCATGCTGCTTGTTCAGCATGTTGCGCGCCAACATCATTGCGTGTTGCATGTTCGTGCCCCATTCAAAATCCCAGGTGACTTCCGGGAGTTTGTTGGCAGGAACTTCTCTCGCAACGCGCCCGAAGCTCACGAGTCCGAGATAGTCGCGCGGGAATTGCGAGCTGATAAGTGAGTGCAGCGCCATCGCGACTTTTTTCGCGGCGAGGAATCGTCCGCGCATTTCCATCGACATCGAGACATCGAGGAGCAACACCGTTGCTGATCGGGTGACGAGCTCTGTGCGTTCGACTTCGAAATCTTGGGGCGTCAGCCGAACCGGGGTTCCCGTGCCTTGGCGATAGACCGCGTTGCGGAGCGTGCGCGCAACATCGAGATGGAACGGATCACCAAATTCGTAGGGTTTGGTTTCATCGGCGCGTTCGTGGCCCGCGCCCGCGCGTTCGATTTTGTGCTTACCCGCACGGTCTTGCAACATCCGTTTGAACAAATCGCCGAGCGCGTTCTGGCCAATTTTTCGGATTGCTTTCGGTGTGAGCTCATAGCGACCGTCGGTTTGTTCGATGAGGCCAGCTTCTTCTAGTTGTTTCGCAAGCTTTTGCAATTCTGCGAGTGAGTTCGCGGCGTCTTCTCCGAGGAGGTCGCGGAGTTGTTCTGGATCGACCTCCGCGAGTTTGCCCGGCTCGGTCGCGTTTTGCATCATTTGTTCGAGCGTGTCGAGATCTGCGATCTGATCGAGCATGCTGCCCATTGAGTTCAGCGGGATGGGCTCATCGCCGCGGAACCCTTCGCCTTGGCCCCAGCCCATGCGCGGAAACGCGTTCTGTAGATTGC
Source organism: Actinomycetes bacterium (assembly GCA_025360585.1). GTDB lineage: Bacteria > Actinomycetota > Acidimicrobiia > IMCC26256 > PALSA-610 > F1-120-MAGs023. Next base: position 48,089 of record JANYBW010000054.1, on the reverse strand, counting down.
GTCCGAGTTCATCGACCTGCCACTTGAGATCCATGTCGTCGAGGAGCGCGTTGGAGAGCTCCATCAGCTGTGCTCGCTGTTCGGGGCTCATTGAATTCAGCATTCGTTGCATCGCGGCCATCGAAGCGGCCATCGACTGCAAGAGTTCATCGAGGCTTTGAGGGTTGCTCGGGAACATGTCGCCGTAGCGGTCCATAAAGCCATCAAAATCAGGCTCGTTTCCGTCTTCACGTTCGCGCAGCATCTGGTTTAGCTCCGCCATCATGTCTTTGGTCCGTTGCAATTCCTCAGGGCTCATTTCGGCGAGCCCCTTCGACATTTGGTTGAACATATTGTCGAGAAGTTGTTTTTTGAGGTCTTCCATCAACGCCTCGAACTTGTCGCGGGCGTCGTCGTCCATCCAGTCGTAGTTCTGGAGTTCGGTGACTCGACCCGCGAGATCGGGCGGCATTTGATCGAGCTGTTCGCGGCGTTGGCGCGCGAGATCGTTGACGATTTCCTCGCGGCGCTGATCGCCGGATTCGCGCGCCTCGGCGCGCCGCCGTTCGATGCCGTCGCGCTCTTGATCGAGGATTTCTTCGAGTTGATTCGCGACGTCTTCGAAGATGCCGCCAGGATCGTATTGATCAAGCATTTCCTGACGGCGTTCGCGTAGCTTCTGCATCATCTCGCGCAGGCCTTGAACGTCGCGGCCTTCACGATCTTGAAATCCTTGTTGCATCATCCGGCGCATCGCGGCATTCAGATCGCCGTGATAGAGCAGATCGTCGGTCATTTCTGAGAGCAACGAATCCGCATCCAGATCGAAGCCAACTTGTGATCCGTCCCATCGTGAATACCGAAATCGCGCCATTCGCCAAGGGTAGCTCGTCGCTCTGATCGGGCCACGGGGTAGCGCCGAGCGTTCGCCCCGTAGGGTTGCCGACATGTTTCCTGAATCGTTTCTCTGGGGTACCGCGACATCCGCGACTCAAACCGAAGGAGCGGCTCGCAATTCCGACTGGCTACGTTGGGAAGAACAAGGACGCGCGCCGCAATCGGGTTCGGGAAACGGGTTCGCGACTCACTTCGCCGAAGATTTCGCGCTGTACGCAGATCACGGGTTGCGAAATCATCGGCTGGGGATCGATTGGGCGCGTATCGAGCCCGAGATGGGGCGGCGCGACGACGCGGCGATCGATCGTTACCGAGAGATACTGACCGCGGCACACGAAGCAGGAATCGATCCGTGGCTCTGTTTGCATCACTTCACGCTTCCGGGCTGGTTCAGCGATGAACACGGCTTCATCGATGACAAGGCTCGCGGCTACTACTGGCCGCGCCACGTCGCGTTTTGCGCAGAAACTTTCGGCGATTTGGTCGCAGGTTGGCAGCCCATCAACGAACCATTCGCGTACTCGGCAGCGAGCTATCTACTCGGTGAGTACCCACCCGGCCTGCTCGATCCCGCGAAGTTCCTCGACGCGTATCGAGGCATGCTGCTCGCGCAACGAGACGCGTGGCGCGAATTACGCGGCGGCGCGCAACCAGTCGCGACGGTGCACAATCTCTCACCGCTGTTTCCCATCGACGATTCGCTGCCGGCCGAAAAGAACACTGCGACGGTCGACGAATTGATGTGGAACGCCTGGATTCGGGCGGACCGCGACGGCGTATTGGCGATCCCCGGCCGAGGCGCAGTCGAGATACCCGATCTGAGAGAATGCGCTGATTTTATTGGCTTTTCGTACTATAACGCGACGGCGGTCGATCGCGACATGACCTTCAAACCGTTTCCGAACAACGCGACAGTGGGGCCGCTCGGCTACGCGCCGTGGGCCGAAGGGCTCGCGCTCACAATTCGCCGATTAGCCGACGAGTTGCCCGACCGTCCGCTGCTGGTGTGTGAGCTTGGTTTGGGAACTCCACGCGACAACGATGACGACGATCGTCGCGAGAGCTACCTCCGAGAGTCGTTGGGGTTCGTGGAAGACGCTCTGGGCGATGGCATCGACGTTCGGGGAGTGTTCTTTTGGACTGGGGTCGACAACTACGAATGGACTCACGGCTACAACGTGAACTTCGGGCTCTTCGACCGAAACCGTCAGCCTCGGCGGTCCGCGGAATCGGTTGCCGAGATCATCCGAGCCCGCCGAGTGACGTAAAGCGATTTCCTAAAAAAGCTGGGCGGCCGTTCGCGAAACGCGCACAACCGCCCAGCTTGGAACCACTTTCGAACGCGGGTTATTGACCTGCGTTGGCCAACGCTTCATCCGCGCGTGTGACCACGACGCCTTGATGCATGTAGTTCGTACTCCCGGTATGGCTCACTCCGGAATACGTCGTTTTGTTGGTCGCCGGAAGCGTCATGTTCGCAGCCGAGGCTGAAGGCACAACCCAATCATCTATGGACCCAATGGTGGTCCAATCAGTTCCACCAACGCCTTGGGGGTTGCCATTGCCGTTGAGCCAACTGATGTCGCTCGCTCCGGGCTTCAGCGAGGTGCACTGCCCCCAAAGGCACAGGTTCGAATACCAAGCCGCACCGTTGTGGGGAGCGCCGAGCGTGACACCGTCTTCAACTTTGATCGGCGCGGAAAATCCACTTTGGCCATTCGAAGATCCGTACACAGCACCGCGAGCAATGAGGCCGCCCATGGAGTAACCAACGACGTCTACGGTCTGACCGGCCGACGTGTACGTGTTGTACACGTACGTGGAGAAGGCCTTGGCTATTGCCTTCCAGGACGACGAATCACTGAAACTTCCGTAGTTGCGCAGGTTCACAGTGCAGTTGACGTCGCCAGAGTAGTAACCGACCTTGATAAATGGTCCCGTGAAACCTTCGGATTGCATCTGGGTAATCATCTGCGCGAAATCGGCCGAGCAATCGGTCGAGTTGGAGGTCGGGTTGTAGCCGTGGACCAGCAGTACCGGTCGCGTGCGCACGCCCGTAAACGCGTGTGCGGGCGCAGCGAACGTTGCTGCACCGATCGCAGCTGCACTGACGGTTGCAAATAGGACTCGTCGAAGCCGCTTGGGTGTGGTGTCCCCCTGCATGCATTGCCTCCATTGGTTTGTGCTTGGCTCCCCCCGGGGTTACCAAGCGGTAATAGGAAGCCCAATTCTTGCCACAAACCAGCAAGCTTGTCGAGGATACTCAGAGATTTGCGCTTAATTTAATTAGCCCCGGCCCCGATACGTCGCTCGCCCGCGTAATTCGTCCTTGTTCAAGCGCTTGGTGAGGTGCATCCCCTCCAGCACGAACTCGACCGCACTCGCGACCGCGGCGGCCTGCTCGCCGACACCAAGATCTGCAAGAATCGGACCCATCGCGAGTTTCTCCAGCGACTCGACGTACTCCTTGGTCGGAATATCTTCGCCGGTGTTCACCATATAGCCGCCCTCGAATCCCGCGACGACCGCTCCAAGGTGCTCAGGCTTCACCCGCGCCCGGAACACTTCCAACACCGCTGATTTCATGATGCGATCCAGGACGTATTCTTCACGACCGTCCTCAACGGTTTCGATTTCAACCTTGCCCGCGGTCGAGGCAATGATCGCATCGAGGTCGCTGATTCGCGGCGCCACTTCGCGTTCGCCGGCAATCAACGCGCGACGGGTTGCGTTCGCGACCAGCGTTTCGTAGTTCGTAATCGACATGCGGGCCGAGACGCCGGAGCGTTGGTTGACGTGGGGAGACCTGCGGGCCTGTTGCGATATTTCGGCAATCAGTTCGAGCATGAATTCTGGTACAACGACTGAGACTCCAGCCGCCGCCATCGGCCGGGCTTCTTGTTGAATGATCGCGACCTCGATCGAGGTTTCCAACGGATAGTGCGTGCGAATTTGTGCGCCGAAACGGTCCTTGAGCGGCGTGATGATTCGCCCGCGGTTCGTGTAGTCCTCGGGGTTCGCGGAAGCGAACAGCACGATATCGATTGGAAGTTGAATCTTGTAGCCGCGGATTTGAATATCGCGCTCTTCCAGAACGTTCAACAACCCGACCTGAATTCGCTCGGCAAGATCCGGAAGTTCGTTGATCGCGAAAATACCTCGGTTCGTGCGCGGCACCATGCCGTAATGGAGCGTCAGTTCATCCGAGAGATAGCGCCCTTCCGCAACTTTGATCGGGTCAACTTCACCAATGAGATCGGCGATCGAGGTATCGGGCGTCGCAAGTTTTTCTCCGTAACGCTTACTGCGGTGCACCCATTCGATTGGGGTTTCATCGCCGCGATCCGCGATCAAATGACGCGCGTGCGCAGAACTTGGATGGTACGGATCATCGTTAATTTCGGAGCCCGCAACGACAGGCATCCACTCATCCAGCAGGTTCACCAGTGAACGGATCGTACGAGTTTTTGCCTGACCGCGTTCGCCCAGAAAAATCACGTCGTGACCGGCCAGCACAGCATTCGCGAGCTGTGGCAACACGGTGTCTTCATAGCCGAGCACGCCCTCCACCAGGGGAGTTCCCGCGGCAAGCGCTTCGATCGCGTGTTCGCGCAACTCGTCTTTAACGGGGCGTGAAACCCATCCGCTTGCGCGCAGTTCACCAAGCGTTGCTGGACGGCTCATGTTCAGAGTTCCCTTCGAAGTTGCGATTTCATTCAGAGTGTACGGCGTCGATGCTGTCGGCGAGCAAGGTCAACAAATGCGTCAGTATCCGAGCCGTCGCTCCCCAGACCGTTTCGCCGATCAGCTCATAGAAATGAATCGTGAGATCGCCAATCGCAGACCGAAACGGCCACACCTCACTGCGATGGGTTTCGGCGGCGAAGAGCTCGCTCAGCGCCACATCAAAGACGCGAACAACTTCGCGGGGGTGTGCGACCAACAGTGGCTCAGAGCGCAACAATCCAACGAACGGCACGATGATGAACTGTGAGGCGACCGTACTCAGCGTGTCGAGCTCAGCGATAATCTCTACAGAACTCGGATCGAGCCCGACTTCTTCGTGGGCTTCACGCAGTGCCGTGGCGACCAGTGAATCATCGAGGATCGGGTCGTGTTTGCCTCCGGGAAACGCGATCTCGCCTTGATGCGACGGCATGGTCTCAGGACGTTTCGTGAGCACAACCCGAGTTTCGCCGTCTCGTTCGAACAAGGTCACCAAAACGGCGGCGTCCCGCGATGCGGTACCGCGCATTGGTGCCGCGCTCGGGCGAGGCAGGGCCAGCACGGCTCGAACGTCATCGAGGCTAAATCGCAATCGCTCGGCAGCGATACCCGCCCAGCTCGGCTCCGGCCCCGAAAATGCGTTTTCCGGCCGCGGGATTCGTTGGGTTCCGCCGCGTTCCGTCACAGCCCCACACTACAAAGCCCTTCACCTCGCATCCGATGAGCTTCAGCAGCAATACTGAGAGCTGAATGCAACCGGTCGGGCTACGCCGGGCGCGAACAACACCCATGATCACCGCGACAGTCGTCGCGCGCGAAAGGAGCACAGCCGTGGATTGGAACTTCGCCACCGTCTTCGAATCGGTAGCTGATGCAGTGCCAGATCAACCCGCATTGATCCAAGGCCGACGCCGGACTACGTGGGTCGATTTCGAACAGCGCTCCGCCCGCTTGGCCGCGGCGTTTTCCAACGCTGGCTTGCAGCCGGGCTCGAAGGTCGCTTCGTATTGCTACAACTCCAATGAATACGTCGAGGGGCTTTTCGCGACGTTCAAGATGCGTGGAGTTCCGGTCAACGTGAACTACCGCTACCTCGAAGATGAGTTGCTCTATTTACTCGAGAACTCCGATGCGGAAGCATTGCTGTTTCATTCGAGTCTGGCCGAGCGAGTCGCCAACGTGATCGACCGTGCACCGATGCTGAAGATGTTGGTACAGATCAACGATGACGGTTCCGTAGCAACGCTGACCCGCGCCTCGGAGTACGAATCATTGTTGAGCAGTCACGCTCCAATGGAGCGAATCGACCGCAGTGGCGACGATCTCTTGCTCCTGTACACCGGCGGCACGACCGGCATGCCCAAAGGTGTGATGTGGCGCAATGAAGATCTCTTTGGCGTGCTCGGAGAATCGTTCTACCCGCTGTTCGGCCAAACCATGCCCGACCAATCGCATGAAGCCGGCCCGCTCGCCGCAGCAGTCGTCGCGACAGGAAAGGCGCCAGTGCACATGCCAGCGTCGCCCTTGATGCACGGCACCGGAATGTTCACTTCGTTTCAATCGATGATGGGCGGCGGTGCGATCGTCACGTTGGAAGGCCGCACGTTTGATCCGCACGAACTGTGGCGAGCAGTCGAAACCAATGGTGTTACCCAAATGGCGATCGTTGGCGACGCCTTCGCGAAGCCGATGTTGAAAGCGTTGAAGGACGCTGAAGCCGATGGCCGTGCGTACAACACCGATTCATTTAGCCTGCTGATTTCATCGGGCGTGATGTTCTCCGCAGAAGTGAAGTCTGATTTACTCAATCGCATCAACGCGTTTTGCCTCGATTCGTTGGGATCGAGCGAAGCCGTGGGTATGGCGTCGTCGATGAGTGGCCCGGGCATCGAACAACCCACCGCAAAATTTGCCGTCGGCGCGGCGGCGAAGGTATTCACCGACGACGGCCGCGAGGTCGCCGCCGGTTCCGGAGACGTCGGCTTGGTCGCGGTAGGCGGCTACATCCCGAGTGGTTACTACAAAGACGAAACGAAATCGGCGGGAACTTTCAAGGTTATCCAAGGAAAACGCTGGTCGATTCCGGGTGACTACGCAACGGTGGAAGCCGACGGTTCGATCACCTTGCTCGGGCGCGGGAGCAATTGCATCAATACCGGCGGAGAAAAGGTCTACCCGGAAGAGGTGGAAGAGGCCATCAAACTGCACGACGATGTTGCCGACTGTTTGGTGATCGGAGTCCCCGATGAACGCTTCGGCGAAACCATCGTTGCGGTCGTGACCCGAATGCCCGCAACCGCTGCATCCGGCGACGACATTGCAGCGTCGCTCGGGGCGTTATCGCGCTATAAGCACCCGAGGCGCTGGGTGTTCACCGACGAAATTTTGCGCGCGCCGAACGGCAAAGCCGACTACAAAGCAGCCAAGGCACTCGTCGTGTAGCCAGCAATCACGCGACGAAGCAACGCAAATCATTAGAAGTTGAATCGTCCCGCCGGGTCGGTCAGCGTCGTAGTGATCGATGGTGGGTTCGCACCACCCGGCACCGAAAGCGAAACGTTCACTGAACTGATCGCCTGATCCGCGGCCGTCTGTTTGCCATCACCATCAATATCCACATAGATCGTGCCCGATATCGACGGACCACGAATCGAAAAGTTGTAGCCGGTGAGCGCTGCGCCGGTGCCCAATGCGATCGACGACACTGTTGCCCCCGATACTGAACCGAAACCGGATCCCAGCACCCCGACCGCGCTCGACGGCGGCAACGGACCCGCAGTCAGTGCATACGCCCCCGCCCGCAAACCAACAAAACTGTAGGAGCCATCGGCAGCGGTCAACACCGAACGCGTCAAAACTGCGCCACCGACTTCGATCCCAAACAGACCAATCGACACGTTGGCGGCAACAGTTTCAGCGCTATCGCGCAGACCGTTCTTGTTTGTATCGTTCCAAGCCACGCCGCCAATCGATCCCGCAAAAAATCCAAAATCAACATCGCCGCGCGGTTGGCCTCGCCCCAGCACCACCGCGGTTTGAGCATCTGGATCTCCATCGGCACCACCAGCGATGCCGTTGTCCAGGTCGAAACTCGGCGAATACGCCGGATACCGATCATTCAGTCCGTCAACACCATTGCTCAACACAACGCGCACCGAATAGCTACCGGAGTGCAATCCAGCAAAGAGGTAGGCGCCGTTCGTATCGGTAACGGTCGACGCGATCACGGTACCCTTAACGTCGCGCAGCTGCAGCCGAACACCGGAAAACCGCCCGGTTTCGTTGGAGTCCAGGACACCGTTGCCATTGGTGTCTTCCCACACCGTGTCGCCGATCTGCGATTCAGTGACCTGCATCGATGTATCCGGCATTGTGTTCAGCAACACGAACTTGGAAGCCCGAACGGCGGCCCGAAATGTATAGATGTCGCCCGAACGGTTGCTCGTAGAGGCGAATCGCAACGTGTAGGCACGAGTTGTTCCAGCACCGGCGAGCGAGCCGGAGATCGCGCGTACCGCAGTCGCGTTCGCCATGGTTGTTGGGCATCCACTGGAGCCAAACTGATTTTGCAAGCACCACTTCGTTGCGCCACTCGCGAGGTTGCTGCTCGTCCATGCGTCTCCATTGATGGTGTTTGGCAGCGCCGACGTGAAGTAGAACGTCGTTCCGGCGGGTTGGTTCGGCACGGCACCGCTACTTGTCGGTAGTGGGTTCGCAGTGGCTGCGGTGACGTCCGTTGTCGATACGCCTTGCAAACCAAGGGTTCCTGAAAACGCGCTCGACGGAATTCTTGCGTCGCCGACAAACGGCAACACCATGATCACATCGGAATCAGGCACCGCCGCGGTGTCAAAGTTCTTCGCGGTGATCGTGTACGCCACTTTGGTACCGGTGCCGTCGTCGGCATCGTTCACCTCGATTTGTTGCGCGGCAACCCGACCGGAAACGGCGTAGCTTGCTGCGTTGTTGATCGTGACAGGCTGCATCCCAAGCCGATAGTTGTACGCGCCCGTATCACACTGCACCGTCGGGATCGCCAGCGTTTCCGCTGGGCCGTACCCTGTGATTGGGATAGCTCGATTGGTCCTAGCGACTGTGGCGTTTTGGCACGCGGGATAGCGATCGTTGCTCGTGCCATTCGAGTTCACTGATTCGCTCAACGACTGCACGGCCGCGAGCGTTCCTGAGTTCGTGAGTGGGTCTGTGGTCGTCCGGAAGATCACCGACACCATCAGACCCGCATTCGTCGCAACGACATTTCCGATGTCCCAGACCAATGTCGTCGTGCCGTCTGCGTTCGCAATTACCGATGCAGGATCCATCCGGGTCGCACAGGGTGTGGTCGGCACATACGTCGGAGCGATTTTGCAGCCAGTTCCCGGAACATACGTCAATGATGCAGGAACGACGGTGACCGAGCGCAACGGATATGCAGGCTGTCCAGCGGGCAATCGTTGGATCAACGAAAACGCCGTCGTGTCGACCCTCCACCAAACATCTTGACCAGCGATCACCGTTGGCGTTCCGTTCAACCCCACCGGACTGTTCCACAGCGAGTACACGCGCTCACGAGTGTCGAGTCCACTGAGTGACATGCGATCCCCGACGGCTCCGCCGTCGGTCCCAGGGTCGTAGGTTCCGACCCACCAACCGTTGATGTATTGAGCACCAGAACGCGAGGCAAGAATCGAGTCGGTGTACGCGCCCTGCGCGGCAAGTCGGGTGCCGTATGGGATCGCAGTGTTCTTCAGGGGCATCGGTGCCGTCGGACCAAACGTCGAACGAGCCGTCAACCGCACGGCCATATCGACATAGGAATCGGGGCCAAGCGGGTCGAGTAACCGAATTCGCGCTTTGTTCACCACATCTTTGGGAGCGATACCTGATCCAGCGCCATAGGTTGCGTCGATCCAGGCTTGGATCGCTGGGTCCAACGGATTCGTGAACCAACCAGCTGGGGAATCCTGATTCCGACAAGTTGCGTTGCGCATTGCGAGTTGAGCGGGCGCGGTCGGAGCCGGAGTGTACGGATCGTATTCACCGGCTCCAAACTCCAGCGCGTAATACGCGGGGTCGGCCTGCAAGTTATGGGGCGTCGTTACGTTAAATGGCGCGCTTCGATTCCAACCGTTTTTCGGATGCCAGACATCGGGCAAGGTGCCGCTGGTGTTCACGACCGCCCACGTGCTCGCTGTGTATGAGGGGTTGCCTTGGGTTGCAGCCACAGGATTCGTCAGGTCACCGAAATCGGTCAACGTCAGCGTTCGGTTGTCCCACTTATTGCACGTTGCTGCGGCGCTGTTGACGCCACCACCGTTGTTACCGATGCTGACGGACGAAAGGAATGTCTCTCCGGATCGAACTTGCAAATTTGAATCGCTATAACCATGGCCGTAGCTGATACCGGTCGTGCCGGGACTCGTGGGTTCAGTCGCCAAAACACCAACGTTGCTTCCGGCGCGAACGTCTTGATCCAACAGGAACATCCCAGTTTGGCTGCTCGAAGCCGCCGCCAGCACGACGCTTCCATAGCCTTCGTTGTCGTTTGCGGCCGTGTGCGCGGTCTGCGAGGCGCTAATGACAAGCCCCGGTTCACAATTGACAGGGTTGTTTCCACCAACGGCGACGAGTGAACACAATTCTCCTGATCCACCGAAATTCGATTGACCGTTTGGAAAGTTCGCACTCGGCATCGATTGCGGATCGAAGTGCGAGACCCGTGCCAGTACCGAAGGAGGGGTTGCCGGGATCGCCGCGACCGGAATCCAAATCGCGACCCAGCCTCCCCAGATCGCTGGTGGCGCGCCAGAGAGCGACGAGTCCGCACCGAAGGCATCGATATGAATATTGCCCCCAGCTCCGCCCACTTGCGCACATTTCACTTTCGCGTTTGAGCCACCGGCCCCTGTCACCCCCCAGTAAAAGTCATTCAGCAGCGGTGCAGCGTTTGGCGCGGCCGACGCGCCACCTGCGGAACCGCAACCGTTGCCGGATCGTCCCCACGTGTAGAGCACCGATCGACCACCGATGGTGCCATTTCCATCCGCCGCGGCGACGGAACTGAACGCAGACATATCGATATCAAGGCTGAGCGGTGTACCGGTCGGTACTGAATTCCCGCCGGCCCATGAACTGGCCAACAAGGTTTCTTGACCTCGTGCCGACGGCACGACCGCACCCAAAATCATGAGCCGGCCCAATTCGTGCGCCGGACCGTACACCGGGAATTTGGATTGCATCGTCGCCGAATCGAGCTTCAGATTGTATCGCGGAGCGGCCGAGCTCCAAAACGTTTGCGGCGCGCTTGCGGCATCAGGCACCACGGCGGCCTTGGTCGTCGCGGAGTACATCGTCGCGATGATGTCCAACTGTTGACCGTCGCCCGCGTTACCGCGCGTCTGGAGCGTCGCGGTGATATTGCCGATTGAGCCAGTTGATCGATGACCCAAATTGCACGTCAGCGTTCGGCTTGAGTTACTAACGCTCGACAACGGCGTCACCGCGGGGGTTCCGGTCGATGAGGTGTAGCACCCCGTTGGAATCGCAAGCCAAACCGCAGCTGGCAATCCTTGCGTGCCGAGCGGCAGCGTCGACTGCACAACGACATTCGTATCCGCGTTCACGCCACCGATCGAATACCCACTGGTCGCCGGCACGTTGCTGATCGACCAATTGATACGTATATCGATCGTGTCCATGGTCCGCACGATTCGATCGACGGTTGGATCGCCGCTCATGTCCATGCTGGGGCAATGGGATTGACCAGTCACATTCGCGGACACGGGAATGACATCGCTCACGCCGACTTGCAGCGCGGGAGAACAGTTCGCGGCAAGATCGAACGGAGCCGTGCCGGATGTTAACGGAGTCACTGCCGCGACCAGGGTCGAATAGGCAGGGGCGCCGGAAGCGGGTTGCGAAGGAACCAACGTCGCCGCAAGCGCCGATCCCACAACGATGGATACGGCCAAGAACTGTTGAACAATCGACCGTTTCACCTTACGCCACCCTGATTTCAACGTTGACAGTGGTCGCGCCCACCGGGACCGCGTTCATGGTCGCGGTGTTCGCGACGCTCGAACCTGCCGGCATATAGCGAACCGCGTCGTCATAGCTACCGGGGAGCACTTCAGTACGGGCCCACCCCGTCGCATCGGTCGTCAAGGCGACTGCCGAATTCGCAATGCCGACCGCAGTGATGGTGACCGAAGCTTTGGAGATCGCGGCACCACTGGAGTCCATGACCTTGGTGGCGAGCACCGTTGTGCGAAACAGGACATCGCCATCTTGTTTGATTTGGATCGCTTGGCGGGTTGTCGTGACACCATTCCACGTGACCCGAATGTCGTAGTCGGCGGGGAGAAGCTTCGCAATGACATTGCCCGAGATGTCGGTAGTGCCAATGATGTTCCACGAAGTCGTACCAGCCTGACGCACTTCGAAGGTCGCTCCTGCCATCGGCGCGAGCGCGGAACTTCGAAATTGCGTCGTTGCAGTCACCACTGGAAATACCGCCAACGTTCCGTTTTTGATGGCTACGCCAAGCAAGCGATTAGTCGCACCCAGGTAGGTCGCGGCAATGTCATACGTCGCCGCGGCCACATTCAATTTTGCGGTACCGGTGACGTCGCTGGTTCCCGCGACAGTCCACGAACCTGCACCCGAGGGACTCGTCGAAAATGCAACGCCTGGAATTGGTGTGCCATCGCTACCGGTTGCGAACGCGGTGGCACCCTGTTGCGAAGTCACGATCACGGTTGGAATTGTTGCAGCGTCGGCCGTCCCAGAGTTCTGACATTTTCCGAGCTCCGTCACGGTGAAATTCAGGCCAGCTACTTGTACGTCGTGCAGCTGTGATGGCGTACGCAACGCGCCGAAGGTCACCAGCTCGGGCTGGGTGCCGTAACGCCCATTGGCGACGTAAAACGATGCTTCAGCAGAACGAAGCAGTTTCGCGTCGGTTTTGCAACCGCTCGCGGTGCCAAAATCACCCGCGCCATAAACCACGACGGCACCCAAGATCCCCATAATCGAAATTGTGAGCAAGAGTTCCACGAGCGTGAAACCCAATTTGTCGGCCCGCTTCATATCGCGTTGCTCCACTCGACGATTTGCACAAGCTTGCCGGGTTGCGCGCCGCCGGCGTCGTTGAACAGGACACGGGCGCGGATATAGGTAACTCCAGCGATCGAACTGGTCATCGCCACGGCACGATTCGCATACGCGCCCGAGCCTTGGTTGAGCAAAGCGCCGCTTCCCGGCTCTGGTACGCACGCGGTTGTCACGGTGCGGCCATCACCAACAGCAAGGGTCACCGACGAACAGGTCAAGCCCTCGCGCCCAATCGTGATATCGCGACGCATCGAATGAATCATGATGTGAATCGCGCCTTCAGCCGCGTGCTGGCCATTGCGCAGACTCGTTGAAGCATTCGACTGCCCAAATGAGGCCGCCGCGAAATCGAGGGAAACTCCGAGCATGAACGCGATCGAAGTCGTAAACATCAACGCCAAAATGAGTGAGGCGCCGCGCTGGTCGCGCGGCTGGCCGCGCCGACTGTGACCAGTAGCGACGCGATTTAGAATCCACTGCTTCATAGCGACCTGCGGTTTCCAGTGAACGCAAAGATCGCACCATTGGTCGCGGTGCCTGTCATCGTTACCGACGTCAATCGATCCGTCGTGCACGTCACCGCACACACCACGGTCGGGGCCGATGCAACTTCACCGACTCGTTCGTACGAAACCAAACTGCCGTTCGAACAACGCCGCCTGACCATTGTGAGGGTTCCCGCGATAGTTTCGGCGTACCAGGACGTTCGTATTTGCAAGCCCGGCTCGCCCCATTGCAAGGTTGCAATCGCGGCCGTTGTGCCGGCACAACCCGCAGCATCGTTCAGAACGACCGAAGTGGCGCTTTGCACATCGGCTACAAAACTCGCCTCAATACTGCGCACTGTCGTGTCGTCGCTCAAACTTTTGTCGACGTCGGCACCGTGCTGCGCGAACATCATCGCCGCGCTCGTCAGCGGCACCGTGATCACGGTCAGCATGCTGATGCTGATGATCATTTCAACGAGCGTCATCCCGTGTTGATCGGATTGCCGACTGTCGCAGTGTTTCCGTGCAGTCAGAAATCGGCTGATCGATGCCAACGGTTTCATGGTGCGCGCTTCACGATTGTGGTTCGCCGCACGAGTGAACCATCACCCGCGCTGACCGAGAGTACGAGTTGCTGAATTCCGGTGTCGGGCCCAGTGCACTGGCTTCGAAAAGTGGCCGGCGCTACGTCGTTGTTCCAGTACTGGACTCCATCAACTGCGAACGCGAAGGAAAAGGAATTGGCAACAACTGCTCCGGGAACTCCTGTCGCAACATCTTTCGGCAACGAACTGTTCGGAATCGCGCTCACCCCAACTTTTTGGTAGGGCACGCTGCTGACCGAACAAGTCTCGTACGGGGCTGCACTCAGCGCTTCTGCATAACGGCCAAGGAGCTGATCCGCGTTGTTGATTTCTCGACTCACCGCACTGAAACGAAAATTCGAGCCGAGCGCACCCACCAACCCGATCACACAGACCGTGACGATCGATGTCGTCATCAAGAGCTCGAGCAGCAATTCACCACGGTCATGGCGTCGAGACAGTCGCCGCTGCGAAACCGGCGCGGACTTCCCCGAATGCTTCGGTGTTGACACCATCTCCCGTAGACCTCCCAAAGGAACATCGGCGTGGGGGCCAACGTCCTGAGCTGATCAACGGTTGAAAGAAAATGGCGGCCCAGGCGGGCCGCCATTTGCAAATCTGATATCGCGGAAACCCGCGATGGCATTACTTCTTTTTCGAGCCCGCGCCAATCTTGGCAAGAACGTCGCGTGCGTTCAGGATCAGGTAATCATTACCCTCGTGGCTGATCTCAGTGCCGCCGTACTTCGAGTAGACGACAGTGTCGCCCACGCTGATGTCGAGCGGGATGATTTCGCCAGTCTGGTCCGAACGACGACCGGGGCCCACGGCCAGAACTTCACCCTGTTGGGGTTTTTCCTTGGCGGTGTCGGGGATTACAAGACCGCTTGCGGTCTTTTCCTCGGCCTCGGCGGTGCGGACGACGATGCGGTCTTCCAACGGCTGCAGCTTCATCGATGCATCTCCAGAGATGTGCGGTTATTGCGAATGTGGACAAAATGGCACCGCACGAGCGGTACGCAACGCCGACATTAGCACTCTCAACACCAGAGTGCTAACCGAGCCGGAGCCCAGGAGCTACCGACAATCCCAATGAATCCTGACCGTTTCGCGCATATTGTGCGGCGGCGGCAGCACCGATCATCGCCGCATTGTCCGTGCAGAGCGCCCGAGCCGGGACAACGCAGTGCAGCCCGCGTTGTTCGCTCTCAAGCTCTACCTGCAACCGAAGCCCGGAGTTCGCGGCCACGCCGCCACCAATCACGACCGTATCCATAGATTCGTGGTGCGCTGCTCGCAGCAATTTCGTCGTCAGTACTTCAACTGCCGCGGCTTGAAATCCTGCAGCAACATCGCACATTGCAACTTCCGGATTCTCGGCGACGTAACGAATCACGGCCGTTTTCAGTCCGGAAAACGAAAAGTCGTAGCTGCCATCGTTGAGCATCGGCCGCGGAAGCTGCACCCGTTTGGGGTCGCCAGTCATGGCAAGTTCATCGATAATTGGCCCACCGGGATACCCAAGCCCGAGGTGGCGCGCGACCTTGTCGAATGCTTCGCCGGCCGCATCGTCCACTGTGCGTCCCAGCACTCGGTAAGCACCCCAATCGTCAGTCGCGACAATCATGGTGTGACCACCAGACACAATCAGGGTCATGAACGGCGGCGCCAAATTCGGCGCTTGCAGCCGCGCTGCGAACAAGTGCCCCTCATGATGATTCACCCCGACAAACGGCTTGTCGTAAACCAACGCCAAGCTCTTCGCTGCCGCTACTCCAACGATCAAGGCGCCGACCAGTCCAGGGCCACGCGTTGCGGCAAAGACGTCGACTGCATCCAGCAAGACGCCTGCGTCAACAAGCGCTTCGTCAATGACTGGCTGGATCCGTTCGAGATGCGCCCGACTCGCAATTTCGGGCACGACGCCACCAAACGGCGCGTGCAATTCGACGTGGCTCGATACAACAGAACTGCGAATCGTTGTGCCATCCTCGATGATCGCGGCCGCAGTTTCGTCGCAACTGGATTCCACTGCGAGGACCAACATCAGAGACCGTCTTGCGTCGAAACAACACGGTCGGAGGCAGCGATAAATTCGAGCGGGTTCACCAAGCGGCGGCGCAGGCCATCGAGAAGTTCACGGTACGCATCAGCATCGACATCGTGGGACCACATGATCAACGCGTCTTCGTCGGGGAGTTGGTAGTAGCCCTTGCGCACACCAACCGGAGCAAAGCCAAAACGTCGATACAGCTCCTGCGCCGCAGTGTTCGACAATCGAACTTCGAGTGTGAGCGCATGCGCGCCACGTTCGATTGCGCATTCGGCCAGCACAATCATCAAGCGCGACGCGATGTGTCGACGTTGAAACGCTGGGTGTACTCCAATATTGGTCACGTGACCATCATCGACGGCCATCATGAGCCCTGCGAAGCCAACAACAGCATTGCGCTGCATCGCCACGAAATAGGCCCGCGTATCGCGAAGCACCAGCTCGCTATGCAGCACCTCCGCCGACCATGGCTTCGGATTAACCAACCGTTCGATGGTCAACACCGCTTTTTCGTGCCGTCGTCGCATCGGGGTAATCGCAATACCGTCGGGCGAGCGGCCTTCGGATGTCGCAGCGTCAGCGGTCATGTGCTCCGCCCAGTTGCAAACGCAGGGTTGGCCACCGCATCGCTGTCGCGCAAGTACAACGGCAGCACGGCCGCAGGGTCGGAGCCACCTCCATCAACGAACCGTTGCATCGCAAGCGCCACAAAATGCGTCATACTCATGCTGCACAACGCGTCGCTCGCGATCGTGAGCCCAGCAATAACCGAAAAAGCCTCGCGGAATCGCAACGCACCGTCGCCGCACAGCAGAATCGGACTCAATTCGTCGCGCAATTGTTCAGCAAGTTTTGCTGGCGTATCGATGCAATACTCCGCGACTCGGCGCCGCGTTCCACCCTCGATGACGTATCTCGCGTAGTACACCTCGGCGCGGCGCGCATCGATCACCGGAACAACCATTCCATCGAAATCGTCGAACGGTTGCGCCAATACCTCGAGGCTTGTCAGCGCAACGATCGGGATTCGAAGCGCGCTTGCGATGGTCTTCGCGGTGGTCAGGCCAACTCGCAAGCCGGTGAACATTCCGGGTCCAATCGTGATAGCGACCGCGTCGAGTTCGCGCAACGCAACGCCACACTGCTGGCTCAAATGTTGGATCGCGGGGCTGAGCTGTTCGACGTGACGCGGGGGCCCGGCGTGCGCACTCGCGCCAAGCGTCATCTCGCCGAGCACTCCTCCATCATCACCAAAGGCCACACTGATGCGTCGAGTGCATGAATCGATCGCGAGGAGCCTCATCACACAACGACACCAGCGTCGAGGACTACCGCGTCGCCAAGCGCGGCGCACAACGCAACCCAACGATCGATGTCCAAACCGCGGCGCTCTATGTCGAAGATCCGATCATCTTGCGCGCCTCCAGATGAACAGCGCACAACGAGACCCGCCAGCCTTTCGAGTTCGGTCGCGCGCTCCGCCCATTCGATCAACACAATGTTCATGCCGTCGAAGGTTTCTTCGAATCCAATGTCGTCCAACTCGCGAGGATGGGTCACGCGATAGAGATCGGCGTGCACGAGCGGCATGGGTCCTTCATAGTGCTGCGTGATCGCGTACGTGGGGCTCGAAACGTAATCATCGCTTCCGGTGCCGCGCACCATTCCGGTAATCAAGGCGGTCTTTCCCGCACCGAGCGCGCCATTCACCAACACAACATCGCCGCGGTACAACTCGCGGCCAACAATTGTGCCGAGTGCAATCGTCTCGCTGCGCGAGTGGGTCAGGATTTTCACTTTCATGGCACGAGGCTGCTGGCTCGGTGTTTGATCAGTACGAAATCGGCTCGGGCATCGGCAAGGGCTTTACCACCGTTACGCAAAATCGCGGAGGGATGCAGCACCGGGACGAGAATCGCGTCGACGCCACCGCGCCGAAACGGAAACTCACGTCCCCGCAATTTCGTGATTCCGTCGGTCGTTTCGAGCAGCGACTTCGTCGCGAAGTTGCCGAGCGTCACCACCACTTTTGGTGCGACAAGTCGTAACTGACGATCCAGCCAAGGCGCGCATTGCGCGATCTCCAACGGCAATGGATCGCGATTGTTGGGCGGGCGGCACTTGACCACATTCGCGATGTACACATCCTCACGAGTCAGCTCGATGCCTTCGATGAGCTGCGTCAGCAAGGTACCGGCTCTCCCAACAAACGGCACGCCCGAAGCATCCTCGTTGGCTCCCGGGCCCTCCCCGATAAACATCAGATCAGCGTCAGCACGACCACTGCCGAACACAACTTGGGTTCTCCCTTCGGCCAGTGGGCATCGGGTGCACTCAAGCGCGGCCGCGCGCAGCGTCGCCAAAGTAGCCCCCGCACTTTGCGCGGGGTGGCCAGAAAAACCAATGGATTCAGGCATTAGGTGACAGCGTTTCCGGAACTGAAAAATCTTGCAGCTCCCGAACAAAAGCGAGCAGCATTTCGTTCAGCGGTTCAAAGCGTTCCAGCATCAGCATGTGGCCGCCGCCCTCAAAAATAGCGAGCTTCGAATTCGCGATCGCCGCATGCATGCGTCGTGAGTCACGTTCCGGTGTGATGACGTCCGCTGTACCTCCGATGACCAGGGTCGGCAATGCGATCGCCGCTAACTCCTCGACGAGGTTGAATCCAATGAGCGAACGCGGACCCGCGACGCGAGTCGTTGGATCGCACGCCAACATCATCTGACGAACAAGTTCAACGTCACTGGGCCGCGGGTCTCGACCAAAACCGAAACGAGCGAGCACCAAGCCGAGGTGAGGATTCGCCCACAAGCGCGTCGAGTCTGGCGTTCGGCGCGTCACGCGTTCAACTATCTGACCCATGCGCGCAGCTTGCGACCCACTCAACGCAGACGGCAACGTCGACAACAACACAATCCCCGCGACACGATCTGCAGCATCATTTGCATGACGAGCAAGGTAGGACTGCACGGCAACTCCACCCATGGAATGCCCGACCAGCACGACGTCGTGAAGGTCGAGTTCATGCAACAACACGTACACGTCGTCGCCAATATGGTCGACGCCAAAACCCGATGATCCGAGCGTGGAGTCGCCGTGGCCACGGTGGTTAAAGACGATCACTCGGCATCCGTTGGCATGCAAGAAATTCACTTGGCGAACCCAAGTACGGATGTTCAGCGTGACGCCGTGCGACAACACAACCGTTGGCTCGTCTGGGTTACCTCCCGTATCGATGTAGGTCAGTTTGGATCCATCGCTCGTCACGACGTGGTTGCTTGAATACGGATACGGTGAGGCGATACCGGCCAGATCGTCGTCGGAGCCGCGGCGAATGCGCGCCGCGACCAGCCGCTCGATCCCGTAGGCCACGCCACCCAACGCGATCGACGCCACCCCCGTGACACTGGCACCTTTCGCGAGCGCTCGAAGCCGGCTCATTGCGCAGCACCCACATATTTACGAGGTACGCGCGGGCCGATTCCACACACGATTTCGTAAGCAATCGTACCCAGCCGGTCAGCCCACTCTTGCGCATCGATCGTTTCATGGCCCTGGGAGCCAAGCAGAACCACTGGCTCGCCGACTGCAACAGCCAGATCACCGACATCGACGAGAATCTGATCCATTGTCACCGTTCCTGCGATCGGCAGCCGTTGGCCTCGGACCAACACACATCCACCGGTTTCACCAAGTTTGCGAGGAACTCCGTCGGCGTAGCCAATCGGGATTGTCGCGATATTGGTCGCGCGGGTCGTCTCGTAACGCAGGCCGTAGCTCAGCGCTTCACCACTTCCGACTCGTTTCACAAACGAGACTGCGGCCACAACGCTCATCGCTGGCCGCAGCGCGACCAATCCGGCCATCCATGCCGCGGGCGCATATCCGTAGACGCCGATGCCACACCGAACAACGTCGAGCCGAGCGTCTGGAAGCGCAAGCGCCGCGGCAGTATTCGCGGCGTGCAGGACTCGCGGCGATAACCCGGCTTCGCGCATCGACCCAGCCGTTGATAGGAATCGGTCGAGCTGAACCGCGTTGAACGGGTGGTCCAATTCATCGGCCACTGCGAAGTGAGTAAATGCGGCATCAAAACTCAGCTCTGGTGTCGCGATGATCTCGCGCGCCAATACGATTGCAGTATCCGGATCGCAGCCCACTCGTCGCATCCCCGTATCAATTTTCAGCTGCACCGGATAGCCCGCGCGCCCATGCCGACGAACGGCGTTCGCGAGCGCGCCCAGTGCCTCCGCCGAATAGACAGTTGGGGTCAAGCCGTATTCGACGACGGCATCGAACGCATCGCTCGCGGCCTCGGACAACACCAATATCGCAGCAGTCACGCCGGCTTCGCGCAGCGTGATTCCTTCTTCAACCAGCGCTACCCCAAGACCGACCGCTCCCGCTTCGATCGCGGCCCGAGCAACGGGGACGGCGCCATGGCCATACGCGTCGGCTTTCACTACCGAGAGAATTCCGCTCGGACCAACAATCTGTTGCAACGCAGCAACGTTTTCGCGCACACATTCGAGGTCGATCTCAGCCCAGACTGGTCGCATCAAAGGTTTCATTGCGCGCCCGCAAAAATGCTCTCCGACGACGCGGCACCGTAACCATTGCGCAGATCATCCAGGGTAGCGGGCAACGCGGCGATGAGGTCGGTGGCGGTCATACTCGGACCAATGTTGGTACGGCTCGCTGCGTCACCATGAATCCAAGCCGCGGCAGCAGTCATCGTGAAGAGATCATCGACGGCTCGGCTGTGCGACCGCGCAACGAACGCGGCGATGCAACCGGCAAGCGCATCGCCGGTACCCGCGGTCGCGAGTTCGCTTCCACCGTTCGCGACGATGGTGGCACGACCGGTTGGGCTCGCGACGACAGTCCCAGGACCTTTCAGCAACACAATGCAATCGGATTCCGCCGCCAAATCCCGTGCCGCTTGAATGCGATCGGCGCCAATCTCATGGCCGGCCATCGCGCCAAATTCTCCTGCGTGTGGAGTCACGATAGCCGAGGGATATCCGGACTTCGTTCGAGCCCGCAGTTCGTCATGGGTTGACGACAGTAACCGCAACGCGTCGGCATCGACGACGATGGGAGTTTGCGTGTTCGCGACCAGTGATCGCACCAATGCTCCCGTTGCTTCGCTGGTACCAATCCCCGGCCCGATCACAACGCATTGCGAACGCCTCGCGATCGCGTGTATGGATGTTCCAGCATCGGAGGCCCACTCGCCATTCCCCGCATCGCAGCGCCGATACACAAGTTCAAGACCGGGCTGTGATGCGTGCGGCGCTGCTGGCGTCAGCACTGTCACCATGCCGGAGCCACACCGATGCGCGGCCATACCAACCATTGTCGGAGCACCGAGCATGCCAGCCGAGCCGCCAACCACCGCAACCGCCGCCGACCATTTGTGGTCCTGAGGCCAACGGTGCAGAGGAACGGCTTGACAATCGCGCGCCGTCCACATCGATGTGGTCGGCGAGCCGACATCAATTCCCAGCGCTTCAACGGTCACTCGGCCCGAGTGAAAACGCCCGGGTTCAAACAACAATCCAGGTTTCAAGGCTCCAAAGGTAATCGTTTCGTCGGCCAGCACGGCACCCCCGATGAATCCCGCGCCACGGATCTCGCCGGTTGTGCCATCGACACCACTCGGAATATCCACGGCCAAAATCAATGGAGCGCGGTTGAGTTCGGCATCGATAGTCGCGGCGGCGTGGGCAAGCTCACCGCGAAAGCCGATGCCGAACATCGCATCGATTGCGAGGTGACACCGTTCGAGCGATCGACAAAGACGAACGTGATCGATCAAGCTTTCGACATCAAAAGTTTCGACTGCGGCGCCCCAGGCATCAAGGACTCGGGCCGCAACACGGCCATCATTTCCATTATTGCCCTTCCCACAAACGACAACGATCCGACGGCCGTACATTCCACCCAACATTCGTCGGGCGTGCCAAGCCACCGCGACACCAGCGCGATTGATCAGCTCGGCGTACGAAGTTCCCAACGCGACCGTACGTTGGTCAGCCAGGCGCATTTCCGCGGGAGTGAGTACTGGCTCCATCAGCAGTCGTACCAATATCGGCTGGGCGAGCTCGGCACAATTAGCGACGCCAATGTTCGGCAAGTTGCGCAACTGGTTCCGTCAACAGAGCAACCATATCGAGAGAACTCAATACCGCGTCGTCGAAGCTGGGTTCAGTTTCGGTGACTTGGTCTTGGATCGCCGCATACCGGCCGCGATAGCCCTGCAACACCCGCCGGGCTGTCTCGGCATCAAGATGACCATGGAACTGCACATGCAACAGATTCAACCCAACGCTGACCGCACCTTTGACCTCAGGAACAAAAATCATCGTCCGTCCATCGGCCCGACCTCGAACAACCGTCACTTCGCGTTCAAACGCGGCGCGGTGTTTACTCCCGCGCAAACGAGGATCGTTTTGCGTGCGCGATGTCATCGTCGCGGCGATTCCGCCGCGATCAACGACATGAATTGTTGCACCGTCTTCGATATCGCCTTCGATCCGGTAACGAGTGAAGCCCACAACGGACGCGACGGCAGCGTCGAGTTCTACCAGGGTCCGCAACGAGCGGTACGACAAGGAGTCGCGTGGTGAACCAGCACTGAGTACTTCTCGCACCACGCCGACTCGCAACAGCGTTTCGTCGCTACGCGAGATGCCGACCGTCACGGTCTTGGCTTGATGCTTGATCGCATCGACCGGCCGCGTGAGTTCATCGATTGTCGTCGTGAGTGCATCCGCGAGGTCTTCAATCAGCGTGCTCGGCGTGGCAACTTTGCCGAACTCAAGTTCGTAGCCATCGAGTGCAGCGAGTCCAACCGCGTACCGCAACAGGCCAATCAGACGGACGCCAGTTGAAGCTTCCAGCGCACCGTTCAAAGAACCGCTGCGTACCAGTGCGAAACACTGCGCCGCGCTCGGCCCAAGCTGGTTTCGGAGTGCGTCCAGACGTTCGTCGTCGTCGATGTGCGCGAGAACAATCGCTTCAATAATTCCACGCGCTTCTCGCATCGGGCGAGCGGAGGCATCAATGCACAAGGCAGCTTCGTATCCAAACAGGTGCCCGGCCATCGCCGACAACACGAAATCCAGATTTGGATGAACTGCGGGAACGAAAATCGTATCCAGTGCAGACGAGAAACGATCCTCGCCGAGAGTCGCTATGACCACGGGTGCAGCTTTGTGGGCTCGGAAAATCGCTACCTCTTTGGCAACATCATCTGCGTTCGATCCGGTAAGGCCAGCCGCGCACACCAAGATCAGAGGTTCGGCCGAAAGGTCGATATGTTTTTTGTCTTCGGTCGTGTCGCAACCAATGGATTTGTAACACAGCTCCGAGAGTTTGATGCGCGCTTCTTGTGCCGCAACCCGGTTCACGCCGTTGCCGACGACAGTCCAGGAGCGCCGGTACGGAGCGTGACGTAGCGCCATCGCCGCAATATTTGATCGTTGCGCAACGACTTGATGCATTGCCGCGGGCAACTCGCGCAGCGCCTGCATCGTCGTGTGGCATTCGTGCGCATCGACGGTTCCAAGCTCAATGCCGATGGCGTAGGCGAGCAACACGCCGGCAGCAATCTGCGCGTAAAACGCTTTTGTCGATGCGACGGCCATCTCAACGTCGCGACCATCAGAGGTGAACAGCACTCCATCGCTTTTATCGACTAAATCACTTTGCCGACGATTCACAATCGCGAGTATCGAAGCACCGCGGGCACGACATAGATCGACCGTACGGTTCGTGTCAGTCGTGGTTCCCGATTGCGAAATCGCGATCACCAGGCAATGGTGCATGTCTTCGAGTAAACCAAAGCCCGAAAGTTCCGTTGCGGCAATTGCATCGACGTTTACAGCTCCACGAGCAGTGCGAGCCAGCGCATGCGCAAGACTTTGACCAGCGATGGCAGCAGTCCCCTGCCCGATCACAAAGACATTGCGAAATACACCTTCGCGCAGTTTCTCGCGGATCGATTTCGGCAACATCGATTCGTCGAGCTGCACCGAAAGTTGCCCCGAACTGTTCGCGACAACCTTGCCGCGCAAGGTCTTGCGCAGTGATTCCGGAGATTCAGTGAGCTCTTTGAGGAAGTAATGCGAAGCGTTGCCGCGATCAACGTCGCGCGTCGTCATCTCGGGTAGCAGCAAATCGGATTCACTCACTGCGAGATCGACACCTTCGTACCCGATCCTGTGCACACCTTCTAACGTGCCCGCGAAGTTTGCGTCGAGCACGACGATTTGGCCTTGCGTCGTCGGGTCCCCAGGATTTCGCATCGTCTCACCGTCGAGCCGGAAATACTTTGGCGCAACTTCAACCAGACCGTAGGGTTCGCTCGCGACAATAAACGTGTCTTCGCCCAGACCGACGTAGAGCGCTTGTCCGCTGCCGCGTTGACCCAGCAGCAACACGCCGGGAGCACTCGCACTCGCGGCACAAATTGCAACGGAACCTTCAAACTCACTCACCGTGGATCGAAACGCGCTCACGAGCTCCGCACCCGCGGCCACCCGGCGACTCACCAAAACCGGTATGACCTTGGCATCGGTCGTGATCTCCAGAGGGATCCGCAACGATTCGTGGTTCGTGAGTTCGATGTAATTGTCGACGTCTCCGTTCAGCGATGCCACAACGTACGGCGCTTGACCGTCTCCATCGATCTCTTCACTGTTCAAGGGGTGCGCGTTCGCTTCCGAAATGATGCCGACACTCGCCCAGCGAGTGTGCGCCACGACGGTCGCTTTCGCGTCCTCGTTGGCAACCGCCAGGCGTAGCAGATCGTCGCTAAGGATTTGTGCTCGCAGCGCGGCGGTATTGTCGCCAAGCTCGCCAATTTCAGCCGCGGTTTTGTAGACGAAGCTCAAACAATCGCCCACGACCCGCACCGAACGGGCACCGAACAGCGGATCAAGTTGGCGGAGTTTCAAACGAGTAGCCACCTCGGGTGAGGCGAGATCCAACCCATGGTGCTGCACCAACACGTGCAGACCGGAGCTATCTCGACCCCGGACTTCAAGGCGATCAAGCGCCGCGAACGTGACTTGGATCGCGTAATACGCTTCAAGAGTTGCGACCCCGCGATCGCTCCCCGCCAATTCAGCGATCGAAGCCGCTCCCTGTAGACGGTCGTGACCCAGAGCCCAAACCGCGTCTTTGACGCGCACCAGCGCCGAGTTCAAATCTTCAACGCTGTCAGTTACCGCGCCAGTTTCCAGCCCAGCATCAAGTCGGCTTTCGCACTCAGCGACGGCCGCTGTGAGTTCCTCGCACAGGACGCGACACTGCAGCGCGCCAGCCGGATCCGCCAACACTGATCGGACTCCTGGGACCCCCTGCAGGCCTCTGTCGATCCCGACCAAGAGATCGGCCAGCCGAAGAACATCAGCAGCGACGGTGCCAGTCGCAGTGATGACACCAGTTATCGCGATCGCAGCTTTGATCTCTGCATTGATCTGCTGCACATCCGGAGCGATTCGGCTGCTACGTCGAGTCGCTACCGCGACAATGCCACACATTGCCGGGAGTCTAGGACGACCCCGCAACCATCGTTACGCCCAGAGCCTGCGGACACAATCCGCTAAACGGTGGGCATGATGGTCGGCAATATCTTGTGTTGTTGCTTCGACCATCACCCGGATGAGGGGCTCGGTCCCCGAAGCTCGCACCAGAACCCGACCATCGGATCCCAACGCCAGACGAACAAGCTCGACTTCGGCCCACAACTCCTCGGCGTCGGCCAGATCGGGTTGGTCGAGAACCCGCACGTTGACCATGAGCTGGGGAAGGCGCCGCATCTGTGCCTTGAGCCGACTCGCCGGTCGGCCCGAACGGGCCATGAGATCAGCGAAGAGCAGCGCAACCAACGTACCGTCGCCAGTAGTCGCGCGGTCCCGGACGATGATGTGACCGGATTGTTCACCGCCAAGTGAATATCCGCCAGCTTCAATTGCCTCCATCACCGAGCGGTCCCCGACGGCGGTCTCAATCACTGAGATTCCGCCATCGCGCAACGCGTGATGCAAGCCAAGGTTCGACAACACAGTGACCACAACGGAATCGTTAGCCAACGCGGACCGCGTCTTCAGATCCAGCGCGAGCGCAACAATTAGCTCATCGCCATCGATCATTGCGCCAGTTTCATCGACTGCCAGACAACGGTCGGCATCACCATCGAACGCAAATCCGACGGCCGCGCCCTGCGCGATCACCGCGGCCTGAAGTAGTTCAGGGTGGGTGGAACCGCATCCAGCATTGATGTTTTCGCCATTCGGCTGATCGTGCAAGACCGAGACATCCGCGCCGAGTGCGCGAAACGCCGACGGAGCCACCCGAAATGCAGCTCCATGGGCAACGTCGAGCACTATGCGCAGTCCGTCGAGATGCCGCCCCGCAATGGTCGCCAGGAGATGAGCCTCGTACTCGGGTTCGAAACGGGGAGACGATGAAGCATCACCCAGCGCACGCGCCACCGAACCGGTAGTTCCGAATGTGGCGAGGTCGGAGCGGCCCAGCTCGAATTCAACCGCAGCTTGCAGCTCATCGCTGAGCTTCACACCACCAGCAGCAAACAGCTTGATGCCGTTATCGGACCACACGTTATGGCTCGCGGAAATAACCACTGCGGGCTGCGATCCGCGTTCACTAGCGAACGCGATTCCGGGAGTTGGCAATACCCCCAGAAATTCGCAAGCACCGCCGACGCTTGCAATTCCCGCCGCGAAGTCCGTGGCGATACGAGGCCCAGAACGGCGCGTGTCGGTACCGATCAGAAATGTCGACTGAGTTCCGAGTACCCGCGCGGTGGCCCGCCCTAATGCAACCACCGATTCGGAAGTGAGCAACGAATCGGCATCGCCGCGGACACCATCGGTGCCAAAACGCAAGGTCATAGCAACACCGGTCGCGCGGCGACCGCGAACTACCGCTTCGAGTACTGAGGAGCCTTGCGGGCCTTCTTCAGACCGTACTTGCGGCGCTCTTTTTCACGAGCGTCTCGGGTCAGCAGGCCAGCTTTTTTCAATGCAGGGCGAGCTTCACCGTCCAGTTCAACCAACGCCCGAGCGATACCGAGACGCAAGGCTCCGGCTTGACCACTGATACCGCCGCCGTCCACGGTTGCATCGACGTCATAGACCTCTTCGGTCTGGGTCAACCGCAACGGTTCTTTGGCGATCACACGGTGCGTGAGCACTCCGAAAAATGCGTCGAAATCCCGACCGTTTACCGTGATCTTGCCGGTGCCGGGGCGCAAACGTACGCGAGCAACAGCTTCTTTACGACGACCTGTGGTTTGAATGAGCGGCTTCGCCACGAGAGTTCCGTTCTGCGTTTCGGTTAGCGGCTAGCCAAGGCACGGGCCTTGGGCGCTTGGGCAATATGAGGATGCGTGGGACCTGCGTAGACCCGCAGCTTCTTGATCATCTGACGACCAAGGCGGCCTTTGGGAAGCATGCCTTTGACCGCGAGCTTCAAGACGCGTTCCGGATCGCGGCCCATCAAGGTCTGCAAGTTCTCGCTGTGCAAACCGCCGGGGTAGCCCGAGTGACGGTGATACATCTTGTCGCGCGCTTTACGCGGCGTGATCGACAGTTTTTCCGCGTTCACAATGATCACGTGATCGCCGGTATCGACGTGCGGTGCCCACATTGGCTTGTGCTTGCCCCGCAACAAGGTTGCGACCTCAGTGGCGACACGGCCAAGGATCGCGCCTTCGGCATCGATGAGATGCCACTCTCGGATGATGTCACCGGGTTTCGGTGTGTACGTACGCACAGAACTACCTGCTTTTAGAATTTCGAATTCGAGGCCCGGACCCGCAAAACACATGCAAAGTACCGAACAGATTGGCGCGCATAGGCAGCACCAAACGCGATCGGCCAGAGTAGCAGCGCCACAAGGTACGGCTCCAAACCGAGCTACGCTCAGGCCATGACTGCCCCCGTACTCCCAGATTTCGCACCGGTTGGCTACGAGATTCCCGAGCAATATCGCGACCAGGCAGAATCTGCACTGTCCGTCCTGCTCGATTCAGCATTGGAGCCAATCGTCGACATGGTGCTGGTGCACCGCGACGGCGCCTATGAAGCGCTCGCGCACGACGGATCGGTCACGTTCCGGCGCGACGAAGTCACCGGCTACGAGATCATCGCAACGACGGGTAAGAATCCGCTCGCCGATCAAGGAACCGACAAATTCGCGGGCCTGGACGCCGAAAACGCCAACAAACATCCGTTGCGGGCCGACAATCAATACCCGCACGCGTTCGATCACATCGCGCAGCTCTTCGATTCCCCCGCCACACCGGACCTTTGCGTGATCCACTCGGCCCGGCACAATTGGGAAGATCAAGGCGGGCATCTGGGCGAACACGGATCGCTCGGAATCACCCAAGCCCGAGCACCATTCATCATTGGGGGCAAAGGCATCCGGCAGCTCGGCTTGGCCCCCAAGTCGATGCGGCTCGTCGATGTTGCGCCCACCGTCGCTGCCCTCATGGGTTGCCCCGAGATCGAACCCGGGCGTTTTTTGCTCACCCAAGACGGCGAAGCCCGCATCGATGTTCTCGATGAATCCGTTCGACCGAAGCACATGATCGGCTTCCTCTTCGATGGCACCAACCCCAACGTCTTATACGACATGGCTGCCCGGGGCGAAGCGCCCAACGTCGCACGGCTCATCGAAATGGGTGTCGCATTTGGCCACGGCGCGATTTCATCGCTGCCGACAATCACTCTCGCGAATCACACGACCATCATCACCGGTGCCCACCCCGGACATCACGGCATCTTGAACAACGCATGGTACGACCGAACCCAAGGCAAACAGATCATCACAAACTCGTCGGCCACCTGGCCGTGGGCGATGGATTCGTTGCAGCCCAAAATCGATTCAATGCACAAGGTCATCAAACGCGCCGACGTCAACGCGTTTTGTGTCTCGATCAACGAGCCGTGCGATACCGGCGCCGACTATTCAACCTTTGATTTCTTTCGGCGCGGCGAAGTCCCACCCATTCCTTCGCGCGCCGACGACCTACCGCATTCCACCGAACGATTCGTGCGACCATCAAAGGACTATTCGTGGTCATCGGTCATCGATCACATGGCCACCGAACAAGCCGTCGGTATCTGGAACGGCCACTATCGCGACGAGTCATACCCGCTACCAAAATTCTGTTGGGTCAACTTCACCCTCACCGACGCCGCCATGCACGAAGGCGGACCGCACTCAGAAATGGCAGCCGCGTCAGTACGCGACTCCGACGGCCGTATCGGCGACATCCTCAAAGCCATCGAAGACCGTGGCGTATTCGATGACTGCGCATTCATGCTCATGGCCGACCACGGCATGCAAGAAAGCGACCCGACCTGTCGCGGCGACTGGGATGTCGCGCTGAAAGAAGCCGGCATCCACGCCCGCGACGAGGCCTACAGCTTCTTGTACTTCGGAGTAGAAGGCCAAGGCGCGAGCTACTGAATTCCCTGCTTGTTGGATTGGTCAGTCGACTCGCCTCGCTCCGCAGCGGCGCCCTACGGGACGCTCCCTGCCCGGTTCAGTAGCCGACTTCCCATAAGCAGAGGCCGTGAGGTGGAGCTACTTGGCCAGCGGCTTGACGGTCCAGCGCACGCAGCGTTGCGAGCACCTCACCAGGTTTGCGCTTGCCGTGGCCGACTTCGACCAGTGTGCCGACAATTGATCGAACCATTTGCCAACAAAACGCGGTGCCTTGGATTTCGTATCGCAAGATGCCATCGCTTTCATCGACCCAACGGCTCTCCAGCACGCGCCGCACGGTTGTTGATCCTTGCGGACCCTTACGACAAAACGATGCGAAGTCGTGTTCGCCCAAAAATACATCGGCACCCGCGCGTAACGATCGCATATCGAGCGGCCGTTCAATCCACCATGCAGTTTCAGCTCGAAACGGATCAGGCTCCGGGCGATTCACAATCGTGTACCGATAGCTCCGCCATTGCGCACTAAATCGCGCGCTAAACGCCGCGCCGACCGCGTCGCCGTCGCGCACCACCACTTCGGGACCGAGCATTGAATTGAGCGAGTTCTGGACTCGCCTCAGATCAAGGTTCGCGATCGCGTCGAACGACACCACCTGGCCCCAACCGTGCACACCTGCATCGGTACGGCCGGAACACACCAACTCGATCCGATGCTGCGTAATCGTCTCCAAGGCCTCGGTCAGCACGCCTGCGACCGTCCGCGGGCCATCTTGCAGTGCGAAGCCCCGGAAGTTGCCGCCGCGGTATGCGACGGTCAAGCGGAATCGCTGCGCAGGTTCAACAACAGGTGTCTTGGCTGCAGTGGCTGGGGTTTCGGGTTCAAACAACGTCATGGTGCTGCCAGTTTCGCGCGAATGGTCATGAAACGCACGAAGCCCCGGCACTAGCCGGGGCTTCATGAAGAACGATGGAAAACCGGTGACTAGACGAATTCCACTCGAGCCATAGGGGCATTATCGCCAACACGCGGACCGAGCTTCAAGATCCGCAGGTACCCACCGTTGCGGTGCTGGTAGCGAGGACCAAGCTCCGCGAACAGTTTGTTTGCGGCGTCTTTATCGTGAATCTGGCCAACGACGAGGCGTTGCTGATGCACGCCGCCCTTTTTGCCTTTGGTCACCAGCTTCTCAGCGTAAGGGCGCAACAATTTCGCCTTGGCTTCAGTTGTGGTAATCGCTTCCGCAATAATCAACGACGACGCTAAGTTCGCCAACAGTTGCTTTTGATGCTGTGGGCTACCGCCCAGTCGCGCACCTCTTTTTGGCCGTGGCATTCAATTACTCCTTGACCCGCAACGACAAGCCGCGCTCGTCGAGCTTCTGGATAACTTCTTCCAGCGATTTCGAACCGAAGTTCGTGATCGCCAACAGATCGTCTTCGGTCTTCATGACCAATTGGCCAATGGTGTCGACACGCGCCCGCTTGAGGCAGTTGCGAGGACGCTCCGACAAGTCGAGTTCCTCGATCGCGAGATCGAAATCTGGCGAATGGCCCGCAGCAACGGCAGTTTCGCCGAGTTCCAGTCCCTTGGGTTCATCCGACATCCCTGCGATCAAACCAACGAGTGAGTTCAAGGTCGCAGCGGCTGAGGCGAGTGCGTCACGCGGCGAGATCGAACCGTCGGTTTCGATTTCGATGGTGAGTTTGTCGTAGTTCGTTGCCTGTTCGACCCGCGTCGGTTCGACTCCAAACGAAACTCGCCGAACTGGCGAAAAAATCGCGTCCACTGGAATAATGCCGATCGGCGCTCCAGCTTTCTTCGCCTTTTCTGCGGAGAGATATCCACGACCTTGTTCGATCGTGAGATCAAGTGCCAAACGGCCAGTTGAGTTCACGTGAGCAATGACCAGATCCGTGTCAATAATTTCGACATCGGATGTGGTTTGAATATCGCCAGCAGTCACCGCGCCCGGGCCCCGCTTGTCGAGGCGCAACGAGACAGGCTCGTCACTGAAACAACGCAACACGAGGTCCTTGAGGTTCAAGATGACATCAGTGACGTCTTCTTTCACACCTTTGATCACACCGAATTCGTGCAGTGCTTCGTCGAAGCGGACCTGCGTCACCGCAGCGCCAGGAATAGACGACAGCAAGGTACGCCGAAGGCTGTTACCGAGCGTGTGGCCGAAGCCAGGCTCTAGCGGTGAGATCGTAAAACTTTGCGTGTTGCCGTTTTGATCGAGTGCTTCGATCTCTGGTCGTTGAATGATGAGCATGCGCAGCCTCTTGGGTTCGTAGGGCAGCTAAAAAGCCAATAACGAAAGCGTTATTTCGAGTAAAGCTCGACGATGAGTTGCTCGCGAACTGGAATATCGATCTGTTCGCGGATCGGAAGATCCCGCACGATCGCTTTGTGTTCAGACGCAGTGACTTCGAGCCATTGCGGCACTGAACGGTCAATGGTGTCGATGTTGTGACGGATCACAATCATTTCTTGCGCCTTCGAACGCAATGTGATCACGTCGCCTTTGCGCAAACCGTAAGACGGAATCGTGACGCGCTTTCCGTTGATATCGACGTGACCATGACGAACGAATTGGCGAGACTGATTACGACTCGCGGCAAATCCGGCACGAAACACTGCGTTGTCGAGTCGAAGCTCCAACAAACGCAACAGGTTTTCACCCGCGATGCCAGGTTGAGCTGAGGCCTTCACATAGGTGTTGCGGAACTGCTTTTCCAACAGGCCATATATCCGGCGTGCTTTTTGCTTCTCACGAAGCTGCAGCATGTATTCGCTCTCACGAATCCGACCGCGGCCGTGCTGGCCAGGAGGGTACGGACGGCTTTCGATAGGACACTTCATTGTGTCGCATTTGCTGCCCTTGAGGAACAACTTCATACGTTCCCGGCGGCAAAGCCGACATACGGCACCTGTATAGCGAGCCATGACTCAGACCCTCCGCCGCTTGGGCTGGCGGCATCCGTTGTGAGGAACCGGCGTGACATCTTTGATGCCAACAACTTCGATTCCGGTGTTTTGAATTGAACGAATTGCGGTCTCGCGGCCGGAGCCTGGACCTTTTACCATCACGTCGACTCGGCGCACGCCGTGTTCGATCGCTTTTTTGGCCGCAGCCTCAGCGGCGAGTTGCGCAGCAAATGGCGTGCTTTTCCGGGAGCCCTTAAAACCGACGTTGCCGGAGCTGGCCCAGGCAATTGCGTTGCCTTGTTGATCTGTGATCGTCACGATCGTGTTGTTAAACGACGATTTGATGTGCACGACGCCGTACGCAACGTTTTTGCGTTCGCGACGTTTGGGCCGACGGCCCCCTGCTGGTGGCTTTGCCATTAGTGCTTCCGAGCTTTCTTCTTACCGGCGACGGTCTTTTTCGGACCTTTACGAGTACGGGCGTTCGTCCGCGTGCGCTGCCCATGAACGGGAAGGCCGCGACGGTGACGCAGACCGGCGTAGCAACCGATCTCCATTTTGCGCTTGATATTCTGACTGACTTCGCGTCGAAGGTCACCTTCAACCTTCACGCCGGCATCAATCGCCGAGCGCAACCGTGATACTTCTTCTTCGGTGAGGTCGCGCACACGCGTGTTGCGCGAGATTCCCGTCTCGTCACAAAGCGCTTGCGACGTGGTCTTGCCGACCCCGAAGATATACGTGAGTGCGATTTCCAGACGCTTTTCGCGCGGAATGTCGACACCAGCAATACGTGCCATCGAATTACCCCTGAACCTGCTTGTGACGCGGATCAGTGCAGATCACTCGCACTTTTCCGTGCCGGCGAATGACTTTGCACTTATCGCATATTTTCTTGACCGAAGGACGGACCTTCATGCGTGAATCTTTTCGTTCGAAGGTTGATAAAACTGCACTGACTAGCGATACCGGAAGGTGATCCGGCCGCGGGTCAGGTCGTACGGTGTGAGCTCAACTTGCACTTTGTCTCCCGGCGCAATGCGGATGTAGTGCATACGCATTTTGCCGGAGATATGGGCAAGAACCTTGTGCCCGTTTTCGAGTTCGACACGAAACATCGCATTCGGCAACGACTCTACGATCGTGCCTTCAACCAGAATTGTGTCGTCCTTGGGCTTGGCCAGGGGGCTCACCACCTCGGTGATA
Organism: Actinomycetes bacterium; assembly: GCA_025360585.1. Classification (GTDB taxonomy): domain Bacteria; phylum Actinomycetota; class Acidimicrobiia; order IMCC26256; family PALSA-610; genus F1-120-MAGs023. Next base: position 14,619 of record JANYBW010000054.1, on the reverse strand, counting down.
TTGGGTTACGCTGAATACAACTTGTGGAGCTCACCAGCGAGCAGCGCGCGCAAGCGCGCTGAACTGGCCAAGAGCCAAGGGGCTACGTTACAGGTACGCCGCCAGCCTGGACAAACTGGAGCGCAGGTTTCGCGACCAAAACTTGTCCCAAGTGTTCATAGCGGTAACGTCAAAATTTCTGGACCGTCCGGACCAACCGCGATTGTGTGCTCGAAATGTGCGCTTCGCGATCCGTCTGCGGTGACAACGGTCCAACCATCGTCAAGCTCACGGACCGCAGCGCCACCGGCATTGATCATCGGTTCTATCGCGATTACATGGCCCTGGCGTAGTTTGAGGCCTTTGCCGGGGCGGCCGTAGTTCGGAATTGCGGGATCTTCATGCATTTGCGTACCGATACCGTGGCCGGTGTACTCGCGGACTACTGAGAAGCCACCCGCGTGGGCGATCTCACTAATCGCGACACCTATATCGCCGAGCGTATAGCCGGCCCGCACCCGCTCGATCGCCGCGTCCAAACACGCCTGGCCCGCGACCAAGAGGCGCTGCGACGTCTCATCGATTTCGCCAACTCCGACGGTGATCGCGGCATCGGCATGCCAGCCCTCAACGATCGCGCCGCAGTCGATCGAAACGATGTCGCCCTCGACGAGCATCCGATCCGATGGAATCCCATGCACGACGACTTCGTTCGGCGAAACACAAGCAACGGCTGGATATCCGTGATATCCCAAAAAGTTGCTCTTCGCTCCCCTGCGTTCGATCACCGCGGCACAGGCCGCCTCTATCGCATTGGTCGTCGCGCCCGGGCGCGCGGCGTTGATGCCCGCCGCATGCATTTCGGCAACGATGATCCCAGCGCGCCTCATCGTCGCGATTTGTTGCGATGTCTTGCGCGTGATCACGAAACCGCAGAGTTAATCGCGCTGGTTAGCCGTTCAAACACAGCATCGTTTTCTCCGACACCGTCGACGGTGACGACGGTATGACCAGATTCTTTGTAAAACTCCCGGATCGGACGTGTATCGCGCTCGTAGGTGTCGAGGCGCTTGTTAATCGCGTCGGGATTGTCATCATCGCGCTGCACCACAGCGCCACCACACTCGTCGCAGACCCAAAGCTCTTTTGGAGGCTTCGCGACACTGTAAATATGGGCACCGTTTTTGACACAAACGCGCCGTTCCGAGAGCCGTTCGACCACGACTTCGCGCGGCACATCGAGATGGATGATGGCGTGCAGTGGAGTGCCATCGAGAACTCGTTCGAGCTCAACTGCCTGCGCCTTGTTGCGGGGGAATCCGTCGAGAATAAAACCGCCAGATAGGGGTCCACCGGGAGCCAAACATTCCTCTACAACGCCCATCACTATCGTGTCGGGGACCAATTCGCCGTCATCCATGTACCGCTTCGCTTCGAGACCAAATGCAGTCCCTGCCGCGGCTTGCGCACGAAACAGGTCGCCCGTTGAGAGGTGAGCGATTTCGTAGTGGCGGGCCAGCGACTTCGCCTGCGTACCTTTGCCGGCTCCTTGCTTGCCCAACAAAACCAGTCGGGGTTTGGTCTTCATACGCCAGCCCGCGTTAGCGCAGGAATCCTTCGTAGTTGCGCATCATCAATTGGCTATCGATTTGACGCATCGTCTCCAACGCCACACCAACCGTGATGAGCAACGACGTTCCGCCAAACGGGAACTGCGTGATGCTCCAAATCTTAAAGACCAACAACGGAATTACAGCCACGATCATCAAGAACAACGCACCTGGAAAGGTGATGCGGTTGAGTACTTTCGCGAGGTAGTTACTCGTGGGAGGTCCCGGGCGAATGCCAGGGATAAAGCCACCCTGTTTGCGAATGATGTCGGCTTGCTGTTCCGGGTTGAATGCGATCGCCGTATAGAAGTACGAAAAGAACAAAATCATTCCGGCGTACATGATCACGTAGGACCATGTCGTGCCGTTGCTCACCAGGTTCTTTTCCACAAAACTCTTGAACCCCTTCCACGGCACAACGTTTGCCAACAGTGCCGGGAACTGGAGAATCGAGCTCGCGAAAATTACGGGAATCACACCGCTTTGGTTGACCTTGAGCGGGATGTACGTGTTCTGGCCGCCGTACATGCGTCGACCAACGACGCGCTTGGCAAATTGCACAGGTATTCGTCGCTGTCCGGATTCGACAATCACGATCGCGACGATCATTCCAATCGCAATGGCAAGAATGACGAAGAACTTCAACAACCCTGCTTGGGTTTTGACGTCAGCAAGTTGGAATGGCAATCGCGAAACAACCGATGCAAAAATCAATATCGACATGCCGTTACCGATGCCGCGTTGTGTGATGAGCTCCCCGAGCCACATCACGATCGCGGTGCCCGCGGTCCATGTGAGGACGATCAGCAATGCCTTCATCGCGGTGAAATCACCGAGGATGTACTTCTGGTTTGGCGCGAGCTGGTTTCCGGAGATCCGAAATTGACTCGCGTTACCGGAGTTCAACGCGAATACGAAACCAGTTGACTGCACGATCGCCAATGCGACCGTAACGTAACGAGTCCATTGCGTGACCTTTTTTTGACCAGCAGGACCTTCGTTTTGCCACTGTTCGAGCTTCGGGATGACAACGCCCAACAGCTGCATGATGATCGATGCCGTGATGTACGGCATGATCCCCAAAAAGAACACCGAAACGTTGGTGAGCGCCCCGCCAGAAAAAAGGTCGAGGAACTGAACCACGCCGCCGCCGTTGGAATTACGCCCAGCTTTCACCGCGGCATAATCAACGAACGGCGCAGGGATGTGCGAGCCGAGCCGGTAGACCCCAATCACCAACATGGTGAACAGAATTTTCCCGCGCAGATCGGGCACCTTGACGATGTTCTTTAGACGGGCAACGCCTCCGTCTGCCATCGCGCTTTCGACCTCCTGGGCGCCCTAGTTGGGCGGCGAATCTGGGTGAGACTATCGGTTGGCGTGCTGATTGCCACGCGCAGGCGGACGACGATCCGCGTAAGGCGAAGCAATCAATTCGACAGTACCGCCAGCAGCTTCAATTGCCTGCTTAGCCGATGCCGAAAATGCATGCGCTCGTACAGTCAAGGCTTTGGTGAGTTCGCCTCGACCGAGCACTTTCACAAGACCATTTTTATGAACGAGACCATGGTCGCGCATCGTGTCCGGGCCAGCAACTGAGCCGGCTTCGAACACATTCTCGAGTACGTCGAGGTTGACACCTTGGTACTCGACCCGAAATGGGTTGTTGAAACCTTTTGCCTTCGGAGTTTTCCGATGTAGCGGGGTCTGGCCGCCTTCGAAACCACGGGCGACGGTGTTGCGAGCGTGCTGACCTTTCGTACCACGGCCAGCGGTTTTACCGCCCTTACCCGCAATCCCGCGTCCGACCCGACGTTTTGCTTTCGTGGAGCCTTTCGCAGGCTTCAGATCATGAACCTTGATCATCGTGTTTAGACCTCTTCTACCGAAACCAGATGAGGAACTCGCGCAATCATGCCGCGAATCTCAGGCCGGTCCGGCAATGTGTTGTGGCTCCCGATTTTGCCGAGACCCAACGCGCGCACTGTGCCGCGATGTTTAGGTTTCGTGCCAATGGTCGACTTAACCAACGTCACTTTGAGCTCAGCCATCAGACGACCTCGTTTTCATTTTTGTACTTCGAACGGCCACGCGCCCGGTACGCCTCAAGCATTCCCTTCGGCGCGACTTCTTCGGCCGTTTTTCCACGCAAACGCGCAACTTCGTCGGGGCGTCGCAAGGAATGCAGGCCTTCCATCGTCGCGCGGGCGACGTTGATTGCGTTGGACGCACCCAACGACTTTGCCAGCACGTCGTGAATTCCTGCGGCCTCCAGGATGGCGCGTGCAGCGCCACCCGCGATGACACCAGTACCCGGTGATGCAGGTTTCATCAACACGCGGGCAGAGTCGTGACGACCGGTAATTGTGTGCGTAATCGTGGATCCGGCCAGCGGCACAGCGTACATACGCTTTTTGGCTTCTTCGACGCCTTTTTGAATCGCGGCAGGGACTTCTTTGGCTTTACCGTATCCGAGACCGACTTTGCCGTCGCCGTCGCCGACCACAACCAATGCAGTAAAGGAGAAACGTCGACCACCCTTGACAACTTTCGCAACGCGGTTAATCGCGATAACCCGCTCGTCGAACTGACTCTCAGCCATCAGAATTCCAATCCAGCGTCACGGGCGCCGTCTGCTACAGCCGCAACACGGCCGTGGTATTGATATCCGCCGCGATCGAACACGACCGCATTCACGCCAGCGGCTTTCGCACGTTCGCCAACGAGCTTGCCAACCTGACGCGCCGCGTCGACAGTACCGGTGCTCCCAGAGCGCATATCGGCTTCCATCGTGGACGCAGCGGCAACGGTGCGACCGTTGACATCGTCGATCGCCTGCACGTAGATGTGCTTGTTCGAGCGGAAGACTGCGAGGCGCGGCCGTTCGCTGGTACCGGAAACTTTTTTGCGGACCCGGCGATGCCGTCGGTCGCGCAGTTCGTGAGTTGAACGAGGCACTGGGTGCTCCTACTTAGCGCTCTTGCCGGCTTTGCGGCGAACGACTTCGTTGGTATAACGGATACCTTTGCCTTTGTAGGGCTCAGGTTTGCGGATCTTGCGGATGTCGGCAGCGACCTGGCCAACAAGTTGCTTGTCGGATCCCTTCACCACGATTTTGGTCGGGGCCGGAACCTCAAAGGTAATGCCGGCAGGTGCGTCCACAATCACAGGATGCGAGTATCCGACCAAAATTTCAAGTTTGTCTTGACCCTTTGCTGTACAACGGTAACCAACGCCGATGATGTCGAGTTCTTTACTAAAGCCCTGCGAAACACCGATGACCATGTTGCTCACCAACGTACGCGTCAGGCCATGCAACGAACGGTTTTTACGTTCGTCGTTCAAGCGACTCACGTTGAGTTCATCGCCGTCGCGGGTGATTGAAAGGTCGCCAACCAGATCGATTGACAACTGGCCCTTCGGACCTTTCACCAATACCGAGCCGTCGGCGATGGTCACGTCGACACCGCTTGGTACTGCGATCGGTTGCTTTCCAATACGAGACATATCAGGCTCCGCTACCAGACCGTACAGAGAACTTCGCCGCCGACGTTGCGACGACGCGCTTCGATGTCGGTGATGAGTCCCTGGTTGGTCGACAGGATGGCGATGCCCATGCCACCGAGCACGCGCGGCACTTCTTGTGCGCGACGATATTCACGGAGACCGGGCTTGGATGCCCGCTTGATGCCGCTGATGACCCGTTTGCGGTCGTCGGTGTACTTCAAGCGGATTTTGAGAAGGTTGCCGGGCTTGTCGCCGCGCGGCGCGACATCGAAACCGACGATGTAGCCCTCTTGTTGCAAGATGCGGGCAACCGCCTCTTTGAGTTTTGAAGAAGGCATTGCTACTTCATCATGGAACGCGGTGTTGGCGTTGCGGAGACGGGTAAGCATGTCTGCGATTGGGTCTGTCATCGTCATAGTGGATACCTCCTCACCAAGATGCCTTCACGAGACCTGGGATCTCGCCAGCGTGCGCCATCTCTCGAAGACACACCCGGCACAATCCGAAGTCTTTGTACACAGAGCGAGGCCGGCCGCATTTCTGGCACCGTGTATATCCACGGACCTTGAATTTTGGTTTGGCATTGGCTTTGTTTACGAGTGCTTTCTTTGCCATCTTGAATTACCCCTGGCCGTCGCGGCGGAATGGGAAACCGAGCGCACGCAAGAGTGCTCGGCCATGGTCATCGGTGTTACCCGTGGTCACGATTGTGATGTTCATGCCTCGGGACGTATCGATTTTGTCGTAATCGATCTCGGGGAAAATCAACTGTTCGGTCACGCCGAAGGTGTAGTTGCCGTGTCCGTCGAATTGGTTGGGCGGAAGCCCACGAAAGTCGCGGATCCGCGGGATCGCTAACGAAACCAAGCGGTCGTAGAACTCCCACATCCGATCGCCTCGTAGCGTGACCTTGGCTCCGATTTCATTACCTTCTCGGAGTTTGAAACTAGCGATCGATTTCTTAGCCTTGGTCACCAATGGCTTCTGGCCAGTGATGATCGTGAGGTCCGTAACAGCACCATCCAGCAATGAACGCTGCTGCGTCGCTCGACCTACACCCATGCTCACAACAATTTTTGCCAGACCAGGAACCTGCATAATGTTGCCCAGTTCCAGCTCCCCCTGCAGCGCAGTGCGGATTTCGGCGTTGTATTTCTGTTTGAGCCGAGGCATCTCTTTGATTTCTGCCATTAGAGATCAGCTCCACATTTGCGGCACACGCGAACTTTGGAGTCGCCATCGAAGCGGTAGCCAATACGGGTAGCCTTTTTGCATTTTCCGCAGACAATGCCAACATTCGAAACGTGTATCGGCATTTCCTTATCGATGATGCCACCCTGCATCGTCGCACTGGTCGCCTTTTGGTGCTTCTTCACCAAATTGATGCCATCGACAATCACGCGATCAGCGTCGTTAATTACCCGCGAAATCACACCCGTCTTGCCGACATCTTTGCCAGCAAGCACACGGACCTCGTCGCCTTTGCGAACTTTCATCGTTACAGCACCTCCGGTGCGAGCGAAACGATGCGCATGAATTTGCGGTCGCGCAGCTCACGGCCGACCGGGCCGAAGATACGCGTGCCGCGCGGTTGCATTTGATCGTTGATCAACACCGCGGCATTCTCATCGAATCGGATGTAGCTACCGTCGGGACGGCGCTTTTCCTTTTTAGTACGTACAACAACACACTTGACGACATCGCCCTTTTTGACCGCAGCGCCAGGTACGGCATCTTTCACAGTCGCGACGAATACATCGCCGATCGAGGCATACCGGCGGCGCGTGCCGCCGAGCACCTTGATGCAGAGAACCTCGCGTGCACCGCTGTTATCAGCGACACGGAGTCGGGATTCTTGTTGAATCATCGGGCACGCTCCAAGATTTCCAGCAGACGCCAGCGCTTCAGTTTCGACAACGGCCGAGTTTCAACGATCCGAACGCGATCGCCGATGCGAGCATCGTTCGTTTCATCATGGGCGTAAAACTTCGACGTTCGCTGCAACGTTTTGCGGTAGCGGGGATGGCGGACACGGTCCGTGACGGCAACCACAATTGTTTTGTTCATGCTCGTCGAAACGACCGAGCCTTCACGAACCTTGCGAGCATTGGCACGCGTATCGGGCTCTTCATTGGCTGTCGCCGACTCAGTTGGGATTTCTACATCGCTCATCTATTTACTCCTGGCCTGCGAGGACTTCGGCAGCCGCGATTTCGCGTGAGCGAAGTTCCGTATTGATCCGCGCGACCTCGCGACGAACCAGCGGGATTTCGGCCGGGCTGTCGAGCTGTCCCGTAGCGTTGCGGAATCGCAGGTTGTATAACGCTTGTTTTGACTCCGCGAGCTTGTGCAGCAACGCGTCATCGTTCATTTCGCGGATCTCCGCGCCGGTGCTCATGCTTCCTCCTGGCGAACAACAAAACGAGCGCGCATCGGGAGCTTGTGGATCGCGAGGCGCATGGCTTCGCGAGCAAGCGGTTCCGGCACTCCTGAGAGTTCAAACAACACCCGACCAGGTTTCACAACCGCAACCCACTTTTCCGGATTGCCCTTACCAGAACCCATTCGGGTCTCAGCAGGTTTCTGGGTGATCGGTTTGTCTGGGAAAACGTTGATCCAGACCTTGCCACCACGTTTGATTTTGCGAGTCATCGCGATACGGGCCGCTTCGATCTGGCGGTTGGTGAGCCAACCAGGTTCGAGAGCTTGAATTCCGAAGTCGCCAAAGGTCACTTTCGTGCCACCTTTGGCAAGACCGGTGCGACGACCGCGATGTTGCTTGCGGTGTTTGACTTTGCGCGGCATCAACATGTCAGCGCGCTCCTACTCTTGGTGAAACTTGCCGGGGCCGTGGTCATCGCCACCGCCGAGTCGTCGTTGGATCTCTTCTTCTTCAGCGAGCATGCGCAGCATCTCCGGCTCAAGCTCGTGCACGATCTCGCGATCAGTCACGGCATCATCGGAATCGGGGGCAACCTCAACGGTTTCACCCCGACGCTTCGCTCCGCCGCCAGCGCGCACAACTCGCCGAGCGCCACCGGCAGTTTCGCCAACCGCCATCGCGGCTTCTTGCTTGATCTTTTCCTCGCCACCGCTCTTGTAAGGAAGGATCTCGCCTTTGTATATCCAGACCTTCACACCAATGCGTCCAAAAGTTGTGCGGGCTTCGGCCAGGCCATAATCAATATCGGCACGCAACGTGTGCAACGGCACCCGTCCTTCGCGGTAGCTCTCAGAACGGCTCATTTCAGCGCCACCCAGACGACCACCGCACTGAATCTTGATTCCCTGAGCGCCGGCTTTCATTGCCGTCTGCAATGCGCGTTTCATGGCACGACGGAAGCTCACGCGTCCTGCGAGTTGATCCGCCACACCCTGTGCCAACAGCATCGCATCGAGTTCAGGCTGCTTGATTTCTTGAATGTTGAATTGGATCTTCGCGTTGCCCGTGATCTTGCGCAAACCTTCGCGCAAGCGGTCCGCTTCCGCTCCGCGACGACCAATAACAATTCCCGGGCGCGCAGTGTGTACATCGATGCGGAGGCGATCACCACTGCGTTCGATTTCAACTCGCGAAACCGCGGCGCGCTCGAGTTCTTTTTTGAGATATTCGCGAATCTTGATGTCTTCGATCAGCCACTCGCGATATTCCTTGCCTGATGCGATCCAACGCGACTTCCAGTCGGTGACAATACCGAGGCGAAACCCGTACGGATTGACCTTGTGACCCATTATGCGGTCTCCTCGTTCACTTGTTCGTTTACCGCTTCACTCGTTACGGTTGCATCAGTTTCCGTGTTCGCCACAACGTTCATCTCGACAATCGCGTCGTCGGTAACTCCATGGTCATGGTCATCGTCATGGTCATGGTCATGATCCTGCGTTGCTTGCCGGCTAGCGCGCACGCGCTCCGAACGTTTTCGCTGGGAACCACTGCGAGTTATCGGAGCGGCCTCGGCTTTACGACGTCGAGCTTCCAACTCAGCTTCGGAAAAGCGAGCCAAAACAATCGTCACGTGTGACGTTCGTTTGCGAATCTTGAATGACCGGCCCCGGGCACGGGAGCGGCCACCTGGGTGCGTCGGGCCCTCATCGGCAAAACACTCGGTGATGAACAGCTCATCTGCAGCGAGACCGTTGTTGTGCTCAGCATTTGCCATAGCTGACTCAAGAACCTTCAGCACATCGCCCGCAGCATCGCGTTCAGTGAGCTGCAAAATTCGTTCGGCGTCTTCAGCTGCGAGGCCGCGTACGAGATTCAACACCGCGCGGACTTTGTACGGCGACGTGCCAAGGTACTTCACCGAGGCCCGCACCTCGACCGAGGAAGTCTCAGTAGTCATTATCGACGGCTCGACTTCTCTTGACCGGCGTGCCATCGAAAGGTACGCGTAGGCGCGAACTCGCCGAGTTTGTGACCGACCATTGCTTCGCTGACGTACACCGGAATGTGCTTGCGCCCATCGTGTACCGCAAAGGTGTGGCCAACAAAATCAGGGGTGATCGTGGACCGACGTGACCAGGTCTTGATGACTTTTTTGTCTCCGGACTCATTTTGAATATCAACCTTCTTTTGAAGGTGGTCATCAATGAATGGTCCCTTTTTCAAACTGCGTGGCATCTTGTATTACCTCCGAGCGCCTCGCGTGCGGCGACGGCGCACAATGAGTTTGTCGCTGGCCTTACCCTTTTTACGGGTACGGCCCTCGGGTTGACCCCATGGCGAAACTGGGTGACGCCCACCAGAGCTTTTACCCTCACCACCACCGAGTGGATGGTCGACTGGGTTCATCGCGACACCGCGAGTCTGCGGACGCACGCCCTTCCAACGATTCCGGCCGGCTTTACCGATCGAGATCAGTGATGCTTCGGAGTTTCCAACCGAACCGATTGTTGCACGGCAGTCGATGGAAACTCTGCGCATTTCGGTACTAGGGAGGCGAATTGTTGCGTAGTCGCCGTCCTTGGCGATGAGCTGAATCGCGGTACCCGCGCCTCGGCCCATTTTTGCTCCCGCTCCGGGCTTCAATTCGACGTTGTGAATTGTTGTACCAACCGGGATGTATCGCATTGGCAAGCAGTTCCCGATGCGGATTTCCGCTTCGCGGCCGTTCGAGAGCATGTCACCGACTTTGAGCCCTTGCGGCGCAATGATGTAGCGCTTTTCGCCGTCACGGTAGTGAAGCAATGCGATGCGTGCGTTGCGGTTCGGGTCGTATTCAATTGTCGCGACCTTGGCCGGAATACCGTCTTTGTTGCGCCGGAAATCGATGACCCGGTACTTGCGCTTGTGGGCTCCACCTCGGTGTCGGGCGGTCTTGCGACCATAGGCGTTGCGTCCACCGGTTTGTGGCTTAGGCCGAGTGAGCGACTTTTCGGGCTTATCAGTAGTGATTTCAGCGAAATCTGAAACCGTCTGGAAACGCCGGCCTGGGCTCGTTGGTTTACGGGTACGTATAGCCATCATCAGCTCCCGAAGATGTCGATCGTGCCCGCTTTGAGGGTGACGATCGCTCGTTTCGTATCGGGACGCTTCGCAAGCGTGCGTACCCGCCGCGAACGCACCTTTTTACCGATGCGGTTCAGCGTATTGACTTTTTCGACTTTGACGTCTGGATAGATCGCTTCGATCGCTTGACGTATCTGGATCTTGTTGGCGTCGGGAGCTACGACAAACGTAAAGACGCCCACTTCCATGGCGCCGTAGCTTTTTTCCGAAACAACCGGCTTAATGATGATGTCGCGAGGATCACGGCTCATGCTGCGTCGCCGCCCTTCAAGCTCGAGAAGCGAGCAGTTAGCGCTTCGAGTGTGGCTTGCGAAAACACGATGTAATCGTTGACCAGCACGTCGTATGCATTGAGTTCTTCGGGGAGAATCACCTGGACTCGTTGACCAAGGTTCCGCAACGATTTCCACGCGGCTTCTTCACCACGAAAGAGCACTACGAGCACGCGCGGCGCGCGTTCGCCTTTGTTACGCAGGCCAAGCGACTCAAGCAGCGCGATGCCGAGCTTCGTCTTTGGTTCGGGGATGCCCCAATCAGCGACGACCATGACTTTGGAATCAGCGGCACGATCGCTCAACGCGCTGCGCAGCGCGAGTGACACCACTTTTTTGTTGACCTTCATCGTGTAGTCGCGCGGCTTCGGACCGTGCGCAACACCACCGCCACGCCATTGAGGTGCCCGAATCGACCCTTGACGGGCGCGGCCGGTGCCTTTTTGGCGCCATGGCTTTGCGCCACCGCCAGCAACCTCAGCGCGAGTCTTTGTACTGTGGGTGCCAGCGCGCTTATGGGCTAACTGCGCGGTGACGACTTGGTGCATCACCGAAACGTTCGGCTCGATACCGAAGACGGCTTCTGGGAGTTCGACCGTTCCAGCATCATCGCCTGCAGCGGTTTTGATTGTGACGGTGCTCATGCTTTGGCACCCTTCTTCACCGCGTTGCGCAGAAATACCAGTCCACCGTTGGGGCCAGGAACCGCGCCTTTGATGAGAATTAGATTGCGCTCCGCATCACCTTGCACAACGCGCAAGTTCAAAGTGGTCACGCGCGTCGCACCCATGTGCCCGGCCATCTTTTGACCCTTAAAAACACGTGCCGGTGTCGCGCAAGCGCCGACTGAACCCGGTGCACGGTGCTTCTTGTGGTTACCGTGAGACGCGCCTTGGCCTTTGAAGTTGTGACGCTTCATGCCGCCAGCGAAACCTTTACCTTTGGTAATACCGGTGACATCGATGATGTCGCCGGCTTCAAAGACGTCGGCTTTGACGATCTGACCGATCTCAAATCCCTCGAGACTCTCGACTCGCAGCTCCGCCAAAGTGCGGGTTGCCGGCGCACCGGCTGCTTTAAGATGGCCGAGTTCGCCTTGGGATAACCGCGTCTCTTTGGTCTCGCCGAAGGCGAGTTGGACGGCGGAATACCCATCGCGTTCTGGCGTCTTGAGCTGCACCACGCGACAGGGCCCGGCCTCGATGACGGTGACCGGAATAACCCGATCGCCTTCCCAGACCTGGGTCATGCCGAGCTTGCGCCCCAGAATGCCCTTGGTTGCCATGACAGTTCCTCGTTCACGCGAACGCTCCGCAGGCAGGGTTGCCAGCGGAGCGTGCTTTCGGTTGTGCCGTGTGGTTCCGTTCGCAGACGCGTCGGCCTACACGGGCTTCGATTGGCTTAGTTCCGCTGACCGGCTGGTACGCGAAGTAAGACCGTGAGATACTAGCGGGTGGTATCTCGCGCTTCGAACTCAGGCGACAAGTTTGTCGAAGGGCCGAGAGCAAAAGCACTGGTTCCGAGGATTGCGTATGCGAAACCGGCAGCTAAGGCGATCCAAGTCGCCGTATACACGACCGGCGGCAGCGGGGACCAGCTTGCGAGGGCATTCAGCCGTTCGCCAAACGAGGCAGTTGGTGCTCCCCAAAAATAACTGAAGGCGGCAAACAAACCGAATGCCTGCATTACAACGACAGCGGCAAGTGTCAGAAACGGAAACGCGCGTGACCACCGTCGAGCAATCCGAAACGCACCGGCGGCACACACGATCGACATCATTGGTACCGCGATAAAGAGGTAGCGACCTTGTATTCCTTGGTTCAGAGCATGTTCAACGTGCAGAGCGCGCCCCTGCCGCAGCACTTCAAGCGCATTCACGCTGAGTAACGCGATGGAAAGTTGGCAAAAGAGCCGCACGGGCCGTTCGCGAATTCTCAACGCAGCCAACGCCAAGAGCACTGAGACGACCGTCGCTACCGCCACCAGCCCCGTTGGCAGCCGTACATTTTCGGCGAAAGGTCCAAACCATCCCCAAAACCGGCGGACGATCCAGCTCAGGGCGCGAGGCAGCCAGCTGCTCATCGATCGAGGAATAAAGCCCTTGGGTGGATCGGGGAGTATCGAGCGATGAGGTTGAATTTGCCCGGAAATCACGAGGTTACGGATCCACCACCAAGCGCTGCTGAGCAATGCCACGGCGGCTACGACAATTCCAGAACGAAGCACCCGCGCCGATGTATCACCCGTTACATCGAGTAGCGGATCTTCGCGGTTGACGTTTCGTTTGCCCGAGGCCAGCAGCACGGCGTACAACCCGGCGATCGCGGCAAATAGCAGAAGACCCCACGCTTTGGTGAGCATTCCGAGCCCCAGGGTCGCGCCAAGCGCTAAAGACGTTTTTGTGCTGAGGTCTCCGGTCAAAATTCGAGCCAAGAAGTAGGACACGAGCGCGCCGACTACAAGCAGCATCCCGTCGTTATTGATGACGCCACTGACATAGGTCACTTGGGGAACCGCAAATGGCAACATGGCCGCTGTGACCGCGAGTGCGTGGGCAAACTGAAATCGTCGAGCGCTGAGGTAGATGAGCGGCCCGACCACGGCCATTTGGGTTGCGGTGAGGAACCTCAGCAACAGCAGATAGCGATCGTACGGCCATGTGCTCGGATCCGACACGATACGAATCAATATTGAACCTATTGTCGGGACGATCCAACCCAGTGGAGGATGCTGAATCAGTTGATTGTGGCTACCCCGGACTTTCAGCCCATCGTCGAAGGCCGGACGGAGTTCGCGCCGCAGTGCCTGCCCCGCAAGAGCATGCTCGCCGAATCCAGTCCCGTGCAGCGCGACATTGCGTACATCCCCGACGCGTTGATCGACTCGATAGGCAATGTCGAGGGGGTATCGATGGGCATACGACATTTCGTGGACCAAGTCGAGATGCAGAACCTCGTCGGGACCACCAAAGTTGCCATCGATGAGCGACCACGCAAACGTCAACACGAAACCGAACAACGCCAGAGCGATCAGCGTCCGCCGCGATTCGTTTCGAGCCTTGCCGTCGCGGCGTTTTGAGTGCAATCGCGCGCGTCGTTTCACCAGCAGCGAGGCTAGCGGCTTACCCCAACGGCGTCGGGAAAACCAAGATCAGGTTAGCGATCGGGATGAAGCACAACCGCGCCCGCCGGTTAGCCGACGGGCGCTGCATAGGTTGCTTGTCATGTCGAAGCTTCAGTATCGCGGCGCTTCGAACGGGTCCGGAACGATCAGACCTGCTGAATTTTGATTTCGATATCCACGCCCGCGGGGAGTTCAAGACGTTGGAGTGACTCGACCGTCTTAGGCGTTGGATCGACAATATCGATCAACCGCTTGTGGATCCGCATTTCGAAATGCTCACGGCTGTCTTTGTCTTTGTGCGGTGAACGGATCACGCAGTAGCGACGGATCTCAGTCGGCAGTGGCACCGGACCCTGTATTTTTGCTTGGGTCCGCACAACCGTCTCGACAATTTTCTTTGTCGACTGGTCGATCACTTCGTGATCGTAGGCCTTGAGCTTGATCCGGATTTTCTGACCGTTGTTCGCCATGAATAAACCTATTTCACGATCTTGGTGACGCGGCCGGAACCGACCGTACGACCACCCTCACGAATCGCGAACCGTAAACCCTCATCCATCGCGATCGGCTTACCCAAACTCACCGTCATCGGAGTGTTATCCCCCGGCATCACCATCTC
>JANYBW010000034.1 GCA_025360585.1 Actinomycetes bacterium | reverse complement strand
TACGTGTTGCATCATCTGACTGATAAAGAAAAAGCCGATCTGTTGGTGCGGGCGTATAGCTGGCTTCGTCCGGGCGGGCGCATCGTAATTTGCGACATCATGCTTGGGCGGGGTGCGACGGCGAGCGACCGCGCCATCATTCGTGACAAGTTAGTCGCACTACTCAAGAAGGGACCAGGGGGCGTCTGGCGGATCGCTAAAAATCTGGTCCGATACGGGTTGCGTCGGGGTAGTGAACTGCCAGCCGCACCAAAGTTTTGGGTCGACAAACTCATTGAAGCCGGTTTTCATTCAGTACGTTTCGAACGTGTCGTCAACGAAGCCGGACTCGTATTTGGGATGGTGGAGAGACCGTCCACGGCACACCACACAACGACGCCTCAAGACGAGGCCTGATTCCCGGCGCGCCATGTCAACAACCCTCATCGTCACCTCTGTCCTAATCCGTGTGGTGATGGCCGTATCGTCGCCTGCATCGAGCCAACCCGGCGCTCCGATCGAAGTCACCGCGCTGCACGCGGGACCCCGACAAATGGCCGAGGCCGCGATTGCAATCGACCCCAAAGATCCTCGTCACTTCGCCGTCGCCGCTGATCCATACCTCAATCCAGTCATCATCCAGGTCGCGATAACGCACGACGGCGGAAGAACGTGGACACCACCAATCGACATCACCCCACCCGGATCATCCAAGGCGTACGACCCAACCCTTGTGTTTGCAAACAACGGGGATCTCCTCGTTGCCGGAGGTGCTTCTGTCGTTGGACTCGAAGGGTGTCAAACGCGCAGCACGGTGTTCCTCGCGTTATTGAACGGCACGACCCCGCGCTATGTCACCGTGCAGTCTCCGAAGGTAGACACCTACGTTGATCGCCCCCAACTTGGCATCGATCGAGCACGCTCACGGGCGTTCGTCACGTGGACAGAGTCACACGGCGACGGCGCCGAGTGCCGAGGGATGCCCCAGTCATCCGAAATCAAACTGGTGTCGGCAACACTGAACGACGAGGTTCCAGTATTCGGGCCTGCGGTGTCGGTGCCGTCGAGTGGGTTGAGCGCGCCGTTCGGGAGTTCGGCTCCACTCGAGCGCAACGGCGCGGTATCGATGGTTGTTGGCGAACGCGATGGCAACGGACGCGGACGCGCAGTATTGATCACAACCCACAGCCGCGGACAAACGTTCGAAGCGCCCGCGACGTTGTGGTCCGGCACTGCATCGCAGAGGTCAGTTGCAGGCATCGCCGGGATCGTGGCATCGGTACCCTCGTATGCAATCAGCGAGCGAGGCAAAGCCGCGATGGCCTGGGACCAAACTATTCACGGTTCGACAGCGATTGTGATGATGACAACGGACGCGCACGACGCGTGGCGACCGGTTACCGTCGTCGCTCCTCCACCAGGAACAGTCGAAACTTTCGCGCAAGTGCTATTCGACCAAACCCAAAAGCTCTGGTTGCTTACGGCTCGCTTTCGCCATGGGAACGTTGACTTTGTCACGCGAACCTTCGCTGGTGGCACATGGACAGCACCGGCCACCATCGCGTCCGGACCCTCGAGCCACTACGCGGAAATCGGAGAGCAACTCGGGTTTGCTAGCGCCGCAGATCGCATCCTGACCGCGGTACCAATCGACGGAACACGAAGCTCCACGCTGCGGGTATTCACCACGTTGCTTCCGCCGTCTCCTCCAGACACAGCGACGACATCAACCATCGCCGCGGCACCACCCACCATCGATACCCAGACGACTTCGAGACCAAACACACCGACGTCGACAAGGCACCGCGGGAGCGACCCAGGCTCACTCCATCGATCGATTTCAATCACACTGCTCATCGCATTTGGTGTGGCGTTCACAATAGGCGTCCGCACGATTCAGCGTCACAAACTCGGCAAGCGAAAGCGTCGCCGCTCGCCATGAGCAATCGGCAAAGGCGAGTGGCACACACGAACACAACCTGGCTCGCAACTCACTCGCGGTCGCAATCGGCACACTCGCGTCGCGCGCGACCGGTGTTGTTCGTGTCGCGATCACCCTCGCGGTGCTCGGTAACACGCTCCTCGCCGACGTCTACAACTCGGCGAACAGGATGCCGAACGTCGTCTACGAACTCTTCCTCGGTGGGATCTTCACCGCGAGCCTGATGCCAGTATTCATCGGCGCCGAACGAGACGACGACGTTGAAGCGACAACATCGGTGATTTCGACTGACATCATCGCGTTGCTCGTTGTCACCATGATCGCATTACTCGGCTCACCAATGGGTGTGTCACGAACTTTGTGTAAGCGTTCCATGGCGGTTGGGCGCCCTGGTGGATGAGAATGGGGGTGCCGTTCGCTGGAGTTGCACTGATTTGTGGACACTTTGATGTTGCCTGGGTTTCGTTGGCACGGTGTTTTGGAATTGGTCATGCTGTGCGGGTGATGTGGAGTCTTTCATATTCCTTCGGTGGTGGGGTCCGAATCAGAGTGTCGTACTCACTCCCCGATTTGTTGCAGTGAAGTTCCCGCAATTGGAGGGTAGCCGTGTGCCTATTTTTCGCCTGCCGCGGGGTCGAGGAGTTGTGCGGCGCGTTCCGCCTACGCTGCGGGGCGATCGCCGAGTTCTCGCACGTATCCGGCGGTCGTTGCCGCTGACGCGTGGCCAACGAAGCGCGCGATTTCATCGATCGATTCCCCTGCTTGGGCGTACAGCGCGGTGATTACCGACCGGCGGCCGGTATGCGTGCCAAGTTTCGTCGCGTCGATGCCCGCAGTCGCGGCGGCAGTCGCGAGAAGTTTTGTTATCGCTTGACGGGTCAGTAGGCCTCCGGCCGAATTCGTGAACACGAGGTCGACGGTGCGTCCCTCATAGAGGTGCTCAGACCGAGGCTCGGCGCTCGCGAGTCTCTCGGTGGCTTGTAGTTTCCGGCGGCGCCGCAATAGCTCGACAACCATCGGCACCAACTGGTGGTCACCCATGGCCCCGATGGTCTTCGTCGGGCCGAGCGCGGGTCCGACGTGATCAACATAGATACACGCACGCTGCACTCGTGCAGTCCGCGCGTCGAGATCGATATCAGACCATGCCAAGCCGAGTGCTTCGCTGACTCGCCAGCCTTGGAAGAACAACAATCCGATGACGGCCCCGTACTTGTCGTCTGCCGCCGCTGCAACCAGTGCCCTTGCTTCGTCGACGCTCAATGCGCGAGCGACGGTGCGCGGTACCCACGGCGGTTTCACGCGGCGAACAGGATTGGCGACGGCCAGACCTAACTCGACTGCTTGATCCATGATCTGCGCGAGTGTTTGGCGGTAGTGACAAACGGTCTTCGGGGCTAGCTCCGTGAGCAACTGCGATTGCCACGCCACTACGTCACCGGCGCGCAGTTGGCCAACCTCGATCATCCCGACGGTCTCGACGATGCGGCGCACTCGGTCTTCAGATTTCGCCCATGTCGAGGCGCGCACCTGATGACGCTGCACGTTGTGCAGCCACCACGGTGCGAGTTCACCGATCGTCGTACGGCGCGACATCGCTGCGGAGCGCGCCGGTAGTTGAGCTGCTTCGTCGAGCTTCTCGGCGCGCCGAGCGATTGCTTTTTCACGCGTTGAGGCACTTGCGGTTCGGGCACGGGGTTCGCCGGGTAGACGATACGTAGCGCGCCAGCGGCCGTCGTTCGCGAAATAGACCGAGCCCTCGCCGTTGGCTGCCTTGCCATGCACCGTCACCGCCCCATCTGTGCCCGTGAGTCGTTTGCCAGTTGGCTTCCTCGGCATCTTCGCTCCTCCAAATTGGTAGCAACCATGGAAGCAACGCTACACGAACGACGGCGACTCGGCGAGAACACTTTCGAACGACTCTGTTATAAACTCCCTGGTTGCGACGGTATTTGGTGATACGCACCGGCACTGCATGGACACTGAATTGCCCGTTCGCGGAGGTGGCAGGAATCGAACCCACCCGTCGGGGATTACCCGGCACACTCGTTTTGAAGACGAGGAGGGCCACCAGACCCCTTGCACCTCCGTGAGCGAACCTAGCCGCACGCAAACAATCGGCCCGCCGCCAGACAACTGTGTCCCTCTGGTATTCCGCATGCGGAATACCAGAGGGACACAGCAAGACGTTCAGACGTTCAGACGTTCAGACGGCCAGCAGGTCGCGCGCTCCCGTGTCGGCCGATGGGTGGCGCAGCTTCGACATTGCTCGGGCTTCGATCTGCCGGATGCGCTCCCGAGTCAGGTTGAAGTATTCGCCAACTTCTTCAAGTGTGCGGGGCTCGCCACGGTCGAGGCCAAAGCGCAGCTTCAAAATGTCGCGTTCTCGGGGATCGAGCGGCGACAACAGTTTGTCGATCTCGCTCGGAAGTAGCGCGGTCGCGGCCATCTCAAACGGTGACTCAACATTGTGGTCCTGCACAACATCGCCGAGTTCCGCGTCGCCGTCTTCGCGCAGTGGTTCACTGAGCGACAACGGCTCCGATGCGAACCGGAGTGCCTCAGACACTTTGTCTTCGGGCATCTCGCATTCAATCGCGAGCTCTGCAATCGTTGCTGGCCGTCCCATTTTGAGCTCTAGACGGCTCCGGGCCTTCTGTAAGCGAGACAGCGTGTCGCCTGCGTGCACTGGAAGGCGGATAGTGCGCCCGGTGTTGGCGATCCCGCGGGTGATGGCCTGACGTATCCACCACGTGGCGTAGGTGGAGAATTTGAAGCCTTTGCGCCAATCGAATTTCTCGACGGCGTGCATCAACCCGAGGTTTCCCTCTTGAATCAGATCGAGCAGCGGAAGCCCCGATGCTTGGTACTTCTTGGCGATCGACACCACGAGGCGCAAGTTTGATTGCACGAAGGTCCGTTCAGCGGTTTCGCCCTCTCGGGCCACTCGACGAAGCTCACGTTTTCGAGCCGGCGAAACGGTTGGAGTGTTGGCCAGTTCAGTTGCAGCGACCACCCCAGCTTCGATCGCTTGCGCGAGGCGGACCTCGTCGTCTTTGGTCAACAGCTTGTACTGCCCGATATCTGTGAGGTACAAGCGAACGAGGTCTTCTTCGTCGCGGTCAACGCCTGCTTTTGCCAAAACTGGATCCTTTTCGTAGTTCGAACGACGTAGACCCTTGGGCTCCCAGCTCCCCGTTTCCGGAGATCCCCTAGGCCATCTGGCTCTTGTACGATACGTATGCTGTCAAGAGGGCACCGGAGTCGTGCCCTGAGGTCACCAAATTGGCGAAAACGTCGAGGAATTACAGGCATGTTCTTATGAGCGAGACCCTCGACAACGAACCGCAAAAGCCCAGCACTGAAATCGAAGTTTCGGTACTCACTGCAACGTTCGATGCCAACTCGGGCAGCGAAGCCACGCTCGCCAGCGTGCTCGCTCGCTACATCGTGATGACCCGGCACGAGACCCATTGTCGCAATGTGGATCTTGTCGTTTCCACCACCGCGAGCGGTCGATTCCTCGTGATCCAAAAATGGGACAACGACTCAGCGGCGCGCCGTCATTTGGATTCGTTCGTGATGGCCGATATGGCCAAAGAAGTAATCCCGCTGCTCGCGGCGCAACCAACCATCGATCTCTACGACAGCATCAGCGCCCACGACCTCGCGTAGGCACAGGCATTCGATTGCAGCTAGACCTCAGTGCACTAGCCCTGAGGTACGCCACAAGCTTTCGAAACCTTGTTGATCTCATCGCGCATCGAATTCACCTTGGTCCCGAGATCCTTGTTCCGGACGAACTCGATGATCAGTTCACGAAATCCTTTGATCTTGATTTCGCCAGTGATCACGCACGCTCGCTTTTTCAACGCATCCTTATCGGCCGCACTCGCGCTATCGACCGTGTAGCAGCTGACGTGCGCGAGCCCATCGACGAACTGACCGGCCTCGGCGACGGTGAGTTTCTCGCCGAATTTACTCGAATTTCCTGCTTTGTCCGCGAGGTCGGCCGGCTTCAGACCATGCTTCACCAACGCAGGAACGCTGACGTTTTTGATCGCAGAGTCCGCGATACACCGACGAACCACATCGGCCGTGGCCGCCGAAACCTTCTTGGGCTTCGATACCGAATTCGAGGCCATCACCGCGTCCACGTAGGGCTTGCGTTTCGCGGCCGAGTTGGCATCGTCGCTACTACCACAAGCGGCCGCCATCGTGACCAATAGCAGTAGGGCAAGCGTGGTGCGTTTCACGTGAGTCGTCCCGTCGTTGGAGTGATCCGCACGAACCTACTGGGTTAGTCCTCCGGCATCGGGACGACCAGCACGGGCACCGGCGAACGGTGTACCAAGTTGTAAGCGACCGAGCCGAGAAGCGCTCCGCGCATCGGGCCGCTGCCTCCATGGCCAACCACGATCATCCGCGCCGAGCGCTGTTCGGCAACAAACAGGATGCTTTCGGTTGGGCGATCCTCGACCAGGACAGTATCGACGGCACACGCCGGCGCGTGCTGCAACACCGCGGCTTTGGCTTCGGCGAGAAACTGTTCGCCGAGCTGCCCCGACTCGCGCCGTAAGTCACCAACTTGGCCACCCGATAGCGGTGGGTCGTAACCGAATACCAACACGACAGCGGCGTTGAGCGCAATCCCTAGATCGGCGGCGGCTTGCAACGTGGGCAGGCTCTCGGCGAGTACTCCACCGTGACCACAAATGATTTCACCGGGCATTGACGGACTCCTTGGTGATCGTGCCCAGCATTGGTGCAGGGCCTCCATTGCCATCGGGGTCTGGTCTCATATCAACCGGATCGCGCCGGTACGAAAAGAACGTTGGCGACCGCCACATCCACAACAACATGAGTGGAAGCCCAAGCACCAAGAGCCCCACTCCGATCGTGAACACCGTTCCCGCTCCCAGGAGCTTCCCGTATCCGTAGTCCTCTTTGAAGGAATCGATGAGTGTCTTCACCAGAACAAAGGTCAAGATCCCCGACCCGATAAGGGGTAGGACACCGACGAGCAAGAAGTTCTTCGCACTTTTGAAAATGAAGCGCCAGTAGTACGCAATGCACGCGTATCCAGTGAGGCCGTAATAGAAGGCAATCATGATTCCCACCGCCGCGATGGAGGAGGAATACGCGTCGGTTTTGGTCCAATAAGAAATCGAGACCAACCCGACGTACCACAAACACGAGATGGCACCGAATAACCAAGTTGCGAACTCCGGCGTGAGACGCCGGGTATTCATTTCCGCCAACTTTTTCGGAGCCGCGCCGTGAACTCCCATCGACAATGCACTGCGCGCCGCTGGCAAGATCGTGGTCTGACACGATGCTGCGGCGGAAGTCAGCACCGAGATGATGAGCAGCTTCTGCATCACGTGGCCCAACCCGGAAGATCCGAATACGAGCTTTCCGACGTCGTTGATCACATCGGTTGAGTCGGCAAGAACTTTCGGACCCGCGAACGCCTGCGCTCCAACAGTGACGATGACATAAATCAACAGCAAAATGATGGTTGAAAGCACTGCTGCGACTCCAGGAGTGCGGGCGGAATCTTCGCACTCTTCGTTCACGCTGACTGCAGTATCCCAGCCCCAATAAATAAAGACTGCCAACACAAGACCAGCCGAAAGTGCTGAGAAGCTTCCAATTTGCAACGGATTCAGCCACGAAAGCGATGGCGTAATCGAGCCTTTCGGGTGATTCGCGTACACCTTGTAAATGGACACAATTGCAAACGCGACCAGTACCGTCACTTCAGTCCCCAACAGCGCAACCTGTGACCGAGCACTCAGTTCAATACCGATCACGCAAATCCACGACATTGCGAGAATGAATACGCAACCCAAAACTGTTGTAGCGAATGGATTTGCCGCGAGCTTGTCCGCACCGAACAGCAAGTAGAGATACTGCCCAGAGATTCCCGCGAGATTCGGCATAATCACCAAGTCGGCGAGAACGATCCCCCATCCTCCGAACCAACCCGTTTTGGGGCCCATCGCACGAGTGACCCAGGTAAACGTTGTGCCGCAATCAGGATCGGCCTTGTTCAGATAAAAGTACGCGGCCGCGATACAGGCCATCGGAATGAACGCGAACCACATGATCGCCGGCGCTTGTATACCAACTGCACTGCTGACCCCACCGAGCGACGCGGCGAGGCTGTAGCCCGGGGCCGTCGAGGCGACTCCGATCACAATGACCGCCACCAGCCCGAGCGAACCGGTCTTGAGACCTTTGCCTCCGGCTTCGTGATCTACCGACGTCTGTGCCATCTGCGCCCCCTAAGGATACTGAGAGCCAGATCTTTACACAATGGTCTTGGTTGATCGAGGGATCCAGACAAGAAATCTCGCGGCCGCCTGCACGTTCTGCGGCACTCACGACGCCATTGGTACCCGCGTCAGACCACCAAAACTCCGACGTTGCTTGCGGTTACACGCCTTGGCGCAACAAGTCGATCGGGGTTTTTGGAGTGGGCCGTTCGTTAGCTCCGGTTTCGGCGCAAATTTCACGCACGCCGTCCCAGGTCATCGTCTGCGCAGACCACAAACGCTCGTACGCGGCGTCGGCTGCGTCGGTGAAGCCGTGTTGCATACGAAAGTCGTAGATGCGTTTTTGTTGATGCACGTTGTGGCCGATCCGAGCCACCCGGCCCCAGGCGTAGATATCCCAGGATTGGCGTTCACCCAAGGTGAGATCGGCATCTACCGGCGCGTTTTCGAAGCCGCCATCGAAGCGGTCTTTGGCACGAAACAACATGTGCGCGATTTCGGCGCGGGCGTGGACTTCCGAAAAGGTCCTGGATTTATTGCGGGATTCGAAGTTACCGCCACTCACGAACAAAGAGATCGCGCCGTCGACAATATCGACGTTCGTCGCCAAAATCGGGTGTGGCAGTTGCTCATCCACGCGCAACGAGATATCGATTGAGGCGGAAAGTTCGAGTTGCGCAGCAGTGTCTTCAATGATGGAACGGATCGTTGCCGCATCGTAGGGAACGAGGACAAACGGATCCGGGGTGACCGTGATGGTCACGATGCTGCAGCAGCTTGCGCCATCGCCACCATCGCGCGCGATTCTTCCATCGCCTGACGCGCCACTTCGGCCAGTTCATCGCATTCTTCGGTGCTGAAGCCCGCGAGCGAACGGAATTTGCGGGTGATCTGAATCGGGTTCTCTTCTTGTTCGCCACGGAAACCGCCGAGTGAAAAGACCTTGTCGACGGTGCGCTGAAAATCGAGCGCACGCTCACGCCGATCGGGATCATCTTCGGTGAGCTTGCGCAACCAATCGGAGCCCATCTTCACGTGCGTAACTTCATCGGCGAGCATCCAATCCTCACAGAACGTCAGCACGGGATCGCCGCTTTGTTCGCCGAAGGTTTTCATCGAAGAAAACACATCGATCGCCAAGCCTTCGAGTGCGCGGTTCACGCCACAGAGCCGCATGACCGGATCGGTGTTGCACGCGGCCGCGTAGAGAAAGGTGCTTTCGCCGTACTCGCCGATATCCGTACCCATATGATCCGAGAGCTTCACGGAAATTTCGCAGTGGCGGCTTTCGTCCCAGCATTGGCGGGCCATGTCGAGTTTCAACGCGAACGGCGCTTCTTCTTGTTCGAAATCGAAACACGTGCGGCCGGCACCTTCGAGGGCTTGAATCTCGCCGACAAAAATACCGTGCATCAAGCTGCGGCTGCGCTCGGCTGCTGCCGGGCGATCCGCGGCCATGACCGCAGGCCCAAGGTTGCGCGTGCCGAGCATCGCGTTACGCGGATCAAAGATCTGGTCTTCGATTTTGTTGCGACGGAAGCGGCCGTCGCGCGCCAGTTCGGATTCGGGAAGGTGCTTTTTCATACTGTTGCTCCAGTGTCGCCAGGTTGACTACCAATGCTATCCGGGCCAGCGATGCCGCCAGCCTCGACGATCAGGGCTTCAAGTTCGTATTGACGTTTCATCGCCCGCTCCACCTTCTCGGGTGAATCCAACAGGCTCTGGATCAGCATCTCGCCATCAGTGAAATCGGCATATTCATCGGCGAGTGCATGGTTCAGGCTGCGAATCGTCGGGGAATCGGTGATTTCGCTGGTGCCGTTGCGGTGGTACGTGTAGGCCGCGATCGTCCGAGGAATAAGCACGCGGTATACGCCGACGAGTTTTTCGATCGTTTCACCAGGAGCTTCAGGGGCCCGAACGGCCTCCATGAACTTCGCAAACGCGGGATTTGCAGGCTCAGTCATGCGATCGACGTTCATCTCACGCAGTTCCGGGAGCCGTTTGGTCCACAGTTCGGCATGCCAGGCGTGGTGGTAGCAGTGACGGCCGAGGATCATCTTGACATCGAGCTCCGGGACGGTCGCGACCCAACCGCCAAGTACTTCGAAGAGTTTGATTTCGGCCCAGCGATAGTTGCCGACCCGACGGGCGGTTTCTTCGACCGTGAACAGGCCAGGCAGCGCTCGCCGATCCCAGGGTGCAAAGGCGGAACGGACAGTTGGGTCAGTCATAGGTGCAGTCTCGCGCATCAAGTTACCGACCAGTCAAGCGAGCGTTTTCATGAAACTGGGCGCCCCAGTAAC
>JANYBW010000046.1 GCA_025360585.1 Actinomycetes bacterium | reverse complement strand
ACAAGCGGTTCTAGTGCGGTCGTCTTGATACCTAGATCGGCTGGCGCGAGTTCGAACGCATAGGGAATCAACTCCACATTCTCAACGCCGCGAGCCAACAGCAATCGCCGCATTCGCAGGGTAATTGCGACGTGGCGAACTCGTGGCCCAGCTGGCCAAACAAGCGCGGTCGTGGCAGCCAGTGCTGATTCGTCAAGATCATGATGCCGAATGACAATCGGCGCACCCATGAGGTGCCAGCTCTCCAACTCCGCTAGCAACGCGACCGCTTCGGTGTCGAAACGCTCGCGGCGAGCGCTGTGTTCGACCACGACCAGCGACTCGCGGCCAACATCCATGGAAATGCGCTCGAGTGTGGCCATCAACAGCCGACTTTGCTGCACCACGGTTCTCGAAGCGCTGCCGTCGGAGATGCCGTCGTAGAGACTGATCAATCGGGTAGCAGTCGTCATGGCGGCCGGAACGCTACCGATCGCGCGTCTACCCCCGCTCACTGTGTTCGCGCCCCGAGGGGCTCGCGTCTACCCCCGCTCACTGTGTTCGCGCCCCGAAAAGCGCGGTCTGCACCACTCAACGTGGTAATTGCGAACGGAGATAGCGCCTCACCTGCTTCGAATCGCAAAAATCATGGGTTATCCCTGCGAA
Organism: Actinomycetes bacterium; assembly: GCA_025360585.1. Taxonomy (GTDB): domain Bacteria; phylum Actinomycetota; class Acidimicrobiia; order IMCC26256; family PALSA-610; genus F1-120-MAGs023. Next base: position 100,661 of record JANYBW010000046.1, on the reverse strand, counting down.
TGTCCTTGCTTGGGCTGTGAGCATCGAGGAAACTCCTGGGGCTCATGTTGACAATGATGGATACGTTCCCGAAACGCCTCCGCGGCTTCACTGCCGCGACTTGCGCGATCGCGTCCCTGATTGTGCTCGGGGCTGCAATCGCCAATCCGCATATGGCGTGGACACCGCTGTGGGTCTTGGCGTTGTTGGCAGTCGCGTCGGAGCATCAGCGAGTTCGGCTCCCCAATGGTGTCGTGGTGAGCCCGGGATTTATGGTGGGCATGACCGCAATCGTGGTGTTTCGCGAATCGGCGTGGCTCGCGGGGCCGATGTTGGTCGGCGCCGTAATGGGAATCAACCAGCGCCACCTTGCGCCGACGACGCGCGGCTGGATCGCATTCAACGCGGCGAACTTCGCCCTGGGCTCTGGTGCCGCGGCTTGCGCCTTTGCCTTGCTTCCCAAACCCATCGTTGAGCCACTTCCACTTGGGATCATCGCCGTGCTTCCGGCGGCGATTGCAGTCGTCGTTGTGGAGGCGCTCTTCGTGGCCATCTCGTTTTGGGTCGAGGATCGAACCGCGCTGCGTACCTCGTTGAGTGCAGTTGTACCGGCGTTGCTGCAAATCCTGCCGTTTGCGTTCGTCGGCTTGTTCCTGGGCCGTTTGTATCGCGATCTCGGCTGGCCGATCGTGTTGTTGCTCGTCGTGCCAATCTTGTTGGTGCGCGGAGTGTTTACGTCGTATCTGGAATTGCGCGCCACGAACGAAGCCACGATGCGGCTATTGATTCGGGCGTTGGAATCCAAAGACGCGTATACCGCAGGCCACGCAGAACGAGTTGCTGCGTACGCTCGTTATATCGGCGAAGAACTCGGCATGACACCTTGGCGCTTAGAACGGCTTCGGTCCGCCGCGCTGATGCACGATATCGGCAAACTTGTCGTGCCGAATCAGCTGTTGAACAAACCGGGCAAGCTCACGGCGCAAGAATTCGCGATTGTGCGCCGGCACGAACACGTCACGGTAGAGATGTTGCAACACATTGATTTTCTGCGGCCGATTGCCCCTGTCGTCAGCGGCGAGCACAGTCAATTCAGCGATGCCACCGCCAAGGGTTCGATTGAGGCGTTTGCGATAGCGGTCGCGGATGCCTACGACGCGATGACATCGACTCGCAGTTATCGTCGCGCGCTCACGCAAGAGGTCGCGTTGGAGGAACTGCGTTCGAAGTCCGGCACCCAATTTCATCCGCAGTGTGTCGACGCGTTGACTCGTGCGATTGTGCGTAGAGGCGAACGTCACGGCGCGGGCTTCGAAGTCGATACCGAGGAGTGGGATGTCGCGCCGCCAATCGCCGGGCTTGGTTCCGCGGGGCTGGGCGATCTTGCCGAAGGTTTGGAACGCGCGTGAAATTCGTGTGGAGGCGCAGCCTTGCCCTTGCGTTTGCGGGCCTGATCGGTGCAATCGTTGCCGCAGTTGCGTGGCCAAGTACCTCAACGGCCACGTTGTGTTTGCTGTGCGCCGGTACAGCAATCGGCGAATTGCTGTTGCTCCGTAGCGACAATCGCATCGGTATCCCATTGTCGTATTCCGTGTTCATCGTGTTGGCTGCGAACTTCGATTGGCGCGCGTCGATCTCAGTTGGGTTGTGCGCATTTGTCGCCGCCGCGGCATTGCGCGAAAACCCTGCGCAAGGAACCCAGCACCAGATGGCGGCCCGTCACGCGATTGTTGGCGGGGCCGCGCTGGTTGCGTTTCGCAGTGCCCACGAACTCATTGGTGGTCGCGAACGCTTGAGTTTGCTCCTTGGCATTTTGGTCATCACGGTCGTCGTCATGATTGCGGTCGACGAGTTCGTTCGGGCCCGCACTGCGATCGTGAGCGGTCTGCACGACCGAGGGCGTCGAGCCTGGACGGCCATTGCGTCGTCGGGCGCATTGATGGCGATCGGCGAACGCGGAGTCGCGGGGATCGGGCACCTTGGCGTATGGGGTCCGATTCTGTTCGCGATTCCACTCGTTGCCGCGTGGTACAGCTTTGAGCGTCTTGATGCTGCTCACCGAGCATTCGAACAAACGATTGAAGCGCTGGCGATGGCACCGGAATTCGCGGGGCTGGCGCCAGTCGGACACTCACAGCGAGTCGCGGCGTTAGCGCTCGCGATTGGTGCCGAGCTTGATCTGAGTGCCACAACCTTGGAACGCCTTGAAATCGCTGCTCGATTGCATCATCTCGGCGCGGTGACCTTGGATGATCCCAGCCTCGGAGGGCCCCCGACTCCGGCCGCGACAGTTGCCCACGTGACCGCAGATATGTTGCGCGGAATGGAATCGTTGGCCGCAGCCGGCGACATCGTGGCACGCGCCGGATCGAAGCGGTCGTTCACATTTCTTGATGCGCGAGGCAACGCGGCCGCGCTCGCACTGCAATACGCGAATGCTTACGATGAAGCAGTCGCCGACCGTGGGGCCAACTCGCGTGTTGCGGTCCGATCGTTGCGTATCGCGGCCGGTGAATGCGATGCCGTCGAACGGTCAGTAATCGACGCGCTCGAGCGGGTTACCCGTCGTGAACTCATGGCCGACTCGCGTTGAGTCAAGCAGGCTTTCAGTCGCAGCCAGCTCTGCCAAACGGGTCGATGATTCCGCCGAGGAATACGTCGCATTCCATCCGGCTGATGGATGGATCGACGCTTCGTTCGACAACGAATCGAGATCGATTGGCGTTCGCACCGGGCGGCGCGTGCGCAGCTTTGGGCGAGGGGCGACTGATCGGTCGCGTCGGACCCTTGACCGCCGCCGCCGAGACGCATGGAAACTCACGTCGATAAGGCCGATCGCGAGAACCAAATCTCCGAAGCTGATCACTTCATCGGTGGCAGGCAGATAGATGACGTCGCTTAACCAGTAGGTGGTGTCCGTGCGGTCGGCGGCGTGATGCTTCACAGTGGGATCGAGACCGCCGGTTTGGGCCCAGCGTTGAGGCACTCGCACCGGCATCCCATGATTTATTGCGATTGTTGCAGTATTCATTGCGATTCCAATGAATACCAGTGCCATACCGGTGCGGATGAAATTGCGGGCACAGAATGCCAGCAACAAAATGTAGGAGGCGAGTAGCGCCCCAAAACCAAAATCATGGCCACGAGGATGAGGGAGTCGTTCGCTGGCGGCTTGGAGGGCAAAACCTGCGGCGAACGTGAGTTGCCAACGCCACCGACGTTTGAGCAACGCTTCGTAACTGCCGCGCGTCAGCAACGGCACGATCAATGCGATGCCAACGCACAACGTCAAAAAGCCGGTCATTGCTTTCTACGGTATCGGGAAGTCAACCCGTTTTCGTGTACCCCTTCGAGACGATCGTGGCGCGTCCGCCCTACGATGCGCCCGTGCCTGAACCTGTTGTGCCAGAACCCCTGATCCAGAACCCATGAATCCAGAACCCATGAATCCTGAACCCGAACTTCTTGTCCAGCTCGATGCGGCGGTGCTGACGCTCACGATCAATCGACCCGAGCGGCGTAACGCGATGTCGTTTGCAGTGATGGGCGGACTGCTCGACGCGATGAGCGACGCTCGCACGAACAACGACGTGCGAGTAGTTGTGTTGGCCGGCGCGGGCGACAAAGCATTTTGCGCGGGTGCAGACTTGGGCTCCTTTGCCGCCAACGACAACTTTGCCGAGCTGCACGATGGTCGCGGTCGGCTCGCGGATCTGTTTCAAGCGATGTGGGATCTCGGTAAGCCGACGGTCGCGAAGGTGCACGGGTTTGCGTTGGCCGGTGGTTTTGGTTTGGCCTGCGCCTGCGACATCGTGGTTGCCGCCGACAACGCGATTTTTGGAACTCCGGAAATCGATGTGGGTTTGTGGCCATTCATGATCACCGTGCCCTTGCTGCGTTCGCTGCCGCCCAAAACAGTGCTCGAACTCATGATGACGGGTCGACGGATCGACGCGCACGAAGCCCAACGTTTGGGCTGCGTTTCCCAAGTTGTACCGATCGCGGATTTGGAAGCTCGGGTTGTGGAGCTCGCCGCGACGTTGGCTGCGAAACCGCCGCTGACAATGCGATGGGGGCGCGATTCCTTTTACCGTACGTTGCAGCAGCCGGATCCGCGTTCTGCGCTGGAATATTTGCAAACGATGCTGACCATCACCACTAATACCGATGATGCTGCCGAAGGTGTGGCTGCGTTCGCGGAGAAGCGCACTCCGCAGTGGCGCGGCCGCTGAGATTGGGCCGCTGAGATTGGGCTGTTGAAATTGGGCCGTTGAGATCGGGTCGCTGATGTGAGCGTGCACCGATAAGGTGCGCGGCCATGCACGAAGTACGCGCCGAAATAACTGCAACGATCTGGCAAATACGCGCTGAGGTCGGTGAGACATTGAGCGACGGCCACGAAATCATGATTCTCGAATCCATGAAAATGGAGATTCCGGTTTTGGTGGAAGTCGCTGGGGTATTGCAAGAACTCCATGTGCGAGAGGGCGATACCGTGCATGAAGGCGATTTGCTCGCGACGGTGGAGCCAGCATGATCGATGTTGCAATCGAAGGCGCAGTGGCAACAATCGCCATCGACCGTCCAGAACGTCGTAACGCACTGAGTGGCGAGCTGTGCGTAGAGCTCGCCGACGCATTTCGAGCGCTCGACGGCGTGCGCAGTGTCGTGCTGACTGGCGCGGGATCGGCATTTTGTGCGGGCGCGGATCTGGTGACGCGTTTCGGATCGGGCGACGGCGATGGTGGCGTCACGGATTCGTTTCGGCCCTCATTCGAAATCTTGCTCGATACGATTTGTGACTGTGCCGTTCCCGTGATTGCTGCGATCAACGGCCCAGCAATCGGTGCGGGAATGCAGCTTGCTGTGGCTTGTGATCTGCGGGTCTGCACACCGTCCGCGAACATGTCGATTCCGGGAGGCAAGCTCGGAATCCTGCTCAGCCCGAAGAACATCTGGCGACTGAGTGCGCTCGTCGGGCACGGGCTCGCGCGCGATTTCTTGTTGACTGGTCGCCAGGTCACAGGAAGCGAAGCCCTCGCCCTTGGCCTCGTGCAGCGCGTCGCCGATGATGCCCTCGCTGCCGCGCAAACACTTGCGTTGCACGTATCGACGTTGGCGCCACTCACGGTTCAGGGCCATAAACACGCCCTCAACCTGGTGAGCGAAACGACGATGCTCGGCGCTGATGCATTCGCAGCGCTCCGCGGCCTTGAAGCCGCCGCATTTGCGAGCGACGATCTGCGTGAAGGCACCGCAGCGTTCGCTGAAAAACGCGATCCAACATTTCACGGCCGGTAACCCGCCCCACGCACCTCGGCGTGCTTTACAGTGTTCACCGTGACGTTGCGCCCGAACCTGACCCGAGAGCTCGTTGTCGCGCAGGCCCACGCAATGGTGATTGAAGGCGGCCTCGATGCAGTGTCGCTGCGCGGAGTCGCGGCGCGCCTCGGCGTTACTGCCCCCGCGCTCTACGCCTACGTTGATGACAAAGTCGATCTCTTGCGTGGAGTCGCGGAACTCGAATTTGATCGGCTGGTCAGCACATTTGAAGCGATCGTCGCCGAAAGTGCGATCGAACGCATTCGGATGCAGGCGCTCGCCTACGTGCAGCAAGCGCTCACAGATCCTGCGCTGTTTCAAGTGATGTTTTTGTTTCGCCCCGATTTTGTCGCGCAATCAGAAGTTGATGAGCTCCCGGCCGCGAGTCGCGCGTTTGCGGCCGGAGCGGTTGCGATTGAAGCAGCAATCGCGGACGGCAGTTTGCGCGCCGGGGATCCATTCGTGATTTCGCTTGCTTTGTGGGCGGCCGCGCACGGCACGGCGTCGGTGTTGCTTGCCGGAATCAACCTCGGCGAAGAGTCCGAACAGCAGGTGATTGATGCAGTCATCGACAACCTCCTGATTGGTTTGAGCGCCGCGCAACCGTGGTCGAACCCCCCGCCATCTCCGTAACGAAAGTAGTCGTTGTATGCCTCTGCCCCGCAGCGTGTTAGCCCCAATCGACCCCCAAGACCGCGACCTCGCTGTCGTGCAGGGAACTATGCCGGCTGGGATTGGCGGCGAGATCATTATCAGTGCACCGCACGCGAGCACGCTCGGCCCGCCGCACGCGTTCTTTGGCGCCGGGATGACGTATCGCCTTTCGTTGCAGCCGGAAACGTTCGGAGCCCCAGCAGGAACCTACGCGTGGCGTCAAGCGTGGATCGATTCACCGAGTGCACGATTGCAACACAAACGGCCCGAAGTCTTTACCGCAACCATGTTGGGTGTGCAGTCCCCGTACGGTCTGGTGAACGCGGCAAATACGGCCCCCTTGCCGTGGGGCGATCGATTGTTCATGACTTGGGATGTCGGCCGTCCGGTCGAAATCGACCCAGTTTCATTGCAGTATCTGGGCGATGTCGGCCATCGCGACCAATGGAAGGTATTCGATTTCATGCCAGGGCCGGTGTTGCCGATGGTTACGAGCACCGCGCATCCCGTGATCGATCACGACCGCGATTGTCTGTGGACAGTCAATACCTACTTGGGTGCGTTGGAAATTGTTCGCTACGACGGTGAAGGCGCGATCCGGCGTTGGCCCATCGCCGACGCGGTTATTCCTCAGTCGGTACACACGATCACGCAAACTCGCGATTGGCTGGTGGTCGGAGACTGCGCGTTCAAGGTGGAACCGCAAGTCATGTTTGGCGGAGAGCGCACTGAGCCCGCGAACGCGACGGCTCCGATCTATCTGATTCGCAAAGCCGATCTCGACGCAGTGCCAGCCGGAACTGAAGTGCCCTGCAAGACCTACGAACTCGCGCCAGAGATGAACCACTACTACGCGCAGTGGGAAGATCGCGACGGCGTAGTAGTGGTGTTTGAACACACCGAAAATGCTGATATTGCGATGGCGACTCGAGTTGGCGATGTCGATGCGTGGGGTCGCGAAGTCGATCCGGGCTTGGCTGGCCTCTACGGCTTTGCGATGACTCCAACCAAGACGTCGATGCATCGTTTTGATCCTGAAACGGGAATCCGCTACGAACTTGCGATGATGTACGAACCTGAACGGTTTCACACCCGGCAGCTTTCGGCGTTCGATTGGTCCTATGAAGGATGGCTCAACCCGCAAGCAATGCACTCGGTGTATCACGGCTTTCGGCCTGAGGCGATCAATCAACGCATGCTCGACGTGTACGCCGATCGAGTTGATCGCGGTTTGTTGCCAACCGAAGAGATGCATTCTTCGCTGGCCACCCATTCTTGGGACGGCTTGCAAACGATTTCTGAACACACCTTCAGTGATATTGGCGATCTGCCGACCTCGCCAATATTCGTGCCTACCAATTTCGCCCCAACGAATTCTGGCCTAAGGGCTTCTGGCTCAGGCGCGAAAACCCGCCACGCGGGCGATGAACCGGGTGGGCTCAATGGCTGGGTCGTGGTGCCGGTGATGAGCGATCATGGATTCCGGGTCGAGATCTTTGACGCGATCAATGTCGGTGCCGGGCCGGTGTGCACCTTGGCTTCGCCACAACATGCGGTGCCATTTGTGCTGCACTCGGCCTGGATGCCGTCGGTAGTGCCATCGCAATCCCTCGATCGCCTTCGGTTCTCCGAGGAACTTGATGGCCTTGGCGCGTTGAGCGATGATCTCGCCGAAGCTGCTCGTGAAGTTGCTCGTGAACTCGACGAACGGGTTCCAATGTTGGGCTAGCGATGGGCTAGCGAGTTGCCTTCTGCAGCGACGAACCGGAACTCGGCTTACGAGTCGCGTTGCGGACGGCCCATATTCCGCTGATCGTCCAGACGACGAGTAACACAATCGCGAGTGAACGTGCGTAGTTGAGCGACTGAAACGACACATTGTTTTTGTACTTCGCGCTGCCCTGCAGCGGGTACCAACCGATGCCGATCAGAATCGCCGTGGCGAACATTCCAAACGCGATCGGCGCCCGAAATTTGCTCGGGGTGAGGCGGCTCACGACAAACCCGACGACGAACGCGATGGGCGCGATGACAACGTCGTGGAGTAGATCGAATCCGATCGCGTACTTCGCGAAGACGAATCGTTGCGAATACGTGGTGAATTGGTGCAAGGCACCGCGCACGCCAAAGCCGACAATGCCGAGCCCGAGCGCGAGCCCGATCCAAAACGTGATGCCGTGCTCATCGTGCATACTGGCTCCGGAGCCAGTATGCGCATGATGGCTGTGATTCATTAGTACCGGCTCACTCGTTGAGACGGCTTGCGTTGCGGGCTCGCTGCGCTGGTCGTTCGGTGGGGGATCAATTTCGGTAGGCATTATCGCACCACGATTTCGTTGATCCATTTCGTTTGCAACACCCCTGGACGATTGGGGGCGATCAATCGCAGCGGGAAGCCGTGATCAGGGTGCAACGCTTCGCCGTTCACCTTCATTGCTAACAAGCAATCCGCATCGCTGGCAACGGCAGCCGAAATTTCGGATCGTCCGTACGAGCCCCGCCCAGGATGCGGATGTTGCGAAGTGGGCGCGGCGACCATCGCGGCGACGCCAACCGCAGCGTTGGGTCGAGCTGCCGCGTGTTGCAGCACGGTTCGCAGCGACACGCCCGTCCACACTTGCGAACTGCTCCAACCCTCAACGCAAGCGATTGGGAGCTCCGCGGTGTGGGGCGTCATCGCGAGCAGGTCTTGGTATGTGAACTCGATCGGTGCTATCCCGCGCCCGTGCACCTTGAGGCGATACGTCGCGAGATCGACGGTCTGCAGCCCGACTTCTTCGGCTTTGCCATTGATCGGGAATCCTTGCGGCCCGATATCGGTGCGCCTCGGTGCAAGCAACGCGAGCTTGCGCAGTGGCGCGAACGTCTGGCCCACAGTAAAGATGGTGACGAGGCCGGAGGTTCCGAAGGCAACACCGAAGAAGGTTCGGCGAGTGAGTGGGCTTGGTCGCAACGGATTGACGTTCGTGGGAACGGTCGGATCGAATGCGTTGGTGGTTTCCGTCGCGAGGTGAGGCGTGTGGTCGCGCCGAAGCGCGGTTCTGGTGGTTGAGATTTTGGCGCCGATGTGCACGACCAATGAACCAATTGTGATCCACGCGGCCCAATAATGACCATCGACAAAATTGAACTGACCGTAGGGGTAACGGCCATTGATGTTGTTCAAGCCTGAGAACAACAAAAACAGTGCGCCGCCGATGAGTGGAAGTAGAAATACGCGTTCCGCAGCTTGCGCCACACTCTTGAACGGCGGCCAGGTGAACAGCTTCGGAAACACGGTCCAGAGCTTTGCGAACAACAGCGGAATCGAAGCCAAACCGGTGGCAATGTGGATGCCCTGCGTGAGTCGGAATAGCCCGACGGGGCGCGGAAATGCGCTGAACCAGCTGGCGGGATGTTGCAGCTCGTGCGAATACAAGCCGGTCGCGAAGCAGGTGAGAAATGAAGCACCCAACGCGATGCCGAGCACGGCGGCCGTTCGTTCGTCGTGTAGCCGGCTAGAGAAGGCTCCCGGCCGAAACGGACCGACTTTCGGCGGCTGCGGCACGCGATTCCAGAGGCTCTCGATATTCATTGCGAGACGGTGTCGACGTGCATGGAATTTGTTGCACGTTGTGACGCGTTTTCTGAGACAATTCGTACGCGGTGCGCGAATTCTCCGGATGGGGCCACCGCGGCGACGGTAAGTGCGTCTTCGAATGTGTCGACATCGAGCAACGGCTTCGTGAGTGCTACGGCGAGCCCTAGTGCTTTGAGCTGCTGGAGTTGCTGGGCTCCGGTGGTGGGATTGCTCATAACCACGTTGTCGAACGCGTGGGGTGCATGTGCATTGAACCCGATGCACCACCATCCGCCATCGACCGCCATTCCGAGCGTGCTGTCGATGCCGTCACCACGCAACGCGGCGAGCGCATCGATGAGATCCTCGGACGTGATTTGCGGAGTATCCATACCCACCAACACGACCGGGCCCGCTGGAGTAGGCGTCGAAAAAACATCAGCGAATGCGTGGGTGAGGCGCTCGGCGAGCGAATCGCCGCGTTGCGCGAACACCTCGAAGCCGGCCGGTAGCCATGGGCCGGGCGCACCTTCGAGCGCGACGACGTAACGCTCGGCCGGTGTGGCGCGGACAATGCGGAGCGTGTCGCTGAGCGCGCTCTGCGCGATCGAAGCAGCTTCTTCAAACGTGCAAGGAGGGCAGAGCCGAGTTTTGACCTTCCCCGCGATCGGCGCTTTCGCGATGACGAGCCACGTGACGTTGTTCATCGCAGTCCCTGAGCGACGGCAGTCATATCTTTGATCGCTCGGAACGTGCCTTTTGCGGTACCCGTGACCTTCGATACGCCGATGCGCGGAGCGTACGAAACCTCAATTTCTTCAATCCGCCATTGTTGTTTCGCGGCTCGCAGCACCATTTCGAGGGGCCAGCCGAAGCGCCGATCGGCGATGTTGAGGGCAAGGAGTTCTTCGCGACGCGCGGCGCGCATCGGGCCCAGATCCGTGACGGGAATTCGGGCATAGCTGCGCATGTATCGAGCGAGCGCGCGGTTCGCGATGCGTGCATGCATTGGCCAGGCCCCGCGGTTCGTCGCCCGGCGCGCACCCAACATGAGATCGGCAGTCCCGTTGATGATCGGATCGGCGACATTGGGGAGTTCACCGGCGTCGAAGGACCCATCGCAATCCATGAAACAGACAACGTCCGCAGTAGCCGCGAGGAGACCGGCGTAACACGCGGCGCCGAACCCGCGTTGGGGCTCAATCACCACGTCCGCACCGCACGACGCGGCGATTTCCGCCGATCCGTCGGTGGAGCCATTATCGACGACGATGGGGTGGTATCCGTTCGGGACGCGCGCCAGTACGCCCGGCAGCGCCGCGGCTTCATTCAACACTGGCAAGATGACGTCGGGCACGATTGAACCGTTCGGGTTAGCTTGACGTTGTGGTTGACACAGTTGCTGGTGCATCCGATGGTGTGCAAGGAACCAGAGTTTCGGATGCCGGTGAAGCAATCAGCATTCGTCTGTATGTATTCGGAGCCATCGCGTTACTTGGATGGGCCGGATTATGGCTGGTCTCAAAGATTTGGGGCGAAACGCTGCACCCCGAACGGATGTTGGTGTTCGCGCCACCGCTCACCGCAATATGGCACCGCCAGCTGAATATCTCGATTGTCCCGATGCTGATCTTGGGTGGAGCGTGCGCTTTCGGTTTGCCCAAACTCGCTGATCGGCTGCGCTTCAGCCAAGCGGTCGTGAGCGGGGCGGTCGCAACGTTCGGATTTTCGTGTGTTTTAGTTTTGAATCAAGGTTGGGAAGGTTTCATCGCCGGCGTTAACGACAGTACCGGATATTTGTTTGTGATTCCGCGGGTGCACGGCGTGCGGCGGTTTTTGCACGACTACGTTTCGCAAGTGTTGGGTCACCACATGTCGACGCACGCACAGGGGCATCCGCCGGGGATGGTCTTGGTCGCCTGGGGTTTGAACCAACTTGGTTGGCGCGGCCCTCGGCTGCTCGCAGTGTTCGTCGTGGCTGGTGGTGCGCTTGCCGTTGCTGGCGTGATCGTGACCCTTCGAATCGTTGCCGGTGAACGTCTGGCCCGAGCCGCGCTGCCGTTCGTTGCGGTGAGCCCAGCCTGTGTGTGGATCGCAAGCAGCGCCGATGCATTCTTCGCCGCGGTTGCCGCGTGGACACTCGCGGCAGTTGCTGCCGCCGTCGTGACGTCCGGTCGCCGTTCATACGTATACGCGACGTTCGCGGGTGTTTTGTATTTCGTCGCGTTGATGTTGTCGTACGGTTTGGCGGTGTTCGTAGTGCCGATCGTGGCGTTGTGTATCTGGCGGCGCCGCTTCGTGGTCTTGTTGATCGTTGGTGCCGTGACGATCATCGCGATGTTGGCTCTACGCACTACCGGGTTTTGGTGGTTCGACGGTCTACGAGCCACGAAGCGGGTGTACTACGAGACGATTGCGCTGGAACGGCCCTACCGTTACTTCGTGATTGCGAACATCGCGATTCTGGGTATCGTCATCGGTCCCATGGGTGCTGTCGGCTTAGCCTGGCTGCGCGATCGTCGGGCCTGGCTGGTCGTCGGAAGCGTCGCCGTGGCCGTGGCCGTGGCCGATATCAGCGGCCTTTCGAAGGCCGAAGTCGAACGAATTTGGTTGCCGTTTAGCCTGTTTTTATTGGGTGCATGTGCAGGTTTGTGGCGAGGCCGAAATTCGCTGCGTTCGGCGCAGTGGGCGCTGGCGATGCAGCTCGGATTCGCGATCTGGATCCAGACGAGTCTCACGACGCTCTGGTAAAAGCATGAATATGAAAAGGATTGCAGTTACCGGAGCGGCCGGGTTTGTGGGATCGCACATCGTGGACGAGCTCAGTGCGCTGGGTCATGAAGTGATCGCGATCGATTGCTTGCTGCCTGCTGCCCATACTCGTCGCCCGTCGTACTTGCATGCGGACGTTGAGTATTACTTCGGCGACATCACGCAACCGGGCGCGCTGAACGATGCCCTCGCTGGCGTTGATGCCGTGTGTCATCAAGCCTCGATGGTCGGGCTCGGTGTGAACTTTGATGATGTTGAGGCGTACGTGCATCACAACGACTACGGCACGGCGGCGCTGCTTCGAGCCCTACATCAGCAATCATTTGGCGGACGCGTTGTATTGGCATCGAGCATGGTGGTCTACGGCGAAGGGCGGTATCGCTGCGCCGAACACGGGGTTGTGCAACCGGGGCCGCGACTCCTTCGTGATTTGGATTCGGGCAACTTCGAGCCGCCCTGCCCGCATTGCGCGGTATCGCTGGTGCCCGAGACCGTTCCCGAAGATGCTCCGCTTGACCCGCGCAATGTGTACGCGGCAACGAAACTCCATCAGGAGTATCTGTGCCGCGCGTACGCCCGCGAACACGAGGGCTGCACGCTGACCGCGCTGCGATACCACAATGTTTACGGGCCGCGCATGCCGCGCGATACGCCGTACGCGGGTGTTGCCAGCATTTTCCGTTCGTTGCTGGAACGCGGCGAGGCCCCGCGAGTATTCGAAGACGGTGGGCAACGCCGCGACTTTGTGCACGTACGCGACGTTGCGCACGCGAACGTCTTGGCGCTCACGAATCCGAAACCATTCGATGGTGTCGCGAACGTTGCGAGTGGCATGCCCAAAACGGTAGGGGAAATGGCAGCCGCGCTCGCGGTCGCATTTCAAAAACTCAATGATGACAGTCGCAATCTGACGCCGCTTGTGGTCGGCGGGTACCGGCTGGGTGATGTACGCCACGTATTTGCTTCGCACGAACGAGCCATCGCCGAGCTTGGTTTTCGCGCCGCAATTGATTTCGAAACTGGAATGCGCGAGTTTGCAACGGCCGAGCTTCGATAGCCAGCCGAGCTTGGATGTGGGGCGCTCGTGCGGGCTCTGGAGTCGGGCTCTGGAGTCGGGCTTAATACCCGGCGGGCAGCGCTTGTTCGAGGTAGTAGTAAAACGCAATCAGTACGGGTATAAACGGCAGCAACCCCGCAAGCCAGGTGAACGGATGCCGCCAGTGGCGGTAGACCCACCACCATAGGAGCCCGATCAATAGTGCGATAACGCCCCAGCCGATCGCCGGATTCTTGCTGGATGCCGCCCCATCAAGGCCGGCGCGCAGCGACTGGTTTTCGTTACTCCCGAGGTTGCCGTGTTGTAACAGCACCGGCTTCGCGTACGGTTTCGGTATCGGGCTCTTGGTGACCACAAGTTCGGATTGAATGATCAGTCGTTGACGGGCCGAATATTTCGGGTTGCACGCCGTCAAGGTCAAGGTTGCCCTTTTTTTATTGAGCGTCGCGACAACGCCGATATTCGATGGGTCAACCGCATACGGCTCTTGGGTCACCCGATACACATAGGTGCCCCAGAGCATCTTCACCTTGAATTCACTGCCAATGTGCAACGTGTCGTTGTTGAAAAATGGATGTAGATACGTGGTGCGGTGGCCGGCAATTGCCGCGTTGCCGAGCTGGCCCGGAAACACCGTTGCGGGGTAGTGGCCGGGGCCCTTTTTCAAATCGTCGCGGTTCGTACCTTCGATGATCGCGTAACTCTCCCAGGGCATTTCGATGATGCCAATCGCGTCACCTTCATTGAACTGCGGGATTCGATCGGCTTTGACGGTAGGCGAGCTTTTTGGCTTTTTGCGGGGGCGTACGCTTGGTTTCGTAGAGGTCGTTGCTGCTGGCGTCGTTGTGGACGGCAGCGTCGAGCGATACTGCGCTTCGAGCTTGGCGAAATCGGCCTTTTTTTGATCTTGGGCTTGGCTCGTGAAATAGCCCGTTCCCCAAAGTTGGTACGCCACGAACAACAAGATCAACGTGCCGACTGTGACCAAGGATCGCCCAATACCCCCCAGTGTTCGTCGCATTCGCTCAGCCATTATTCAGCCATGTTACTGGAAGCGATTACGAAAGAACGGGCGACTGTTTCGTAATATCGATGCTGATGCCGCAGGGAGGCCCGTTGATGATCGTGTCGGTACGGTCCGCCGTGTGTGTGCTCGGGCGCTTTCCTGCGCTCGCGGGCGCGGATCTCGATATCGCGGTGGGCGAAATCGTGTTGCTCTCCGGGCCGAACGGCGCTGGGAAAACCACGCTGCTGCGAATGTTGGCTGGGCTCGTTCCGATACGCAGTGGAACCGCGTCCGTGCTGGGAAGCAATCTTGTTGCTGATCGTCGTAGCCACCGCCGCCGGCTCTCATTCATTGGCCACGACACCTTTTGCTACGACGATCTTACCGTCGCTGAGAACTTGCGATTCGCCGCGCGTGCCGCGCACGCCAGCCGTGATGCGGCGAGCAACGCGGCCGAACAATTTGGGCTGGGTCCTCTCGCTGGAATCGCACACGCAAAGTTGTCCGCGGGGCAACGCCGACGCCTCGCGTTGGCCGTCGCGTTTGCTCGCGAACCAGAACTGCTGCTGCTCGATGAACCCCACGCCGGACTCGATGCCGAAGGCCGCGATCTGCTCGACAATCTGTTGCGCAGCGCGCCTCGCCTCGGACAAACCGTATTGGTTGCGTCGCACGAACTGGACCGCACGCGCACAATCGCAACGCGCGAAGTGCGAGTTGTGCAAGGCCTGCTCGAAGGCGGCCTGGTTGGTAGTGGTTCTACCGCGGCGCGTTCGGATAGCGAAGCCGCGGCAATCTCATGATGCAGTTGTTGCGCGATGCTCGGTTGGTATGCGCCAAAGATCTGCGTATCGAAATTCGCGCACGCATTGTGATCGCCCAAGTGTTGCCGTTTGGTGCGCTGGTATTGATCTTGTTTGCGTTCACGCTCGATGCCGACAGTTCCGTGCTGCCCACGATTGCACCAGGGCTGTTTTGGATCACAGTGTTGTTGTCGTCGATTCTCGCGGTTGGCCGCAGCATGGCGATTGAAACCGACAACGGTGCACGCGATGGGCTGCGGCTGAGCGCAATGGACGGTGGATCGATCTTTTTGGGCAAAGTAGGGGCAGTCGTCGCAGAGCTATTGGTCCTCGAAGTGTTACTGCTCAGTGGCACGTTTGCGCTCTACGACATCGCGGCGCGGGGCTGGCTCGCGTTGATCGCTACCTCGCTGGCCGCGACGATAGGAATCGCGGCGACCGGCGCGGTCTACGGCGCCTTGGCTGCGGGCGCGAAAGTGCGCGAAACGCTCGTGCCCCTCTTGGTACTTCCGGTCTGCGCGCCGGTCCTGTTGGGGGCTACGAAAGCCTTCGAGTCGGCGTTGCACGGTCGCAGCGGCGAAGCTTGGCCCTGGATCCAGCTTCTCGGCGTGTTCGCGGCGTTGTATCTCACTGCCGGATTTGTCGCCTACGAAGCATTGTTGGAGGAAGCGTGAGCACAACTACCAAGAACGCACCTCGTCGCAGCAGTCCCGTACTCGGTTTGCTCGTGTTCGCTGGCATCGTCGCGACCGTCGTGATGGGGTTGTTCATTGCGCCGAAAGACACGGTGCAAGGCGATGCCTACCGGCTGCTCTTCATGCACGTACCCGCCGCGTGGCTCGCTTATCTCGCGTTCGGCGTGACCGCGATTGCGTCGCTGTTGTACCTCGTGCCGCGCACTCGTCACCTGCGTTGGGATTATCTCGCGGGGGCTTCGGGGGAAATCGGTGTCATGTTCACCGCGTTGATGCTCGCGGTTGGTTCCTTGTGGGGCCGTCCGATTTGGGGGCGATGGTGGGCCTGGGAGGCGCGGCTCACCACGACTGCGATTTTGTTGTTTTTGTACTTGGGATATTTAGCCCTTCGGCGCATGGGCGGCTCACCCGAACAGCGCGCCTTGAGGAGTGCGGTCGCTGGCCTCATCGCCTTTGTCGATGTGCCGATTGTGCACTTTTCCGTTTCGTGGTGGGCCACGCTGCACCAAGACGGTTCCGTCTTCAATTCGAAAATGCAGGTACACATCAAAGACCCGAGCATGCAGTTCACGCTGCTGCTCGGTGTCGCCGCGTTCACATTGTTGTACGTGTACCTCTGTATTCGACGGATGCAGTTATTGGAGCTCGAAGAAGGCATGGCCGATCGTGAGTTGCAAGCCGCGATCGATGATCGCCAGTTGGGGGTCGTGTCCGGTGCGTCATCGGGGGCCTCGCAAGCTGATGCATCAGCGAATTCACCGGTAACGATCTGATGCTGTCGATCTTGAGGAGACGTGCCTAGTGGATCACAACTGGCCGTATATCGCTGTGGGTTACGGCCTCACCATCGGTGTCGTCGGTTTCTACGCCGGGTGGCTGCGCGTGAAAACACAACGGGCACGCGCCTCGGTTCGCGATCGTGATGTGGTGAGTGATCAGTGAATGGATTGAAAGCCCGTTACATCGTGATGGCCTTGGTATGTATCGGCGCGGTTGCCTGGATGGTCACGAACCTTGGCTCGAATCTCAACTACATGGAAAGCGTTTCCACTGCGGTGCACCAGCGGGACGCAAATCACACCTCGCCGAATCGAGTGGGCGGGGTCGTGAAGCCGCACACGATCAAAAAAGGTGCAACGTTCGGCGCGATCTTTCAAATGACCGATGGTCGCACGACGGTAACTGCGCGCGTGCAAGGCACCCCGCCGGATCTCTTTGCCGATTGCATCCCGGTGATTCTCAATAACACACATTGGGAAGGCTCGACGTTGGTCGGCGATCAGGTGACAGTGAAACACGGCAGCACCTACACGTCGAAGCAGATGAAATCCAACGTCGATACTGCGCTCGATGCCACCGGGTGCGCGCCCGCCGCGAAGGGTTGAATCGATTATGAGCGCACACGTTGGCACGTTCGCGTTGATGCTGGGAGTTACGAGCTCGTTGCTCGGCATCGTCGTGATGGCGCGAGGTATCACCACGGGTGAGGCGCGTTACCTGCGATTGAGTCAACGGTTTACCGGCGCGATTCTGATCGCGGGCGTCGTCGCGATGGGTGCGATGCAATACGCGCTGCACGCACACGACTACACAATCAAATACGTGGCGAACAACGTTGCCAACGGTACGCCGGGGCTCTTCACCGTGACCGCCGCATGGTCGGCACTCGAAGGTTCCATTCTGTTGTGGATCCTCATTCTCGGTGGGTTCATGGCGGGCACCGCGATCGCGTTTCGCAAGCGGGTCGGGGATCCACTAGTGGCGTGGGCAACGATCGTGCAGTACATCGTCGCATTGTTCTTTTTTGGTCTCACCGTCACGGTTGCGAACCCGTTTGCGTTGAATTCAAAATTCGTGATCGACGGCACTGGCCCGAATCCGTTGTTGCAGAATCATCCCCTCATCGCGTTCCATCCTCCGTTTTTGTACGCGGGGTATGTGGGCATGACGATTCCGTTTAGCTTCGCGATCGCCGCGCTGGTTACGGGACGTTTTGGCGAGGGTTGGCTGGCTGACACCCGCAAAGCCTCAATGATCGCTTGGGGTTTTCTCACCATCGGCATCGTTCTCGGGGCGTGGTGGAGCTATGAAGTGCTGGGCTGGGGTGGCTATTGGGGCTGGGATCCGGTTGAGAACGCGTCGTTACTGCCGTGGCTGACCGCGACGGCATTCATTCACTCCGTCATGGTGCAAGAACGGCGCGCCATGCTGCGAGTGTGGAATCTTTCGCTCATCATCGCAACGTTTTCGCTCACAATCTTGGGCACGTTTCTCACTCGCTCGGGGGTGATTACCTCGGTACACGCGTTTAGTGAGAGCAAGATCGGACCCGCGTTGCTGAGCTTCTTCGGGCTGATTGTTGTGAGCGGGTTGGGGCTGATCGCCTGGCGTGGCGATCGGTTGCGCACCCCGGGCCGCATTGATTCCGTGGTGTCGCGCGAATCGGCATTCCTGATGAACAACTTGTTGTTCGCGGGGTTCGCGCTCGTAATTTTTACCGGCACCGTCTTTCCGCTCCTCGTGGAATCGTTGCAGAACAAACAACTTTCAGTGGGTTCGCCGTACTTCGCGACCATGACGAGCCCGATCGGTTTGGGGCTGCTTTTTTTGATGGCAGTTGCGCCGGTATTGCCCTGGCGGGCTACGAGCGGCGAGGTCCTGCGTGATCGGTTGTTCGTGCCGTTGTGGGCGGGTGCGATTGCGTTTGTGAGCGCGGTGGTGTTTTCGTCAGCCGGTTTTGCGGGTGTGTGTGCATACGGGCTTGCGGCGTTTGCGCTCGCCGGAATTGTGCGCAACTTTGTTATGGCCGTGCGTGCCCGAATCTCAACGCAGCACGAAAATCCAGTTCGGGCATTGCTCAACACGGTGCGAGGGAATCCTCGGCGTTGGGGTGGCCTGATCGTGCACGTCGGGGTCGTACTCATCGCGGTGGCGATCACCGCATCGCAGGGCAGTGCGATCAAACAGGAGCTGCGGCTTTCGCGTGGGCAATCGGGTGTGGTCGCCGGTCAACGGATCACCTACGTCGGGTCGAGCCGATCCGTCACTGCGCAGAAGTCGACGTTGCGGTCTCGCTTTGCCATTCACGACGGCGACGACAATCTCGGTGTGTACACGCCCGAAATTTCGAGTTACCGCAACGCAAACAATGGCATCGGAACGCCGTCGGTGCACTCCGGGCTCTTGCGCGATGTGTATCTGCAACTTGCGGCGGCCCCAGATGAGCGGGATCGAGTGACGGTGCAAGTGGCCGTCAATCCGATGATTTTGTGGCTGTGGCTCGGCGGGCTCGTGATGGCCTTTGGTACCTGCGTTTGCCTTACACCGAAGCGTTCGGTCGTTTCGGCTTTGCCGGTACGGGTTCGCGAGGACGCCACGGTATGACCAGAATTCGTTGGGTCGTCGCGGTGGTAAGTGCAGTGATCATTGGTTTGGGCGCAGTGTTGGCGGTCGCGTTGAGTCGCAACGATCACGTCGCCAAAAATCCGTTGCCGGGCCATCTGGCTCCCACGTTTGCGCTCACTGATTTCAACGGCACCCCGTTACGGCTCGCGGATTTTCGCGGCAAAGTGGTAGTGCTGAATTACTGGAATGAATGGTGCGAGCCGTGTCTGGCCGAAACTCCGCTGCTGGTAGGTCTGGCGCAGGCTCACCAAGGCGATCCGGATTTCGCGATGATCGGTGTCGCTCACGATGAGCGTTCCAAAAATGCTGCTCGGGATTACTCGCGAGCTTCGAAAATGGATTACTCACTCGCGTTTGATCCGGAATCGCGTACTGCGCTCGATTACTCGGTGACCGGCCAACCAGAAACGTTCGTGATTGATAAACAAGGCGTCGTTCGAAGCTGGATTTCCGGGCCGATCGACCCGCAATCGCTCGATGCCGTGGTGACGAAGCTGGAGCAGTTGTGAAGCGGGGGATCGCGCAACTCGCAGCGCTGGCAATCATCGTGTTGTGCGTAGGGTTCGCCGCGTTGCGCTCCGACAATGTCACGCCTTTGAGCCGTGCGCTCAATCTGGAACAGCAAATCGCGTGCCCAGTCTGCGATGGTGAAACTGTGGCGGAGAGCAACGCGTCAGCCGCACGCGAGATCCGAGTCGATATCGAACGCCGGGTCGCACAGCACCAATCGGACGACGACATCATGCGGTACTACCGGCAAAAATACCCAGACAAAGTCTTAGTTCCACCCGATTCGGGGGTCGGGCTCATTGCGTGGGGTCTGCCCGTCTTCGGGTTTGTGCTGGCGGCGGCAGCGCTGATATTTGCGGTTCGGCGTTGGCGCGCCGATCCTCGCCTGGTGGCGACCGATGCTGATTCTGCGTTGGTCGAACGAGCCCGGAAGGCGTAGCGCGATGGCAAAACTCAACCCGCAACGTCGCATCGAGTTGGAAACTGAACGCGAGTTTCTCTTGCATTCGTTGAGCGATCTCGAAACCGAACGCGACGAAGGCG
This sequence comes from Actinomycetes bacterium, assembly GCA_025360585.1. GTDB lineage: Bacteria > Actinomycetota > Acidimicrobiia > IMCC26256 > PALSA-610 > F1-120-MAGs023. The sequence goes on along the minus strand of JANYBW010000046.1, from coordinate 80,356 downwards.
GCATCGACACCGCAACGTTCGAAACCCTGCATTCGGATTACACCGCGCGCGCCGCGATCGTGCTGCGCGCACTTGCCGGGGGCGACGACGAACGGCCCAAGGCGCCCCCGATTCCGAAGAGCAAGCGCATGCTCGCACTTGCCGCTGTAATTCTGTTCGCGGGAATCGGCGCCTTTTCATTGACGAAAGCGGTCGGGACGCGTGCCCCCGGCGGGCCGCTCACGGGCAACAGTGCGAATACCTACGAAGGCCATATGGATACCGCGGCCCGTTTCGCCGACGCTCGCGATCCGAAACATGCATTGCAGGAGTACCAAAAGGCCCAAGCGCTCGACCCGACGCGCGCCGAAGTACACGTGGAAATTGCGAAGCTGTTGATCTCCCAAATTAAAGCGGGCGACTCATCGCCGAAACTGCTCGATGCCGCGGACGCGGCGTTAAATCGCGCGCTGCAACTCGATGCAAAATACGCGCCAGCGTATGCATTCAAAGGCGTGGTCACGGCGTCGCTGCGACACGACAGCTTGAAAGGCGTTCCGTTCTTGCTCGAATATTTACGTCTCGCGCCCCATGGCGCGTACACGAACATGGCGCAACGCGTTGTGAGTGACGCGGCGAATGCAGCCACGACGACGACGGGCGCGCCGGGAGGCGCAACTACGACGGCGCCCGGTGCGACTACGACGACTACCGTCGGAAAATAGCCACGCGATCTTCTACCAATACATCAAACCGAAAGAGCACAACAATGGCCGACATGCCGGAATACCAAATCGACGGATCCAAGATCTACCGCGCCACGATCGCCCTCGACGCAGGCGACATTGTCATGGATCTGGATCCACAACTTGCGGCGAATACCGTCAACAACTTCGTGGGTCTTGCCCGCCAGGGATACTACGACGGCCTGACGTTTCACCGCGTCGTTCCCGACTTCGTGATCCAAGGTGGCTGCCCCCAAGGCACCGGTACGGGTGGCCCGGGATACAAGTTTGCTGATGAACCAGTCAAGGGCGAATACACGCTCGGCGCGGTTGCGATGGCGAACTCTGGCCGCAACACAAACGGTTCGCAGTTCTTCATCTGCACCGACGACTGCACCCGCAAACTCGACAAGGCCTACAGCCTCTTTGGGTATGTGGTGGAAGGCATGGAACTGGCGTTGAAGGTCAAGGTCGGCGACGGGTTCAAAACGATCGCGATCGAAGAGCGCGACCGCGCGTAATTCCATCGCGCGTAATCGGCGGCGGAGGCGGTAGCGCGTAATTCCATCGCGCGGAATCGGAGGCGGAGGCGGAGGGGCAGTGCGGCTCCGGTCGCCGTTCCTTTGGCCTGGTCCCCCAAACGGCCGCCATACCGGCTTGATGGGGGACCAATGAGGTCCTCCTAACCTTTGTGGCCCAACAAACGTCCGCAACCACGGCCGTTTGTTGGGCCACGATCGGTGCGCGTGTGTAACGGACCGCTTGTTCGCGAATACCGTCTGTGATCATGAGCTTCTTTGATCGCAATCGCAAACAACTCGAGTCGTTGGGCATCGACCCGGCTCGTCTCCCCGCCGGCCAGTATCACACCGATCGGTTTCCGGTGCTGCATGTCGGCGATGTGGCGAACCTCACGCCACAAACGTTTTCGTTACGGCTGTTTGGCGAGATCGACAACCCGATCACGATGTCGTTCGACGACATCACCGCGTTGCCGAATGTCGACGTGACCACCGATATTCATTGCGTCACGAAGTGGTCGAAGTTCGATACGCAGTGGCGCGGGGTAAGACTGCGCGACGTTGTACAACTCGCGCAACCGCACGCGTCGGTACAACACATCATCCAACACGCGGTGTACGGATACACAACCAACCTGCCACTCGCGGACTACCTCGGCAACAACGCGTTGCTCACCTGGCAATTTGACGGCGAGCCTCTCGAAGCAATCCACGGCGGCCCAATGCGCGTCCTGATCCCGCATCTCTACTTTTGGAAATCCGCAAAGTGGCTCGAAGGCCTCGAGTTTTCCGCGGTGGACAAACCCGGTTTCTGGGAACGCAACGGCTACCACAACTACGGCGATCCATTTAAAGAGCAAAGGTATACAAACGACTGACGCGAGCACCGCGATTGCATACCAAGTGCGGAACTGGCGATGCGGGTGGATTGTGGAGGCGGTGTTTTTGCGGTGTATCGCAGGTAGGTCGAACGGGCGATGGATACGCCGAGTCTGACGGGACGGAACAAGATTGATTCTGACCGCGCTACTTCGATACGAACATCCTGACCGATGCAGAACGTTCATCCGGGGATCTCGAGGCCCTGATTGCCGATGCCGACAAGCCGGCGATTGCTGCGATTACTCTTGCCGAGCTTGGGGTCGGAATCGAGATCGCCAAGGGAAAACGCAAAATCACGCGCCGCGCATTCTTCGAAGACGTTATGCGGCGAACCCCTGTGATGAATTACGACGTGCGCGTGGCGAGGGCTCATACCAAACTGTTGGTCGCGGTTCGTCGGCGTGGAGTGCCATGCGGCGCGCTTGATCTCATCGTCGCGGCGACTTCGCTGGCGACTGGCCGGGTCGTGGTGACCAACGATCGTCGCGGGTTTGCCGACCTGCCTGGCGTCACCGTCCGATCAACTCGATAGGTACCAACCTTTCCCCTGTAATCATGGGTCAGGCCGGACGCCAGGTTTCGTGTGCGGCGAGGGTCTTACGCCATAGCGCTTCTCGTTGCGTGTCGTCGCAATCTTGCAGCGTGATGCCGAAAACATCGGCGAGTGCGGCGAACCAGTCGCCGCGTTTCTCGAGTGTTTGTTGGGTCTTTTCCGTCTCGACGCGAGCCAGAACGAGACCAATCAAAGAATCGATTCCGGTTGTGTCGCGGCGGTGGGCGAGCAACATTGACACGAACAACGACGTGCTCGCGTGCGACAGCTCGTGATGGTTCGGGGCAAACGATTCGAAGCCGACGGGGCTTGAATCGAACCAGACGTTGCGCACGTTGCAATAAGGATGTTCGATGCGTAACCGCCAGTCGCCAAGTTCGGGAGGTGCATCGTCGGGAGCACGGTTGAGTTCGTAGTGAATCGGCGCTTGTGTGTACTGGCCAACCATGAGCGGGATCGGTTCCAGCAGGCCTTCGCCCAAACCGACGTCGACATGCCAACGGCCATTTGGGTTCGCATCGTTCGGAAGATTCGCGACCTGCAACACCATGTGATTGCCAAGACCGGCAGTTGGGCCTTCATCGCCGGGGACCGCGCCGCGGTGCACTGTGACGGCGTAGCCGAGCGTGTGGAGCAGCGCAGCGAACGAACCGTTGAGGTGATAGCAGTAGCCGCCGCGCCCAGACTGCGTGAACCGTGCGATCGCAGCCAGCGGATCGAGATCCCATTCCTCGCCGAGATGAATCCACGTACTTTCATGCGACAACGCCATCTGATGGACACGATGCAACTCGGTGAGTGCGGCGACAGAAGGCGGGACTGCTTCGGCGTCGATGTGCCTGAGATACGCGCGCAACAAATCTTCGGGAACGACCGGCAAGTGAAAAACGGGAGAACTCATGCGCTCAGATTACGTGTCGCAGCGCTGGGTCCGTTTGAGAATATGGCGCGCCGCGGATTGAGCCGAGTCGACCGTCCAATGTGTACGTCCTTGCATTTCGCGGTCGAGGGCATGTTCGATCTGTTCACCATCGATAAGGGCCGGCTTCGAGTGCTCGTATGGGCTAAGGCACGGTCAAGTAGGTGAGTGGTTCGTTGCCGACCGCGATGAGGTGTTCGGTAACACCGAGACCTCGAAAAGCGCGATCCCATGCAGTTTTTTCCCAAGGCTGCACGTGGCTTCGAATTAACCAAATTCGAGCGGAGTGGGGGCCGCGGCGCCAGAGCGCGATGGCTTGTGCGACGGCGGGTGGCGTGTGGCGGTCGTGGCGCCCCATCGCGTACACAAGATTTGGGATGTTGGTTACCTTCGTGAGGAACCCGTTGGGGTTTTGTCCAGTGAAATCCGAACTGAACGTGCTGTTTGCATGGGGCCAATAGACACCGAAGGCATAGCGCGCCGTGTAGTTGACGAGGACGATGTCGCGGGGCCGCCAGCGCGGCGCGAGGTAGTCGACCTGGCTGCGAACGTCTTCGAGGGGGATCGATTCATTACGCAAAAACGGACGGGCGTTACTCAAGAATCCAGTCAGGGCGAACGCGAGCGCGAGGCTCGCGACAATTCGTTGCCGTTCGTATATCCATACGAGTGCACCCGTAACCCCGATCGCAATGATGAACAGCGATGCCATGAGCAGGAAGTGCGAAGTGCGTTGATCGAGAAACGGGTAGCGCTGTGCAATGCCGGCGGCGACCATCTCGCTCCAAAGCAGCGGAACAGCAACCGCAAGTACGCGCTGGCCCAGCTTTGCAAGCACGCAAACACCAACGGCGAACAGTGCAATGAATATCCATGCGGGCATCGCTAAGGCATCTCTGAGCGCGTTGAGTCGTCGCCAAATCTCTCCGCCAATGCGAAACGGATTGCCGCGTAGATAACTTGCGGTCCAATAGCTTTGTAGTGCGGGGTTGTTGTGGGGAATTAGGACCGCCGCGAAATAAAGCCCGATACCTGTGACAATGGCGGCGATCGCGATAACTGTGTTGCGAAATTCTCTTGGCTTCGTGGCACGCGTTCGTAGCTCAACGATAACCAACGCAATCCCGCAGGCGATGCTGACAAAGGCTGAGGTTGTGCTGAATGGCAATGCGATCAGCCCAATGCACACGAATCGCACGAGCGCGGTTCGTGTGCGCGTGCGTTCAGCGGATGCCGCACAAATAAGGATCAGGACCGCGAACCACGCGTCGCCGTTGTATTGCTTCAGGTCGCTGCGCATGAGTGCGATTGGCGCGAACATTGCGAGGGTCGCCGCTATGACACCAGCTAAGTGGCGCTGCGTTGCGTTGGGCCAGCGCAGCGATCGCGCGCCGAGGTACATGGTGACGACCGTCGCGCCCGAGAACGCGAGGCCGACGAGCCGCAATGCGTCGCGTCCGAATGGTGCCCAACGCACGATGAGCTCGAAACCGATAGGCGAGCTGGATGAGATCGTGATGTATTGGTGCAGGGGAGCCCGGGCCAATATCGCAACCCAGGCTTCGTCGCCCCAATAGGGCTGGTGCAGCATGTACTGAATCGGATGCACGGCAATCGTGAGGGCCGCGAACGCAATGACCAGGATTCCTTCTATCGCCAAATGCGCGGCCCGAATGCGCCGTGTCGCTGGGCTACTGCCGTGCAATTCAGATGGCTGGCCCACGGCGCTGGAGCGTAGCGGCGAACATCTCCGCGGACGCGTTTGCATTGAAATGCTTGCGCTGTGAGAATGCCCGATATGCGTAGAATTTTGGTATGGGCGACCGCGAGTTCACTGGCACTGGGAGCGTGTGCCGCTCAGCCGCTCGTCGGTTTCCGCGCTGGCGCTGGTGGCCGCGCCACCCTTTCGAACTCGGGGTTCGTCACCGAGCGATACCAGCGCGATCGCGCCAACGACTACCTGAAGTTCGCTACTCAACAGTTCAATCCGGGCTACATCAACAATGTCATCGCGAACGCCGAACGAGCGCGCCGTGATTCGTCGTTTCACTACGATTCGGCCGCAGTCACTCCTGGCGCGCTCGCTGGGTTGTTTACCAAGATCGATACATTCCAAGACACGAGTGATTTCACGATGCTCGAATTGACGACGCTGCTGCTCGGCTACGGCAAGGATCTTCGCGCCGATACTCGCGAAGCGATCAGTAAACGCTTCGTTGCGTTCAAGTACTGGTATACCGAACCGCAACCAGCTGCGTATGTTGATGACCGCTACTACTGGTCCGAGAATCATCGAATCATCTATCACTCGATTGAGTTTCTCGCGGGTCAGACCTTCCCGAAATCCACGTTCACCAACGATGGACACAACGGCGCGTATCACCGCGATTTGGCGCGCAAACGCATTCTCACGTGGATCGATGAAAAACTTCGTTTCGGCTTTAGCGAATGGCATTCGGATGTGTATTACCAAGAAGACATTGATCCGTTGATCGCACTCGTTGAATTCGCGAACGATCCCGTGATTCGCGAACGCGCGTCGATGATGGTCGACCTATTTCTGACGGACATGGCGCTGCATCTACGTCAGAACAACTTTGGCGCGACCCACGGTCGCAGCTACATGAAGGACAAAAGTAAAGCCGCGGATCAAGACACCTTTGATGTCACCAAAGAGTTGTTCAACAACACCCCGAATCCCTATGTGTCCTACGGCAGTACCGCGGGAGTGTTCTTTGCTCGAGCGAAAAACTATCGATTGCCAAAGGTGATTTTGGATATCGCGAACAGTAAGGCTACGACCGTAGACCGCGAACACATGGGCGTGGCCTTCAACCCGGAAGCTCCGGTGACGGCGAACCCCGTTGCGCCGGAGGGTTATCCGTTTACATCCCAAGATGCGGTGCCGTTCTGGTTTGAACGGGGAGCGCAAACAGCATGGCAAGAGGTTGAATCCACGATTACGAACCTTGATCGGTACAACCTGTGGACGAGCCAGTTCTATGCACCATTCAAACCGTTGCGCGATGTGGTGGGCAATGATTTCAATTTGGCGCGAACGCTCACGCAGCAACTTTCACCGCAGTTGTCCTTTGCTGCATTGACTGCAGTTGATACCTACACGTATCGCAGCTCCGATGTGATGTTGTCGACTGCGCAGGACTATCGCAAGGGCATGTTGGGCGAACAGCATCACATCTCTCAAGCGACCCTCGACGACAACGCGATCGTCTTCACGACGAGCCCGAAAAACGATCCGCTGCCAACGGTGCGGTGGCCCGATGATGATGGCTACTTCACTGGCAACGGAGCGTTGCCGCGCGCCGCGCAACACGGAACCGTGAGTATGTCGCTGTACGCGCCGCAGTACGTTCCGAATGGAGTTCTGCCCGCGCGGTTGGGCTATATCGATAAGACCCACGCATACTTTCCGCAAGAGCGCTTCGATGAAGTAGTTCAACACGGCAACTGGACCTTCGGGCGCAAAGGCAACGGTTACGTGGCGTTGTACTCGTGGCGCGCCACCCACTGGCAGTCCTGGGATCCGGCTACCTACTTCAACAACGGATTGCAACAGCCTTACGACCTTGTCGCCGACGGCGGTTCGGACAATGTATGGATCACTGAAGTCGGCGACAAAAAGCAAAGCGGTTCGTTCAACGATTTCGTGCGCCGGGTCAGCGCTGCGCCGGTGAACGTTTCGGTGTTGCCCGCGAACAACGGCCATCCTGGGGGCTTCGACGTGCAGTACTCGTCGCCGTCGCAAGGCCAGATGGGCTTCGGCTGGGCCGCGCCGCTGACCGTGGGTGGCCAGAGCATTGATCTTGTGGGCACGCAACGGTTTGATAATCCCTTCGTTGCTGCGCCGGTTGGTGCAAACAAATATCGGATTCACTCCGGCAGCGACGAACTGATCTTGGACTTCACACGAAACAATCGCTCGACACGGTGAACAGGGATGACCAGTCCGGCTTGCCACTGATCTGAGGACGACCGCTTCAGGCCCGCGCCGCCCCAACTTGCATTGGTGTGAATAGACAAGTACCATACAAGTCGATGCGATACTTAGACTTGGCTGATTCACTGCGCGCTCGCATTGCGAGCGGTCGTGCGGGATCCGCTGGCGGCGCGCTGCCGAGCGAGTCCGAGCTCGGTGAGGAGTTCAAAGCCAGCCGGGTGACGGTGCGCCGTTCGCTCGAATTATTGCGAGCCGAAGGATTGGTGCTGAGCCGGAGGGGAGCCGGTTGGTTTATCTCGCCAGGAACGGTTCGCCAGTCGCTCGCCAAAGTGACGACGGTTGAAGCCGCCTTGGAAGCCGCGGGCGCTACGCCGCGTCGCGCCGTGTATGAATTCTCCTACGAACCTGCAAGCGGTCACGTCGCGAAACTATTGAAGACTCGCGGCGAAGTGTTGAAGGTGGGTCGGGTGAATCTGGCGGATGATCACCCCTTTGCGGTTGTGACCGTATGGGTCCCGGCGGACTTGGGGCGCGATCTTTCTCGTGCCGATGTCGAAGCCGCAACGTTTTATGACCTTTTGCCCTTCGCTGGAGTTCGCTTCGGCCGCGTCACTCAATCGATTGGCGCGGATCTCGCCAACGCCGACGACGCGAAACGCCTCGGTGTATCGAAGGGCTCGGCGCTGCTGACCTGTCGCCGCCTTACCTTTGATCACGACGATCGACCCGTCTTGTTCGCGGATCATCGGTATCGGGCCGATCGCACATCCTTCGAAATTGAATTGCCCTCGGTAGCCTCTTCGGCGCCGACCAAACCAGGAGTACGTCATGGCTGAACCAGTAGGACCAACGACCCCCGTAGCCCTCGTTGAAGGCGTTTATGAACGCTTCGCGGCCGCGACGACCACCGCGCGCCAACGCCTCGGACGGCCGTTGACATTTGGTGAAAAGATCCTGTTCGCCCATGCCGACGATGTCACAACGCTCGGCACCGGCCGGGGCGCCGACTATGGCGATTACCGCCCGGACCGCGTCGCGATGCAAGACGCGACGGCGCAGATGGCGCTGCTGCAGTTCATGCTCGCCAATCTCCCAACCACGGCCGTGCCTTCGACCGTGCATTGTGATCACTTGATTCAGGCGCGGGTTGGCGCGGATGTCGATCTCGCAGTCGCCAATGATGTGAACCGCGAGGTCTACGACTTTTTGAGTTCCGTGAGCTCGAAGTATGGGATCGGGTTTTGGAAGCCGGGTAGCGGCATTATCCACCAGGTTGTGTTGGAGAACTACGCGTTCCCTGGCGGGATGATGGTCGGCACTGATTCGCACACTCCGAACGCGGGTGGGCTCGGCATGATTGCGATCGGCGTTGGCGGCGCCGATGCCGTGGACGTGATGGCAGGCTGGCCATTCAATATGAAGGTGCCGCAGCACATCGGCATCAAACTCGTGGGTGAACTCTCCGGCTGGGCTGCACCGAAAGACATCATTTTAAAGGTCGCGGGTATCTTGACCGTCAAGGGCGGAACCGGGGCAATTGTTGAGTATTTTGGCCCGGGCGCAGAATCGATCAGCGCGACGGGTAAAGCAACCGTCTGCAATATGGGTGCCGAAATCGGTGCAACGTGTTCGTTGTTCGCGTACGACGCGCACGCTGCGAAGTATCTCAAAGCCACTGGACGCGAAGCGCTCGCCGACCTTGCGGATCGTTACGCCGAACATCTCCGCAACGACCCGGAAGTTGACGCGAACCCCGAGAAGTTCTACGACCGAGTGGTGGAGATCAACCTCTCGGAGCTCGAACCCCACCTCGTGGGGCCGCACACCCCAGACCTCGATCGGCCGATTTCTCAACTCGCCGCCGACGCAGTGCGCGAGGGCTACCCGATGGAAATCAGCTCCGCGCTCGTGGGATCGTGCACGAACTCGTCGTACGAGGACATTGGCCGGGCCGCGCACATTGCTCGCCAGGCTTCGGCCAAGGGCATTCGGGTGAAGTCGTCGTTACTCATCACCCCTGGCTCCGAACAAGTTCGCGCCACGATCGAGCGCGATGGGCTGCTGGCGGATCTCGAAGCCATAGGCGCGACGGTGTTGGCGAATGCGTGCGGGCCGTGTATTGGTCAATGGCAACGCGAGGACATTGAAAAAGGTACGAAAAATACGATTGTTTCTTCGTTCAACCGCAATTTCCCGGCGCGCAACGACGGTAACAAAGACACGCTGTCGTTCATTGGTTCACCCGATACCGTCGTCGCGCTTGCGCTCGGTGGTCGGCTTGATTTCGATTTCACGAAACAGCCACTCCTTGCCCCCGACGGCACGACTGTGCAGCTCGTCGCTCCAGTCGCTGATGATCTGCCATCGCGTGGTTTTGATCAGGGAGAATTGGGCTTCACCGCACCGGCTGCGGACGGTACGACAGTGACCGTTGCTGTTGCCGCTGGAAGCGACCGCCTCGAAGTGCTGGTGCCGTTTACCGCCTGGGACGGCAACGACTACGAAGGCTTGCGCGTGCTCCTCAAAGCGCGAGGGAAATGCACCACGGATCACATCTCGCCTGCGGGCCCTTGGCTGAAATACCGCGGTCACCTCACGAACATTTCCGGCAACATGTTTCTCGGCGCGAATAATGCCTTCGCCGATGCCGAGCCCGGCCAAGCAGTCGATGCTCGCGATGGCTCCATCAAATCGATCCCTGAGCTGGCCCGCGAATACAAAGCTGCCGGAATCAATTGGATCGCGGTCGGCGATGAAAACTGGGGTGAAGGTTCATCGCGCGAACACGCTGCCATGGAGCCGCGCTACATGGGTGGCAAAGCGGTCTTGGTGCGCTCCTTTGCCCGCATCCACGAGGCGAACCTGAAAAAACAGGGCGTCTTACCGCTCACGTTCGCGAACCCGGCCGATTACGACAAGATCCGCGTCGACGACACGGTCGCGGTCACAGGATTGAGGGAACTCGCGCCCGCATCGGCGATCATGGTGGTTGCCACTCACGCAGACGGCACAACGGATGTAATTCCGTGTAACCACACTATGAGCCCTGAACACATTGAGTGGTTTCACGCAGGCTCAGCACTGAATCTGCTGGCCACCCGCAAGTAGCGCCAGTCTCAGCTCGAGCCAAAACGCTCACGCTGAGTGAGTTTGCATCTTTAGCGGTCTCCTCGGGGCGTCGATACGGCAATATGTCCGTTCGCCGATCGGCGCCCCTCACCGAATCACCGCTGGTCGTTGCATCTTCGGTCGTTGCGCCGTTGGCGGTTGCGTCATCGGCCGACGAACCTAAGCCAATCAGCATTTGGGTGCACGCAGTCGGACCATTGGCATTCCTAATGCTCATGGTTATGCGCGATCACGGATTGGTAGCGCATGCGCCGGTGTGGTCCTACTGCGTCGCGATTTTTGGTTCCGCGATCATCAACAAGATCATCGAGGGCTGGCGCGGCGTAGAAACGGGTACGTGGAAGTTGCACGTACGGTCTTTTTGTCATGTCGCCGCGGTCACCGGAACGATCTACGTCAGTGGTTGGGGCCCTGCGCTGGGCATGGCTTTTTTGTTCTCCGCACAAATTGATCTTGATCAACTCGGCGCGCTGGCCTGGCGACCAGTGTTGGGATGGTCAGTTGTCGGCTGCGCAACGGGACAGCTCCTGATCTTCCTGGAGCTTGCGCCGAGCTTGTTGAAACCGTCGCACGCGCAAACGGTCGGCTTTCTCGGAGCGTTCGTATTCGCGATTGCGATTCGTAAGGCTGGTGAAACGTGTGAATACAAAGAACGAACCCAGGCCATCATCGATCAACAGGCGATTCAGGACACGCTTGCTCGTGAAGCCTTAGAGCTGAGCGAAGCACACCACCGGGCGGTCGTTGAGAATGCAGCTGAAGGCATCGTGACGTTCGGTCTCGACGGAACGATTCGCGCGTTTAACAACGCGGCCGAAACGATGTTCGGATGGCGGGCATCAGAAATTGTCGGCCGACAACTCACGGCCATTCTGCCGCTAGAACTCCATGGCTTTCTCGTTGAGTTCTGTGACGCGTATCGGAACGAGGGCCCAGACGCCGTGTCTCGGCACGGCGTTGAGATTGACGCACTGCGGCGTGACGGGACGCGGTTTCCGATCATGATCGCAACCAGCGCGATCAAGGTTGACGGCTCGGAAGGGCTGATTTCGGGTCTCGTACGCGATCTGTCGCAGCAGAAACATTTCGAAGAACAACTCTCACATCAAGCGACCCATGATTCGCTCACCGGTTTACCGAACCGAGTGATGTTGCAGGACCGTCTCGATTTGGCGCTCGCCCGCGCCCGCCGTAACGAACTCATGCTCGGTGTGTTGTTTATTGATCTTGATCGGTTCAAATACGTCAACGACAAGTTGGGTCATACCGCAGGCGATCAACTGCTCGTGGATGCGGCGAACCGGATCGGCTCAGTCGTGCGTGATACCGATACCGTCGCGCGAATCGGCGGCGATGAGTTCGTAGTGTTGTGCGAAAGCAATGAATCCGTGCGCGATATCAGCGATGTTGCTCAACGTATTGTCGAAGCCATCGAACGCCCGTTTCAACTGGGTGAGACTGCTGAGCACGAGGCGTACGTCAGCGCGAGTATTGGCATCGCGTTGTCGGTGCACGGTCAAGAATCCAGCGACGACATGCTGCGCAAAGCCGATACTGCGATGTATCGAGCGAAAGATGGTGGCCGCGGGCGCGCGGAATTGTTCGACGACGCGATGCAGGACTGGGTGTCGAATCGGTTAGAGACTGAAACCGCGCTCCGTCGCGCGCTCGTCAACGACGAGTTCGTGCTGCACTATCAACCCGTCGTTGATGTCTCGACCGGCCAAGTCGCGTCGTTCGAAGCGCTGATTCGCTGGGATCGCCCTGAGCACGGAATCGTCGAACCGTCCGAGTTCATCACAATTGCCGAAGAGACGGGCATGATGCGTGAAATCGGCGAATGGGTTCTTCGCGAATCTTGTCGAGAAGCTGCTGACTGGAGCCGTCGATGGCCAGAACGCTGCCTTGGGATCGCAGTGAACGTATCGAGCCGGCAGCTCTTGGGTGGCGCGATCGTAAACGTTGTGGTTGATGCGCTCAACGCTGCCGGCTTGGATCCGGCATTGCTCACGTTGGAACTCACTGAAAGCACACTGATCGACGACGCGGTTTCTGCGGCCCAACAGCTTGGTGCACTGCGTGACTTAGGTGTGAACGTTGCGCTCGACGATTTCGGCACCGGCTATTCCTCGCTCACATACCTTCGCAATTTCCCCATCAATATCATCAAGGTCGACCGATCATTCGTGCGCACATTGGGCACCGATCACGATGACACGGCGATCGTTGCGGGAGTGATTTCTCTGGCCCGAAACTTGAATCTCAAAGTTGTGGCTGAAGGTATCGAAACGCACGAGCAGCTCGCGACGCTCATCATGTTGTCCTGCGATTACGTACAGGGCTATTTGTTCTCGCCCGCGTGCGCCGCGAGCGAAATCGCTGCATTAGTGCTTGGGCCAACTCTGGGTGCTCGTATCGAGGCAATTGCGAGTTAACGCGAACGCAGTGCACCCAGCTGTTCAATAGCCGAATGGAACGCGCTGATGAAATGCTCGATGTCTGCGATGGTGGTGGGCCAGCCAACCGAAATGCGCAACGAATGTTGCGCGTCGGCGTGCATCGCGGCGAGTACCGGCGAAGGTTCCCAGGATTCCGACGAGCACGCGGAGCCGGAATGAATCGCAACGCCTCGCTGATCGAGTGCGAGCAAGATCGGCTCGGCCTCAATGTCGCTGACGCTGATACACAACACATGAGGCAGGGCTGCCGGCTCGGTTCTGGCGCTCGGCTGGAGTTCTGGCGTATGGCGCTGGAGTCTGGGAATTGCGCTGATGCCGTCCCATGCCTGTTGTGTGAACGCGCGCTGCCGTTGAATTTCGGCGTCGAGGTTGGCCCCGACGGCAGTGCATGCGGCTCCAAAGCCAACAATTGCAGGCGTGTTCTCGGTTCCGCCGCGTCGCGCTCGCTCCTGCGCTCCGCCTACGATCAACACCGGCAACCGCAGTCCGCGCCGAACGAACAGTGCCGCAGCACCGGCCGGGCCTCCGAACTTGTGGGCCGTCGCCGACAATAAATCAATGTCGAGATCACGAAACGAAATCGGGTGGTATCCGATCGCCGCGCACGCGTCGACGTGAACCTTTGCCGGATGGTCGCGCAGCGCACTCGCGATTTCCGCGACGGGTTGGATCGTGCCAACTTCATGATTCGCGAGTTGGATCGTCACGAGCGATGTTTCGGCCCGAACTGCGGCGATGACTTCGCTTGCGTTGACGCGTCCTGCGTGATCGACGCCGATCACCGAGACTTCCGCGGCGCAACGCGCTACTGCTTCGCGCACCGCCGCATGCTCCACCGCGCTCATGACAATGTGGTCGCCCGCCCACCAATGCGCGGCGTTGATCGCCTCGGTTCCTGATGAACAGAACACAACTTCACGCGGCCGTGCGCCGAGGAACTCCGCAACTTCTTCGCGTGCCGTTTCGATTGCGGCGCGTGTCGTCAAGGCCTCTTGGTGGAGCCGTCCCGGATCCGCGTGATGCTGCGAGAGATAGGGGAGCATTGCATCGAGCGCCTCGGGGCGTAACGGTGATGATGAAGCGTGATCGAGATACGCCCGCGCGCTCATGGGCCTGCGTGGCCTAGATGATCGTTGGGATGATCGTTGGGATGATCGTTGGGATGACGGCTGGCATGACCGTTCGGATGACCGTGGGCACTGTCGTCACGCAGTGCTTATCGCCATCAGGACGCGACATCGTGATGTGCGGTTGCGTTTCGCCGTACAGGCCTTCCAACATCCCGCGAATCATCCCGGTATCCACTGCGCACAGCACATGTGGGTATTCCTGGGCCGCGGCGCCGAAGGGGCAGTGATCAGAAACCAAGGTGAGTGCGTTGTTGTTGGTTTCGCTGTGCGCAGCGAAACCGTGCGCGGTGAGCGCGTCCGCCACGGAACCAACCGCCGCTTTCAACGAACGGTGGCTCTCCGCGGGGTCCATGCGTTGTGCGAGCGTGCGGCCGTACTCGTAGCCAACCTCTTGCGCGAGCGCGCTGGCTTCTTCGCGCGGCAATCGCCCCAAGGCGCGCGCCAACAGCATCGATAACAAGTCGTCGCGGCGGGGTGGAAACGCGAGATCGGCATCCGAGGCGCAGGCTTGGTATCGCTTCGATGGGCGGCCGGCAGATTCGTGCCGTACGAGTTCGACCGTGAGATAGCCACCCGCGGCCAACTTTTCAAGGTGGTGCCGGGCAACGTTGGGGTGCAGCTCGAAATGTTCGGCGACTTGCGCGGCGCGAACTCCTTCGATCGAGGCGCGTACGAACAGATAGATATCTCTGCGGGTCGGGTCGCCGAACGCGTTGGTGACCGCAGCGACCGCCGCGGTGAATTCGTCCGCGGTGAAATCTTCGCCGCGTTTATCTGCGGTGGTGTTCACATTGGGGTTCGCGGTGATGGTCGCTGGAATGCGATCCGGCCCAGGCACGTCGGTATTATACCTATGCCGGTAGGGGAAATTCTGTAAGGCCCGTTAGCGGCGGATTCTGGCGTGTTTTTTGCACGCAACACCCGAACCAGGAGCATGTGATGGCGACCGAAACCGAGATTCTCGACGCGCTGCGGCCAGTCGAAGACCCGGAACTCCACCGGTCGATTGTCGATCTCGGTATGGTCGAACGCATCGTGATCGCAGGCCCGAACGTGGCCGTGACGATCGCGTTGACGATCCAAGGCTGCCCGCTGCGCGCAGAGATCACGAACCGCGTGACCGGCGCAATCAAGGCGCTCTCCGGTGTTGGCGAAGTCCAACTGGATTTCACAGTCATGAGCGACGCCCAACGTTCGAAGGTCTCGGATCTGATGCGTGCAGGACATGAGCAGGGCACTGAACGTCCAAACCCGTTTACGAGCAACCGCACGCGCATCCTCGCGATTTCGAGCGGCAAGGGTGGCGTCGGCAAAAGCAGCGTGACCGCGAACCTATCGATCGCGCTCGCTCAAATGGGATACTCAGTCGCGGCGATCGACGCCGACGTGTGGGGCTTTTCGATGCCGCGCATGTTGGGCATCGACCGTCCGCCGACCGTCATCGACGACGTGTTGGTTCCGCCAGAAGCCCACGGCGTGAAACTGATTTCGATGGGCTTTTTTGCTCGCGAGGATCAGCCAGTGGTGTGGCGCGGCCCGATGCTGCACAAAGCACTCAACCAATTCCTGACCGATGTCTATTGGGACGATCCCGATTTCTTGGTGATCGATATGCCCCCTGGAACCGGGGATATTTCGATTTCGATGGCACAGTTCTTGCCCCGCGCTGAGGTGATTGTCGTGACAACTCCGCAAGCCGCGGCCCAAAAGGTTGCGCAACGCGCTGCGTACATGGCCCAAAAAGTGAACCTTTCGGTAAGCGGTGTGATCGAAAACATGAGCTGGTTCACGTGCGATCATGGTCAACGCTACGAGCTCTTCGGTTCGGGTGGGGGCAAGGATCTCGCCGACACGCTTGGCGTTCCGTTCCTGGGCCAAGTGCCGCTCATCCAAGAGTTGCGCGAAGGCTCCGACGACGGCATGCCGATTATGGCAATGAATCCAAGCTCCGAAGCGAGCCAAGCGATCGCCGCGATCGCCAAGACCATCGCAGTTGATCTCGCTCCGAAACGGATTTACCGAGCCGAACTGAAAATCATCTAGCGCGGATTGCTTTCGCAACGATTGAGCGAGTGGATGGTGCCGCGGCGCGGCTTGAGCCAAGCCGGCCGTGGCGATACTGGATCGAGCGGCGCAGCCTGTTGACGGTTTCGTCTTCGAACGGCAGCGTATCGATGCGTTCGAACCAGCTATGGCTGCGCTCCAGCAGCGTATCGAGCATTCCTTCAGTCGCTTTTGGGCGCACGCCAAACTGTTCGCCGAATGCGATAAACGTTGAACGTTTGATGCGTTCGTCGTTTGCGCCACCGATACGTAACGCCATCGTGGTGTCGCGGTACGGCAGCGTTGTTGGCGTGTCGTAGGCGGGCGTTACTCGCCACTCGTTGTCGACTATTCCGATGGAAAAGTTCTTGGCGTGCGCGTCGCCGTTGCCTGTGAGATACGCGAACGCGATCTGGCGCATGAGGTCCAACACGGCAACGATCGGCGCGCCCGTCTGATTCGATAGTGCGGTACCGATGGCCTCGTAGCTGACGTTGTACTTGTCTGCTGGGTACCGGGCCAATACCTGGCAGGCGTCTTCTTGTGCGACCATATCGACGTTGCCGTGATCATCAACCCGTCGATCGAAACGCTCAACCGCCAACGCGCTGCGGCCCAATGCATCGTGAACGACGGTGGCGTTCGCGCAGCGGATACCGCATTCTTGAGCGGCTTTCAAAAAGAATGCTTCATTCGCGACGAGATGTCGAAACTCAGGAGGTTCGAGTTTGACGATGCATTGTTGACCGTGCCGTTTGAGTGGCATTGCGATCATGCGCGCGGATGCCTTGATCTGCACGCCGGAAATTCCGGATCGTTCAAACGACAAGCTCTCGCCAGTGAGTTGCGCGTAGAGGTCTGCAAAATTGGTAGTGGCCCAATCGTCGATTTCGAGCGACGCTGGTTGTTGCTGGATCGTAGCCCCGCTGGCGATGACCTGGATGTCGCCGATCGTGTCGGCACCTACTTCGAGCAGCAACGTGAACTCGTCGTCGGCTGAGGTTTTGACTGCACGCCGCAACGCGTGAAGCCGCCGCCCTTCCGGCAACAGGCCGGCAAAGAACGATGGGACTGCGCCTGGGGAATGCGTCTCGAACGGTGTCGCGGACTTCGCTAACGTCGTCGCGACCGCGCTGGCTTGTGGATCATTGAGATAGTCGGAGAGGTATTCGAACGCGACCCCGTGCGGCGTTCGTCGCAACGTCGCCGCGCGACGCCCGTTTTTGTAGACATCGGCGGAGTCCACCGAGCGCGGATCGCCAGAAGTCATTGCGGGCCGGTGGTTGGTACTGGGCGAACGACCGCCGCGAGCTCGAGACCGAGGACTGCTCCGACATCGAGAATCTTGTCGAGCCGGAGCGTGGGTTTGCCGTTTTCTAATGTATGAATGAACCGCACCGAACAACCCGCGAGGGCAGCCAGATTCTCGCGGCTGAGCCCGAGCGCCTTACGACGGGTTCTGAATGCCGAAGCAAGGGCAGCCAGATTACGTACTTTTGGCGTATCCGACATCGGTAAATGCATGATCATTCATTTTATCGCCTGATCTCCCGTCAAACATAGCGATTTTCGCAAATTAGTGCTCGATCACGCATTTATGTTCGAGAAAAATTGCTGAGGAGCGCTACGGGCGGTAATAAATGCATGATCGATCATGGTGAAGGTGTCGCGACCTGGCGGTCTCGTGGGGCAACCTGTCAATATGGGGGGTATGAAACGATTTCTTGGCTTTGTGCTCGCGGCAACGACCGTGGTGGGTGTGAGTACGAACGCCGGAGCTGATCGAGCCCAGGCGAAAACCGATCGCGCGGCGACGGCTTTGGATTGCGCGCGGTGGCGGTATAGCGCGGCGGATGAACCCGCGGTGGGAGTGATTCCGAGTGAGTTTGATCGTTCGAATTACAAGCGCACGTCGTGGCGTGACACGAACGCCGCGCTGTTCAACTCGCCGCAGAATCACTGTGGGCAAATGGGTATGGCAGTGGATTTGGCGTGGGGTGTGCAACAGGGTCGCGCGGATGTAACGATCGCGATTTTGGATTCGGGTATTAAGTGGCGTGACGCGAACGCGATGGCGGATCTCGCGACCAAGGCCTACATCAATATTGGTGAAGCCTCCCCGCCTTGCGTGCAGGCGAGCGGGGGTGTAGGCGCGCCCCTTGGGGCGCGAGTACAGGCGAGCGGGGGTGTAGCGGGTGATTGCAATGGGGATGGACGGTTCAATATTTTGGATTTTGGTGCGATTCCGGATCTGAATGGCAATGGGCGGCCAGATCCCGAGGATCTGATTTTGAATCCGCAATACAGCGATGGTGTGGATAGCGATCACAACGGTTACGTCGACGACATCAGTGGTTGGGATTTCCTGTACGGCGACAATGATCCGCTCGACACGGTCAATTACGGACACGGTACGGGCGAGGCCGAGGATTCGAGTGCTGCGGCGAATGGCTCGGGCGAGGTTGGGAGTTGTCCCAACTGTTCATTCTTGCCGATACGGGTGGGTGACAGTTTTATCGCTGATGGTCAACGCTTTGCGGCGGGGGTGTTCTTCGCGTTGGATTCCCACGCTGCGGTTGTGCAAGAAGCGCTTGGTGTCATCAACAATCCGAGTGCGGCGCAAACTGCAATTGATCTTGCCTATGAGCGCAATGTGGTTGTCGTGGCTTCGATGGCCGACGAAGCGAGCAAACATCCGAATCTTCCTGCTGCATTGCGGCACACGATGGCTGTTAACTCCGTAACGAAACTGCAATCGTTGTTGGGTGGAAACGTCGATGGCTACCTCGCGCTCAATGGTTGCACGAATTACGGCGGTCACGCGTTTGTGAGCGTGGAATCGGGCTCGTGTTCTTCGGAAGCTACGGGCATTTCGGCAGGAATCGTGGGGCTGATTGAAAGCGAGGCGCGCGATCTAGGCCTGCGTTTGACTACGAATGAAGTGATGCAAATTGTTCGGCGCGCCGCAGATGATGTTGATTTCGCAACGCCAAACTCGGTGGATCCCGCGAACAATTTTGGTACGAGCACTGGTGGTCTGCTCGATACGGTTCGGTATCCAACGGCGAAGGGTTGGGACGCCACGTTTGGCTATGGCCGCATGAATGCGTATGAAGCGGTGAAGGCAGTTCGGGCGTTCGCGATTCCGCCGACGGCGGACCTGGTTGCTCCGAATTGGTTTGAAGTATTGCCGATACGTGGTGAAGTCGTGGTGAACGGAACGGTCGACGCGCAGCGGGCATCGAGCTTCGACTATCGCGTCGAATGGACGACGGGATTGCAACCGCCGAACTATCCCGGTACCGACACGTGGCACCGAGTGGCGAACGTCGCGGGGTTGCATCACGAGTTGCGCGGGAAATTGGCGACGTTGAACTTGCAAACAATTGCTGCGGCGCTTCCCAATCACGGCCATGGTGCACCAACTACCGCTAAGGATCGTCCGGATGAAGAAAAATTCAGTGTGCGGGTGCGCATAGTCGTGACCGCGCATGGCGGCGCGAACGAAGGTCTCGATGCGATTGATCAACATCAAGTGTTTGTCCACGACGACCCTGATTTGGTTGGGGGCTTTCCTCGGCGAATCGCGGGTGTTGGTACCGCGAGTCCGGTTTTTGCGCAACTGGACGGAACCGGCGGGAGAGAATTGGTCGTCGGCACCGATGATGGAGTGGTGCATGCGTACCGCTCGAACGGCTCAGAACTTCCCGGGTTTCCTGTGCGTACCGCAACGGCGTCGTGGTGGCCCGTCCATTCTCCGAGCGCGACATCCGCGCATTTGCAGGCTCCGGGCGCGGCGATTCCCGTTGGAGGCCCGGCGATCGGGGACCTTGATCACAACGGATCAAAACAGATCGTCGCGAACTCACTCGACGGCAAGGTGTACGTCTGGGACTCCCACGGCCAGCTGCGATCCGGCTTTCCCCAATCGGTAAATCCTGCGTTTTCGCGCGACACGCCGGGCCATCACGATTCGGTCAACCGTACGAAGCCCGCGTTCGTCGGTTCGCCCGCGCTCGCGGATCTCGATGGAAATGGAACCTTAGAAATTATTGCGGCAAGCGCGGACCGTCATGTCTACGCGTGGCATAGCGACGCAACTGCGGTTGCAGGCTTCCCCGTCTTGGTGGTGGATCCAGCGAAGGTGGCAGCCGTCGATCCAGTGACCCACGCGGTGACGTTCGTGAACAATTCCGGAGTGGGTGATGGCGGCGAGTTGATCGCCACCCCGGCGCTCAGTGATCTCGACGGCGATGGCCACCCCGACATCGTGATTGGCGCGCAGGAGGAATACGCAGAGCCAGTCAACATTGGCGATGGCCAAGATGTGCAGGGTTTGTTGAGCGCAGCGGGTACTCCGGGCAACAGCCGTTTGTATGCGATCTCCTCGAAGGGCACGCGCGCTACTTATCCGAACCCGTTTCCCGCGCATCCGGACGCCCAAGCGTATCTGCCGGGTTGGCCAGCAAAACTGGGCATGCTCGCGTTGGAGTCGTTGCCAACGATCGGTGATGGAGTTTCTGCGCAGGCCGCGATTGGTGATGTGACCCCAGCGCATGTAGGCCGTGAGGTGGTTGCCGCGGCAGCCGACGGCCCGCTTTACGTCCTGGATGAACACGGCCAAAGCGTGTACGGCAAAATCAATGGATTCGATGTGCCGCTCGCGTGGGCCGGTGGCCTCGACGGCAGCGGCTTAAACCGTTTTGGTGCCCGTACCAACTCAACGGATCTCATTGCCTCCGTTCCGTTGTTCGGTGGCGCCGCGCTCGGCCAAATGAACCGTGATCGTTGGCTTGACCCAACCGCGCCCGCCGCGGGTCTGACTCGCCTTATCGATATCCAAGCGAGCGATCTCCAGCTTCCCGCAGATGATCACCTCACTGCGTGGAACGCCACGACCGGTAACGCCTTCAGTGGACTGCCGCGCACAACTCCCGACATGGCCTTCTTTGTGACGCCGGCGGTTGCGGATCTGAACGGCGATGGCCGCAACGAAACGATCGCGGGCAATGGCCTGTATACGTTGAGTGCATTCAGCGCCGACGGGTTCGCGCCAACTGGCTGGCCGAAACTCACTGGTGGTTGGTTGGTCGGAACGCCGACCCTTGGTGACTGGAACGGCGATGGCCGTCAGGAACTCGCGGTCGTGCGGCGCGACGGTGTGCTGATCGTTTGGAATACTGCGGCAACGACATCGCGGGGCTGGACTCGTTTCGGTGGCAACAGTCGCAATACGGGAGTGGCCGGCCGGTAGTGTTAGCGAATGGGCCCGACGCCCTCGTGGCTCGATCAACGACTGCTGGTTTTTACCGGCAAAGGCGGCACTGGCAAAAGCACAATCGCGGCCGCGACCGCGTTGTTCGCCGCGAATCATGGTAAGCGGGTGTTGCTCGTTGATGTTGACGCGAAACAAAGCGTTGCTTCGCTCTTCGAACACGCAGCCGTTGATTTTTCCGCGACGAGAGTTCACGCCGGTATCGATGCACTGGCAATGGACACTGAACAATCGTTGCGCGAATACCTCAAACTGAATTTGCGAATTCCGGTAGTGGGCCGCATCGGACCGCTTGCCAAAATGTTTGATTTCGTTGCGACCGCGGCGCCGGGGGTCAAAGAAATTCTCACGCTCGGCAAAATTGCGTGGGAAGTGCGCGAAGCGATTGCGGGCCGAGCTGCCCACGACATTGTGATCGTGGATGCGGTTGCCAGCGGGCATGTACTTGCGCATCTCAATGCGGCGCGCACGATCCGTGATCTGGTCGATGTCGGGCCGTTGCGTACCCAAACCGACTGGATGATCGATATCCTGGAAGACCCTGCGTTGACGTCGATCAATATTGTGACCACACCCGAAGAGATGCCGGTCGCCGAAACGATTGAGCTGATCCAACGCGTACGGTCTGCATCCCGTGCACCTTTGGGTTCAGTGGTAGTGAACCGCGTGCTGCCCGAGCTGTTCACCCGCGACGATGAAGTTGTCTTCGAAACGTTGCGGAATCCGAGTTCGCAACGACTGGTGGTAGACGAATTTGGTTCCGCAATCATTGATGTATTCGAGGGTGCCCGGCTTGCGGTGGATCTTCGCAGGTCGCGTGCTGAGCATCTCGATCATCTCCGAGCATCAATCGACATGCCGACGATTTTCGTGCCGTACCAGTTTGGTTCGTTGCATGGCCTGCGCATGACGACCGTCATCGCTCAAGCGATCAGTGACGAAGTGCTGTGATGCGCCGCGACGGTCACGGAGAAGCGACACTCGATCGTCTGTTGTCTGCGCAAGAGATCGTGGTGTGTTGCGGATCGGGGGGCGTGGGCAAAACCTCGGTGGCGGCGTCGATCGCTCTCGGCGCGGCGCGGCGACCAGGTGTGAAAGTTCTGGTGCTGACCGTTGATCCGGCGAAGCGCCTCGCGACGGCCTTGGGCCTTCAAGCCTTGGGAAATACCGAAGCACGAATCTCAGCGGAAGTACTCGCCGAGAGTGGCGTGGTGCTGCGCGGCGAATTGTGGGCCGCAATGCTCGATACAAAGCAGAGTTGGGATGCGCTCGTGTTGCGCCACGCTCCCGACGAAACGACGGCGTACCGAATATTGAATAACCGCCTCTATCACAACCTTACGGCGCGCTTCGTGCAAAGCCACGATTACATCGCGATGGAACGGCTCTACGAACTGCATGCGAGCGGGCGCTATGACCTCATCGTGATCGACACTCCGCCAACCCGTAACGCGGTCGATTTCTTAGAGGCACCGCAACGCATGGCGGAGTTCTTCGGTGGTCGGCTCTTACGTTGGTTGACGTTGCCATATCGCGTCGGTGGTGGCCGTGGCGCACGAATGGTAAACGTCGCGAGCAGGCCGTTTTACCAAATCGCGGATCGCTTGCTCGGCAGTACGTTTCTGCAAGAAATTGCCGAGTTCTTCTTGAACTTTCAATCGATGTACGACGGCTTTGTGCAGCGCGCAAATGCGGTCGAAGCATTGCTGCATGATCGCCGCACGACCTTTGCGGTCGTGAGCACGTTGGAGAGCGCGCCGCTTCGCGAAGCCGAGCTGTTCTGTGTGGAGCTGAGAAAACGTCAATACCTGCTGGGTGCTTTGGTGCTGAATCGCGTGTTGCCCGAAACGTTTCTCTCAGAACATTCGCAGGCCGCGGCAGTGGCGCTCGGAAATGATGAGGGGGCGATTGCGGAATCGCTGGCTGCTGCCAATGACCTCGATACCGCCACCGTCCGGCGGGTGTTGGGGTCAGTCGCGCAATCCTTCGAACGCTTCGGTGCAGTCGCCCAACACGAACGGGCGCTGCGAGATCAGCTTCGAGACCCTCCGAGCGTGGTAGCAACGGTCCCGAACCGAGCTGCCGATATCGCGGATGCGAGCGGACTCGCGTGGATTGCCGATCATCTTTTCGCGAGAACCTGAGGAACTTCATGACTACGTTCGCGGGGCTCGTGAAAGCCCGAACCAGCTTGCATGGCGATGCACTCGAACACGTGCGACGACTCGTTGCAACCTGGCGGCCGCTCGCCGACTTGTCGTTCTCCGACTTGCTTTTGCTCGCTCCCTTGGCCGATGAGGAAGGCCACCGTTTCGTGGTCTTGGCCCAAACTCGCCCGACTACCGGACAAACGATCTACCCCGCAGACATGGTGAGTTCGGTCGTCGATGAAGTTGAGCGGCCGATGCTGACCCGCGTCTGGCGCCTCGGCGAAATTGTCGAAGGCGACACACCCGCGGTCGGGAGCAAAGAGCGGGTTCGGGTGCAGGTAATTCCGGTCCGTCACGACGGTCAACTGGTTGCGTTGTTGACCCGCGAATTCTTGCCGAACTTGGGTCGCCGTTCGGGCGAGCTTGAACGCACCTACCTGGACGCGTTTCAACGTTTCGGTCGAATGATCGCCGAAGGTTCGTTTCCGTTTCTGCAAGACGAAGACGAACTCGAAACGTCGCCGCGCGTCGGCGACGGAGCGGTGGTCGTGGACGCTGATGGTCGGGTGCGGTTCGCGAGCCCGAACGCGGTGAGCTCGATGCACCGTATGGGTATCCACGCGGCGATGCAGGACATGCGGTTGCGCGAAATTGGATTCGACGAATCGGCGATCAACGAAGCATTCGAAACCAAACTTCCCGTCGTCCAAGAGATTGAACGCAATGAAGTTGTGGTGGTGCAACGGGCGATCCCGCTGCTCGAAGCCGGCGTGACGACGGGCGCGATCGTGTTGCTACGCGACGTCACCGATGTGCGACGCCGCGACCGCATGTTGATGTCGAAGGACGCAACGATTCGCGAAATCCATCACCGCGTAAAAAACAACTTGCAGACCATTGCGTCGTTGTTGCGACTCCAACAACGACGGTTAACGAGTAAAGAAGCGAAGGACGCGTTGGGGGAATCGGAACGTCGGATCCGTTCGATTGCCATTGTGCACGAAACCTTGTCGCGCGACGCGGGCGATGTCGTCGATTTCACCGAGATCGTGCGACCGCTCGTGCGGGTTGTGGAAGAAAGCGTGTCGTCGCAGGACCTTTCATTGCGGTTTACCGTTGGGGGTGACGCGGGTGAATTGCTCGGCGAGGTTGCTACGCCGCTGGCGGTTGTGTTGAACGAGCTCATGCAAAATGCCGTCGACCATGCGTTTGTGGGCCGGACTGCCGGAGTAGTGCACATCGAATTATCGCGCCGCGACGCGCATCTGGAAATCGATGTCGAAGATGATGGTGTGGGATTGCCGGAGGCCTGGACATTGGACGGTTCGACCGGGCTCGGCCTCTCGATCGTCAAGGCGCTGGTTACTGGTGAGCTCGGCGGTTCAATTGAGATGCGAGCGACCGGACACGGCACCCGAGTGCATCTCCGCGTGCCCGTTTCGGTCGTGCGCGTCGAGGTGTAGCTGGCGCGTTCGAGCGTTATCCATTGGCGAACGCGGCGCGCGCTCGATCCGGTTCGTTCGTAATGATGCCGTGAACTCCTGCGGCGCCAAATTGTTGCATCACCTCGACGTCATCGACGGTCCACGTGTTGATACGAACTCCGTGATCGTTAGCGGCAGCCATCGTTGCAACGAGTTGCAGCGAAAGGTTGCCCCAATCCGGGTGATACCACGCGTGTCCGTGTTGTGCGGTCTTGGTCACGCCTGCCACTGGATCTAATCCGGAGGTGAGCCAGCCGGTTTCGAACCGTACGTCCATTGCCCGGAAGTCGTCGAGCATCGCGAGGTCGAAGCTGGAGACCGATACTTGGTGGTAGGCATTGCGGCGGGTGATGAGCTCAGCGACGCCACGCGCAACAGCTCGCTGCGGATCGGCATCGGGATCCCAGGCGCAGCACTTCATTTCGACGTTGATGAGCTGCATGCCCGAGCACGCATCGAACACTTCGTCGAGCGTGGGCACACTTGGATGGGCTTCGCGAATCTCGGCGAATCGGAATTCCTTGGAGAGCCCCAGCCCGGCAAGGTCGGCGTCGTGGTGCACGACGAGCACGCCGTCCGCGCTGACGTGTACATCCAATTCGATGCCATCGGCGCCCATTGCGCCAGCCAACGTGAAAGCCTCAATCGTGTTTTGGGGCGCGGCGTGCGACGCCCCGCGGTGGCCGAGAATCAACGGGATCGGGATCAGCGATTTCATGGTGCCTCAAAGCTATCGAGACCTTGCGTGAATCACAACGATGGGATTCAGACATCTTGTACATATCGAAACGAATCCGAGAACGTGTTCCAGGAGTGTGCGCAAAGTCGCTGGTCAGACCCCTTGCACATGGTGTGCAATCCCGGTACGGTGACACGCACGTCAGAAGATGGCACGCAGGCAACGTCATACAGACAACGTCGCGTGACCAAACGGGGAGGAAACCGAATTGGCACTTACCTGGATTCGCACGCACGACTGGGACGCCGAAGACTGGCGCGACACCGCACTGTGTCGCGACACGAGCCCTGAGTTGTTTTTCCCGATCGGCAGCACTGGTATGGCGATCGAACAGATCAACGCTGCCAAGAACATTTGTGCGCAGTGCAAGTCTGCGCCCCAGTGCCTTGATTTCGCGATCTTGACGAATCAAGAAAACGGAATCTGGGGTGGCCACACCGAAGACGAACGGCGCATGATTCGCCGGGAACGCAACGCGGCGCTCGTCTGAGCCGTAAGGCTTGCGGCTTGGTCCGGGCCCGCTTGGCAGCGTGGCTCGTGCACTAGTCGTGCAACGTCGTTGGTGTCACCAACGTGATCGCGTCGGGGATGTGCTGCACATCGAGGCGCATCGTGTCGCCGAGATCATCGCCATCGACCTGGCGCGGAAACGGCTTGCGGCCTCTGATCACAAACTGTTCAAGGTCGCTTCGTCGCTGCACGCCCTTGCGGCCCCGTAAGAACCGGCCGCTACCCATCGCGGACGCGGCGCTGCCGAGCAAGGTGATCACGTCGCATTTTGTGAAGACCGTGAGTGCGAGCGGGGTGTGAAGGTTCGCGGTGCGGTCCACGTTGATCGGCCGATGGCCAAGGTACGTGTAGGGCGCCATTTTGTGCACGATCGCGAAGTACGCACCCTCGATGGTCTCGCCGTCGCTGAGTTCGATGTCGAACGCGGGTTCTTTGCGGTCATAGCCGCGGAACCAGGTGTCGAACGCAGCCAGTACATAGATGGGATGCGCGGCGTGGCGTTTCAGGCTGCCGTACTTTTCGACTTGACGGATGACCGCAGCATCGAAACCGACTCCACAATGAAACAGAAAGTGACGATCGTTCACTTTGCCTACGCCAATGCGAGTCGTGGATTCCGATTCGAGACTTTGAATCAATACCGATGCCGCATCGACTGGATCGAGCGGCACGCCAATCGCCTGCGCGTACACATTCGTGCTACCTCCCGGTAGCGGAGCAAGCGCAGTCTTGGTGCCTACGAGCCCACATGCTGCTTCGTTGAGCGTGCCATCGCCGGCGAGTACTACGACGACATCAAAACCCTCGGCCGCGGCCTGCGCGGCAAGTTCGGTGGCGTGACCGCGGTATTCGGTTTCGACGGCGGTGAGATCGCAATCGGCCGCGAGCGCTTTGCGTATCACGACCCTGCGCCGTGCGCTATACGACGACGCGACGGAATTAGCGATCAACATCATTTTCATGCGCGGCCGAGCCTACGGGCTGGGCGGCCTACGATCAGGGCCGTACCTCAGAAAGCGAAGCGATGGCTCAGGATTCATTGGTGAAGTTGGCGGGTGAGATCGGCGATTGTCGATCGTGTCCGCGCCTCGTCAGTTGGCGGGAAGCCGTTGCCGTTGAGAAACGGGCGTCGTTTCGTGACGATTCGTATTGGGGGCGTGGCGTTGCTGGGTTCGGCGACCCGTTGGCCCAAGTTCTGATTGTTGGCTTGGCGCCGGCGGCACACGGCGCGAATCGAACCGGCCGAGTGTTCACGGGCGATCGCTCCGGAGACTTTTTGTTCGCGTCGTTGTATCGCTGCGGCTATACAAATCAACCGCATTGCAAATCGATCGACGATGGGTTGAAACTCACCGGTGCGTACGTGGCCGCGGCAGTTCGATGCGCACCGCCGGCGAATAAACCAACGCCAGCCGAACGCGACGCGTGCTTACCGTTTTTGTTGCGCGAACTTGCGCTGTTGCGCGAGGTTTCGGTGATCGTGGTGTTGGGCTCGTTCGCGTACGACGCGTTGTGGGCCGGATTGCGAATGGCTGATGTTGCGCTGCCTGCACGGCGCGCGAAGTTCGCACATCTGCTGGAGCAACCCGCGGGGCCATTTACGATTGTTGGTTCGTTTCATCCGAGCCAACAAAACACCTTCACCGGTCGGCTCACCGAGCCCATGCTCGACGCAGTCTGGAATCGCGCCCGAACGTTGGCGGGCTCAGTGCGCTAGTTATGCGGGGTGCAGTAGTGCACGGGTGCACGGGTCGGGTCGCTCTGGCTCATCTCGCCCCGCGTGGCCTGACGAACGGGCCCAAAAAACAAGCAAGTCAAGATACCAAGCTGATCGTTTCCGCGATGCCGTAGCCGAGTCCGATGATGCCGAGGCCCCAGCCAATGATGAGGCGCAGGTGTCGGTCGCTGGCTTGGATCGCGAACTTGGCTCCGAAGCGTGCGCCGGGGATCACGCCAATGCAGAGTGGGAGCGCGTACACCCAATTCACGGTGCCTTCGATGATGTGGGTGATTGAACTTGGGATCGCGATGAGGCCAACGCAGGCCAGCGAAGTCGCGACGGTGTCCTTGAGTGGAAGTTTTAGCCAGCCCCGAAACGTCGGTGTCATCAGAATGCCGCCGCCAACACCAAGGAATCCCGAGAGTAATCCGGCTCCGAGGCCAATGATGGCGCACCGCGGACCTGTCGCGAGCGGTGTGTGCGCCTCTGCATCCACATGGTTTGGTCGTGGGCGCGTGGTGTTGATCGCGGTATAGAGCACGAGCGCGGCCGTCAACAACATTTGCACGTGGCCTTTGCCAGGGAAATGCACGCTCGCGATCGCGCCTGCGATCGCGGCCGCGCAACCCCATGGCGCCACCAGCCGCACGACTGACCATCGCACGAGCCCCGCGCGGTGATAACGCAGCGCGCCAGAAATTGCTGAGGGAAATACCGAAGGCAGCGTGGAGCCGATACCTTCTATGGGCGTGGCTCCCAATAACCGAATACCTGGTGTGGAAACGACCGCGCCACCCACACCGAACATGGCCGACAACATGCCGGTCGCCACGCCGATCACCACACACAAGATGGCTTGGAGAGCAGCGGGCACCTGCGCACTGTACGAACCGTCTGCGGCGCCGTTCGAACTGCCGCTTCGCTCTGGCCGTTACGGGTATTTGCTTCGGAACGTTTCGGTACGACTCGCTAAAGTTGTTCCATGACTTCCGTTGATCTGCGTGGTGTTTGGGTTCCGTTGATTACGCCGTTTACGGCCAACGATGCTGTGGATATCGAAGCGATCAAGTATTTGTGCAACGAATACCTTGATGCTGGTGCAGTCGGGATTGTCGCTTTGGGCACGACCGGGGAGTCGCCCGCGCTCGATACCTCGGAAAAATCGGCCGTTATTGCGGCCTGTTCGGAGGTTTGTTCCGCTCGCGGTGCGCAGCTGATGGTTGGCACCGGAACGAACAGCACCCGCACGACGATTGCTGCGACGGCAGTGTTGGCCGGGGTCGGCGCGTGCACATCTGCGCTCGTGGTCGTGCCGTATTACGTCCGGCCTTCCGAAGCGGCGATTGTTGAGCACTTCAAGACGGTCGCGGCGGCGAGCCCGGTGCCGGTTGTGATCTACAACATTCCGTATCGGACCGGCCGCGGGCTCGGCGCCGCCGCGGTGTTGGAGCTGGCTGCAGTTCCCAACATCGCTGGGATGAAACAAGCGGTTGGTGCAGTGGATGCCGACACGCTCGGGATCCTGCGCGACGCGCCTGCCGATTTCTTTGTGCTCTGCGGCGACGATGCCTACATTTTGCCGATCCTGCTCATGGGTGGTCACGGCGCGATCGCGGCCGCTGCGCACGTGTGCACCGAACGATTCGTTGCGATGGTCGAGTGCGGTTTGCAAGGCAAAGTAGAAGACGCACGGGCGCATTCCGCGGCGCTGCTCGAAGTAGTGCAAGCAGGTTTCGCGGAACCGAACCCGGCGGTCTGGAAGAGCGCGCTCCACGCGCAAGGCCGTATCGCGTGCGCCGACTTGCGCGCCCCAATGAGCACCGCCAGCCCAGCCGCAACCCAACGATTGTTGGCCGCAATCACCGCCGCGAGCTAACGAGCACGAATCAAGGTAGTGAGTCACCGTAGAGTCACCGCGGTGGTCCGACGTTTGGCCGGCAAGACGGCCGTTCGTGGGGCCAGATGACACAGCGCGGCCGGTCGTGCCCGCGTCGTGGTCCCGGGTTTGGCCGGCAAGACGGCCGTTCGTGGGGCCAGATGACACAGCGCGGCCGGTCGTGCCCGCGTCGTGGTCCGACGTTTGGCCGGCAAGACGGCCGTTCGTATGGCCAAGTCGTCTGGGCTACCGCAAGAAACACATTTCGGGGAATTTGCTGAAATTCGCGGGGCCTGCGATCGTAAGTTTTACGTGGGGAAGGTGCTTTGGGTCGGCGATGCTCACGACCGTGCCCGCCGCGGGCGTCTGGGCGACGACGGCGTCGAGCGCATGGCCCGGTGTCGTTGCGGAGCTGGCGCAAATGTCGTCAATTCCGAGCGCAACCAAGATCGAAGTTGCGTCGGGGAGTTGCAAACCGACGAGAGACGGCATCACGAACGTTGGCCTGAGCGGCGGGCCGTCGCCAGTAATCGTGATCGGGACCTGATTGTGAATCAATCGGATGTGGGGATCGTTGAGACCTAGGAGCCACAGGGTGGCGCGACCGGTGCGAAGCTTTGGCTGCGACCCATCCGCGTTGCAGCGCAAGATAGGCCCAAGGGATTGTCCAGCTTTGCCAACGCATAGACTCTGCTCGGTCGTTGCCGCGAACGCCACCCGCGTTTCGCCGGGGCGAAACTGAAGGTACGTGCCGTCGAGTTGTGGTGTTCCGGCGAGATATGGGGCTCTGACGGGGGCGCATTCGAGCGTTTGTGCGAAGCTGTTCGGCGCGCCGGTGCCCGTTGCGATTACGGCTGCGTACTTCTTCAGACAGCCATGGTTGGCGAAGTTGAGTGTGTTGGGTTTGTAGTTGTGAAACACAATGGTTCCGGTGACGTTGTCGCCTTGGCGAACCGTTGTCGTGTCGACGTTGATCGTTGCCGTCAACCAGATGTTTGGTCCGGGCACGGTTGAAGTTGTTGGACCGTGCGTAGTAGTTGTCGCTGTCGTGGTGGGTCGCGTGGGTGCGGGTCCGGGGACAAATTTCACGGTTCCGGGCACGGTTGGCGTCATGATGAACGCAACCACGACCGCGACGGCCAGTGTCGCTGCGGTTGCACCGACGATGCGCGTCTTGTTGCGGGCACGTTTTTGTGCCGTAGCGATGATCGCGTTGCGCACCTCAGGCGTTGGGGGCGCGGGTTCGGTGTCGTCGAGGTGCGAGAGATCCATTAGTTGTCCTTCATCGCAATGCGCAATCGCGCGAGACCGCGAGTGGTGTGTTGTTTTACCGCTCCGTTAGAAATGCCGAGCGCAGTGGCGACTTGGTGCTCGCTGAGATCGGCAAGGAATCGCAACGCCACGACTTCGCGTTGGCGGCGGGGCAAGGTTCGTAGCGCGGCCTGGAGTTGCAGCCGATCAACGAGGCCAGTTTCGGCGGCTTCGGAAACGTTGCCGCGTTCGTGGGAGTGTGTTCGTTCGCGGGCCAGCGACGTTGTGCGGTTGCCGTTGCGGCGAACGCGGTCGATCGCAAGATTGATCGCAACTCGCACGACCCACGGCAACGGATCGCCGTTGGTTGCGAGGCGATCCCAGCGCGGGTATGCACGGCTGAGGGCTTCTTGGGCGCACTCGCGTGCATCTTCGCGGTTGCCGAGCAGGCGATAGCCGGCGCGGTACGCGGCGCGGAAGGTTTCGTCGAACCGGGCATCGAAGCTGAGATCCGAATGCCCGAGGAGCTGGGCGCCGGTTGGGCGTAACTCGACGGCTTCAACCGCAGTGGGCACTTGGCCCGAATCGTTGTTGGCGTCGGTGGTCATGAACACGCAGCCTTACACGGCTGAGTGCCCTTAATGGTTGACAGCCGCGGCCAACAATCCCGGCGGTCTGGCGTTTGGCGGTCGCGGCGGTCGTTGGGGGATCACGGTCTTCGGGTTGTGGCGAGCGCGGCCATCGTTTCTAAGGTGCTTCTATGAACCGCAAAACTGCCAATGTCTTGCTCGCCGCATGTATCTGGACGGTGTTCGTCTGGGGTGTGGCGGTCAAGAATCTTGTCGTGAACCCACACCCGGCCAGCTTTCGCGTCGTGCACGCAATCCTCGCGGCGGTGTCGCTCGCCTTCGGTGCGTACGTCGGCAAACTCGGCTGGACGGCCCGCAGGAGTCTGAACCGATAGCTGCCGACCGGCTCGCGCCCCCTGAAAACACTGAACTTCCGGCCCGGTCGCGCCGAGGTGCGCGAGAGCTACAGGCCCGCGAAGGTTCTCGTTAACAGTGCTTCTTGTTCGGCGTCATGCACTTTGCTCGAACCGCTCGCCGGGCTTGCGCTCGCATCTCTGGCCACGAAGAATCGATCGAGACGGTCGGGGACGATGTGTTGCATCGCGTCCATCGCGAAGATGCGTGCCCCCATGTTTTCAGGTTCTTCTTGGGACCACACGACCGATTCGAGGTTTGGGTATTTTAGTAACGCTGCCGAGAGTTCCGCGGCAGGAACCGGGTAGAGCTGCTCGACTCGCAACACGACGGCTGGTACGCCCGCTTGGTTACGGCGCTCAATGAGCTCGTGGCCGAACTTGCCGCTGCACACCACAAGCCGCTTCACGGCCGTTGCTTCGGGTGGGTTGGGGTCGGCCAGCGTCTTGCGGAATGATCCGGTGAAGAATTCCGAAGCCGGCGAATAGGTCGCGGCCATACGCAAGTATTTCTTGGGCGTGAACACGACCAACGGTTTGCGGTCCGCGTCGCGCACTTGGCGGCGGAGCAAGTGGTAGTAGTTCGCCGCGGTGGTTGGGTACGCGACGCGAATGTTGTTCTCGGCGCACAAGGTGAGGAAGCGTTCGATGCGCGCGCTGGAGTGTTCGGGGCCTTGGCCTTCGAAGCCATGCGGTAGCAGCATGACCATGCCGCTGCGTTGGCCCCATTTGTCTTCGGCCGCCACGATGAACTGATCGATGATGGCTTGCGCAACGTTGGAGAAATCGCCAAACTGGGCTTCCCACACCACGAGCGCGTCGCGATCCGCGATTGAGTAGCCGTATTCAAAACCGAGTGCCGCGTATTCAGAAAGTAAGGAGTCGAACACCATAAAGGGTGCTTGATCGGCCGAAAGATTCGCGAGGGGCGTGTATTCATTCTCGTTTTCGTAATCAACAATCGTCGCGTGGCGTTGACTAAACGTGCCGCGGCGGCTGTCCTGGCCCGCCAAACGAACCGGTGTGCCTTCGAGGAGCAGCGAACCAAACGCGAGTGCTTCGGCCGTGGCCCAATCGATGGTGTCGCCATCGAAACTCGTGCGGCGCGCTTCGAGAATGCGTTTGAGTTTCGGGTGCACGGTGAAGGTTTCGGGGAATGTCGTGAGTGCCGTGACAACGTGATCTAAAACGTTGCGTTCCACACCAGTATCGACGGTCGCGGCGATACGCCGTTCGGGTTCGATCTCAAACCAATCGGCATCGGCGGAACCGTCGTGGGTGGCTACGAACGCGTTTTCGAGTTTCTGTTGATAATCCTCGAGTGCGCGTTCGCAATCGTCAACGGTGAGATCGCCGCGGTTCACGAGCACTTCGGTATAGAGCTTGCGCACGGAACGGCGAGCGCGAATGAGTTCGTACATGCGCGGCTGCGTGAAGCCGGGCTCGTCGCCTTCGTTGTGACCGTATCGGCGGTAACACACCATATCGACGACAACATCTTTTTTGAATTGTTGGCGAAACGCAAAGGCCAAACGGATCACGCGGATCGAGGCTTCGGGATCGTCGCCGTTCACGTGGAAGATCGGAGCCTGCACGCTTTTTGCGATATCGGTGCAGTGTACCGTTGAGCGCGCGAACGTTGGCGCAGTTGTAAAACCGAGTTGATTGTTCACCACGATGTGGACGGTGCCACCAACGTCGTAACCCGGAAGCTCCGACAGGTTCAAGGTTTCGGCTACCACGCCTTGGCCCGCGAAAGCAGCATCGCCGTGTACGAGTACGGAAAGCACCGAACCTTGCTCGACATCGTGGTTGCGGTCTTGTTTGGCGCGCACCATGCCTTCAACTACCGGGTCGACGGCTTCGAGGTGCGATGGGTTAGCGGCGAGCGTGACTCGAATTGGGTCGCCAGTGTGCGTGATGTACTGGCCGCTCGCGCCGAGGTGGTACTTCACATCGCCAGAACCTTGCGAAGAATCAGGGTCGAGCTCACCTTCGAACTCACGGAATATTTGTCCGTAACTTTTGCCCACCAAATTCGCGAGCACATTGAGCCGACCGCGATGGGCCATGCCCATCACAACTTCCTGCACGCCCGCACCCGCGGCGTCGGCGAGCAAGAACTCGACCATCGGAATCAACGTCTCGGCACCTTCGAGCGAGAACCGTTTCTGGCCGATGTACTTCGTGTGTAAGAACTTCTCGAATGCTTCGGCCGCGTTCAACGAAAAGAGGATCTGTTGCTTTTCTTCGAGCGTGACGTCGTAGCTGACGCCTTCCACCCGCTGCTGAATCCAAGCCTTTTCGTCGTGTTCTTGCATGTGCATGTACTCGACGCCGATCGTACGGGCGTACGCATCACGCAATAAACGCAACACGTCGCGCAACGCCATCGTGCGCTTGCCGCCAACTCCGCCAGTAGGGAATTCACGATCGAGATCCCAAATCGTGAGACCCCAATGGTTGATATCGAGCTCGGGATGAGTTTTCGGTTCCTTGCGCGCCAAGGGATCGAGGTTCGCAATCAGATGTCCGCGCACGCGGTACATGTTGATCAGCTGCTGCACATGGATTGCCTTTTCGGCGAGCGCGGTGGCGTCGTCCATCGGCTGCACATCTTGCAGCCAACGCGCGGGTTCGTACGGCACGCCCAAGCTTTGAAAAATCTCGTCGTAGAAACCGTTTTCGCCAAGCAAGTTGCGATGAATGGCGCGCAGAAACTCGCCCGATTCTGCGCCCTGAATGACGCGATGGTCATACGTGCTCGTGATCGTTACGACCTTGCTCACACCGACGCGCGCGATTACGGAAGGATCGGCGCCTTGATATTCCGGCGGGTAATCGATCGAGCCGACACCAATAATCACGCCTTGCCCTGGCATGAGGCGCGGCACGGAATGCACGGTGCCGATCATGCCGGGGTTCGTGAGCGAAACGGTGGTGCCGGCAAAATCATCAGGCGTGATTTTGTTCGCTCGGACGCGACGCAGGAGGTCTTCGTACGCG
This sequence comes from Actinomycetes bacterium, assembly GCA_025360585.1. Classification (GTDB taxonomy): domain Bacteria; phylum Actinomycetota; class Acidimicrobiia; order IMCC26256; family PALSA-610; genus F1-120-MAGs023. Next base: position 45,065 of record JANYBW010000046.1, on the reverse strand, counting down.
GCGTGAAACTGCGAGAAGTTCAGCGTGTTTGCTTCTTTGAGATTCGGCACGAGCAGCGTGCGCGTGCCGTCCTTTTTTTGTTGATCGATCGCGAGCCCGATGTTCACGTGGTGATGACGAACAATCGACGGCTGGCCATCGACCAACCCGTAGCTCGAGTTCATGCCGGGCGTGACGGTGAGGGCCCGCACGACCGCGTAGCCAATGAGGTGCGTAAAGCTGACCTTGCCGCCGCCAATGCGCGCCAAATGGTTGTTCAGAATCTGACGGTTGATTTCGAGCAATTTCGCGGGCATCGTGCGTACCGATGTCGCGGTCGGCACGCCCAAGCTGGCTTCCATGTTGGTGACGACTGCTTTTGCTGAGCCCTTCAGTGCCGTCGCGACTTCGCCTTCGAGAATGTTGATCCCCGCGGCTCCGGCCATTGGCAGTGGCTTCGGCGCTGCGGTGGCCGCTGCCGCGCTGGCCTCGGCGGGCGCAGCTGGCGCAGCTGGCGCAGCTGGCGCGGGGGTAGCCGTCATAGCGCGAGGCTGGTAATCGGCAAAGAATTCTTGCCAGGCCGGAGCAATTGATGCCGGATTCTCCTGGAATCGACGGTACATATCCTCAACGAGACCAGCGTTGGGACCAAGTTCGTTTGCGTTGTCGCTCATGGCTCAATCCTCGCGCACCCACGGCGGCACGGTGGCCCTAGAGCCCGTGAAATTTCGCCCCACTCTCGGCAAGACGCTGGCCTTGCGCGTTCGTTTAGCCGCGCATGAGTTCCGCTAAGCGGAACGCGAGGTCGAGGCCTTGGCGGGCGTTGAGGCGTGGGTCGCACAACGTTTCGTAACGGCTGTCGAGATCGCTACCGAGCACTTCGTTGCCGCCGCCGAGGCACTCGGTGACGTTGTCGCCGGTGAGCTCGATATGCACGCCGCCGGGCCACACGCCTTCGGCGTGGCAGACCCCAAAAAACTTGGCGATTTCGGTCATGACCGTATCGAAGTGGCGAGTCTTGTAACCGCTTTCGTGCTGATACGTGTTGCCATGCATCGGGTCGCAGGCCCACACGACTGGATGGCCCGATTTTTTCACCGCGCGAACAATCGCGGGGAGAAACTCGTCGACTTTGGTGGCTCCCATGCGCGCCACCAACGTGAGTCGGCCTGGGGTGCGATCAGGGTCGAGTGCTCGACACAGCGCGACGGCATCTTCGGGAGTCGCGCTCGGGCCGATCTTGCAGGCGAGCGGATTTTGCAGGCCCGCGAGGAAATGCACGTGCGCGCCGTCGAGCTGGCGAGTACGTTCGCCGATCCACAGCAAATGCGCGGACGTTCCGTACCAGCCACCACTCATTGCGTCGAGACGTGTGAGCGCTTCTTCATAACCGAGTAACAACGCCTCGTGCGACGTATAGAGATCAACCTCGTGGAGTTGCCGCTCTTTTGAAAGATCGATTCCGCACGCGTTCATGAACCGCATTGCTCGATCGATTTCGGTTGAGAGTTGTTCGTAACGTTGGCCTTCGTCGCTCGTGCCGACAAACTCGAGGTTCCATTGGTGCACTTGCGCGAGATCAGCGAAGCCACCTTTGGTGAACGACTCGATGAGGTGATGCGTTGCAGCGGCTTGGTTGTAGGCCCGCAACATGCGTTGCGGATCCGGACGTCGGGCGGCAGCCGTGAAATCAATGCCGTTCACGATGTCGCCGCGGAAACTGTCGAGATCCACGCCGTCGCGCGTTTCGGTATTGGCAGAGCGCGGTTTCGCGTACTGGCCCGCGATGCGACCAAGCTTCAACGTGGGCAGACCCGTCGAGTAGGTGAGCGCGACCGACATTTGCAGAATGACTTTGATTTGGTCGCGAACTTTGTCTGCCGAAAATTCCGCGAAGCTCTCGGCACAATCGCCGGCGTGCAATAAGAAGCCTTCGCCGTTCGCGACGCGCGCTAGCTGTTCGGTGAGCGCGCGCGTTTTTGCCGCAAACACAAGGGGTGCCTTTTGGCGCAGCGCATCCAGGGCTGCTCGGTATTCGTGGGCGTCGGTCCATTGCGGTTGCTGTTCGGCGCGCAACGATTGCCAACTCTGCGGCGTCCAATTCGCCATGCTGGGAAGTTCGGTGGTCTTGGCAGTCATCGCAGAAATCTCGTTTGGTTGCTTAGAGGTACGCGCCCGGCATGCCGTCGTTTGCAGCACCTGGAACACCTTGTTGAACGGGTGCGGCGCCGAGCTGGCCTTGCCCCGATCGCATGTCTTCGAATTGGCGTTGGGCGAGTTGCTGCTGGGTATAGAGCGTTGCCTGGATTCCGTGGAACAATCCTTCGAGCCAACCAACCAACTGCGCTTGCGCGACCCGCAACTCAGAATCGGTCGGGGTTTCGCTTTCGAACGGGTGGCTCACATCAGCGAGCTCCTCACGAAGTTCTTCGGAAAGAACATCTTTGAGCTCGGTGAGCGATTTGGTGTGGATCTCCGCAAGGAGGCGCCGTCCGGCTTCATCGAGCGGAGCCCGGCGAGCTTCATCGAGCAGCGAACGGACCATCGAAGCGATGCGAATCAGCTTGGTCGGCGAGGTGATGGTTTCGGCATCCTTGCCGTCGCCAAGGTCGGCATCGAGGACTTCAGGGTGCAAAGGCCCGTCTGCGGACGGAATGTCATTCGGGGAGGCAGTCACGAGGATTCAGGTTAGGGGCGGCCAGCCGGTGGATGCGAAGCGTTTTCGCTTGGGGCGCTTTGTCGTGGCCCTTTAGTGAGCTGAAGCGCCGAACGTACCTTCGCGGGTGATGTTGAGCCCGGGTGGCCGGCGGCCTTGGGCTCCCTCGCTTCGGGGGCCGGGCACATCACGAAATTGATAGGGGACCGGCGGCCGCCCCGCCTGGCACACCCAGCATTCGCCGGTGACGCCCGTGGTTACAATCTCAAAGACAGCATCAGCGATTTGGCTCGCGGGCATGATTGGGAACTGCACATCGGCGAGAAATTTTTTGGCGTCCGCGGTGATGATGTTGGTATCGGTGAGCCCGGGATTCACAGTGTTCGCGGTGATGTTCTTGGGCGCAAGCGTGGGCGCGAGGCTGCGCATCAAGCCCACAACGAAATGTTTGCCCGCGTCGTAAATCGGATCCGCGGGAAACGCAATGAGCCCGGCGAGGGAACTGGTGGCGACGATCGCGCCGCCACCGCGTGCTTCCATCGCTCGAATTGCGGCGCGTGCACCGAAAACAACCCCATCGACGTTGACTCGTTGGATGCGTTCGTAGACGGAGTCGTCGAGCTGGGTGAGATCCGCGACACCGATGGCGATCCCGGCGTTGAGATACGCGATATCGATACCGCCGAGTTGCGCTACGCATTGCGCGAACGTATCGTCGACGGCTACTCGATCTCCACAGTCGGCTTGTAGCGCGATGCCACCGATTGCAGACGCGACGGCCTGGGCACCAACGACATCAAAATCAACGACACACACGTGCGCGCCCGCGGCGGCGAACCGTTCGCAGGTCGCTCTGCCGATCCCGCTCGCGCCACCAGTGATCAGCGCCACTTTGCCAGCAACGTTGGTGAGATCAGTCATGGCGTCAGCGTAACTGCTGCGCGACGTGAATGAGCTGGTCTCGGAATCCGGCGTCGGCAATCCCGGCCAACGCAACCGCGCGTTCTTTGACCGTGCGGCCGCGAAGTTCAGCGACGCCGTGTTCGGTGATCACAACATCGAGTTGGTGGCGCGGTGTGGTGATGATCGAGCCCGCCGAGTGGTGTTGCACGATCCGCGAGATTGTGGTGCCAACAACGGTGCTCGTGGACGGCAGACAAACGAGTGAACGATCATCGAGTGAAAGCCCTGATGACGCAACGAAATCTTCGTGGCCGCCAATGCCTGAAAACTGTTTTCCGTCGATCGTATCGGCGACAACCTGGCCATAGAGATCGACCGCCATCGCGCCGTTGATCGTGACCATATTGCGATTCTTACTAATGATTTCGGGCGAATTCACGATGTCGACGGGTAAGAACCGCACGTCGTTGTTGTGGTGTAGCCATTCGTTGAGTTCGAGCGTGCCGGCTGCGAAGGTTGTGATTGATACGCCATTGAACTGGCCTTTGCGGGCATTGGTGACTTTGCCGGATTGGTGCAACATCATCAATGCCGTCGTGAACATTTCCGAATGGATTCCGTAATCACCACCGTCGCTTTCCGCGAGGAGCTTCACGACCTGCGACGGCACGCCGCCGATACCAGTCTGGAGCGTCGAGCCGTCGTGGATGAACGCTCGCGCATGGCGCGCGATTGCAAGTTCGGTATCGTTAGGCGGTGCGTCGGACAATGTGAAGATTGGGCGGCTGCTTTCGATGATCGCGTTCGCTTCGCTGACGTGGAGGCGATGTTCGTGTAGCCTGTGGCCCTGGGTGCGTGGCGCGTTCGCGTTGATTTCTATGATGAGCACACGATCGGGATCGGCGCCGCACCGGTGCAACTCCGCGACCGTCGCGCCCGCGTGGAGCGACAAACTCATATAGCCGTCGGCATCGGGCGGAGTTGCGAGGGTGGCCATCACTCGCGGTTTGAGGTTTTCGGCAATTGGCGCGAAGCGTCGAAAATCCGCGGGTACGAACTCGACGTTCGCGCCGGCATCGACAAGGAACCGTTCCGCGGGGCCAAAGAATCCACTGCGATACCGCACGCCAGGCTTCGTGAAGACCGCGTAGAGATCCACGAGTAGCGCGCCAAAAACATCCAGATTTACGAAGTCTTCCCGCGCGCCAAGTGCATGCAGAAACTCAACCGGCTGCCCTGGCCCAAGCGGAATCCCGAGCGAATCCGTCGAACGAATCAGGTCCGCCGCAGCCTGAATATCAGTGAGCATAGGTTCCGGCACGGTCACGCGTTCAAGATGATGAGGCGGGCTTCGGACATCTCCTCGACTGCGTAGTGCGGGCCTTCACGCGTGTTGCCGCTGTCGCGCAAACCTCCATACGGCTGTTGGTCGGCTCGGAATGTCGGCACTTCGTTAATCAGTACGCCACCGAAATCAAGTGTGCGAGCGGCCTTCATCGCGTCCGCCAATTTTTCGGTAAACACTGCGGCTTGCAAGCCGTAACGGGTGTCGTTCGCGAGGCGCAACGCGTCATCGAAATCGGTGTAGCTCGCAATGCCGACAACCGGCCCGAACACTTCGAGTGCACACACAGTCATGTTCGGTGTCACGCCGGTGAGCACTGTTGGCGCGAGAATGCCATCGTTGCCGATATCGCCGCCGCACGCGACCGTCGCGCCCAATGCTCGAGCTTCGTCGACCCACGTATGTACGCGGTCGCGTTCACTCACACTGATCAATGCGCTGACATCAGTGGCTTCATCCATTGGATCACCAACGACCAGATTCTTCACCCGATCGACGAGTGCTTCAGTGAACTGATCGACGAGTGAATCGTGCACGTAAATGCGTTGCGTGCTGATGCACGATTGCCCGGCATGACTGAACCCGGCGACCGCGACCTTCGCGGCCGCGGTTTCCCAATCGCCCGAAGGCTCGATGATGAGCGGCGCATTGTTGCCGAGTTCGAGCCCCACCTTTTTACGAGCGGCCTTGGCCCGAATATCCCAGCCGACTTCTGGGGAGCCGGTAAACGTGAGCATGGCAATATCGGGATGCTCAACGATCGCGTTGCCGACGGTCGCACCACCACCGGTAACGATATTGATATGGCCGGCGGGCAGGCCACATTCATCGAGCAACATTTCAACCAAGCGAATTGCGCTCAATGGTGTTTGACTGGCGGGCTTCAGGACCACCGGGCATCCGGCGGCGATCGCGGGTGCAAGTTTGTGCACGACGAGATTCAACGGAAAATTGAACGGACTGATTGCGCCGACAATGCCAATCGGCACCCGCAACGTAAATGCGAGCTTGCCCGCGCCTGCCGCGCTGGCATCCATCGGCACTATTTCGCCCGCAAGGGAACGCGCCGCGACGGCCGCGAACTGAAAGGTGCTGATTGCGCGTTGGGCCTCGACCCTTGCGGTCTTGATCGGTTTCGCTGCCTCACCCGCGATGATCCGGGCGAACTCCTCAACGTGGCTCGCCATCGCGACTGCCGCTTTGTCGAGGATTTCGGCGCGCTGCCATGCCGGTAACGGGCCTTGCGCGAGCACGCTTTTTGCGATCGCTACCGCTTGATGCACATGCTCGCTGGTACACGCGGGGACTCGCCCCAACAGGGCATTGTCGTACGGAGCACGAACCTCGATCCACGTTCCGGTTGTAACGCGTTGGTCGCCGATGGGTAAGGAGTGGTCGGTCACGATTGAGATCGCTTTCTGGGAAGTGGGCGAGGTTACGGGTGCGTTTGTGGGCCGCGCACCAGGATGCCAGGAAGTTCGCCGGTGTGTTCACCGTTGTGGAACGTGATCGTTCCGCGCTTCATGGTCGTTTCGTAACCGACGGCATGTTGCAAAAGTCGGGTACCGCCAGCGGGGAGATCAGCGACCAGGCGCGGTGGGCTGACGTTGAGTGTTTCCAGATTGATGATGTTGATATCCGCGAGGTATCCGGGCGCGAGTACGCCGCGATCGAGCCAGCCGACGTGCGCGGCGGTCCGTTGCGTTTGGCAATGCACCATGTATTCAAGGGGAACCTTTGCGCCGCGAGTTCGGTCGCGAGTCCAGTGGGCAATGGCGGTCGTTGGGTAAGAACCATCGCAGATCGTGTTGCAATGCGCGCCCGCGTCACTCAATCCGAACAACGCGTGTGGTGAAGTGATCATCTCGTGTACATCGTCGAGATTGCCGCGTGCGTAGTTGAACAAGGGAACGTACAACAACGCCTCGCCGGTGCCCGCGAACAGCGTGTCGTAGAGCACCTCATTGGCAGGACGGCCAGTGGCCGAGGCGATCCCCGCGATGCTGTCCGCAGGGCTTGGTTCGTAGGTTGCTGGATCGCTCAGTGGGTAGATACGATCGTAACCAGAATGCAAAATGCGAATGAAACCAGTGGGTTTCATGGCCGCGTGCTCGGCGAGTAGCCGCGAACGGAGTTCGGGATCGTGGAGCTTGCGGACCTTTTCTGCGAATGGTAGGAGCGCAATTTCGCGCCAACTTTCACAAAACGCGAACGGCTGGACACTTGCTTGCAGCCCAATCAACACGCCGATCGGACGAATTCCAACTTGGGTGCGTACATGTGCCCCCTGCGCGTTCCAGGAACCGACTGCAGCGAGGAGTTCGCGAAACCGATCGGGAGTGTCATCATTTTGTTGCACCGTAAAACTCAACGGCGCTTTGATTTCCAACGCCAACATTCCGAGCAGCTCAATTTCACGAGCAACGAGTTCATCGTCAGCGGATTGGTAGGCGTCCGAGATGAGTTGCACCACGCCGTGACCCGCACGGCCCAACGCCTCGGCAATGCCGAGCACTTCGCGGGCGCTCGCAGTGAGCGTGCCGATCGATTCCCCCGCTCGGGTGCGGTGCACGTACGTGCGACTCGTGGTGAATCCGAGCGCGCCGGCACGGAGTCCTTCTTCGCAGAGATCAGCCATCGTCGTGATTTCGGCATCGGTGGGTACCGCAAGATGATCGCCGCCCGCGTCGCCCATCACGTAGGTGCGTAACGCGGCGTGCGGAACCTGCGTACCAACATCGAGCGCGTAACGACGAGCGCCGAGCGCGTCAAGGTATTCGGGAAACGTCTCCCAGTTCCACGGCAGGCCTTCTGCGAGCGCGGTCCCAGGGATGTCTTCGACGCCTTCGAGCAATGAAATCAACCACTCGTGCTTGTCAGGCCGGGCGGGGGCAAAACCAACGCCACAATTACCCATAACGATGCTCGTCACGCCGTTGGTACTCGACGGCGCAACGACCGCATCCCACGTGACCTGACCGTCGTAGTGCGTGTGAAGATCCACCCAACCCGGCGTGACGGCAAGTCCTCCGGCGTCGATCTCGCGAGCGCCGCGCTCGATATCTTCGCCGACGGCAACAATGTGTTCGCCACTAATTGCGATATCCGCTGTGAATGTGGCGGCACCAGTACCGTCGACGATGGTTCCATTGCGGATCACGATGTCATGCATGGGTGCACCTTTCGAAACGCTTCGAGTGGGGCCCACGGTACCGGACGGCAGGGCTGCGCGGCTCGGTGTGACGCCGGCGGTCGTTCGCAGCCGAGCCGCTCGACAATCTGCAACCGGGCCTACGACCTCGTGACCCATCGAGGCGGGCGGGTCGTGAAGTTCATCGGTGATGAGGTGATGTTCACCACGATCGAACCTGCAGCGGCCGCGTCGATCGTGGGTTACTCGACGGGTTTGAGCAACGCACTGAAATCGAGGAGCCCACCGTCAATTATGGCTTTCGCAAACGGACGGCCGAGCGTGCGCAACTCTTTGCAGCTTGCTTCGCCGATCGCCGAATACGGCGCGACTGCGAGGGCATCGGTGCGATCCTCAACCCACTGACGTCGCTGTCGACCGTGGTCCGTGAAACTGCCGTCCGCATTGACATACCCGCGACTTGCGAGCGCACCGACCGCGGCCGCCCATTCGTCATCGGGCCATGCGCGGCTTCCTTGCAACGCGGCTTTGGGTAACTCGCCCGTCGCGTGGTGCAACACGAGTGCCTCGACTCCGCTGAGGCCTTCGGCAACGAGTGCGGCGATGTGGCCGTCGCCGCGAAACTCCCGCAACAAACTCTGGGCGTGCCACAGCACGAGGTGTGGTTTCTCATCACTGGGCCACGGCAACGATGCATGCCCGGCGAACAGCGGCCGTCCGTCGAGGTGCTCAGCGGCCGCGAGCGCGGCGCGCTTTGCAATTGCCGCGACGGTTGGCAACGGTGGGGCGTTTGTAAGATCACCGAAGGCTCGTTGGAGCGCCGCTCCGGCTGCTTCGAGACGAGCCGCGCTCACTGCGGCGGTGGTCGCGGTTTCCCACACGCCCTGCATCGCGCTGCGAACGAGCGCAGGATGAAAATTGAAGAAGGTCGCGATCACAACGTCGCTTGTGACGGCTCCCATCGGCGCGGCCCGAGATGCGAAGTAGCCGCTGCGGCCGTGCAGCCCGAGCGCTCCGTACCGTTGTTGGGCCTCGGGCACGAAATACACCATGCCGTGTATCGGTTCAAGGGTTCGCCAAGTCTTTCGAGCCACAACTGGATCCATGCCGCAAACCGTACTGCAATCCTGCTTTTGGTGGTCTCTTGAGGGTGCAAATGCCCTTGTGAGTACCGCAGAAGGTGGGTTTAGATGCTGTTGGTGTTGCGCAGTGTTTGGATTTCGGCTGGGGTACGGCCTAATACGGTTGCCAGGATTTCGTCGGTGTGCTCGCCGAGGGTCGGGCCGGCCCAACGCACCGAACCTGGAGTGTCGGACAACTTCGGGAATACGCCCTGCATCGGCAACTCACCAAAGACTGCGTGGGGTACTCGCACGATCGCTTCGCGCGCGGTGAAGTGAGGATCTGCCAGCATCTCGGGGGCGCGGTAGATGCGCCCGGTGGGAATCGAATGTTCCAGCAGTAACTCATGTAGCGGCGCGGCATCGAGCGTGGCGGTCCAGCGCGCAATCAACGTGTCGAGTTCTTCTTGGTTGTCTCCGCGAGCCGTATGGGTCGCGTAGCGAGTGTCGCGAGCGAGGCCCGGTTGTCGCATCGCCACTGCAAGCCGCGCGAATACGGTGTCCTGATTCGCGGCGATCAACACCATCAGACCATCGCGGGTCGGATAAATATTCGACGGCGCGACATTCGGCAACACTGCGCCCGTGCGTTCGCGGATGTAACCGGTGACCGCGTATTCCGGAATCAAACTTTCCATAATCCCAAGTACGGCTTCGTAGATCGCGGAATCCACGATCTGGCCGCGCCCGGTGCGCTCGCGTGCATGTAAAGCGCTGAGTGTGCCAACGCACGCGAACATCGCGGCGAGCGTGTCGCCGATGCTGATACCCGTGCGCGACGGCGCGCGATCAGGATCACCGACGATGTAACGCAGCCCACCCATGGCTTCGCCGATCGCTCCGTAACCGGGCTGGCTCGAGTACGGACCGTTTTGGCCGAAGCCAGTGACGCGGGTCATCACGAGGCGCGGATTCAACGCCGCGAGCGCGTCGTAACCGAGGCCCCAACGCTCGACCGTTCCAGGACGAAAGTTTTCGATAAACACGTCCGCGCCGGTAATGAGTTCTCGAGCCAGCTGTTGGCCTTGCGCTTCGCGCAGGTTGATGGTCACCGATTTCTTATTGCGCGCCACAACCGGCCACCACAGCGATTGGCCTCCGCTTTTTTCGCGGCCCCACTCGCGCATCGGATCGCCAGTACCGGGCGGCTCAATCTTGATGACTTCGGCGCCCATATCCGCGAGGAGTTGTCCGCAAAATGGCCCGGCGAGGAGTTGTCCGGTTTCGATGACTCGAAGGTCGCTGAGTGCTCCCGTTTCCAACGAACCCTCTCCGATCGTGCGACAATGCAGGCAGAACGGATCCGACGATAGAGCCAAGGTGACCAGGTGCAACGAACCGTTGAGATTGTTGATGTCGCGCCTCGCGACGGCTTGCAGAGTGATGCAGTCATGTTCACCACGCAACAAAAGGTTGCCCTCGTCGAACGGATTGTTGCGGCCGGCGTGCGGCGCGTGGAGGTAGCAAGCTTTGTGAATCCGAAACGGGTTCCGCAGATGGCCGACGCCGAAGCCGTGCTCGCCGAACTTGCGCAACGGCCGTGGTCGCGAGCGGAAGGTTCGGGGCCGAGCTACATCGGGCTGGTGCTCAACGAACGTGGCTTCGATCGCGCGCTCGCCGCGGCGACTCCGGAGATCAACGTCGTGGTGATGTGCACGGACACTTTTTCGCACAAGAATCAATCGATGAGCTCACAAGCTTCGATCGATGCAGCAATCACCGTGATTGCGCGAGCGAATGAACATGCGATTCCGGTGAGTGTCACGTTGTCCGCGGCCTTTGGATGCCCCTACGAAGGGGTCGTCGATCCTCAGCACGTGCTCAATATCGTTGACCAGATTGCTGGCGCGCGCCCGACCGAAATCGCGTTGGCCGACACCATAGGAGCGGCAGTGCCGAATCAAGTGCGCGAACTTGTAACGTCCAGTCGGGCGCTCATCTATGACGGCATTGCATTGCGCGCCCACTTTCACAACACTCGCAATACCGGCATCGCGAATGCGCTCGCCGCAGTTGAATCAGGCGTGACCGTGATCGACGCGAGCCTCGGCGGCATCGGTGGATGTCCGTTCGCACCGCGCGCCACGGGCAACATCGCCACCGAAGACGTTGTGTACATGCTTGAGCGCAGTGGCTATTGCACTGGGGTCTCGCTGACGAAACTCATCGAAGCGAGCGATTGGCTTGAGCGTGAACTCGGCCGTACGGTTCCGAGCCTGGTGGCGAAAGCCGGACCGTTTCCCGCTTGAACGGTCCGGAGACACCCGAGTGAGAAATTCCTGCCTGTGGCTATAGGGATACGGCTATAGGGGCGAGAGCGCGGCGTGGAAGAGCTCGGTTGCCATGGGGTAGTCCGCTTTGCCGGCCGCATGTCGCGGCACCACTGCAAGCACGATGAGTTGGCGGGGGACTTTGTAGCCCGCCAGTTTGGTTCGCCCGAACGCGATGACTTCGTCGATGTTGATCGCGGTGTCTCCACTGGCGTCGTCGGCGCTCAGCGAAACGACACCAACGACGCGCTGCCCGAACCGTTCGTCGTCTACGCCAAAGATCAGGCAGTCGTCGATGGCGCTATGAGTCTTGATGATCTCTTCAACTTCTTCGGGAAAGACCTTCTCGCCGCCGGTGTTGATGCACTGGGAGCCGCGTCCGAGAAGTGCGATCGAGCCGTCTGCTTCGATCGTCGCGTAGTCGCCGGGAATCGCGTAACGAATGCCGTCGATGAGCTGAAAGGTTTTTGCGGTCTTGGCTTCGTCTTTGTAGTAGCCGTCGGCACCGCCCGGTACGGCCACAAAACCAATGTCACCCGAGCCCGCCTCGACTCGCTGGCCATCGTCGGTGATGACAATCACACCGGGATTCGGATAGAAACGCCCTGTAATTGCTGGGTTAGCGTGGGTGCTGAGCGACATGCCCATGGTGGTTTCGGTCGAAGCGATGAGGTCGATGATCATCGCCGTGGGCATATGGGCAAGGAGCCCGGCTTTGATCTCGGACGAAAACATCGCACCCGAGGAGCTGATGGCAGTTACCGATTCGAGGGCGCGTCCGGGCGCAGCATCAAGGGCTTTCAGCATGGGGCGAGCGAAGGGATCACCAACCAGCGTGATGCCGTTCACCTTCTCGCGTTCGACGGTGGCCCATAGTTCTTCGACGTCAAGTCCGCGACCTTGGAGTAACACGACTCGACCACCGAACAACAAAGCTGGCATCGCGCCGATGCTCAATCCGGTCGCGTGCATGAGCGGAGGGGCGGGGAGGGCGGTGAACGTGTTGTTCGTGTCGCGCAGTTCGATCGCGAGCTGCGCGCACGCGGCCGGATCGGTAACGGGCGGTCGCCCGAGTAGCGGCGGTACCGTCGTCATGAGCCCTTCGACGCCAGGGCCGAGTTTCGACACCACGCCCTTCGGCATGCCGGTGGTGCCGCCGGTGTAGGTCATGGTGATGTCGTTGGGGTCGCGTTCGATTCGCGGTGCGGGTGAAGTCTCAGCGATGACGCGCTCGTACACAACGCCGAGATTCGCCTGGTGCGGTTCGTCTTCGACGACAATGATGGTTGTGAGCTGCGGCAAACGATCGGCGATATTCGCGAGCCGGCCCGCGAGGCTGGCGTGCACGATCACGGCTTCGGCGTCGGCATTGTCGAACAAATACAGCAGCTCGTCATCGAGGTAGCGATAATTGACGTTGAACGGCGTTGCTCGCATTTTCAGAATCGCGAAGTAGCTCTCCAAAAACTCAGGTGAGTTATACAAAAACAGCCCGACTTTGGAACCAACGCCAATGCCGCCGTCCGCGAGGGCCGAAGCTAGCCGGGCCGCACGATCATCAAACTGCTGCCACGAGATGCGGCGCGTGCCTTGCACGAGCGCGATTTCGTTGGGGATCGCGTCCGCGATTGATTCCCAAATCGTTGCGTAATGCAGCTCCATCGAGATCAGTGCTCCTGAAAAAGGGGGCCGTGGTTCGCGAGCTGAGTTTCGACGCCGATGCCGCGCAGCGCGTGCCACACAGTGACTTCGTTCATCGCGAGCAGCGGTGCTTTGATCGCGGTTTCTATGGTTGCACGATGTTCCACACAGCCGAGGTTCGTGCCGACCTGCACGATGGCATCGAGATCGTCGCCGTCGATTCCTTGCAATGCACTCAATAACTCTTCTCGGGTAACGGCGGCGACCGCGGAACGGTCGCGCCGTTGTAAATCGATCACGCGCGCTACATCGAAACCGGCTTCGTCAAAAAAGCTGCGGGCTTCGCGCTCTGCGTTGGCCGGGTAGGGAGTGAGTAATGCAATTCGTTTCGCAGAGAGCGCAACGAGCGCGGCATGGCAGGCCGAGGCTCCAGTCGTAACGTTGAGATCAGTGAGTTCCGCGAGCCGTTCTTCGAACTCGGCGTTACCTTCGACCCCGCTCCAAAACGTTTCCGCCGAAGTTGCCATGATGAGGGCGTCGGGTTGAGATGCTTGTGCCGCCACGACCGCGTCGCGGATCGCTTTACGGGTAGCACCGAGGATTTGCAAAAAGCCGCCTGCAGTTCCTGGCTCCGGCTGATCAACGTGAAACGACGTGAATTCGAACGCGGTTTCAGGCGCGATGGTCGCGAAGTCGCGCGCGACGACTTCGTTGCCTTCGGGAATGATCACGCCAATTGTGTTGCCCATGAGTAGCTCCGCGGTGTCCGAATGATGTTGCCAAGCACCTTACGCGGAAATGGAGTGCGCGTGATCGCCCGGCAGGACGACGGGCTCGATCACTGGTTGGGCGAAACGCATCGCGAACAGTGTGGCCGAAACTGCGGTTGCGAGATTCAGGCTCGATACGCCCGCGCGCATCGGCAAGCACACGCGACGCTCACATCGAGCCAATAGCTCCGCGCTGATCCCCTGGCGTTCGGTGCCGAATACAAGTACCGCATCGAAGGGGATCGTTCGTGGATCGAGTGGTTCGCCTTCGGGGTCGAGCGCGATGAGTTGGTGTGCAGCATCGGGGAGCTTAGCGATCGTTGGCGCGTGGGCGACATCGATGGCGTAGTGCAAGCCGGCCGCGCCGCGCAGCACCGAAGCATTCCAAGGATCCAAGGCTCCGGTCGTGATGACCGCGGCGGCATCCGCGCCCGCCGCCACTCGAATCACGGCGCCTACGTTGCCCGCGTGGCGCGGGTCTTCGAGCAGCACAATTGGGCGGCGCCGATCAGCGATCAAGACATCGTGAAGCAACACAGTACGGCGAGGCGCGATGGCAGCGATCGGACTCGACGGCGCCTTCGGGCACGCGTTCGCGAATTCTGTTTCCGACACGATTGTGAGGCGGGCCAGGAGGGCGTCGGCGATATCAGGCGCGAGCTGTTCTGCGAGCCCGCGGATCTCCTCGGGTTTGTGCGAAATCACCAGGCTCGGATTCCCGCCGAATCGCAAGCAATGTTTGATTGCGTGGAACCCTTCGAGCACTGCATCGCCAGAACCTGGCAGGCGGGCGGCGGCAATTTGCGATGTATTGCCGAACGTTGTCATCTACGAATCGTATTGCAGGCCCCGCCGCCTCGGTGCAGTCGATGGTTGTGGATCACCATGGCGGGGACCAAGACGTGTACCGCTGGTTGGATTCGTGGCCGTATCCGGCGTCGGTGATCGACGGCGAAGCCTCGAAACTCTTGTTCGACAATCGAGCCGCGATGGAATTCTCAGCCGGGGGAGCTGCGGCAGTATCGGTGATACGACATGAGGTCATGGAACGTTTGGCAAAGAGCTGTTCATTTCTGCGAACACGGTCCGCAATCACATCCGGGCGATCTTCGGCAAGCTTGGTGTGCATTCTCAAGCTGAACTGATCACAAAACTGCGTGAGCGGACGTTGCCGTAACGGCGCTGGACGATACCGCTACGCGTTGCGGTCGATACCTAACGCGAGCAGTAAATCCTCGTGAAGTTGATTCCAGACGGTGTGGTACGAATCGATTCTTGGCGAGGTGAACCATTCGGTTGCACCGTCGTCGATGATCTTGCGCAACGCTGTGCGTAGCGTGCGGTCGTAGCGCTCGAATCTGGTTGCGTCACGAGCGAGTCTGCGAATTCTGGGCGCGGCTTTTTCGTGGAGTCGATCGAGGCGATCGATTACTTGCCAGTCGTAGGTGGCGTCGGTGTGGTCGTTGGGCGCGCCTCCGGGCCGTACCTGCCACGCCGAACACACGGTAAGGAGCTCTTTGTTCAACGGGTCGAAGTTGTCGTGCAAACGTTGAGCAGATGCATGCGTTTCGGTGCCGAGTTCATAACGCGCCCAGGATTCGTGGGCCGCTCGACCTTGCGGAGTGAAAGCGACCAACTTCGCTTTGTGCACGACGAAAACGTTTTCGACGAGCCGTTCGAATTCTTCGGCGAACGGCACGAAGCCGCGGAGGCGCAGCTCGTGCAACAACTGCCATTCATCATCGGTGGGAAGAAAATCATCCATCGGTGTGCGTTAGTAGTCTGCGGAATTGTCCGCGAGAATTCGGCTGGCGGCGCACAATACTGCTCGCAGCGACGCAGTAATGATGTTCGGATCCGTGCCAATACCCCAACGGGTATTGCCGTCGTCGTCGACTGTCTCTACGTACGCAACCGCGGTCGCATCGGCGCCGCGACCAAGTGAATGCTCGTGATAATCCACGACATCGAAATCGACGTTGAGCGCTTCGCGAATCGCGGAAACGAACGCGGCTATCGGACCGTTGCCAACTCCTCGCAACGTGACGGCTTCTGCGCCGTTGATGACCTGCGCCGTGATGGTGGTGGTGTCGTCTTCGCGGGTCGCGAGCTCGTGGGTGCGCAGCCGCAATGTCGGCGTTTCGGGCAAGTACATCGCTTGAAACTCAGACCACATCGCGGTTGGCGTGATCTCGGTGCCTGTGTCTTCGGCGACGACCTGAATCGTTTTGGAAAATTCGATTTGTAGACGGCGGGGGAGTGAAAAACCGTGTTCGGTTTCCATGATGTACGCCACGCCACCCTTACCGGATTGGCTGTTCACGCGGATGACTGCTTCATAGGAACGACCAACGTGCGCAGGGTCGATCGGCAGGTAAGGCACACCCCACACTGCGTAATCGTGGCCTTGGCCCGTGGCTTCAGCATCGGCGTACAGCGCCGCGAAGCCCTTTTTGATGGCGTCTTGATGTGAACCCGAAAATGCGGTGTACACCAGATCGCCAACGTACGGATGCCGTTCGTGCACCGGAAGCCGGTTGCAATATTCGGCAGTGCGCCGCAACGAATCGATATCGCTGATATCGAGCTCGGGATCGATACCTTGGCTAAAGAGGTTCATGGCCAAGGTCACAACATCAACGTTTCCGGTGCGTTCGCCGTTACCGAACAAACAGCCTTCAACTCGATCAGCGCCGGCGAGTACACCCAGTTCCGCAGCGGCAACCGCGCAACCGCGGTCGTTGTGCGGATGGAGTGACAGCACGACTGAATCGCGATTGCGAATCGTGCGCAGGAACCATTCGATCGTGTCGGCGTAGATATTCGGCGAATACATCTCGACAGTTGCCGGTAAGTTCATGATCAACGGACGTTCGGGTGTCGGCTCAATAACGTCCGCGACTGCATTGCAGATCTCGACCGCGTATGCGATTTCGGTGCCGGTGTAACTCTCGGGTGAGTATTCGTAGCGAACTTCGGTGCCCGGAAGGGTGGCTTCAAGTTTGCGACACAGTTTCGCGGCGTTCACCGCGATCTCGGTGATGCCGGCCTGATCGAGCCCGAACACAACTTTGCGTTGCAATGTCGAAGTTGAGTTATAGAAATGCACGATCGCGCGCGGCGCGCCCGCGAGCGATTCGTAGGTGCGTTCGATCAACTCTGCTCGGCACTGGGTGAGGACCTGAATCGTGACGTCGTCGGGGATCAGATCCTCGACGATCAATTGGCGAACGAAATCGAAATCCGTTTGGCTCGCCGAGGGAAAGCCAACCTCGATTTCTTTGAAGCCCATCGCGACCAAGGTTTGGAACATGCGTAGCTTGCGCACCGGATCCATCGGATCGATCAACGCCTGGTTGCCATCACGAAGATCAACCGCGCACCAGCGTGGTGCCTTGGTCAGCTTGCGATCGGGCCAGCGCCGATCCGGGAGCTCGAGGGGCACGAACGCCTGATACTTCTCGAATGGCATCTTGTTGGGCTGTGCTGGTGCTGGTCGCATTGGAATCTTCTTTGCGTTGTGGCCATGAGCAATGTAAGGCGTGGTGCGGGGCGGAGGTGAAGGCGCGGGATCGGTGGATGTTTTGTTAGGAGGTGTGGTGGGAGGTGTGGGAATACAAAAAGCTCCTGGGCCACAAGGCACAGGAGCTTTGGCGAACACCGGAGTGGTGTTCGCCTACATGAGCAAAAGGATCGCGGTTGAAATTCGCATTGCGACCATCCTATCGCAGGCCGAGGGACCGGCCGATGATTTCTTTCATGATCTCGGTGGTACCGCCGTAGATCGTGGTGATTCGGGCATCCGCGTAGGCCTTGGCGATCTCATATTCCATCATGTATCCGTAGCCACCGTGGAGCTGCAAACAGCGATCCACGACCTTCTTTTGCAGCTCGGTGCACCACCATTTCGCCATCGAAGCTTCTTCGGCTGTCAGCGTGTGTTCGTTTAGCGCCACCACGCATTTATCAATGAAGGCTTGGCCGATCTCAACTTCGGTGGCAATTTCAGCCATCACGAAGCGAGTGTTTTGAAAACTGCCAATCGCCTGATCGAACGCCTTGCGTTCTTTGATGTAATCGAGGGTCCAGCCCATCGCGGCGCGCGCGGCGGCGATGCCTGCGGCCGCAATCGACAAACGTTCCTGGGGCAAATTGTGCACGAGTTGCGTGAACCCGGTTCCTTCATCGCCGAGCAGGTTCGCGACCGGAACGTGCACATCCGAAAAGAACAGCTCCGCAGTGTCTTGTGAATGCAGCCCGAGCTTGTTGAGGTTGCGGCCCCGTTCAAAACCGTGCATGCCTCGCTCCAACACCAGCAACGACATCCCGCGATGCTTTTGGCTCGGATCAGTTTTCACTGCGGTGATCACGAGATCAGCGTTGATGCCGTTCGTGATGAACGTTTTGGATCCGTTCACGATGTAGTGGTCGCCGTCGCGAATTGCTGTCGTGGACATGGACGCGAGATCCGAGCCGATTGCGGGTTCCGTCATCGCGATCGCAGTAATGAGTTCTCCCGAAGCGATGCCCGGTAGCCATCGCTCGCGTTGTTCCTCATTGCAATAGGCCAAGAAATACGGAGTGCAAATGTCGTTGTGCAGGGTAAGGCCAAGGCCCGCACCGCCGGTTCCCGCAGCTTGCACTTCTTCGGCAATCACCAAGTTGTAACGAAAATCCTCAACTCCACCACCGCCGTACTCCTCGGGAATCGCCATGCCCAGAAACCCGTGCTGGCCCGCTTGTGCGAACAGTTCGCGCGGCACGATGCCGTCGCGCTCGTAGGTGTCGCGGTTCGGAACGACTTCGTGATCGAGCCACGATCGGAAGCTCGCGCGCAGCGCATCGTGTTCGGGTTCGAAAATGTCGCGTTGCATTCCGGGCCTCCTTTCGATCGAGACGACTCAGCCGTGTGCTGGTGACGGGGATGCGGCTGGGGTACCCGCGGCGCGTGATGGGGGACGATAAAAGACGAAAAACACGATGGCCCCGGTCATGATTGCGATGCTGGAAGCGATGATTGGGCCACTATCGGAGGCCGTTGCAAGAAATCCCGTGAGCGCCGCAGGAATCGATTGCGCCAAGGCTTGCACGCTGGCGTTGATTCCCAATACTTCACCCTGCATGTGCGCAGGTGCGCTCGCACTCACCAGCGATGTCGCGTTCGCGAACACGCATCCGACGAACACCGGGACCAACCAACCGGTGAGCAAGAGTTGCGTCGTGTTGGTCGGAGCGAGGCACGCGAGCACTGCGACGGAGAGCAGTGGGATCGCGACCCGCACGATCTTCCAGTTGGGGAAATGTTTGGCGAGGCGCGGGGCCAGCACGGCTTGGGTGAAGGCAATCCAGAGGCCGATGTACGCGAAGTAATCGCCGACATTGCTTCCACTGAAGTGCAGCTTGCGCGATATGTACAACGCAAAGAACGTCGTGAAGAACGTGAATCCGCTCTGGTACAGAAACACCGTGGTGAAAATTGGGCGCAGCCCGGGCAACGCAGCGGCTTTGCGGATATTGGCGAACGACTGATTCCATGCGATGCGTTTTGCTTGAGCCTTGGTCGCCAGCGTTTCGGGAAAGCGCGTGATGACCAACATGGTGTTGAGCGCCGCCAACCCTGCCGCGAACCAAAACGGCGTTGCTGCACTGAACCAGGATGGGCTTTTGAATCCGAGCCCGGTGATGAACTGAACGTGCGGTGAGGCGAGCTTGCCGCCAACGTACGGTCCGGCGATAAACCCCAACCCGAACGTTGCGCCGACGAGCCCAAAGTTGCGCGTGCGGTTCTCGTTCGTACTTACATCGGCGACGGCGGCTTGGGCCACTGCGATATTGCCACCAGTGATGCCATCGAATGCGCGCGCGGCGAACAGCAGCGGAATATTGCGCTGCACGATGCCGATCGCGAACACTACGTAGCTAAGTGATGTGCCGAGCAGACTGAACGCAAGGATGGGCCGGCGGCCGTAGCGATCCGAGAGCTGACCAAGGATTGGCGTGGCGAGAAATTGCATGAACGAATAGATCGCGGTCAAAAAGCCCAATAAAATCAGGCCAGTTGAGTACTTCCAGCCGTTCGGAAGTAGATATTCAGGCGATCGGGGATTGCCGAGGAGTTGGGGCACGACAGGCAGCAAAATCCCGACGCCGAGCATGTCGAGAAAGACGGTGAAGACCACGACAGGCATCACTCGGCGGGCCCGATCGTCGGCCGGAAGGTTGGCGGGTGGTGTTGTGGCAGTTGTGTCAGTTGTGTCAGTTGTGTCAGTCACGACCGCTGATCGTAGGCGTTGCCGACCGCGAGCCTTGGCTAGCCCAATTGGTCGAAGGTGGCCATTTCGTGCAACATGCGGGCGCTCGCTTGCACGATCGGAATGACCAAGCACGCCCCAGTGCCTTCTCCGAGTCTCAAACCAAGATCGAGAATCGGTTCGAGGCCGAGGTTGCGTAACGTGCCGACCTCCGGCGATCGCATGATAACGCCGAGCCGGGATCGCTGGATGACATTGGCTTTCGCGCCGCGCCGTGAGGGGAGTGGACGAGCACGAATTTAGGAGCAACGCTTAATAGTCGATGCCCTTTTTGGCCACGATTCCGGAATCGTATGCGTGTTTTACGTTGCGCATTTCCGTCACGGTGTCCGCAAGATCGATAAGCGCTTGAGGCGCGTCGCGTCCCGTCAGTACGACGCTTACGCGTTCGGGGCGATCGCGCATCGTGGCGACCACTTCATGGAGTGAGATCCAACCCCAATTGATCGGATAGGTGATTTCATCGATAATCACCAATCGATGTTCACCCGCATTGATCGTGTCGCGGGCATGTTGCCAGGCAGCTTGGGCGATGGCTTGATCTTTGGTGAGGTCTTCAGAATCCCACGTGAAACCCTCGCCGAGGGCCCACCAATCCACACCGAGCTGCTTGCCCATATCTTCTTCGCCCACGTGCCACTCGCCCGATTTCAAGAACTGCACGACCGCGACTTTCCAGCCCCGCGCGAGGGCACGCAGCATTACTCCGAACGCGGCCGTCGACTTTCCTTTGCCATCACCCGTGTTGACAATCAAGAGCGATTTCGCGTTGCGCGAACCTTCGGGGAGATGATGATCGACGGGAGGTTCTTCAGTGAGATCCATGGGTGGCTCCTTGGTTCCAATTGGCGCGGACGCTAGGCCTGGTCGAAGACGCGGCCGAGGCCGGTGACGAGTTCGTGCCATTGCGGAGGCGCGGAAGTTGGTAACGGTGCGCGAAATGTCAGCGCGTCGATCAACTCCACTGCGTTGCCACGCAAACTTGGGTAGTCCGCGTCGGCGGTTCCAAAAGTGATGGCCGTGGAATTCAAATCGACCGTCACCGTGAGTTCGATTGTCGGATTGATTGCGGCAATCAAAAATGTTCCGGGCATTGCTCGGCCTTGCGTGGCCAAAAAGGCGGGGGATACGCCAGCCGCGTACGTCAACGCGGTGAGCAATTCATCGTGGTGCAGTTCCGTCTCGTAGCCGAGGGGCACCAAAATGTCGCGTTCATGAATCCACGCATCCCAGAGCGCATGGTGCGCCATAATGCGCGCCGAGACGTGGCCGATCGGTGCTTCGGTTTTGGCCAACCATTGCTCATCGCTGAGGGCTTCCAACGCGGCTACGAATGCGGTTGTTGCCGCGCTGAATTGTTCCAGGGTTTCACTCGGCGCGAGCACACGCATCGGATCCACCATGGATTTTGGCGTTGCCGCCGGATCGAACGCGCCAAGAACCTGGGTTGGTGTCCCCGCGAGGCCCATTTGCAATGAGAGCAACCAAAACTGATCGACCCCGATGAGATGGTTCACGACATCTTGGACGGTCCAGCCTTCACATCGGCTCGGATGCAACCATTGGGCGTCGGTGAGCTTGGCGAGCTCAGAGACGAGCCGCCGGCGCTGGCGCGCAAGGGGTACGGCCTGATCTGCATTTGGTCCTTGGATGGTCAGGAATTCTTGGGTCTCATAACGAGGCGACAGAATCATGGCGTCAGCGTAACGCTGGCGCGCAAAGTTCAACCACCTGAGATGATGCCAACAAACACAAAGTGCTGGAGCGTTGGCTCCAGCACTTTGCGTTGCGTTACACGGGTCGTGTTGATGTTTCTTGCGGGTTGATCGGCCCGACGGTTCTGTGCGGTTGTTTTACTTGAGTCCCTTTTGTTCGGCGATGGCTTTGGCGAGTGCGTCGGCGATCATGGGCATGTGGCCTGCGGCCAGCTTGAGATCGGTGAACGCTGTTGCCGGGTCGCCGGCCTTTTGGGCGTCAATTGCTGCGATGAGGGTGGTGGCGTGTTCGCCGAGGAGTTTCGCAACCGCATCTTTGGGGAGTTTTCCTGCGGTTGCGGATTCGATGAATGCTCCGAATTCGCTGGCGTAGGCGGTGAGATCGGCTTTGGCTTTGTCGGCTTTGGCCGTATCGTTTTTGGCGATGGCTTGCGTGTAATCAACGAAGAACCCGATGTGCTTCTTCCACAGCGGATCAAAAGCTTTGGCTGCGGCGTCACCGTAGACACTCTTGATTGCAGCAGTGATGTCGTCACTATTGGTGCCGAGGGTTGCGGCAGCAGCGTCGAAGCCTTTGGTGTTGCTTGAGAGTGCTTCTCCGGTTGCGGCACCGGCAAGATAGACGTGCTCTTGGAGCACCCGGTTGAGTGCGGCTCGGAGGTCCGCGGCGGGGCTGACTGCACTACCTACCAACGATTTCTGTTGGGCGATCGTGTCGGCCAGAGGCTTGGCGATCATGGTCATGTGCGCGGCGGCCTCCTTCAACTTCGTATAGGCGAGCTTCGCATCTCCGGCCTTTTGGGCGTCGATCGCCGCGATAAGGCCGGTGGCATGTTCCGTGAGCAGCTTGGCGACCGCAGCTTTGGGGAGTTTGCCTGCCGTTGCGGATTCGATGAATGCACCGAATTCGCTGGCGTAGGCGGTGAGATCGGCTTTGGCTTTGTCGGCTTTGGCCGTATCGTTTTTGGCGATGGCTTGCGTGTAATCGACGAAGAACCCGATGTGCTTTTTCCACAGCGGATTGAAGGCTTTGCCGGCCGCATCGCCGTAGACGGTCGTGATTGCGGCGATGATGTCGTCGCTGTTTTTGTCGAGTGACGCGGCTGCAGCCTCAAAGCCTTTGGTGTTCCCGGCGAGGGCCTGGCCGGTCGCCATGCCGGCAAGATAGACGTGTTCTTGGAGCTGGAATTCGAGTGTGGCGCGAAGATCGGCTGCGGTCAACGTGATCGCGGGTTCGGTCGTTGTTGTTGCGCCGTCGGTTACTGGTGTCGTTGACGACGATGGCAGGGTGGTCGGTGCGGCTTTGGTCGAGCTGCTTCCGCACGCCGAGAGACCGAATCCAACGGTGAGAACAATTGCTGGGAGCGCGTATCGAGAACGCATAGGGGTACCTCCGTATAGGGGATTGCTTGGAAAGATGAATGATTTTGGGGCCGACGCCTGTTGGGCTCCACACGGTCTGGCCCGTGTGATCTGGGCCCGTGTGATCTGGCCCGTTTGATCTGGGCGCGACTACTGGACGATGAGTTCGCCCGTCATGCTGGTGTGGATCGCACAGTGGAACTTGTAGGTCCCTGCTTTAACCGTCACGGTTTTGGTCGCGTGCGGACCGGTCAACGAAACGTTGAACGCGCCGGCTGCGTCGCTCGTGAAGGTATGGGTGGTGTTGTCTTCGTTCACGACGGTGATTTCGCCGGCCTTGACTGTCGCGGGCGATGGCGAAAACTGAAACGTCTTGATCGTGACATCGGCGTGCGAACTGGCCGGTGCCGCGGAATCTGTGGGCTTGGTCGTCGAGACGGCGGCGGCGGGGGACGCTTTGGTTGCGCTGCTACTGCAACTGGCAGCCACGACTGCCGCGAAACCGATAGCGATCGCTTGTCGGCGGTAACGAGCAAATTTCGTTTTGTGCTTCATGCATAGTTATTCGTTACCCAGCGGAATTTGGATGCGTATTCGCCGCGGTTTTACGAGTTTTGACGCGACATCGGAAACACGTGGAATTCGTGTCGGTCGGTAAACGTGACGCGATGAGTCGCGTGAACGAACTGTTTCGTGCAACGGTAGTGCCCGATCGGCGCGCCTCTGGTTGCTGGCCGTCATCAGCGTCGACGGTGGTTGTTGACCTAACGACGACTTCGAGTCCGCCGGTGATGGGGCAAGCTGTACACATCAACGACAACGTGCGGTGCGGCTGAATCACCCGTTGCGCCGCAACGCGATCGTGCCTGTGGCCCGACGTGCATTGAACAAAATTGTCACCGATGAGCTTCGCCACGCCACACTCGGATGGCAAGGGTGTTCAGTTCTGGGCGATGGCCGCGAGGATGTTCATTTTTGCGGCTCTCCGAGCGGGAAGTGCCGCGGCCAGTATTCCGGCGACGATGCCCGCAACGACATAGATCGCAAGTTGGCCTATAGGGATCGTGATGCCGTTTACAAATGCAGTCGGCAACGCCGCGGACAACATCGATCCCAGCGCAACGCCGAGCGCAAGCCCGAGTACCACTCCGAAAACGGACGTCAGCACTGATTCCCATCGAATCAACGATCGGGTTTGGCTGCGGGGCATTCCGACTGCCCGCATCAAGCCGAGTTCGCGAGTGCGTTCGGTGATGGAAAGTGCCAGCGTATTGGCGATGCCAAAGATGGCGATCAGAATTGCGAGGAAGAGCAGCGCATTGATGATCGCGACCAACAGATCGACTTGTTGTGCTTGGGCCTTTTGAAATTCTTTGCGGTCCTGTACCTCGAGTGCCGGTGCCTGATCCAACAAAAACCTTTTGGTCGCGCGTTTCACCGTCGCGAGATCAGCACCAGCTTGGAGCGTCGCACCGATGAAAACGTCGAAGCGCGGCGTGTCGTTGTACTTGCGGTAGGTGCTCACATCAACGACCGAATTACCGACGTTGCTCGCGTCGTCGTAGATACCAGCAACGGTCAAGCTTTTGATACCTACCGAGGCCAATCGCACGTTGAGTTTCGTGCCGACAGAGGCCTTGAGGTCTCGTGCCGGGTCCTTGTACAAGAAGATCTTGTCTTCGGTGAGATCCTTCCAGGAACCCTGAACCAGCTTGATATCGAGGAGTTCGCCGAACGCCTCGTGATCGACCACGCCTGCGGTTTTGTCGCTATTTGAAATGCGGAATTTCATTTGCGAGTAGCGCGTTCGTGACTCCAGCAGCAGCTTCGAGGGTCCCCGACGTTGCGCCCGTTGATTGCGAAGATGCATCCACAGAATCAATGCCTTCATTACTCGTTGGCGTTTGCGCAGCTTTAGAAGCTCAAACCCCAACGCCAGCATTGGAATTGGTCAGTTCACGATCAGTCGGGCGTGATCAGGGTGTGCGTTTGCGCGACGCCACGCGAGTCGTGTGCAGATCTAGCGGAGTACCAGTATTTTTGTCGATCACTTGCGGGATGATTTCGTTGCCCGTCTCGGTGTCGCTCAAATACAAGCTCGGGCGTTTCGTTTTGGGCCAGAACCAATCGCTGCCGTAGCGCCACATCGCGGCGAGTACGTCCCATGCGGCCGCACCCTTGGGAGTGAGGCGGTATTCGAAGCGCTGCGGTCGCTGCTCGTATTCGCGCTGCACCATGATGTCTTCGGCGACGAGTCGCTCGAGGCGCGCCGCCAGCACCGCGCGTGGGATGGCTAACCGAGTTTGGAATTCTTCAAAACGGCGCGCGCCGAGAAATGCCTCGCGCAAGATCAGTGGTGTCCACCAATCGCCCAAGAGATCCGTGACCCGCGCGATTGGGCACGGCGAGGTATCGAATCGAGTTCTTCGCATTACCCGACCGTCGCGGCCGATTCGGTGACGGCTTCGAGCTGGGCGCGGACGTGCTTGTGGTGCGGCGTACCCGCGAGCCAATCACGATCCGCGGAACTTGTGAGTTCGTTCGGCGCAATACCAGAGATGTTGCCATCGGCATCAACCGTTCCCAGCCCGTTGGGGATGCTGATATGGCCGGGGCGCAGACCATCGAAGATCTCGACATCGGCGATGACGCTGCCGCGAGCGGTCGTGATGCGAGCCCGGTCGCCGTTCGAAAGGCCAATATCTGCAGCATCTTTCGAACAGATCCGCAGCGAGCCTTGGGCATCTTTTTTGCGCCACGCGGGGTCTCGGAAAATCGTGTTGGCGGTGGAACTTCGGCGTTCGCCCGCGGAAAGAATGAACGGAAACTCTTGGTTGGCTTGCAAAGTCGCGCTCGAGGGGAGCGACGCGAGTTCTTCCAACAGTTCAGGAATCGCGAGGTGGATACGGCCGTCCGCGTGGTCGAGCCGCTTCCACGTCTCGTCGTATTCATCGATGCTGAAGGTCACGCCTTCGGGGTGCGCCATCAACGCATCGAACAGTGCGTTGCCGTCTTGGTGGCCGGCTCGTTGCACTGCTTCGGGATAGGTGATGAAGCACGTTTGCGCGAGCCCCCATGCTGCGGCGGCAGCTTCGTTGCCCGCGCCAAGGGTTGGGCCGAGGGTTTCGAAGAGGACGAGCCCAACGTAGCGTCCGAGATGAGGGCGTTCACCGAGCACCCGCAGGAATGCTTCGGTGTACGCATCGCGGCCTTGGGCTGCGGCGGCGTGGAGCTCGGTGAGATCGTCGTCGGTGTAGCCGCCAAGCTCGCGTACAAGCCGTCGATGAATTTCGGGTTCGCAAAGTGTGCCCGGGAGGGGGTCGAGAATCGGTCGGCGGAGATGGAAAACGTTGTGAGGAAATTCGAGTGTGAAAAATGTGGCTTCCCACTTTTCGAACTGCGAGGACGCGGGCAAGACATAGTCGGCGCACTTCGCGGTTTCGGTCATGGCAACATCAATCACCACTGAGAAGTCGAGCTTCGCGAAGGCTTCGCGCATGCGCACACTGTCGGGGAGTGAATGCACGGGGTTGCCAGATTCAACGATCATCGCCCGGAATCGATCGGGATGATCACTCAGAATTTCGTCGGGAATCGCGGCGCCTGGGATGAGCCCGGTGATGATGCGCTGGCCGGTGACGGGCGTGCGCCGATCGCCGCCCCCTTTGCCTCCACCACCAAGGCTCGCGAAGCGCGTGTGAATGTTCATCGAACCTGGCGCGGCGAAATTGCCGGTGATCAAAAAGATCAGCTTTTCGAGGTAGCTGTTTAGCGTGGAATGCGGCGCTTGTTGAATGCCGAGATCCTCGAAGATCGAAACGCTGCGCGCTGCTGCGATGCGTCGCGCGGCGGCACGGACTAGGTCTTCACCAACGTCTGCAATCGCGCAGTATTCAGGTACGGAGATTGCGCCGAACGTTGCCGCGATCGTCTCGTAATTGTTGGCGTGTTCGGCAAGCCAAGGGTGGTTAGCGAGATCTTCTTGGACGATCACAGCAAGTATCGCGCTGAGACACCATGCGTCGGTTCCCGGCCGAACTTGCAGGTGAATGTCTGCGAGATCGGCGGTTTCGGTGCGCCGCGGATCGATCACGATCATGGCGCGAGCGGGATCGTTGGCGATGGCTTTGAGTACGGTGCGAGCACGCGGGAAACCGTGGGATTGCCACGGGTTTTTACCAACGAATACGGCCACTTCGGTGTGTTCGTAATCGCCGGTTGTGTGGCAGCGTGGTCGTCCGAAGAGCTGGCCATCGACCCAGAATTCGCCCGTCTTTTCTTGCGATAGCGCGTTCGCTGAATATTCGCTCCCCACTGCCGCGCGCAAGCCCGCACCGAACCCGCCGCCCAAATGGTTGCCTTGGCCGCCGCCGCCGTAATAGAAAATTGAAGCGCCCCCGTGGGCATCTCGGACTGCTCGCAGACCTTGCGCGACCTCTCGAATGGCGGTATCCCAATCGACTGGTTCGTAATCGCCATTGACTGATCGGCGCATTGGGGTAGTAAGTCGGTGTTCACCATTTTGGTAGTGATCGAGGCGCAGCGCTTTCTCGCACGTGTACCCATGGGAAGCGGGATGAGTTTTGTCGCCACGGATCCGTTCGAAGTCGCGGCCGTCCGAGCCTCCAAGGCGAATCTCAATGCCGCAGTTGATACTGCACAAGATGCAGGCGGTCTGGTTCCAAGTTGCTGTGTCATTCGCCATGGAGTCGCACCTCAAAGAGTCAGTTCAACAAGCATACTGACTCCACACCTAACGCAATGGCTTCCAGACGGTTTGGGTGGTGGTTATGTGGCGTTCGAGGAAAGCGGCCTGGCAATAGGCAAGGTAAAAGGCCCAGAGACGTTGGAAACGATCGTTCGCGAGGTGGGGAGCGATGCTTGCGATTTCGCCGCGTTGGTCGTTGAGGTTTTCAGACCATGCTTGCAGCGTGGCGGGGTAGTGCTCGCCGATGTCGCTGAGATGATCGAGTCGCAACCCTGCTTGGAGCGCAGCGGCGGTCATTGCGTTGAGCGATGGGAGGTTGCTACCGGGAAAGATGAAGTGCGTGATGAAATCGTCGTGGCGTTTCGATCGTGCGTAGCTCGCGTTGTTCATATTGATGGATTGGATGAACGCGCTGCCGTTCGGGCCAACGAGTCGGCGAACCGCATTGAAATAGTCGTTGAGTTCCCACCACGCGACGGCTTCAATCATTTCAATCGAAACGAGCTTGTCGTAGGTGCCGGTGAGATCACGGTAGTGGTCGGGCCGAACCGTGACCAGGTTCGCGAGCCCGGCATCCGCGACGCGTTTAGAGGTGTAGTCGAACTGTTCATCGCTAATGGTCGTTGTGGTGACCCGGCAGCCGTAGTTGTTTGCGGCGAAAATAGCGAAGCCGCCCCATCCCGATCCGATCTCGACGAGGTGATCGTCGCGCGTCAGCGAAATCGCATCACAGACGGCTTGGAATTTCGCGACTGAAGCGCATTCTAGGGTTGTGTTCGGGTTGGTGAAGATGCCGCACGAGTACGCCATCGTTGCGTCCAACATGAGCGCGAAGAATTCATTCGAAAGGTCGTAGTGGGCTCGGATGTTGGCGCGGTCGTGGTCGTGTTGGGGCTTGCGCCGCACGTGGAACGCGGTGCTGATCTCATCGGTAAACGCCGCAACGCGATCTTGTCGACGAAGCACCGGCGCAGTTGCTCGAAGCAACACTCGAAGCGTTTCGGTGAGATCGTCGGTGTCCCAGGATCCGTCGGCGTAGTGGTCTCCCAGCGCGACCGAGCCTCCACGCACAACGCCTTCGTAAACGCGTTCGTCGTGAATCCGGATGCTTGGACCATGGTCAGCGCGGCCGTGCTCCTTGGAGTTTCGATCAGTAGTGATCGTCAATTTGTCATCGCGGATCTGAGTGCACAACAACCGAACGATGTGGCGGGCGATGTTATTTGGCAACACGGCAAGACCCTTCCTGTCGGTGGGTGCGGTCGGGGTGGGCAACGAACGCGACGCCTTTGCGGCGTAACTTCGCCGCTTGGTGGTAGATCCCTAACGAGACGCGTGCGGACATCGATTCGGCGATATAGCGACGCGCGGTTCTGTGGTCGAGAGAGGTGCGTTTGAGTTGCATCGTCGCGGCGAAAACCAAGTTGCCGTTGTCGTAATTCGCCATGCGAACGGCAAGTGAAGCGGCCGGTTCGTTGTACGAGAACCGGTAGCGGTGGTGCATGGGCATGAAGGGCGACACGTGGAGTTGTTTCGCGAATTCGTGCGTGCCAGGGGCGCCGATCACGTAGGAATGGCGCTGTTTCCAAGGGGTATTGGTGACTTCGGCAACCAAAGATTCGATCGAGCCGTTGTTTGGTGCAAAACAGAAGTACAACGCGATGGGATTGAACTGCCATCCGAGGGTCCGGAGATTGGCGAGCATGGCGATGCGCCCGGCCGGTGCCGAACGGCCATCGGAAACCACACGTTGCGCCACGGCAGTGGCAATGGAATCGTTACCTGCGTGTGGGCTGGCAGGTTCGCAAGCAATGAAGTCGCGGCGTCGGAATTCGACGGGCGCACGATGGCTCGCGTTCCAACCGTGGTGTTCGTCGCAGATGGATTCAATCTCATCGAGATAGAGCAAAGGCATAGTGACTCGGTAGCGGAATGAGTGGGGTATCGCGCCGTAGCGGTGGTGTGTGATCTCGCCGCGATACATCGCGCTGCTGAGCTCGGAAAGATTCGTCGCGTTCACCATTTCGCGCCGAGCCATTCGCAGGCTCGAACCGCGCTTTGCAGGCCGTCTTCGTGGAACCCGTTGCCCCAGTACGCTCCCGCGAACGAAACTTGGGGACCGCAGATCTCGTGATGACGGCGTTGTGCTCGGATCGCGGCTTCGTCGTAGATGGGGTGGGCATAATCGAACTGCGCGATCACGCGGGCCGGGTCGATGGCGTCGTTGTTGTTTAGCGTCACGAGTACCGGCTCGCTGGTCCGAAGGTTCTGCAGTCGGTTCATGTCGTAGGTCAGGACTGCGTCGCGTTGTTGCGCCGATCTTCGCACGTAGTTCCAGCTGGCCCAGGCACGACGATTGCGCGGCATCGCGGCTGGATCTGTGTGCAACGTAGCTGTATTTGTTTGATATTTGATCGCGGCGAGGAGGCCGGCTTCGGTCGGGTTCGCGTCCGCGAGGATGCCGAGGGCTTGATCGCTGTGGGTTGCGATGATGACATGGTCGAAGGTGTCGTTGGCACCGCCAGTCGTCGTCACGGCGACGTGCTCTGCCTCGCGTCGTACTGAGTCGACCTGATGGTCGCGTCGAATTCGCGATCCGAGCTGTCGGCAAATTGCATCTACGTAGTGACTGGAGCCTCCGGTGACAGTGCGCCAAGCGGGTCGATCACGAAAGTCGAGGAGACCGTGGTTGGCACAAAAACGGAGAAATGCAGTCGCGGGAAAGTCGGCAAACTTGGCGGGGTCCGCGGACCATATTGATGCCCCGAGTGGAATCAGATAACTGTCGATGAACTGCGGTGACCACCGATGCCCATCGAGGAGATCGCGAAGCGAAACGCTGGGATCTTCAGGCACTTTCAATTGTCGTTGAGCGACGCGGTTGAAACGCGCGATATCGACGAGCATGCGCAAGAATTGGGGCCTGGCCGCGTTGGTGCGTTGCGCAAAGATTCCCGATAGCGAGGTTCCCGCCCACTCAAGATGACGAGTTTGGTCGGAGACCGAAAAACTCATGGCACTGGGTTGGGTTGCGGTCCCGAGCTCGGCGAGGAGCCGGGTGAATCCTGGATAATTGCGCTCGTTGTAGACGATGAAGCCCGTGTCCACGCGTACCTGTTGTTCAGGGAGTGAAAATTCGACGGTATTGGCGTGGCCTCCGAAACGATGGTCTGCTTCGTAGACAACGACATCGTGGGCGCGAGACAGGATGTGCGCGCACGTTAATCCCGAAATCCCGCTGCCGACTATCCCAATTTTCACGACGACTTCCTCCTCGACTCGCGATGCTATCGTGTTATAGTGCTAAAAGAGCAAAGAGGTCGAGGATGGCGCGATACACCACAACGTTTCGGTCCAATCGCAGCATTGAAGAGACCTTTGCGTACTTCAGTGACTTTGTGAACGCATTGGAATGGGATCCATCCGTGAGGTCGGCGCAACGATCGGATGACGGCCCGATCGTTGTCGGTTCTGAGTTCCTGCTCGATGCGGTATTTGCTGGCCGGGTTCAGCATCTGACGTATTCGGTCACTGCGATCGAGCTGCTTCATCGCGTGGTATTCGAAGCTGCGATTCCATTCGGACGTTCCGTGGATACGATTACTTTCGCTCCGGTCCTGGGCGGGTGCCGTGTGACCTACGACGCTCAGCTCCAACTCCGGGGTGCTTTCAAATTGCTCGAACCAGTAATGGCGCTGCTGTTTCGCAGAACTGGGAACCGCGCCCGGGTGGGAATGATCGAGGTGCTGGCATGAACGCCAGCCCGCGCAACGCGCTGGACCGCATGCTGGAAGCAACGATTGTGGGAAGTTTCAGCCGCATCGGCGAGACCAGTCGCCGATCACTGCAACAGTGGGCACCATTTCATCGCGTCGAGGGCCGCGTCGTGGTGATCACGGGTGCAACCTCGGGAATCGGCCAAGCTGCCGCAGCCGAGCTGGCTGGTCTAGGCGCTCGGATCCACTTTTTGGCCCGTGATCGAGGCCGGGCCGAGCACGCTCGTCAACACATCATGCGCTCGAATCCGAATGCATTCGTTGATTTCACGATTGCAGATCTCAACGATTTGCGTTCCGTTTGCGCATTCGGCGATGCGGTGCTGGCTCGTTATCCAAGTGTGGATGTGTTGATTCACAATGCCGGTGCGCTGCACCAGGAATACGGCCTGAGCGCCGATGGCTTCGAACAAACTGTTGCGACCCACGTGTTGGCTCCCCACGAACTCACGTCTCGGCTGCTGCCGGCACTACGCGAAGCAACGGATGCTCGAGTGATCACGGTGTCGTCCGGCGGGATGTACTCCCAGGCGTTCGACGCGACGACCATCGAGATGGGACGAGACAAATACGACGGGGTCAAAGCGTACGCCCGAGCGAAGCGCGCGCAGGTCGCGCTGAACGGAGCGCGGACGCATCGTGAACAAGAAGTCGAATCGCACAGCACGATTGCATTTCGGGTGATGCATCCGGGATGGGTCGCGACGCCCGGTGTGGAACACGGGTTGCCGACATTCGCGCGCGTGATGCGGCCGCTGCTTCGTACGCCTGCCCAGGGCGCCGACACGATCGTGTGGCTGGCAACCGAACCTGACATCGAGCAATCCGATCATGGTATTTGGCTCGATCGAACGTTGCGTTGGGAACACAAAGTTCCGTGGACTCGTCGCGAGGGAGACCACGAAGCGGCCTGGCAATGGTGCGTTCGTCGACTCGAAGCAATCAGTTCGTGAGCGTTGCAACGGTTCGCCCACGCGCCTCGAAAGGCGCGGTAGGTCTGCGCGACGCGGCAGAAATGCTCGGTGTCCATTACATGACGGTCTACCGCTATGTGCGCACTGGGCGTCTGGATGCAACTCTCGTCGGCGATGTGTGGTCGGTGCAACGATCAACCATTCAGGAATTCGAGCGCATTCGTGCCCGGCCGTCGGCGCCGCAGACCACCAGGCCCCGCGGCGTTGGCGATCACGCGAAGTTCGTATCTCGGCTCCAAAAGAGAATGCTCGCCGGCGACGAAGTGGGAGCATGGCAAGTGATCGAATCGGCAATGGCCTCAGGCAGCACACCGAGCGATGTCTATCTGAAACTGCTCACACCCGCGTTGGTCGAGATCGGCGAACGATGGCACGACGGCACACTCACGATTGCTGATGAACACATTGCCTCGGCGGTCGCAGGCCGTTTGATTGGTCGGCTTGGGCCGCGGTTCGCGACTCGCGGGCATCGGCGCGCAACGGTGATCCTCGGAAGCGCACCGGGCGATCGCCACGCATTTCCGACTGCGATCCTTGCCGATCTGTTGCGCGGCCAAGGTTTTCATGCGATCGATCTGGGGCCGGACACTCCCGAGGCCATGTTCGCCCGTACCATTCACAACGCCACCAAACTTTGCGCGGTGGCGATCTCGGCAAGTACGAAGGAATCCGCGGCTCAAGTTCGCAGCGTTGTTGCTGCAGTGCGGGGTACGGGCTTCGACGGCATGGTTGCCGCGGGCGGTTCCGCGATCGACTCGCGCCTCGCTGCTCGGCGGCGCGGCGCGGATGATTGGGCGAACGACGGCGCCGGGCTTATCGCGCTCGTCGAAACTGCCGCCGGCCGGTCAGGTGCACGAGCCGTAAACGCCGTTACCTCGACATGGTGATGCCATCGCGCTCGTTGTGTGTGTTCACTCGCGACCTGCGAGTGCGCGACAATCCTGCGCTCGTTGCCGCGTGTGACTCGCCCGATGTCGCAGCCCTGTTCGTGATCGATGATCGCATTGTTGGCGATGGCAGCCAGATCGCGAATCGGCTCCAATTCTTGAATGAATCGTTGGTCAACCTCGGTGCGTCGCTGCACGCGATTGGGCTTGAGCTGATGATCCGGCGAGGCGATTGGGCCAGTTCAGTAGCCATAGTGGTTCGGGAGCGCGGCGTGGAGGTGGTGCATGTTGCGCATGACGGGTCGCTGATCGCAGTTCGGCGAGTCAAAGCGTTGCGGGCCGCCGGAGAACGCGACGGCTTTTCGATCGTCGCCCATCCCGGAATCACCGTCGTTGCACCCGGAACTTTGGCAACCGGCCACGGAACTCCCTACCAAGTTTTCACGCCGTTTTACCGTCGGTGGCTCGCGGCAGAGTGGCGACCGCCACTGCGTATACCGGAAAACCGCGCCGCAATGCAGGCCAGTCAGGGAGCCCGCACACCAATGAACCAACCGATTCCGATCGCTGCGGTGCCGGCGATAGAACTCGCCCGCGGCGGCGAAACGGCCGGGCTCGCGGCGCTGCGCGAGTGGGCGGAATCGCGGCTCGTTGGATACGCAGACGGACACGACGACTTAGCCGCCGATGCCACATCGCGGATCTCTGCGTATCTCCATTTTGGGTGCCTCTCGCCCCTCGAAGTCGCCACGCGGCTGCGGGATCGCCCGGGGGGTGAAGCGTTCGCACGGCAGTTGGGGTGGAGAGATTTCTTCCATCAGCTCTTGGCGTCGCGACCAGAATTCGCGACGGTTGATATCCGTTCCGCGGGAACACCTACGGGTGGGGCGGGAGAAGAATTCGAGCGATGGTGCCGCGGCGAAACTGGTTTTCCGCTCGTCGACGCCGGAATGCGGCAATTGCTGCGCGAGGGCTTTATGCACAACCGGGTACGGATGGTCGTGGCGTCGTTTCTGACCAAGGATCTCGATATTTCGTGGCAGCTCGGTGCTCGCTACTTCATGGAGCACCTCGTTGATGGCGATGTCGCGAATAACCAACTCAACTGGCAGTGGGTCGCGGGCACCGGAACGGATTCCAATCCCCATCGCATCTTTAACCCGACTCGCCAATCGCAACGTTTCGATCCGAACGGTGCATATATCCATCGTTACGTCCCGGAGCTTCGAACTATCGCCGCGCCTACGGTGCACGATCCGCCCGATGATGTCCGGCATTTCGTTGGCTATTCGGAGGCGATGGTCAACCACGCAGCAGCGATCGCGCACTATCGAATCAGGCGAGCCTCGGACGTGAACGGAAGGTTGTAAGCGCGACGGTCGAGATCGAGCGCAGTGGCTATTGTCCGCTTGAGTCGTTTCGCTACTACTCCGTTGCGAAGGTGATACGCTACGAAGTCGTAGCGAATTGTGCTCGCCCATCGGAGGTCGTATGAGCGTTGAAACTGTGCCTGCAGAAACGGGTGGGATCGATCCGTTGGTGTTTCAGCGCCGCTGGATTATTCTGGGCGTGTTGTGCCTGAGCTTGGTGCTCGTAGTGGCGGCAGTCAGTTCCGTGAATGTCGCGGTGACGTCGATTCGCCTCCAACTGAAACCGAGTGATGCACAACTGCTGTGGATTGTGGATCTTTACGCCGTTGTGTTTGCCGGCCTCTTGTTGCCAGCGGGCGCGATCGGCGATCGGTTCGGCCGCAAAGGAGCGTTGCAGGCCGGGTTGCTGGTGTTCGCCAGCGGATCGGTGCTCGCGAGCCAGGCCGGGAGCCCAATGCAATTGCTCATCTGCCGAGGGATCATGGGCATCGGAGCCGCGTTCATCATGCCGTCGACTTTGTCGTTACTCACCAGCGTGTTCCCGGCTCAGGAACGTGCGAAAGCGATTGCGGTGTGGACTGGTTTCGCCGGTGCCGGTGGCGTATTCGGAATGCTGTTCGGCGGGTTTGTTCTCACGAAGTTCTGGTGGGGATCGGTCTTTTTCGTCTCCGTGCCGATTGCCGTCGTTGCGATGGTGCTCGTCACGGTGCTGTGTCCGTCATCGAAAGAAGTCGAAGCTTCGCATCTCGACCCGATCGGCGCACTGATGTCTGTGGCCGGGTTTGGATCGCTGCTCTACGCGATCATCGAAGGGCCAGAAAAAGGATGGGGATCAATCCATTCCATCGGCGCGTTCCTTGTCGCGGCCGTCGCGTTGACTGGTTTTGTCATTTGGGAGCAACGGGCCAGCCATCCCATGTTGCCGATGCAATACTTCCGAATACCACGATTCGGTATCGGCGCATTGGGGGTGACCTTCGTATTTCTTTCAATGTTCTCAATGTTTTTCATGATCGCTCAATACCTGCAAGCAGTACGCGGCTATACGCCGTTGCGGTCCGGAGTCGCGACGTTGCCGTTCGCGTTGACGATGGTGTCGATGTCGCCACGCGGGCCGGTTCTGGCTGCGAAGTACGGCCCGAAGCGCGTAGTGCTGTTTGGATTCACGATCGTGCCGATCGCGCTGTTCCTGATGTCGCTGATTTCAGTGAATTCGCCGTACTGGTATGTAGGTATTTGTGTCGCACTCTTAGCGCTGGGGCCTGCGCTCGCGGTGCCCATGCTGTCGTCCGGCATCGTATTGTCGCTGCCGCTGGACAAAGCCGGTGTCGGTTCTGCGGTGAACGACACGACTCGCGAAGTCGGTGGTGCTATCGGCATCGCCGTAATCGGTTCGGTATTGAACTCGACCTACAAAAGCGGCCTGAATCCAGCGCTATCGAGAATTACGGCGCAGCTCCCCGCAGCAAATCGGACACAATTCGAACCCGTCGTGCAAGCCGCGCGACGAGGCGTGAACGTGCTGGCTTCGGTCGTGAAACAAGCGCCGAGCATCCCGTCGCTCAAGCCCCACCTTTCGCAACTCGAATCGCTATTGGGAATCGCGCGACATGAATTCGTCAACGGCATGCAGAACGGTTTTCGGGTTACTGCAGTCGTGATGGTTCTGATCGGCACGGTCGTCGCCCGTTGGTTCCCGAGTGAACCGCTGCGCGTAGGAAACGATCATGATGGGCAGTAGCGGCGAGGCTCGTGCCGAAGATCCGCGAGTCACGCGCTCGAAACGCGCTGTGATCGAAACGGTTCGAGCCATCTTGCAGGAATCCGGTTTTGCGGGAGTAACGATCGAAGCAGTAGCGCTCGCTTCGGGTGTAGCCAAGACGACGATCTATCGACACTGGCCGGATTGCAATTCAATGATGCTCGACGCGTTCACCTTCGACGCCCAGGACCAAAGTGTTGCCTCTACTGGCGATCTGCGAAGCGACTTGACCGCAGCGCTGGTGGACCTAGCCGTTGGGCTCCGCGAAGGGGAGTGGGCGCGCCTAGCTCCTGCGCTGATCGAAGCATCGGAACGAGACACTGAATTTCGAGCGTTAACGAAACCGTTTTTGGATTCGCGCCGTAAACCGTTGCGGGATCGGATTCGCCGAGCGATCCGCGCGGGCGAGCTATCGAGCGACACCGATACCGAACTCCTAGTTGCGCTGCTCGTAGGGCCGTTGTTCTATCGCCGCCTCATCACGCATCAACCCGTGACCGACGCGGTTGCGCACCAAATTGTCGCGCGGGTTCTGCGCGAACTGTAAAACCGTCCCTTTATGGCGGACTCGCGTCCTCGGCCCGTCCCCGCGGCGTAGCCATTAGGCTGCACCGGTGGGCCCAGCCTTGCGATTGACAAACGCCGAAGCAGATGCGGAACGGTCGTTGGTGCGCGTCTGGTACGTAGAGCGCGTAGGGCAACTCGCATTCTCCACGTTGATGGTCATCGGCGATCGTCACCGTTACAAACATCCTCGCTTGCAGTGGGCGCTGTTGGGTGCAATGACTGGCGAATCCGCATGGGTTGCGTACCGAATCACCAAGGCCGGAGCTTTCCAAGACCGAACCGCTGTGATCGTCGACGCCTCTTGTGCAGCGAGCGCGTTGGTCGTGAGTCAGTTCGGTCTGGGGCCCAGCGACGCCGCAACGTGGATGAAGAACCTCGCGATTGGTGCTGCGCACGGCGCAAGTTCCTGCGACGATACCGCGGCCCGCGTGGGTGCCGTCACGATGTTGGGTGCTGCCGGATTGTGGTGTGGCACGCGAGCGCGTGGCCGCGACGCCCGGGTGAGTGGTTGGGTACTCGCGGTCAACGACGTCATCACGTGGGTCGGACAGCACTGCGGCGCGCGGGCCTACGTGAATGCGCATCGTCGCCACGCTGTCCTCGCAGATACGGCGGGCGTCATTGCTTTGGAACATGCGCGCGCGGTCGCGAGTCAAGCCGAACGGACGAGACAACATCGTCGTTTGCATTCCGCCACGTTGTCGGTTTTCGGCGCGATGAGTTCATCCGCGGACCGTGAACAATGCGCGAGGATGGCTCGGGCTGAAGCAAACCGTTTACGTTGCGCGTTGGTTGGGCGTGATTCCGTGGGGAGCGATTTGTTTTCCACGTTGCATCGCGGTGTCGAGGCCGCGGACGCAATTGGTGTCCGGGTAGAACTCGTGTTCGAAGATCAACCCTTGCGGTTTTTCGAGGGCGGCGTCGTTGAGTCGGAAACTCAGTTTCACAACGATCTTGTCCCGCCGAGTCTTTCTGCGTCGCTTGGGGGCATAATTCGCGAAATCGTGTCGTTGCTCGTGGCGGCCGCGCAAGAATTCGGCGCGACCGATCGTCTGGTGTTGCGGGTCGTGCCGGCTGACTCCAACGTCGCGCTGCACGCCCGATTCCACGGCAAAGGTTTCGATAGTTCAAGCGGCGACGATGGGAGCGAATACGCGCGGGCTCTTGAACACATTGTGTCCGTCGCACGGGTTGTTGATGGAGATGGCGAATTTTGGTCGCAGCCTGAGCGGGGAGCGCGTATTTCTGTATCGCTGCCGGCGGTGCCAACTTCAGGCATCCGCGTTCACGACCAATTCACGAATCCGCGCCCAGACGGCCTCATTGGGTCGCTGCCCACATTCGATGACGATATCGCCGACGCGAATCGTGATCTGCTTGGCAACCGAGAGCGCCGCTTCGGTCGCACTGTTGCAACGCAATCCCAATTCAGCATCGATGCCATCATCGACGATCTCGATGCCCGCGCCGGTGGCCAGGCGCTCCAAACCGGCGCGCAGCAGCGGACGGTTCGCCGAAATGTGCACGCGGATTGGTTCGGGCATGCCAAGACGATGACACAAAGACTCGGCCGTGTCGTGGGGAAAAATGCCTCTATTGGCAAAAGAAGTACCGGCACCGAGCGCAAGGTCGCGGATTTGCGAACCGCACGTCCAAATCTCAGCCTTGGAGTGAACCCGGCTTCCGACGCGAGCGCAGGTAGAGCGATCGCAACCGCGTTGTTGGCCTATCGCGTTTCGGGTATCGCGACAGGGCTTGCCGCGGTTGTTGCGGGACGCCGGAACTTTCGGCGAGCTGGAGTCGCCGTACTCGAGTTTGTTGGTATCTCCGTTCCCGCGGCCGTGATTGCTCGTCGGTTGTGGCAGCGCGCCGGAGACGACGTGGTGGGCTCGCGTGCCGATGCGCTCATCGCGATTGCGGCTGTCATTGTTGGGCGACGCAATGTGAATCCCGCCGACCGCTCGACGTACCTGAACTGGGCGCCGTGGGGTCTTGCTGCACCATCGGTCTCGGGTCAAGCGATGACGTCAACTGATGTTTCGAGCGCGACGGTTCTCAGTGCAGTCGGCGTGGCCGGTATTGCAAGCGCGGCCCTCAGCGAGGGACCAAGTGAGTTCGCGACGAATATGGTTGCGATGGCTGGCATGTTTGTTGGTGGGCGAGTCATCGCTTTGCAGATCCGAGACGGATCGCAGCGATTGGCTATCGCTCAAGGCGAAGCGCTGCATGAAGGCGCAATGCTCGCTCGTGAGCGGGAACGATCGCGTCAGCTCCGAGCGTTGCACGACAGTGCGTTACAGACACTGGAAGCAATAGGCGGTGGGCACGTGCGCGATCTTGAGGCGATCCAACTGGTCGCGGTGCAAGAGACGGTTCGCCTGGAACAGATTCTTGGCGGTTCCGACGCATCGTTGCCCGGTGAGTCGTTGTGTCGGGCGCTGCGTCGTATCGTTGCTGCTCATGCTGGGGTGGAGATGAAGATCGAATTCGATGTGTCCGAGTCGGTTGAGAAAACCAGCTCGACACTCAAGCCCGAAGTGGTGAGCGCGATCGCGGAGGCATGCCATGAAGCCGTTACGAATGTTGCGAAGCATGCGAATGTCCGGCGCGCGAAACTGACCGTTAACGCAAGCGATTCTGATGTGAGCGTGTGCCTGATCGATCGCGGCATCGGGTTCGATTCGTCACAACCGCAAGGGTTTGGCCTGACCGAATCGATCCGGAAGCGTATCTCCGAAATCGGTGGCGAAGTTGAAATCATCAGTGCGCCCGGCAAGGGAACTCGCGTGAGCATATGGGTGTCGCAATGATTTCGCTGGTGATTGTTGATGATCATCCGGTATATCGGCAAGGCCTCGCGATGGCCGTTGAAGCCGCCGATGATCTCGAACTGTTAGGCGAAGCGAGCTCGATCGAGATGTACGACACGCTCAATGCGAACCCCGATGTGGTATTGCTCGATCTGCACTTGCCGGGTATCGAAGGCGCAGCAGGAGTGACGCACGTCAGCTCGCAAGGCACTCGAGTCTTGGTTGTTTCGGCTGCCGCAACTCCCGCGGATGTGGTCGCCGCGATTGGCGCGGGTGCCGCGGGCTACCTCACGAAAGCGGCCGACGCAGCAGAAATAACGCGCGCGATCCGAACGGTCGCGAGCGGCTCCACGTACGTGTCGCCCACGCTCGCGTCGTATCTGTTGCGCGCGGACCCCACCGAAACGCCATTTCGTTTGACTGCTCGTGAACGTGAAGTGCTCGCGCTCGTTGCGAACGGTGAAACCGACCAGGACATTGCGGAATTGCTGACGATTGCGATCACGACAGTGCACTCGCACCTGGATCGAATCCGCGACAAAACTGGGGCGCGCCGCCGTGCGGAACTCACGAACCTTGCGCACCGTCTCGGCATCGCCCCACAGTGGTAGCTCGCCCCTTTCTCGATCGGGGGTAGTTCTCACCACATCGCAATGGGGTCGTTTGCCCCCTAGTTCGGTGGGGTTGCACGGCGGATACTGACAGCGAGCAAAGGAGACTCGCCTTGAAGCGATCAATGACGCGACGATTGAAACGACCAGTGCTGTGTGGTGTGATGTTGTTCGCTATCGGTGGGGGAGTAGCGATGGGTGCCCCTCCAGCGGGCGCGAACGTGACGGGTGGTTGTGCCGCAACCGGAACGCAACTTCAATCGGGAAAGACCTACGACGCAGTTACGACCAACTTTGCCAAAATTCCCCGTGTGGGTGATGTGAAGTGGGCTGCGAGCGTGCCCGTTCCCGCCACAAAACGGGCGGCGGTCGGTGAGGTACAAGGGAAGTTTCCGTGGCCCATCGGTGATATCGAAATCGGCCAGTGGGGCAAAAACGGAAAGCAAACCGGGTCAAACGCAAACAAGGGCACGTATCACTACGACTTCCCGAAGTTGATCGCCGGCATCAAAGTCTTGGTCCACGGACGCGATCAAGAACCTAGTGGCGTGTTGTGTCGGGGTGCCGTCGTTGTGCAAATCGAAGGCACGAGCCCACTCGCATGGGCGTCGCTCGCGCTCACCGTGTTCATGTTAATGAATCTCTCTTTGACGATCCGTGCGCGAAAGGTGAAGCCATGAAATATCGCGGTCGTATTGGTCTCGCGGCGTTCTGCGGATTCTTCGTGGGGTTGTTTGTAGGTTTCGATTTGGTGCTGTTCGGTGCGATCCAGCTGGACAACATCACGGTGTCCGTGCTTCCGATCATCGGACTCTTCGGTGGCGCAGCGCTTGCGATGTGGGCGCCGCTGGGCCGCAAACGAACCGATTCGACGACTCCATGAGCGAACAAGAATTCGGGCGCCGCGCTCTGCTCGAATTGTTGGGAGGACTCGCACTGCTTGCTGCGTGTTCGGACAACGAGACCTCGACGAACTCCACGAACTCGACGCACCCAAACATAACCGGCCAACCCGGTTCAGGAAGCTCCAAAACTGCGATCCGGACCGGCACGACTATCGACGCCAGTGGGCCGAAACTACCGGCAAACGTTCGGTCGACGACGGAACAGCTACGACGCGAACGCGACAAGATCAACGGAACGTGGCTCGGCACCTGGCGCGATGATAGAGACCGTGGCGGCAACGTCGACGGCGTTTTCGACATCGACGTTGCGAAACGCGCGATCAATTTCACGTTGAAAATCGATGGACCGTTTCTTGGCGCAACCGTCCCTACGGTCATGACGTACCGCCTTGATGGCGACGCATTGTCCGCGAATGATGATGACGTGGTTTTGCAATCGCCACTCGTCGGACCGTTCGATCTCAAGTTCTTGGGTTTCGGGCAGTTCCAAATCAGTGCGTCGGAAATCCCTGGCCACAAGGACATCACATCGCTGGTAATCAAAGGGGCCTTTGAGGGCCTTGAGCATGGCACGATGACGTACACCGTCGACGGACAGGGCTCGGCGGTTGGAAAAGGTGCCGTGGCCTGGAGTCGAAACGGCATCCGAGCGATCGCTGTAAAACCTGGGGTTGGAGATGACATCACCGCCTTCGTCGGAGGCGATTACGCCGCGAGTCTGATCACACAGGTGGAAGCGGCCACACTTCTTGGCGTGCCGATGAAAGCGCCCGAAGCCAACGGCGGCAAGATACAAATGCGCGCGGGGATCGATGTCAGTAATGGGCGAGTCGAAACGATCGCCGGCATCACCGATCCGGGCTATCGCGCCATTCAGTATTCGATCTTTCGATGTCGAACGAAAGCCATCGCCGTTGCATATCTCAACGGCTATTTCCACTACAGCGCCATGCCGAACATCGGAGATCGTGCGATTGCTGCACCCACGGACCCCAAGTATCCGATCAGCTCGGTCGTCGTACTGAAAGGCCGAGACATTCTCGACATCAACATCGTCCGCGGCGCGGTGGGGCCCGGTACGAACGCAACCACAATTTCGAAACAACGCAGCGACAAAGAACTGATTGCAGTCGCACGGACGATCCTCAGTCGATTGCCATGAAACAATGCTGTGCGCCACGTTACGTACTGGAGAGATATTCATGAATCGTCGAAGCTCGTTCGCAACGATCGCAAAACTATGGAGCACGTTCAGCTTGCTCGCGCTGTTCGCTACCGCGTGCGGATCGAGCGCAACGCCCGCCGAGCGGGTAACGACATCGTTGCCGTCGGGGGCCGCGGACATCACGACAACATCTGCAACCGCAACGGGTTCGGTCGCAATAACGACGACAAGCCTCGCAGTGGTGGCACTTCCGGATATTTGCCCGTTAGCGGACAAGCCTGAGATAACAGCCTTGCTCGGCGCCGTGCCGGAAGGTGCTGGACATCAGCTCAGATACGAGCCGACCTACGACACGTGCAGCTTCAGTGGCAAACCGCTGGGTTCTGGCAATTCGAACTCCATCGACATCGGCGTAGTTCGCAAAAAGACTCCGAAACAACTTGGGTTCTCTGAACCTCACGGATTCACGTCGAGTAAACCGGTCGCCGGGGTCGGTGAATCTGCGATCTTCTACGCAACGCCGGGAACCGACAGCACATACACGCTCCAGCTGAGCCACGGCAGTTTGGTTCTGTCGATTCATGCATCGTTTCAAGCCACTTCTCCCAAGGCCGAGACCGTCGAAGCGAATCTCGTCGCGATCGCTCGCACCATGCTGCGCCGGCTTGGTTCGTAAACGGCTCGGTCCCGGCGAAGAGACTGAAGGACCGGAATGTTGCATTCCCGCGTGCGCCGCCTGCAGGCTTTTGGGTGCGGGGAAGCTTCAGTTTTCGACGCGCGGGGTCGCCAGATGTGCGCGTGTGCGTTGCGCCCTCGGCAAGAATCGAACTTGCGACCTACC
Organism: Actinomycetes bacterium; assembly: GCA_025360585.1. GTDB lineage: Bacteria > Actinomycetota > Acidimicrobiia > IMCC26256 > PALSA-610 > F1-120-MAGs023. Next base: position 1,465 of record JANYBW010000046.1, on the reverse strand, counting down.
GCTTAGGAGGCGGTTGCTCTATCCCCTGAGCTACGAAGGCGGGGGTTGGAGAAAACTTGGGAGAAAACCTGTTTACTGCAACGCGGTGAGGATAATTGGTGTGGGGGAGCGGCCCCGGCTTTGTTGGAATCGACGCCGATCATGGCCGCTTTCGTGTTCGGATAGCCGATATAGGTGGCTGGGCAGGTTTTGTTGCGCTCAGAAGCGGTCGATGCCGTGTTTGTTGCCCGTTTAAGCAGCGCGGGCGACGGTTCGGCAATTCCTGAAGCACTGCTGTGTTGAGTGATCGCGATTGGCGCGTGTGCACAGAAGAGTTCCTCCATAGCCGAGCGCAGAACCTCGACGACATGAAACTCATCTCAACCCTCTGCATATTCGTAGACGCCGCGACGTAGCCCGAGGCAATCGCTGCGCAATACCTTGCCAGGAGGATTGAGATCTCGCGTGCTGGAAACCCTTGAGGGTGCCGACGAAGCCATGGTCCACTGGAGAATCGCGTGCGCTGCTGGCGAAGTACACAGCGCGCTGATCGCACTTCGGTTACTCGACGACGAATTTGGCCATCGGCCAACGAACGACGAACGCGCGGCAGCGCTGAGCAAGGCCGAGAGTTTCCGAGGAATCGCAGGAGATATTCAAGACCTGCTTGCTTTGCCAGCCGAGATGTTGACTGTCTTCAATCTGGATCGTGGCGTGGTGAACAGTCACCTTGCGACGCGTCAGGCCGCCGCGGTGTTGTGGGACGGCACCGAAACGGTGGCTTCGAAATATGAGACCGTGGCGAACGGTACCCTTGGCGAACTGCGGCTTGTGGAGCGCGATGGAGTGGTGCTCGAACTGACGACAGGACTGCGATGATCGAAGGTAATTTCCCGTTTGGGCAACCGGTGTTGTCTTGCGCCCCGAAGATTTCGGAGGCTCGGCCGTGGTTTGTGCTAGGTGCCTACCCGAGCGCGCTCCACGGGCGGTGGGAAACGCCTGCTGGCTTCGAACCAGCCGTGCGAATCGCAGCCATTCCGGTCGACAATGAGCCTGAGCCGTTCTGGGATGGTGCCGACGAATCTGCACGGATTGATCAATGGCGTAGTGATGTTTCCTTCGATCCAAAGTGGGGGACCGTAAGCGCGGTAGGGAAGCTCAACGGATCGTCGGGTGTCTGGGTGCGAGACAAGGTCATCAAGAAGTTTGGTCTTGAACGCAACGAAGCGTGGGTCACTGACTGCCTCGATACTTATTACGGCAGTGTCGATGGTGCCGTCGCGTTACGAGAACGTTTCGTGCCCTTCGCCACTTCGGTAGAGGCCCCGGTGCCACATCTCGCTGCGCATCCGAGTGAGAGCGACATCGTAAGGACCGCACTCTCGACGCAACGCTCGAGGCTGGTCGCCGACCTCGAAGCTGCGCAACCAACTACGGTCATCACGCTTGGCAACGCGGCGCTACGAGTGTTCAGTGGTCTTGTACA
>JANYBW010000035.1 GCA_025360585.1 Actinomycetes bacterium | reverse complement strand
TCAGGTATCCAGTCCCTGGCTACAAAGACGGCGCAACGTTCCCGGAGCTACGACGAAAAATGGCCGCAGACCTCGGGCACCAACCGCAACAACACTCGCACACCGCTGTCGTTACGAGACCACAGCCAACGTCCGGTAGCGAAAACGGTGCGTGGGAACCCTTAATGCCTCTCGATGGCGAACCCTTGCCACCGTTTCCCCTTCATTGTCTACCGGCGACGTTCGCAACGTTTTGCGAGCAGCTCGCGCTATCGAAACGAACACCGGTTGACTTGCCGGCGGTGCTCGTGCTCGGCCTGCTTTCGGGCTTACCAGGAGGCCGCGCTTTCATACGCGTTAGTCCCGACTGGCAGGAACCAGCGCCATTGTGGACAGTTGCGGTGGCGGAATCAGGAGTAGGCAAATCACAGATTCTGGAACCTGTCGTAAGGCCAGTGCGAGACCTACAGGATCAGATCACACAGAGCCTGCAACCAGAACAGGCGCGGATGCAAGCGCTCAAAAGCGCGGAAACTCAGCGCGTAGCGCACCTCCAAAAGAAGTACGCCACATCGACAGACGCAACGGCTCGCTCCAACTTCCAGAAGGAAATTGTCGACGCTCAAGCTGCCGAGGAAAAGATCCTTGTTCCACCAACGCCAGCATTTCTAGCGAGCGGCTTCACGCCCGAGGCGCTCGTTACTGAAATCCTGGCTAAACAGTTGTACTCGGGAACGACCCTCGTAAACGACGAGGGCGGATGGATTGACGACACCTCTCGCTACGCGAGCAAAGGATTCGACAACGTGGATGCCTATCTGCAGGCACATTCCGCCATGACAATCGAGGTATTCCGCAAGGGGAGCCAACACGTCGCGATCCCGAAGCCCGCGCTCACTGTCGTGAGCACCATCCAACCCACCGTGTTGAAGCGCTTGATGGAGGACACCCAAAAACGCGAAAAAGGGTTCGTCGCCCGAATGTGCATTGTGATGATTCAGTCGAATGTCGGTTACCGGACGGGCCGTTCGACACCCGTCGAACCTCGCGTCGCTGCGGCGTACGCGAAGGCCATCACACATGCTCAAAAATGGTGGCACGATCAAGGCCGCGTCGAGATATCTCTCACCACCGAAGCCCTTGACGTTCACGAAAGTTGGCACGACGAAGTCGAAGTCATGATGCGCCCAGGTTCACCGCTCGCTACCGACGACGGGCGTCGCTTCGGCGCAAAACTTGCCGGAACAACGATCCGCATAGCGAACGCACTCGCCATCGCCGCGTCAATCGACGCTCTACCGAGAGTCGACGCTGAAGTCATGCGCAACGCGATCGAAATCGCCCGCTACTTCATCGCTCATTATCGGCGTGCCTTGGGCATCGCCATTGAAGGCATCGACAACGAATTGGCTTCCAAGGTGCTGAGGTGGGTCGCAGAAAACCGCTTCACACAGTTCAATCGGGCCGCAGCGTCGAAACATCTCCATACCACTGACGGACTTGACGAGGCGCTTCGTCTGTTGGTCGATCGTAACTATCTACGCGAGAGTCGAATTCCGGGCAAGGGTCGCACCGCCACCGCCTACGAAGTCAGTCCACAAATCCGGAACGATTAGTTCATGCGACGAACAATGCACCGTCGCGTCCACGACGGGCGCGAGTTTCCGGAAAAATCATTCGCACCGATCGCGTGGAGTGGCCTTTCGCTAGACACCAGCTCTCGGACTTTTCGTCCCATGCCACCATCACCGTCAAAAACCCTCTATTTATAGGCATTATTGAGCCGATTGCATTGAAATTTCCGCAAGATCGAGTTATGGTCAGTCGATGCAAAACGTCCGTCAGGAAACGCAAGTGACACAACGCAACAAACCAAAACGCACAAGCGCAGCAACACCAAAGCGCGACGTCAAACGCGGTACTTGGTACATCGTCTTCGACGCGCCGCGCGACCCAACCACGAACAAACGCAATCAGATCAAGCTCAGCGGATTCGCGACAAAGCGACGGGCCCGTGACGCAATGGTCGCAAAGCTCAGTGAAATCGCGAACGGTTCCTACGTCCACACAACCAAAGACACGCTCGGCGCGTACCTCATCGACCAATGGTTACCGACACGGCGCAATCAAGTCACTGAATCGACGTTCGAGTGGTACGGACGCTTGATCCGGGTCCACATCCTCAGCGATCACCTGGCGTCGATCCGCTTACAAGACCTCACGGCACTCGACCTCGACCGCTACTACGCACAGAAGCTCGCTGACGGCCGCCGCGACGGCACACCGGGCGGATTGTCCGTCAGCTCCGTCATCAAGCTCCACGCCTTGATCAACGGCGCCCTGAAGGACGCACGCCGTTACAAGCTCGTCGCGACGAACGTCGCGGAAGATGCAAAACCGCCGTCGCGAAAATCTGCACCGGGCGCTTCCATCAAGATTTGGTCACCCGAACAGCTAGCGCAGTTTCTCGACTACATCTACGCAATCAACGACCCGTTGAAGGCCGCCTATTGGCTCGCCGCGCACACCGGCATGCGTCGCGGTGAACTGCTCGGCCTGGCATGGTCAGACATTGACTTCCACACCAGCGTCGTAACGATACGCTCGCAACTACTGTCCATCAACGGTCGAGCGGTGCTCACCAACGACACCAAAACTCATCGCAAACGCGCCATCCCAATCGACGCCACAACGCTGCAACAACTGCGCGAGCATCGCGTGCGCCAACTCGAGTACAAACTCGCCATCGGCGCTGGCTACAGAGACACCGGCCGCGTCTTCACGCGAGTCGATGGCTCGTACCTCGATCCGCAAGGCTTCACCGAAATGTTTCGCCGTCGCACCAAATCCGCGGGAGTTCCCATCATCCGCCTCCACGACTTGCGCCACACGCACATCTCGCTCCTCGTCGCGAACGGACGCATAGTCGCCGCCAGTGCCCGCGCCGGACACTCAAGCGTCGGATTCACAATGGCCACGTACGCACACCTCCAACCAAGCGAACACGCAGACGCCGCCAACGAATTCGCCGGGATAGTCGAAGCCGCTAGGTCGAAACGACCGGCTTAGGCGCTTATTGTGCCGCTGGAGGTGGCGGCATGGGCGGACGTTGCACCGTCGACGAAGTCCAGGCCGCGCCGTCCCAGAAACGCAACGAGTCTGGGTCATTGGGATCTGCGAACCAGCCTGCTGCGACGGCAGCGACTTCCATAGTCGGTCTCGCATGCATCACCGAGGAATCAAAACTCGAAGTGGAGCGGACAAGGTGGAGAATCGCGTCGGTGAACGTTTCCGCCTGAGTCCGATTCATTGGCGACAGCGTGCCGACACTGAGCCCGCCGCCAGCGGCGGATACTCGGACATGATGAATCCAACCTCGTCGCTCGTGTGTCGCATCTTGGATTCGATCTGTTGGAATGGAACGCTCCGTTCGGAAAAGCAACAGACCGCGACGCACGACTAAGCGCCGATCCGTCAGGACGAACCACGTCCTTCGGCGCCAAAATCCGTAGAGACCGAACGTCAAAGCCGATAACAGCCACGTTGTGGCGAACGTCGGTCGCTCCGAAAGGATGGCCCGTTCGCCCGAATGTAAACGCACTGTCTTCATACTTCGCGCTCCGTCGTTCGTCCCTGGTCACGCATTTGAGGTGCGCAATACGCACCATATAAGCTGCCGACGCCAATATTTCCCAAAAGGTGGGGTCACGTGAAATCAGCTCGTTCTATAGGTCAGCTCGCAATCGCATCGCTTTCGATCGTTGCCGTCGTCGCAGTGTTGTCCGCCTCGGGAAGCGAGAACAAAGCAACAAAGGTCGGCGACACGAAGAGCAGCGGATCGAAAACAACGCCAGCCGCAACAATATTCAAAGTCGGCGACGTCGTGAAGCTCGGTAGCTGGAGTGTCAAGGTCTGGGCCGTGAAAGACCCTCAGCCAGCAGTCAACGAGTTTTCAAAGCCAAGCGCAGGGAATCGCTGGGTGGCGGCAGACGTCGAGGTCACAAATCTTTCCAAAAAAGCTGACAGCGTGTCCTCGCTTATGTGTTTCAAAGCGCACGACTCACTGAACCACGACTATTCCGTAGACCTCGGTAACGGCATCACGCCAGACGCACCCGACGGAGACGTCGAAGCGGGTGGAGCAAAGCGCGGCATGCTCGTATTCGAGGTGCCGACCACCGCAAAAGGCCTCCAACTCCGATTCAGTTGCGACCTATTATCCAACGGGTCCGCGATAATCGCATTGTCGTAACTCGGTGAATGGGTCGGCTCGACTTCGACGGCCCCAACGCCTCCCTGGGCACCTACTCCGGAGGCCAAGCTCGGCTATTTGCGTGGCCGTCCTCGTAGTCAATGACAGCGTGCTCAAACCGCACGCCCGAAGTTGGATGACCGGAAAGTTGTCGGACTTCGCAGGTGTCGCACTAGTTCCACTTGCGCTTGTATCCATTTTGGAGCTTGTGCGTTTCGCGAGACGCGTCAGAAGGTGGCAAACGACGACCCGAGAAGTAGCGGCTCTGTGCGCTGTCGCGGCAATCGCGCTGATCGCCGTCAAGCTGTCGACTCCGGCCGCGAACGTATACAGCGCCCTCGTAGGACGAGTGCGTTGGATTGCCCGCGTTGGATGGAGCATGTTAGCAGGGAGCAACACCGAGCCTTACTCTCCGATTCAGGTCGTACACGACCCTTCAGACCTTTTGGCTCTGTCCGCACTTGCCGTGCCAATTCGGGTCGCGAAGCGCGCTACTGCAGAGCAGTCCGCTTGACAGCCAGGCGGCAACGCGCCCATACGTCGCGCCCATTCCCCAGTTTCGGGGCTTAAAGCATCCTTACGGCGCATGCATAACGGTCGACGTTCAGGGCGTCTGCGAAGGCATTGACGCCGGGGCTTGTGACTTTCCCTGTGACAATAGCGGGTCTGTCGACGTTGAAATGCGGCTTGACCTGGGGTTCTTCGGTGGAGACGATGGGACTCGAACCCACGACCCCCTGCTTGCAAAGCAGGTGCTCTAGCCAGCTGAGCTACGTCCCCGTGAATGGAAATCTGATTCTAGAACTACTCGATCGGCAGCGACGAGTAGATCGACCCAGCGCCTGGCATCAGCTCAACGGCGCGCCTTCAAAGACCGCAGCTTGTAGTCCGCGACGAGCCAGTTCGCCCACTAGCCCCGCTGGGTCGCTGAGCGCACCGGTTCCATGTACACCGGGCGTAAGACCGTGGGTACCGACCGCTATACGTTCCGCAACCACCCCGAGCATCGCGCCCGCAGCAATCGAAACCCGGTCGATTGCGCCGTAGACCACGACCTCGCGGCGGCCATCAATTTCGCCCCAAACTTCGACCCGAATTGCACCCAGGCCGTCGTCGGCTCGATTCGGCCAACGCGGTGATTTCGATTCCGCGAGCGTATTCGTCACTGCTACCCCGGCACCCAGTGAGGCAACGACAAAATCGCCACCCCCACGAACGACCTGACAGTCCGCAGCTCCAATCGGCTCAGGAAACCAGACTTGTTCTTCAAGGCGCGAAGTCTCTTTCCAATTCCCCGATCGAAACAACGCGGGAACGTCGCGCCGCTGCTCTTTGACCGCGCCGATCGACGCCGGCCCCGCGGCGCCGGCACGCGCGATCCGAACCTCATCGACGGAGTCGAACAAGGTCGCGGCATGACCCGCGAGGATTTCCGCGTAACCCGGCGCCAATCCACATCCGACAACTACAACAGAACCGCTGGCAGCCGCCGCACTGTGGAGTGATCTCAGGCGGGTGAGTGCTCTAGGGCTATCGGCGCCACTCACAATCGCACAACCGCGAACCACCCCAAGTTGTGCAATCGCATAGTCGTAATCGTCGGCGAGCGCTGCGATAACGACATCCACCTCGGCCAACGTCGCCGCGGATACCGGCCACGGAATCGCCGACGCGGAATCTCCAAGGAGTTCGGCGGTCTGCGCCACGTGTCGAGATTTCCTTGCGGTAATCAAGATGCGGTCGAATGCCCCAGCATCAACGAGTTGTCGTGCTGCCCGGCGCCCAACCAGGCCAAGCCCGCAGACCAGCGCGGTGCTCAACGCAACGTTTCGCGATCAAGTTGGCGCCATCCGCCTTTGGTCGGCGCAACTGGTCCTTTGCCGACCACGCGCGACATGCCACCGATCGCAGCGGCAACACCTAACACAAACATGACTCTCCGAAACAGCCGCACGCAATGATCCTATCGAGCACTGGACTACACCCGGTTGTTGACAATTTGGCCGGTAAGCTGATCTCGTGTCGACCTCCGCGATTTCGTCGGTCGGCAACCGCGAATCTCAAGCCAACAATCATCTCCGTTCAATCGACGGCTTGCGCGCCATTGCCGCAATGGCAGTCTTTTTCACGCACGTAGGCGCTACTCGCTATCAAGCAAACACTTTTGTCGTCCATCACGATTTCACCGGCGCGCTCTTGGACAAACTGACGATCGGCGTGCAAATCTTTTTCGGGATCTCCGGTTTCGTCTTGCTCCGACCAATCCTTCACCGCCAAATGAACGGCGTGCCAACACTGCGCGGGAACGGCTATTTCACCCGACGCGCGCTGCGGATCTATCCGGCCTACTGGATCGCGTTACTCGCAACGTTGTATATCGTTCGCGGCTCACTGAAGCTTCATGGCCGTGTCCCCTGGTTGGGGAATTTCGCGCTGCTCCAGAGCTATTCGAATCAGGCTCGCTACGACCACGGCGAATTCGTCGGCATGACCCAAGCCTGGACGCTCGTTGTTGAGGTCACCTTCTACGTCGCGCTCATTGTGTACGCCGTCGCGCTCGGCCCGGCCACTCGTCGATTTGGCGTTCGCCGTGCACACTTAGGAGGTCTCGGCGTCCTCGGCGTCTTGAGCACATTCGCCATCTATCGAGTCCACCAACCAAATGCTCCGCTATGGCTCGGAGTTTTGCCGGTAAACCTGCCGTTTTTCATGGTCGGGATGGCTTTGGCGGTCTTTACCGCGAGCGCGCACCAAAGCCGCGGGGAACAGATACTCACCAGCATCGGAAGATTTCCGGAAGTTTGCCTGGTCTCGGTCTTGGTGATCGTGCTCGCGAACGCTCAGCGCAACACCCGCACTGCCCTGCCTTGGTTACCGGGCCTAGCAGTCGACGTCACCATTGTCAGCTTGTTGCTCGTCGTTGCGGTGTTTCCACCCGAAGCCCCACACCATGTCAACCGAGCATTAAGTGGCCGGGTTGCGGTGTTTCTGGGCACGGTGAGCTACGGCATCTACCTTTGGCACTTTGCCTTCGTGCAATGGGTCGCGGATCACTGGTTTAACTGGACCACACCGTTTGTCGCGGGAAAAGTCGCAGTAGCCGCCTTGCTGCCAACCCTGGCGTTGGCATGGATCTCACATCAGGCGATCGAGCAACCAATGATGGCATTCGCGAAGAAGCTCACGTCGCGCTCACCGAAGTAAGCACTTTGCCGAGCAAATTGCTTCGCTGCGTGGGGCTGAATGGAATCGAACCATCGACCTCGTCCTTATCAGGGACGCGCTCTAACCGACTGAGCTACAGCCCCGCTGAAGCGGCAGGAGATTAGCAGTCGACTAGCTCTCTTCTGCGACGGTGATTTCTATTCCGCCGATGAGGTCCGAAAAGAGGTTGTAGAACCCAGTCGCGAGCACGGTCATCACCGTCGCCATGGATGTGAAGACCAAACCCAACAGCGTCGCGGCACGCAAAATCTCGGTGGGGAAAAACTTGAAGCCCTTATCGTCGAAGAGGTCCCCGACGAAGGATTCAACTTTATGAATCACGTTGAACGTGTCGGCCACAAACCACAGGATCACGCCCGCGCCGATGAAGACAAGCAATGCGCATAGGTAAAAACAGATCGATACCTTGAGCACGGACCAAAGGTCGATCCGTCGAATCGTCTGGTGATAGTGCCGTTCGATCGCGGGCTTCGCGACGGTTTTTGTTTTATTTTTCGACGGACTGCGCTTCGGTAACGACGGAAGTTTCGGCAATGTACGTGCCGGAGCCGTGGTGATTTCCGTGGGTCGCAGGCCAGTTTTGTTTGCGTTCGCCGCGGTTGGCGTGCGGTTCTGGGTCGGGTGTGGTGCTGTCGACGACGAAAGCATCGGTTTACCTAGATTCACGGGCTGTCCTCCTGCTCGCCATCGTTGGTCGCAACGGTAGGCCCGCCAGAGCCTCCCGTCCCCTCGGCTTCCAGCGCGTCGGGTGCACCATCATCGTCAGTTTCCTCAGCTCCATCGAGAACTCTGGCAACAGCAACCACACTATCCCCATGCGCCACGCGCGCGACGCGCACTCCCGTACCAGCTCGTCCTTGAGTCGAGATATCACTCACAGGTGTGCGGATCACGTTTCCTGCAGACGAAAACACCAGAACGTGATCATCGTCGGTGACGGAAAGGGCAGCAACAACTTCGCCGCGCGCGTCGTTGAGTTTCATACCGCGCACACCCTGACCGCCGCGGCCTTGGGTATTGAACGAATCCAGACGAGTTCGTTTGCCGTGCCCACTCGATGACACGAACAACATGACAGCATCGTCGCGAGCCACATCGCAGCTCACGACCCCATCCCTATCGTTTTTCAACCGCATCCCGCGCACGCCCGCCGCGGATCGACCCATTGACCGCACGTCCTCTTCGTTGAAGCGGATGATCATGCCGTCTTTGGACACCAAAAACACATCGTTGCCACCGGTGGTCTGGACTACTCCCACCAATTCATCGCCATCGTGCAGGTTGATCGCGATCAGACCCGCCCGCAGCGACGAGTCGTACTCCGACATTCGCGTCTTTTTGACCACACCTTTGCGGGTCACGAAAAAGAGATACGCGCCATCTTCGTACGTGCGCGTATCAATCACCGCTTGAATGTGTTCTTCAGGTTGCAACGCAACCATGTTCACGAGCGCAGTCCCGCGGGCTGTGCGATCCATCATGGGAATCTCATGCGCACGGAGGCGATACACCTTGCCGCGATTGGAAAAGAACAACAAATAAGAATGCGCGGTTGTCATCAACAGATGTTCGACGTGATCTTCCTCGCGCAATTTGGTACCAGTGATGCCGCGACCACCGCGACCTTGGGTACGGAACTGATCCGTCTGCACCGTCTTGATGTAGCCCCCCTTGGACAGCATCACGACAAGTTCTTCATCGTCAATGAGATCCAAGGTGTCGATGTCGCCGGGATCATGCACAATAACTGACCGACGATCATTGCCGTAGGTATCGCGCACATCGACAAGCTCTTCGCGAATGACTTCGCGCATTTTTTCTTCGGAAGCCAAAATTGCTTCGAGTTCCGCAATGGTCACTTGTAGTTCGTCGTATTCCGCTTTCAGTTTCTGGCCTTCGAGTTGGGCCAACCGGCGTAGCGGTAGATCGAGAATGTGGTTCGCTTGAATTTCACTGAAGTTAAACGGCTCGGTAATCAGACCTTCCCGAGCCATCGCGGCATCGTCGCTCCCGCGAATCAACTGAATGATCGCATCGATCATGTCGAGAGCCCGCAGTAAGCCTTCCAGAATGTGAGCACGATCGCGGGCCTTACCCAAACGGTATTGGCTGCGGCGAGTGATGACCTCAATTTGGTGCTTGATGTACACCTGCAACGCTTCGCGCAAGCCAAGCAATCGCGGAATCCCATCAACGAGCGCCAGCATGTGCGCCGAAAAACTCGTTTGCATTGGGGTATTTTTATACAGCTGATTCAACACGACCTGCGCGTTGGCATCGCGTTTCAATTCGACGATCAACCGAATCGTGTCACCCGAAGATTCATTGCGGACATCACGGACGCCTTCAATTCGGCGGTCGTTGACGAGCTCGGCAATCTTTTGCCCCACGACCTCAGGCGAGGTTTGATACGGCAATTCCGAAACGACAATGCGTTGCGAACTCTTGTGATCTTCAATTTCGGCAACCGCGCGCATCTTCACTGAGCCGTGGCCCGTGTGATATAGCTCACGCATTCCGCCGCGACCAAAAATCTGTGCGCCAGTGGGGAAATCGGGTGCAGGTACGTGCTGCATCAATGCTTCAGTGTCGGCATCGGGATCCGCCAACAAATGTAACGTTGCATTGATGACTTCGCGCAGGTTGTGGGGCGGAATGTTTGTAGCCATTCCAACTGCGATGCCACCAACACCATTCACCAACAAGTTCGGGAACCGCGCGGGTAATACCACTGGCTCTTGGTTCGCGCCGTCATAGGTCGGCATCATGTCGACGGTGTCTTCGTCGATTTCGCCAAGGAGTCGCATCGCCAGTGGAGCCAGGCGAGCTTCGGTGTATCGCATCGCCGCGGGGCGGTCAGCTGGATCTGGCGATCCAAAGTTGCCGTGACCATCGATCAACGGGTGGCGGAGCGAAAAATCTTGGGCCATCCGCGCGAGCGCGTCGTAAATCGAGCCATCGCCGTGCGGATGGAACTTGCCCATCACATCGCCAACCGCGGCCGCACACTTTTTGTGGGGCCGCTCGGGGCGCAGCCCCGCTTCGTACATACCGAAAAGAATCCGCCGATGTACGGGTTTCAGCCCATCGCGGGCATCCGGGAGTGCACGCGATGTAATAACGGACATCGCGTAGTCGAGGAAGGATCGCTCCATTTCCTCTTGAATTTCAATGGGCTCAACATGGCCCCTTGTTGGGGTTTCGTTGCCGTCACCGTCGGGCACGGTCGCGCTCCTCAGAATTGTTTCGCATCATTCAAATATCCAGGAAGCGCACGTCGTGCGCGTTTTCTTGGATGAAGCCTCGTCGAGCTTCCACGTCGTCGCCCATGAGCCTCGAAAAGATTGAGTCGGCAATCGCCGCGTCTTCCACCGAAACCTGCAATAGCGATCGGGTCGCAACGTCCATCGTCGTCACACCAAGTTCGGGCCAATCCATCTCGCCCAAGCCTTTGAATCGACTGATCTCAATTTTGCGATTCGGGTGTTCGGCTTCGAAGGCCCGGAGCGCGGATTCGTCTTTGAGATAGTTGCGTTCCTTGCCGATGTCTGCACGAAACAGTGGCGGTTGCGCGATGTAGATATACCCGCGATGCACCAACTCCGGTAGTTGTCGATAAAAGAACGTCAACAACAGCGTGCGGATGTGGGCGCCATCAACATCGGCGTCGGTCATCAACACAATCTTGTGATATCGGCACTTATCGGCGTTGAAGTCTTCGCCGATGCCAGTGCCCGCCGCAGTGATCAACGCTTGGATTTCTTCATTGCGCAACATGCGATCGAGCCGAGCGCGTTCAACGTTCAGGATCTTGCCTCGGATTGGCAGAATTGCTTGAAAATGCGGATCGCGCGCACGTTTCGCCGGGCCACCTGCGCTGTCTCCTTCAACGATGAACAGCTCAGCTTCTTCGGGATTGCGCGACGCACAGTCGGCAAGTTTGCCGGGCATGCCGCCTGATTCCAAAAGTGATTTGCGGCGCGTGAGGTCGCGAGCTTGGCGCGCTGCTACTCGAGCCCGCTGGGCTTGCATGCCTTTGCCAACAATGGCTTTGCCCTCATTGGGATGTTCTTCGAACCACTCCGCGAGACGTTCGTTCGTTACTTTTTGCACGAGTGAACGCATCTCGGTGTTACCGAGTTTGGTTTTTGTTTGGCCCTCAAACTGCGGCGTTCGAAGTTTCACCGAAACAATTGCTGTAAGACCCTCGCGAATGTCTTCACCGGTCAGGTTGTCGTCTTTTTCTTTGAGGAGATTTTTTGCGCGTGCGTACTTGTTCAGTACGCCAGTCAGCGCGGTACGGAAACCCTCTTCGTGCATTCCGCCTTCAGTCGTCGCGATGTTGTTCGCGAACGAGTGAATACCTTCGTGGTAGCCCGTGTTCCACTGCATCGCGACTTCGACTTCACTCGTATCAAACGACTCCGCGTAGTACACGACTGTGTTAAAAATCGGTTCTTTGCTGGCGTTTAAATGCGATACGAAGTCGACGATTCCACCGTCGTATTTGAATGTGGTTTCCGTTGGCGTTTCGGGGCGTTCGTCGCGAAAGACGATTTCGAGGCTCCGGTTCAAAAACGCCATTTCGCGCAAACGTTCCAGCAACGTCTGGGCGCGGAATTCGGTCTCTTCAAAAATGGATCCATCGGGCCAAAACGTAACGGTCGTTCCCGTGATATCGGAATCACCGACGCGTACGAGCGACGCGACGGGTTCGCCACCGTTTTCGAACGACATCTGATAGACGCCGCCTTCACGATGGATTTCCAGGTTCAATCGCGTCGACAACGCGTTGACAACCGATACCCCGACCCCATGGAGGCCACCAGAGATCTTGTAGCCATCACCGCCGAATTTCCCGCCTGCGTGCAAGGTTGTCAGCACAACTTCGGCAGCCGATTGGCCGGGGTAGTCGGCGTGCTCATCGACCGGAATTCCGCGGCCGTTGTCGACCACTCGACACGAGCCGTCGCGATGCAACGACACGACGATTCGATCGCAGTAACCCGCGAGTGCCTCATCGACGCTGTTGTCGACTACTTCGTAGACCAGGTGGTGCAGGCCGGTTGGGCCAGTCGAACCGATGTACATCCCGGGCCGTTCGCGAACTGCCTCAAGGCCCTTGAGGACCCGGATGTCTTTGGCGCCGTACGTCACGGCAACACTCCACACACGCTAGGGGTCTCGTGCTCAAAATTCCTTACAACCGCCAACGTCAGAGCACGTAAAAGACCAGGTCAAAAGCCATTCTTGCGGTATCCGCAGCTTACCATTGGGCTCGGACATTTCGGTGCCGCTTTGGGGTTATCTTGGCCTGGTCACCACGACGCGAATTCGCGTTACTGATGTCCGCAAGAGGTCGTTCATCCGGAGCGCGATTTCGCCCGCAGATTGGCGCACGAGTGATGCGGCGCCCGGGTCTTGGGCATGCACGGTGAGCACACCGTCCGCGAATGATCCAGGTAAGCAACACATGCACAAACGCGGGCCCGCGATGGCTTCCCAGTGTTGTGCCAGGCCGGTCAAGGCATCTTGGGGAACACGGGATTGTCCGCCGGCGAGGTCCGCGGCTACCTCGCGCAATGCGGCACCCAATGAAGTCGGTTCGGGTTTCACCGGACAACAACCGCCCCAGATTCCATCTCCAGTAGCTGTTCGACTTCGACATCTTCAGGCAGTCGTGTCGCTGTACTAATGATGGTCTGGCCCACTGGCAATTGACACACGAGCGCGGCAGCTCGACGAGTATCGAGTTCACTGAACACATCGTCGAGCAACAAAACTGGTGCACTTCCCAAAATATCGGTCATCACCGCGTGACCCGCAAGGCGCAGCGCCAATGCAAATGAACGCTGCTCTCCTTGTGATGCCTGCGTGCGTGCGTCCATTTGGTTCAGTCGTAGGACAATGTCGTCGCGGTGTGGCCCAACCAGCCCGACTTGACGATCGATTTCGTGCTGGCGCCGTCGTTCGATTGCGGTCCGGAGTCGATCTTCGATGTTTTCGGCATCACCCGAGCCCAACATTGCATCATCGTCCCACTCCGCACGATACGTGGCAAGAATTTCGCCGCCCTCTCCCATTGCTCGATAGAAGTTGATCATCGGATCAGAGAGGCGATCGAGAAGCCGCAGCCGTCCTCGAATTATTTCTGAACCCGCCGAAACCAGCTGTTCGTCGAACATGGGCAAGGTCGAGGCTGCAGATCGGTCTCGGGAAATTTGTTTCAGCAAGGCATTGCGTTGTTTCAAAATTCGGTCGTAGTCGTGCAAGGCCGCGGCGTAACGGGGAGCGAGACCGCCAAGAATTTCGTCTAGGTACACACGACGACCACTGGGTGAACCCTTAATGAGCTGGAGATCATCGGGGGCAAACACGGTGATCCGCAACAAGCCATGCAGATCGCGTATGCGTTGGACTGGTTGCCGATTCACCTGCATTCGGTTGCGCCCGACGGCCCGCACTTCGGCTTCGAAACTCTGCCGTCGATCAGCATCCACTATCTCGCTACGGATCACTGCTTGGTCGCAACCAGCACGCACCACAGCAGCGTCGTTCACGCTCCGCAACGAGGTTGCACGAGCCGGCCAGCCGATGGCTTCAAGTAACGAGGTTTTACCTTGCCCATTGTTGCCGATCACAACAGTGATGCCGGTGCCAAGCACCAAATCAAGATTGTGAATACAACGGAAATCAGTCAATGACAATGTCGCGACGTGTTGCTGGGTCTGCGCTCGACCACCGCCGATCATGTCGTTTGCTATGAGGTTCGTACCGGCATCAGGAGATACATAAAGTCGCCGCCGTTCGCGGAACGCAAGGTCGCAGGCTTGAGATGATCGAGCGTATCGAGCGCAATTTCGTCAGCATCCACAGCATCTATTCCTTCCAACAGGAACTGTGGATTGAACGCGATCGTGAGATCCGCACCTTCGTATTTAGCGTCGATGTGGCCACTTGAAGTTCCGACATCTTGAAGGGTCACCGACAAATCGAGCCCGGAGGTCGAGGTCATTTGTAGTTTTACGTTGGCGTTGTCGCGACCTTGTCCGACCACAACAACTCGCTCAACCGCATCGCGAAACGCACTCTTGTCCACGACAAGTCGGTTGGGGTAGTCCTTCGGAATCAATTGTTCGTAGTTCGGAAAATCCGCATCGATTAGCCGGACCGTCACTTCAGCTTTTTTCGTGCGAAAGACAGCATCGCGTTCACCGAGAACTACTTCGATTTCGCCATCACCGGCGAGCCGTTGTACTTCGGCAAGTCCCTTGGCCGCGACCAGCACCTTCGTGGCATCGCCGAGCATGGACACACCTTCGAGATCGCGCATCGCTAAGCGATAACTGTCGGTAGCGACCATCCGGATGCCCTGACCATCTGGTCGATTCGCGATCAACACTCCGGTCAGAGGTGGTCGCAACTCATCTTTTGATGCGGCTTTGACTACCTGGCGCAACGCGCCCGCAAACAGCTGCGCATCAACTTTGGCGCCCGCGCCATCACTGGTTTGCAATCGTGGATATTCGTCGACAGCTTTGAGGCGCAACGTGGTGCTGAATCCACCACTCGAAACGATGGCTTCATCATCATTGACTTCTAACGTGATCGGGCCAGCTTCGAGCTTTCGCACCACGTCGCCGAGAATCTTGGGCAGCACCGCAACACCAGTGCGCTCGACGTCCGCAGGGGCAGTCACCCGGTTCGTAATTTCAAGATCCGAGCCCAGCAGCTCAAGGCCATCATTGGTTGCTGTAATTCTGACATCGAATAACACTGGTGGTGCGCCAGTGCGGCTGGCAACGGCCCGCTGTGCGGTTCCGAGTGCTTCGACCAGGGTGTCGCGTTCGCAGCGGAACTTCACCACTGCCTCCTATAACTGTTCATAGTTTTGTCTAATTGAATGGTTGTAGTTGTAGTAGTACCTGTGGATTGTGGACAACTTCGCATTGGTCCCGATCGCGACCACAATTGTTGTCCCGCTTTCGTCCCCAAGGCATGGGGAGCTTGCGGAAGCACATTCATGTGATTGTTGATGACGAGACCCGTGCGTCCACTGTAGAAGATGAGTTTTCCACAGTTTTCCACAGGTTTATCCACCGGCATTTTGTTTGATACGACCGATGAGATCATTGACTTGTTCGAGAACAGCACGCCGTTCCGACATCTGGGTGCGGATTTTGTCGCAGGCGTGCATGACGGTGGAATGGTCGCGGCCCCCAAACTCCTCTGCGATTCTGGGGTAGCTGTAGTCGGTAAGTTCGCGAAATACGTACATACTGATTTGGCGCGCGTTCACGAGTGGTCGGCGCCGGCTATGACCGATGAGCTCATCGACACTCCAACCAAAGAGTTCAGCAGTGACATCCAGAATCAATTTCGGAGTGATGACCCGAGGGCGGCTTGCCGGGATGAGATCGGAAAGGACGGCTTTGGCGAGTTCTTCACTCAATGGGACTCGATGTAAGGATGAATATGCAGCAATCCGGTGCAAACTGCCTTCGAGTTCCCGAACGTTGTCCGTCACGTGTTCAGCGATGAATCCGAGCACTTCGTTCGGGATTCCCGCAAGTTTCTCCGACTCGGCCTTCTTTTGTAAAATAGCCAATCGAGTCTCGAACTCCGGAGGCTGGATGTCTGTGATCAGCCCCCACTCGAAACGGCTCCGCAGACGGTCTTCGATCTTGGCGATCGATTTTGGGGGTCGATCAGAACTGATAACGATCTGACTGCCGGAGTTGTGTAAATCATTGAAGGTGTGAAAAAACTCTTCTTGAAGTTGTTCTGTGCGCTCTAGAAACTGGATGTCATCGATGAGTAAGACGTCCACTTCGCGGTATCGGCGCTTGAACGCGTGCCCGGTTTTTGATCGCATCGCGTCGATGAACTCGTTCATCATCGTTTCGGTTGAAACGTAACGGAGCCGTTTGGTTGTGTAGATCTGGCGAACGTGATGGCCGATGGCGTGCATGAGATGGGTTTTGCCCAAACCTGCAGGTCCGTAGATAAACAGCGGGTTGTAGCTGCGAGCCGGTTCTTCGGCCACACGCAATGCCGCGGCGTGCGCGAATCGGTTTGAAGTCCCAATGACAAATTGGTCGAAGGTGTAGCGAGGATTCAGTGTCCCCGGGTTCCATACCGGTTTTTCCGGTTCGACGGGTGCGACAGCAACAGCGACAGCCGAAGGCGTCAGATCGATAATGATTTCATCATCAAAACTTGCACGCTCAACGGTCTCTAAGACTATTTCAGCGTGGATTTCTGAGCCAGTGAGTGCTCGACACGCATCGTCGAGCATGCCGCCGTACATAGCAACGATACGGTCTCGAGCCATTGGGTTTGCGGTACCAATCATCAACGACTCGTCGGTGAGATCGATAGCGTGAACTCCCTGGAACCAGATATCCCACGTACTATCGCTGAGTTGCTGGCGTACCGCAGCGCCGACGCGGGACCAGAGTTCCTCAGCAGCGGCGACGTTCATGGCATATTCCTGATTTATCCACAGCACAATCCACAGGTGTGGAAAGACAGCCGATCGTTGGAGCTGTTGGCTAACACTTTGACTGCGAGCCGGCTGGGCGGCCGAAGCTAGCACTGGCCACGCCGAGTGACAAGCGGCGCACGGATGGCCAGCCAAGGGCTGATTGCAACTTCCAGTAGTGCGTTCGGTACGATTGACCCGTTCACATGCACCCACAACCGTTTGGGGTGCCAGCGTCGCGGTGCGGACGGCACCGACGCTCCAGGAGGCAGACGTGAAGCGTACCTTTCAACCAAATAACCGGAAGCGTTCGAAAACCCATGGTTTTCGCCTTCGTATGAGCACTCGCGCTGGCCGTGCAGTGTTGAAAAACCGTCGGCTTAAGGGCCGCAACAAACTGTCGGCGTGATCGCACGAGTCCGCAACCGGGCTCAGTTCAGCGCCTTTCAATCTGCTCCCCGAGTTCGTTGCGGGCCGTTGACGCTTCGAGTCGCGCCGTCGCTAGAACCGGGAAATCCCGCCGTGGCCTACTCGATTGGTCGGTCGGTCGGTAATGCCGCGGTGCGCAATAGGCTGCGGCGCCAGTTGCGAGCCAGAATGCAGTTCCATGAAGCGGATCTCGCGCCCGAAATGGCTTATCTCATATCAGTGCACGCCGCTCCCACTCTTAGTGAAATTGCGGACACTATGAGTGAGTGTTTGGGAAAAGCTAACAGTGTAAGGCGTTCGACGTGAGTCGAGTTTTGCGCTGGTGTATCCGTGGGTATCAAGCCGCGCGCTTTGGCAAGGCGTCGCCGTGTCGATTTGTTCCAAGTTGTTCGGAATATGCGGTGGAAGCAATTGAGCTCCACGGTCCAATCCGTGGGGTCTGGCTAGCGATTCGCAGGATCGTGCGTTGCCGGCCTTTCGGCGACTACGGAAGCGATCCGGTTCCGGCGCTACATGCCCACTTATTTCGTTCGCACCTCAAGTAACACCCATTATCGGAGAGGTTTCGTTGGATTCAGTTCTCAAACCCATTGAAAACGCAGTCGGCTGGTTGTTGTCGACGCTATACGACCTCCCGCCGCATAATTTGGGTATTGCAATTGTGCTCATGACGGTTGTTGTGATGGCCATGATGCTTCCGTTGACCGCTAAGCAAGTGCGATCGACCGTTGCGATGCAGAAACTGGCCCCGGACATCAAGCGCCTGCAAGCGCAATACAAAGATGATCGGCAAAAGCAAAGCGAAGAGGTGATGAAGTTCTACAAGGAGAACCAGATCAACCCGCTTTCGGGTTGCTTGCCGCTTGTAGTGCAGCTTCCAGTATGGATCGCCCTCTATCGCACGCTTCGCGAGGTCCCGAAGCACGTCAGTAAGACTTCGCGTCTCTTTGTTGATCTCTGTGGAAACTCCAAGTACTTCACAACGCAACAAGCAACTGCAATCAAAGACGCGACCCGTCAGGTGACAGGTTTAGCCAACAGTAAAGACACTGTGAAGCTGAACGCGGCGAAAGCCGCCTTGCGTTCGGCCAAGGACCTGACCCATCAAGGGCTGTGTCTCACGAAGCCCGCGCACACCTTGCGATTTTTGGGCATGGATTTGCGCCTCAAACTGACCGATGCCGCGAAACTCTCGAGCTCTTCGTTCTGGACGCTGCTTCCATACGGCTTACTGGTCGGCTTTGTCGTTGTTACTGGTGTGTTGCAAACGCGCCAGACCATGGCCCGCCAAAAGAAGCAGAACCCCAATCAACCGGTAAATCCGCAGATGCAGACCATGATGCGCATTATGCCGTTCATGAACCTCATGACCGCGTTCTTCCCGGTCGGTGTCGCCTTGTATTGGGGTGCACGCAACGTCTGGATGATCGCCCAGCAGCATTTTGTGCTCGGCAAGTTTTACGCGGAACCAGCTTCAGGCACGATTGAAGCGAAGTATGTCGAACCCAAATCGTCGGATTCGCCAGGTGCGAGGCCACGCAACAATCCCAATACCTCACAAAAGAAGCAACAGCGCAGGAAACGCTAAACACTATGGAATGGATCGAAATTTCAGCTAAGACGCTCAACCTTGCGGTGGAGCGGGCACTGGATACCCTCGGCGTGCACGAAACCGAATTGGAATACGAAACCCTGGATGAGCCGTCCTCGAAGCTGTTTGGGCTCCGTAAGACCGACGCTCGCATTCGGGCCCGAGTCAAGCCGATATCGCGTGAGAAGCCAAACGACAAACGGCGTCGGAAACAGCGCGAAGAGCGACGTAGCCGCGGATCTAAAGATGGGAGCCCTAAAGATGGGAGCGAGAAGTCGACCGGCACTGATTCAATTGCTGCTGACGCAACTTCGAGTGCTCAACGCAACGGAGAGCGCAACTCCAGTCGCGCTAAGAAGCCGAAACCGGCACCGGTTGACAAAGCGACGAAGCCAGCCGTTGAGGGTGTGGCCGCTTCCGCGAACGAATCCAGCGATACCGCAGTCGCAGCGGTGCAGTCAGCACCAAAACCAAAACCTAGACAACAGCGAGAGGCAGAACCAATGCACACCGGAACGATAGAAGAACAGTTGAGCCACGCTAGCGCCTTTGGCGAGGGGCTTCTCGATGCCTTTGGTATTGAAGCAAATGCGACCGCCACAGTCGTGGATGACGATGTGATCGAACTCGCTATTACGGGACAAGATCTCGGTCTGTTGGTGGGACCAAAGGCCGCGACGCTCGCTTCGCTCGAAGAGTTACTCCGTGGAAGCGTCGGCCATCGCGGGCCAGCAAGATTGCACCTGGACGTCGCCGGTTACCGTCAGAAGCGTCGCGAGGCATTGACGAAATTTGCGCTGAGTGTCGCGGCTGAAGTCGCAAACACTGGGGTAGCCAAAGCGCTGGAACCAATGTCTGCGCAGGATCGTAAAGTAGTTCACGACGCGGTGACTGAAATTGACGGCGTCGAGACAATCTCCGATGGTGAAGATCAACGTCGCCGGGTGGTTATCAAGCCGGTGTAGTTCCAGGACGGGTAGTCGCGACAGGCCAGCCAGGACCGCGGCGCCAGTACGATGCGGTCATGGAAGACGATGACGTTCGTGATGATGTAGAAGTTGCCGCGATCGTGACACCACTCCTACAGGAGTCCTGGGAACTCGGGTTTCTAGGCCCCGGGCCAGTTCAAGAACATATCAATCACGCACTACACATTTCTCGTGTAGTGCGTGATTTTGTTTCTCGCGGAGATCGAATCATTGATCTCGGCAGCGGTGGCGGGGTCCCGGGTCTGGTCGTCGCCGCACAACTGCCTCACTGCAATGTTGTGCTCATGGATAGCCAACGGCGTCGTTGCGAATTTCTGGAACGAGCAGTTGAACACATCCCAACGGCCGGGCCGGTGACTATCGCCAACGGGCGAGCCGAGGTGTTGGCGCGATCCTCAGAGTACGAGACGTCCGCGCGAGTGATCGTCGCGCGATCGTTTGGTCCGCCAGCGGTCGTGGCTGAGTGCGCCTCGCGGATGTTGGAAGAGCAAGCGGTGTTGATTGTTTCAGAGCCACCAGGGTCTGATCCCGCACGCTGGCCACCAAGTGGTCTTTCGTTGCTCGGTCTTGAATCGATCGCCGTTGTCACCGACCCGATATCGCTGCGCGTGTTGCGCCGAGTGAGTCAACCTATGGACGCTAAGTACCCGCGTCGCGATGGAGTCCCGAGCCGTAAACCACTTTGGTGAACAATATTTCTCCGCCCTTTGCATTTCCTAGCAGCACGCCTGCTGTGCCGGGTAGTAACGTGAGTTCGAAGTCGACCTCCTAGCTGTAACGACCGTGATCCGATGTTTCACGTGAAACGTTGCCGGAGGCAAATCCCTTTCAATCGCTCACCGAGCAGTATCGAGGAGTCAGAGCGTGAGTTTCGTTGGACCCCAGAGCTGGGATCAGGTGGAAAATCACAATCCGCCGGAGCCCTCGCCAGATCCCCCTGCTATGGAGATACCCCATCCAAATGATGACCAGGGCACTTCAATGGTTGCGCCCGCGTTCGATGGCCCACCTACGTTCACAGCACCGACGACCGAATTGAGTTCGCCACCAACTCCGTCAAGCCCCATGGTGACGCCAGAACCGGAGCCCTCACAATCCGAACCCGTGCCCACTCGCCGCGAGCCGCTGGTGTTGCCACGGATTATCGCGGTAGCAAATCAAAAGGGTGGCGTAGGCAAGACGACCACGTGCGTAAATCTCGGCGCGGGTTTGGCAGAGCTCGGCTTTCGGGTCCTTGTCATTGATCTCGATCCGCAAGGCAATGCGACTACCGGTCTTGGTGTGAATCATCGCAGCGTCCAGGGCTCGGTGTACGACGTCTTGATGCACGCCGCAGCAGTTGAAGATTGCATTGAACCAACGAGCATGAAGAACCTCTTCGTCATTCCCGCGACCATTGATTTGGCTGGAGCGGAGATTGAATTGGTCCCAGCGATGTCTCGGGAGTTAAAACTCCGCAATGCTCTGAGAGAAGTGCGCGACGACTACGACATCATGCTGATCGATTGCCCGCCATCACTTGGGCTCTTGACCGTCAACGGGTTAGCTGCAGCCGATGATGTGTTGGTTCCGATTCAGTGTGAGTACTACGCCCTAGAGGGGTTGGGCCAACTGCTTCGCAACGTAAGTCTGGTGAGCAAGAACCTGAATCCAACGCTCGAAGTTCGCGGCATAGTGATGACAATGTTCGATGCCCGTACGCAACTTGCGAAACAAGTTGAAAGTGAAGTTCGTAACCACTTCGGAGCAAAAGTCTTTCGCACAGTGATTCCTCGTGCCGTGCGAATCTCGGAGGCACCTTCTTTCGGGCAACCGGTTTTGGCATTTGATTCCACGTCCCGCGGTGCGATTGCGTACCGAGAATTTGCAAAGGAGTTCAGTCGTGACGCGACCAGGCGGATTGGGTAGAGGACTCGGCGCGCTCATCCCTGCTGGTGAGCTGCGACCAACTGAAAACCTAGGATTGTTGACGGCTTCAGTCGGTTCGATTAGGCCGAATCCGAATCAACCGAGAGCCCACTTTGATGATGAGGCCTTAGGGCAACTCGCGGACTCCATCAAGGAACTCGGAGTGCTCCAGCCATTGCTCGTGCGTGGCGTCGCAGATGGCGAATATGAGCTGATCGCTGGTGAGCGCAGACTCCGAGCTGCGAAACGTGCGGGTTTGCAAAATGTGCCGATCATCGTGCGTGATGCCGACAATGCGACTTCGCTTGCCCACGCGATTGTCGAAAACATTCAGCGTGAAGATCTGAATCCCCTTGAAGAAGCCGTTGCGTATCAGCAACTCATTGAAGATTTTCGACTTACGCATGATGATGTAGCGACGCGCGTTGGCAAGAGTCGAGCAGCGGTGACGAACACGCTTCGCCTCTTGCAGTTGCCGCCAACCATCCAGCGCTATGTCCGAGACGGCCAGCTGAAGATGGGCCACGCTCGAGCATTACTCGGAACTCCGGACCGCGCGCTTCAGGAGTTACTCGCAAAACAAGCGATCAACGAAGAGTTGTCGGTCCGCTCAGTTGAGGAGCTGATTCGGTCACAGTCTCAAATCGAACAAGCCTCGGCAGATAGCAGCGCGCCGACTCCGAGCGCTGCAACGGACAAAATCGGCCGGCTCCGACCACCTGGAATTTTGGAACTCGAAGGCCTACTGTCGGACCATCTCGATACGCGAGTTCAGGTTTCGATGAATGCCAACAAAGGTCGTGTAGTAATCGACTTCGCGAATCTCGAAGATCTCGAACGGATCTACAGAGTGATGACTGAAGGTCGACCTATCGACTGACCTAGGGCGCCTGAACTGGGGGCGCCTGAACTGGAGTGACCGACTGGTGAGGTCACTGGCTGAAGGGGGCCGGTTGTTCGAAACCATCTTTGATACCGAAAGCGATCATGCTTGTCTCGTCGGAGGGTGCATTGCTTTCGGACGTGGTCTGTACCACGACGGCGGGCATCCTGGTTTCGCGAAGGAAGCCGAGTTGTAGTGGTACAGCACGGTTGGGTGTGCCGCTGGACGCACCATAGTTATCGACCGATAGGCGACGGGCGATTGCTACCGCGATCGCTTCGCCGCGAAAAGATCGGTAGCGCCCGCTCCCGTAGAACGCGGTGCGCCAGTCTCGATCAGCTGTGGGCTGGATAAGTACGCACAGATCCGCGTCGAATTCGGCCGCGGGGATCGCGGCGCCAGCATCGTGCGTGAGATCAAGTGAACAGGCGACGTTCGCGCCGAGCTCGACGAGCTGGTTGCACAGTTGTGCTGCGCTCGGCGCTCCGTGGATTCTTGCCGCTACGAATATTCGTCGAGCTTTGAAGGTTCGAGGTGTGGCGGCAATGGACTCGAGTTCTCGCACGCTGGTGATAGACCCATCAGCCAGATGACCGAGACGACGCAGATGCAAGGTTGTAGCTGGGCCACAGATTCCATCGGCGCTGATCCCGGCATCGCGTTGGAATGTCATCAAAGCGGCCTGGGTGTTTGGTCCAAAGATCGCGTCGACCTTCCCGGTGTCGAACCCGAGCTGGTTGAGGCGGGTCTGTAGTTCCCGGACATCATCGCCGCGAAGCATTGGTCGACGGCTCGCGAGGAGACGGTCGCCGAGAGCAAAACGGCGTTCGGCTAACTCAGCCCAGGTATCAGGGCCGCAAATGCCGTCGACCTGGATTGCGCGTGATCGTTGAAATGCCCGGACAGTTTCTTCGGTTGCCGCGCCGAAGAAAGCGGCTGGATCACCTTGAATAGGCAATCCAGCCGCTGCGAGTATCGCATGGAGTTCTTCGATGATTTCGCCCTGGTCAGAGCGGCGAACTGTAGGCCGTTGACTCAAGCGATGAACTCAGCCAATTCCTGAAGCAACTGAGCTTTGCCCTTTGCACCAACGAGACGCTTCGCGGGTGCGCCATCTTTGAAGACGATCAACGTCGGGATACTCAAAACGTCGAAGCGACGAGCAGT
The DNA here is from genome assembly GCA_025360585.1 of Actinomycetes bacterium. Lineage (GTDB taxonomy): Bacteria > Actinomycetota > Acidimicrobiia > IMCC26256 > PALSA-610 > F1-120-MAGs023. The sequence goes on along the minus strand of JANYBW010000035.1, from coordinate 85,566 downwards.
ATCCGGATTGTCGTCGATGTTGACCTTTGCAATCGAGATCTTGCCGGCTTGTTCTTTGGCGATTTCCTCGAGGACTGGTGCAATCATTTTGCACGGGCCACACCATTCAGCCCAGTAGTCGACAACCACTGCGTGATCGCTGGCGCCGACGAACTCGTCGAAGGTTGCGTCGGAAAGATCGGTGATTCCATTGGCCACAATTGGCTCCTTTTGTCCGAGGCTCACAAGCCTCAAGTTATGAACGGTTACGCGCGGTGCGCGAGTTCTTCTAGATATTTTTCGGCTTCGAGGGCAGCCATGCAACCTGACCCAGCCGCGGTGATGGCCTGGCGATACACATGGTCTTGCACATCGCCGCCCGCAAACACCCCGTCGACGCTGGTTCGTGCGCTTCCGGCGATGGTGGCGATATATCCGTTCGCATCGAGGTTGAGTTGACCCTGAAATAAAGATGTGTTGGGAGTATGGCCGATGGCCACAAAGACCGCCTTAGCAGCAATGTCGCGCTCGAGTGAGGTCTCGGTATCGCGAAGCCTGATTCCCTCGACTGTGTTGTCCCCGAGTACATCAGTAACGACCGAATTCCAGGCGAACTCGATCTTCGGGTTCGCGAAGGCTCGATCTTGCATGATCTTAGATGCGCGCAGTTCTTTGCGGCGATGGACCAACGTAACTTTCGATGCAAAACGGGTCAAGAAGTTGGCTTCTTCAACCGCGGAATCACCGCCACCTACCACGATAATCTCGACCCCCCGGAAAAAGAATCCATCGCATGTCGCGCACGTTGAGACGCCATGGCCGAGTAGACGCTGCTCATTGCTGAGCCCGAGCATCGTTGCTTTTGCGCCAGTCGAGATAATCATGGACTTGCCCACATACGCGTCACTGCCAACCCGTGCTTCAAACGCGTTGGGTGTCGATAGATCGACAGAGTCAACGTCTGCGGTAACGAACTCAGTGCCAAACCGTTCGGCCTGGGCTCGGAGTTGCATCATGAGATCAGGGCCCATGATGCCAGTAGGAAACCCAGGGTAATTTTCTACGTCGGTCGTGAGCATGAGTTGACCGCCCGCGCCGATACCTTCGATGACGACAGGATTGAGGTTGGCGCGCGCGGTGTAGATAGCAGCGGTGAGTCCCGCGGGGCCTGAACCAACGATGACGACGTCGCGGAGAGTGCTCATAAGACCTTTTCTGACTGAAAAATGACAATCGCCGAGACTAAGACAATGATCCGCGACGTGACCACAAGAATGCGCCGATGGCGCAAAACATTCCCCCGAGAGCAATCCAAGCAATCCACGCGTTGTCGTGCGGCGCGGGCAAAGCATTGGCTAGCAACACGACGGCTCGAAACGTTACGGTTGCCAAGAGCACCAAAAGTGTTGCAACCATGAAGACGGCGATGAGGCCATACACAAGATACCGAGTGGCCGTGTGCGCAGGTTTGACCGTGCGGTCACGAACATTCGCCACCGTCCGTTCGATGTATCCCGTGACTTCCGTGGCCCAGTCGTTTGTGCGTTCCGTGTCCATGTGCTCTCCAAGTGCGTCGTTGAAGAAACTGTACACGGCCACGCTGACACGAATATCACGCGATTGTTCGATGCGTTGGTGGTTCTAGTTACTGCTTTCGAACCAAACAAGCCCGGCAACACCTGGCCCAGTGTGCACTCCGACCACGGCGCCGATTGTTGCGACTTCAGTACGTGCTTGCGTGGTGAGCGGTTCGGCCAAGGCGATGAACTCGTCGAGGTCGTCGGCCATGGAATGCATGACACACAGCTCCTCGATTGAGGACTCTTTCGCCTTATCGACCACCCAACGCAGGGCCTTCGAGCGAGTGCGCACCTTTGCGGTGGGCACGACAACCCCACCCTCAATCACAATGATCGGTTTGATAGACAGCATCGAACCAACGATGGCTTGCGTGCCACTCAAGCGACCGCCTTTGCGCAGGTATTCCAGCGTATTCACCGTCGCGTAAACGCGTGTTCGGGCTCTTCGATCTTCGCAGTCAGCGATGAGTGTCGCCATGTCCGTCTCGGTTTGGGCTTGTCGGGCTGCGTGGAGAACTTGCAAACCTAAACCCATGGTTGCATGCCAAGAATCGATGACTTCAATTGGGCAAATGCCGTCGAGCGCCTTGGCAGCTAGCTGTGCGGACTGCATGGTCGCGGACATCTTGGATGACAAATTCAGGCAGATGATGCCATCAGCACCTTCGTCGGCGAGTCGACGAAACGTTTCTTCGAACGCTCCGACCGAGGGCGCGGCAGTTTCGGGCAGTTTCGGAGCCAGTGGCAACTTTTCCCAGAATTCCGCAGTCGTGAGCTCGGTTCGATCTTGGTACTCGGTCTCACCGAAGCGAATGCTGAGCGACACGACCTCAATGCCCAGGTCCGCGCATTGGGCCTCGGTGAGGTCGCATGCGCTGTCGGTAACAATTCGAATTGCCAAGAGAAACTCCTCCGCGGATTGGTGTGGCTTCAGTATGACTGTCGTCGACGGTTTTGGTTACACCGCACGGCGGTTTCGGGTGCGAAATTTGGCCCAGATTTCTGAGAGTTCCTCGGTATTGAGCGCGACGAGTATTGCCGCGGTTACCAGGACTCCTGCGACTGCACTCGCGCTCGAACGTAGAAGATTCAAGCGATCGTTTCGGGCAATCATCCAGGTGATCCCAAAGCCGACACCACTACTGATCATGGCCTTGGCTGCCAACCAGGCGACGGGAATGGCGTCGAATTTTCCGACGGTGTGAGGAAATGTCTGGCGTAGCGCTCGTTGCGCGACGATGGCGGCAACAAAGTAAGCCGCCGAAAATGCGACGGCTAACCCCACAACCCCGAAGTGTGGGAACAATAAAAGTGCAAACGCGATATTGCAAGCGTTCTCAAAGCAGTTGATACGAAACGGAGTTTTCGTGTTGCCCTGGGCGTAAAACGCTCGGAGCGTATAGAGATACACCGAAAACGGAACCAGCCCGACTGTGAAACCTATGAGGGTGTCGGTTGTTAGGAGTACGGCGGCGGGTTTGAAATTTCGGTGGTGCAAAATATTGACGATTGCCGGCGCCACTGCGCAGTACGCGGCCGTGGCGGGAATCATCGCGAGAAGTAGATATCGCAAACCCATCGTGAACTGCTTCATGAAGCCAGGAACGTCGCGGGCTTCGTGAGCCCGCGCAAATTCTGGCGTGATCGTGGTCATGATTGTGACGGCAAGTAGGCCGTAGGGCAGTTGGAAGAACAGATAGGCGGCTGTGTAGTTCGTGTTCGTGCCGCTGCGGCTTTGCGCAATCGTTTGTACGAACCAGAACGCGATTTGGTTGGTCGCGACGTAGCCGAGGGTCCATCCCGAAAGTCGGACCATGCGCCGGACGCTTGGATGTTTCAATGGTGAACGAAACGTCAAAACTGGTATCTGTAATTTGATCAGTGGGATGAACAACATCGCAGCCATCGCCGCGATACCTAGCGTGGTCCCGGCTCCGAGGCGCCAAATAAACGAGGAGTGATGGGTAGCCCATACAAGCGCGCACTGCGGGTCTCGCTTCGAGCATCGGGGTAGTTTGTCGCGCAGCCAAAGCATGAGCGCGATAGCCAGTGCGTTGTTCGCAACCGGAGCGTAGGCCGCAGCCACGAATCGGCGCCGAGCGTTGAGGGCTGCGGTTGCGAGCGCGGTGAAGCCGTAGAAGAACACCTGCGGTATAAAGAGGCGAACGAGTTGGATCGCGAGCGTGGTTGCGGCGGCGCGGTGAGCTTGGTCAACTTTTACCGTGAGCAACCACGCAATGCCGGGTGCTGCGATGATTCCTACCGCCACGATCACGGCCAATGTTGCGAGCGCGACAGTGAACACCGCAGCGTGCGCGCGAGAGTCCTGTTCTGCGTCGGCGCGAACGAAGAGTGGGATGAGTGTCGCGGTGAGGACGCCACCGAGCAATAGCTCAAGTATCACATTGGGAGCATTGTTCGCAGTCGTAAAAATGTCGGCAAACAGTTGGTCGCCGATGACCGAAAGGATCACGACTAGACGAATTAATCCGGTGATTCGTGACGCCAATGTCCCGGTAGCCACGACTGCTGAGCTGGTGAGGAAACCAGCGACGCCAGTTCGTGGTGCTTTGGTTTGATTCGTCATTGCGAGCTTGCAACTGCCGAAGCGGTCCGGCGCCGTTTCCATGCATGGTGGATCCACCACAACACGAGGAACCCAAGTGCGCTATAGGTCAGCAGTGAGCCATAGGTACCAAACACGGTCGAGTTGATGTGCAGTGTGATCTGCGGTTGAAAGACGTACGCGCCATTTTCACTGGTGACTGTGACTCGAACAGGGAACTCGCCTCCGCCTCGCACTCGAACAGATAGCAAAACGGTCTGATTTTGTTGCGTCGATGGAAGTACGAAGACTTGATCCCGGTTGTGCTGGGTAATTTTTTGGCCGTCGAGGTGGACCTTGATGCGCAGGCGCCTACCACTGGTGTTAGTGAGCGAAAGTGGTACGCGCGCCTGTTCTGATGTGAGCGTAATAGTGCGTGAACTGACGCCAACGGTGGATTGCAACGCATCCATTGTCGCTTGCACGCGATCGAGATTGTGGCTGGCGAGCTCGCGGCTATTGGTTTGATTGAAGGCTTCGAGAAGTGACGCCTCAATGATGTCAAGTGTTGGGTCTGTCACCCCGACGAGCTGCCGGTAGCCGGCGACACGCGTTTCGAGCGACTGAAACCGCGCGATATCGACCGTCGTGTTGCCTTGCGAAACATTAAGGAATTTCCGGAGCTGAGGCTTTCCTTGGCCGTCGGTTCCGCGGGCGACAGTTGCAAACGCGTCCGAGATCGACACGGTGCTGACCAAGGAATTGTTGTTGAGAACGCGTTCGATTGCCGCGATCATGTCAGCGCTTGGCGACCGATCGATCGGGATCGCAATAACTACGCCCGCCTCGCTGTCGCGTTGAGAAAGGAGCGCGAGCGTGGCCGCAAACCTTTGGGCCCGGCGCGCTGGACGATCGTTACCCGCGAAAAGTTGTGTGCTGATTTCCGTTGAAGTGGCGAGCGCCTGAACGTGAGTGTGCGCGATTCCGAAACGCTGTTGGCGGAGGTCGTTGTCGATTGGGGCCAACGCCGCTTCATCGATCACGACCTGGTCGACACCCGTAACTTTGAGGCGGTTGATGAGCCGAGGGTCGGTGTTTTGCACTGCTGCCGTCGATTTTGCGACGGGAATCTGTAAGGCACGAGTCAAGGTTGCTGAGCCTTGCGACCATTCGCGGTCGTATACATTGAGGAGTCTGTTGTGCTCAAGGGCCAGTGGGTCGATGTTCGTGTAGGGCGCGTTCAGGATCGTTCTCGATGGTTGGCGTAGTGAACTCAACGCGGTCTGGAATTCGGATGAACGTTGAGCGTCGTTTGCAGATTGGCGTTGCCACTCCAACAAGGTGGACGGCGAAACGGACACCGCGGTGGGGAACGTAAATCGCGCCAAACTTGCGACCGACTCCTGAACCAGTGTGAGGCTCCTGCTCATGGTTTGGGGGGTTGAACGGTCGAGTTCAGGCAGGGTCCAGAGCCAAGAAACTTTCGTGGGTCGGGCCAGTGTGGATTGGTTCGCAACGACCATCCAAGTGATGAATCGAGGATCCGTTTCTCGCAGGGAAAATTGTCCGTGCGCCCGCACTGAGACGCGCAATGGATAGACACCAGCGGCGTCCACTGTCAATGCGTTACGGATTGGAGTCGTGCTAGATGCAAGAAGGACATTGAATCGGGCCGTCCCGCTGGTCTTGTGCAGTAAATCCGAGACGGCGTAGCGGACAGAATCCTTTGACCGTTGTAGTGGAGCGCCACCTTCAATGTCATTGAGTTGCACGCTGGTCGCGACGGCGTTGAAGAGCTCCACGACCACCTGATCGGATGGGTGAACCTCCCGGAGTCGCAGCGCAAATCGCATCGTGGCATCGCCGAGTTGCACGACCGGTGTTTGATTGATGAATTCAAGAGAACGTATTGGTGTGACACTGGGCGCGGCGTGCACTGAGTTCGTAGTCAACCCAAGGCTGAAGCTCGCGACGAGTATCGCGAATCTCGTGCCGATTCGGCGTGCCGGATTCTTGTCGATGTCCTTCACCGCTGCGCAGCGTAGGCGCATACGTCGAATGCGAGGTACCGTCGCGCGATGCTGTTGGTTGCTGATGAGGATCGGTTTCGGGATCATTGGAGTGGTCCCGGACATCCCGAGAGCGCCGAGCGCCTGATCGCTGTCAGGGCTGGTTTACTCCGGGCGGGTGCGTTGGAGTCTGAATCCGCGCTCATCGCTGCGAATCACGCGAGTGTGCTTGAAATTACGCGAGTGCATGACCAGAAGTACGTCGATTGGATCCGCGACACCGCGAGGGTCGGCGGAGGCCATATTGATGCCGATACAAGCTTTGCGCGTGATTCGTGGGAAGTGGCGACCCTGGCCGCGGGAGTGGGGCTCGCGGCCGTGCAACGGCTACGAGTGGGTGCAGGGAGCGCTGCGTTTTTAGCGATTCGACCGCCGGGTCATCACGCCGTCGCCCGACGCGGCATGGGCTTTTGTCTGTTGAACAATATTGCGATTACCGCGGCCGCTATCCGCGAAGCTGGTGAAAGGGTCGCAATCATCGATATCGACGCGCATCACGGCAACGGCACCCAAGAAATATTTGCCGCTGATCCGAACACGTTGTTCGTTTCGTTGCACCAGTCGCCCGGTTATCCGGGAACGGGTGCGGCCAGCGAGGTTGGCGTCGGCGCGGGTCTCGGCGCGACAATGAACATTCCGTTGCCACCAGGAACCGGTGGGACTACCTATCGATACGCGTTTGATGAGGTCGTCCGTCCGGCAGTTGACGCGTTTTGCCCGGACTGGATCCTTGTGTCCGCGGGATTCGACGCGCACCGCGACGATCCGCTGACGGATATGGGGCTGACTGCTGGTGACTACGTCGCAATAACGCGAGCGATCATGGATTTGGTACCGAAACCGGGACGGCTCATCGTGTTTTTGGAGGGTGGATACGACCTCGTCGCGTTGGGAAATTCCGTCGAAGCGATGGCATCGACACTGCTCGGTAATCCGAATGGTGTTGAGTTGCCTAGCGAGGTGGAGCTGAATGCTCCGGCGGTCGCTTCCGCGGTCGAGGCCCGCCAGCGGGCTCTTGATCAGGCTTGAGATCTGGCGCTTGAGAAGGTCGCCGGCGACTGGGGGAGCACCTCGAAATCCGGCCGCTGAAATCGGCTGCAGAAATCCGGCTGCAGAAATCGGGCAGAAATGCCGACAACGTGAGCTACGGAGGTGGCTCGTGTTGGATCTTGACGCACTGTTGCGTGAGGCAGTGGCTCGCGACGCTTCAGATATTCACATCAAGGTTGGTTCTGCACCGATCTTAAGGATTGATGGCAGGCTTGAACGCTGCGACCTTGCGGCCGTAACTCCAGCAGAAACCGAGCGGGTTGCGTTTGCGATAATGCCGAAACCGCGTGCGGAAGAATTTCTCAACGGATGCGAGGCCGATTTCGCGTACGCTGTCGCCGGGCTCGGGCGATTTCGAGTGAACGTACTCCGCCAACGAGGGTCCGTCGGGCTCGTCTTGCGGCTAGTGCAAAACACAATTGGATCATTTGCTGAGTTGGGATTGCCAAACGTCGTCCGCCGCCTCGCGGAGCACAGTCGAGGATTGGTGTTGGTGACGGGCCCGACTGGATCGGGCAAAACCACAACATTGGCAGCGATGATTGATCACATCAACGAGACTATGTCTCGTCACATTGTGACGATCGAAGATCCGATAGAAGTGCTGCATGCAGATAAGCAATCGATTGTGAACCAGCGTGAAGTCGGCAGCGATACCGCGGATTTTCATGCTGCACTCAAGCGAGTGCTGCGTCAGGACCCGGATGTGATTCTGATCGGGGAAATGCGCGACACGGCGACGGTTCGTACAGCACTCGCGGCGGCCGAGACTGGGCATCTTGTGTTCTCAACGTTGCACACAATCAACGCGACCGAAACCATTAACCGCATTGTCGATTTCTTTCCTCCGCACGAGCAGCGTCAAGTGCGGATGGGTCTGGCCGGATCGCTGCGTGGCGTTGTGAGTCAGCGATTGCTCGAACGGTGTGATGGCGGCAGGGTTGCGGCAATCGAAGTCTTGGTCTCTACCGGACGCGTGTTCGACAAAATTGCTAACGCTGAAGAAACCCACGAGATCCAAGAAATCATTGCCGATGGCGAGTACTACGGCATGCAGACGTTCGACCAGAGTTTGTTGGTGTTGTATCGACAAGGAATGATCGAACTCCGCGAAGCGCTCGCGGCTTCGACCCGGCCTCATGACCTCCGATTGATGATTGAACAGCACACACTTGCGCAAGTGGCGGAGACCGCGGCGTAATCGTTCCTAGATATTGCGCTGCTAACCGCGAGAATCTAGAGATATGACGGCTATTCCGCCGCGCCTGGCGCCTTTTCTCGGACCCAACACCCATCTTTCTGACCTCGCTCACCGGCTTGTTGCCGCCGGACATGAGTGTTATCTCGTTGGCGGCAGCGTTCGCGATGCGTTGATGGATCGGCCCATATCGGATCTCGATCTCACGACCGATGCTCGCCCGCCCCAAATCAAAGCGGTTATTGATGGCTGGGCCGATGCCATCTGGCTCCAGGGTGAGCGGTTTGGGACGGTGGGCGCGAATAAGGGTGGCGATACCTTTGAGATCACGACGTTTCGTGCGGATGTGTACACGCCGGAATCGCGTAAACCCGAGGTGACCTTTGGTGATTCCATCGAAGTTGATTTGGGTCGTCGCGATTTCACGGTGAACGCGTTGGCGTTGCGGCTGCCCGATCTTGAATTGATCGACCCGTTTGGTGGCCTCGGTGATCTGGTCACCAAGACGTTGCGGACCCCGCTCGCTGCCGAGATCTCATTTGGTGACGATCCTCTGCGGATGATGCGCGCGGCTCGCTTCACGGCCACGTTGCAGTTTACGCCAGTTGACGAGGTTGTTGATCAGATGCGCGCGATGCGATCGCGCATGCAGATCGTGAGCGCCGAGCGCGTTCGCGACGAACTCAACAAGCTGTTGTTGGCCGAGGATCCTGGGCCAGGCCTTTGGTTGATGGCTCGCACTGGGCTCGCCGATGAATTCTTCCCCGAGCTCACGCGAATGGAGCTTGAACAGGATCCGATTCATCGTCACAAAGATGTTCTCGCGCACTCGATTGCGGTGGTGCAAAACACACGCCCCGAGTTGTTGGTGCGGTTAGGTGCGTTGCTGCACGATATTGGAAAACCCAAAACGCGTGGTTACAGCACCAACGGGGTCACGTTTCACCATCATGAGGTTGTGGGTGCTCGGATGGCCCGCAAAAGAATGACGGATTTGAAATATTCGACCCAGATGATCGACGACGTCACCCAGCTGGTTGAACTTCATTTGCGGTTTCACACCTACAAGATGGGCTGGACGGATTCTGCGGTTCGCCGGTATGTACGCGATGCGGGCCATCTCCTCGACGAACTGAATCACCTCACACGCTGCGACTGCACGACGCGCAATAAGCGCAAAGCCGACATGTTGTCCAAACGCATGGATGAACTTGAATCGCGTATCGCTGAGTTGAAAACTCAAGAGGAACTCGCGTCCATTCGGCCGGCCCTCGATGGTCGCCAAATAATGGATCATCTTGGTGTAACGCCCGGCCGGGTTGTCGGACAGGCGTTGGCGTTCCTATTAGAGTTGCGGCTCGAAGAGGGCCCCATGGACGAAGCGACTGCGCTGACGCGCCTCGACGCGTGGGCCGTCGAACAAAAGCTGCGCTAGTTGCCCAGTTTTTTGGCGCGAATAATCAGCGTATTGGGAACCTCGGGCCCGACCAATGTGCGTATTGAAGGTTCAGGTTCGAGCATCGCGTCGATGCCGAAACCGGCACGACCGAGCGCGGAAAAGATGCTCCCGATGGTGCGCGGAAAGTACGTGAAATGCTGGTCGTTTTGGGTGATATTGATCGGCGCTTCATCGAAATAGGAACGGCGTACTTCGAGCGTCCCGAGTGGGAGTGCGCCCGGTGCCGCGTAATCGTTGCGACACGAAAGGCCAGCCGGGTGTGCGTGGGTAAAGACGAAGGTGCTCGCGGGCTGCAGCACGCGATGGATCTGGCGCAAGGTTCGGTCGAGATCAGGAACTTCGGCGAGTACTTCCACGCAGAGGGCAAACTCAATCGATTCAGCGCGCAGCCACGCGAGCTCTGCGATGTCGCCTTGTCGTAGTTCCACCTTGACCTTCGCGCTGGCCGCTTGTTGCTGCGCGAGCTCCAGCATGGATTGGCTCAGATCGATTCCTATGACTTTGGCGCCGGATTGAGCCATGACAACTGCATTTGCGCCAGTACCACAACCAAGATCGAGGACGCGTTTGTCGCGGAGGTTCGGTACGAGACGGAGCTCAGTATCATTGGGGAGATCGGTGCCGTATTGGATCTCTGTGGGTTTGGGCTCGCGCTGCGATTGATAGGCAACGGCCGAGCGATTCCAAGATTCGGTGTTCGTCATCGAAGCATCAGTCGTCGAGGTAGTACTCGAGCCCGAGGTGTGTAATTTGGTCTTCGCCGATCATCCAGCGCAAAGTGTTTTTGAGTTTGGTCAACTGGATAAACAAGTCGTGTTCGGGATAGAGGCCCGGCGCAACCTGCGGTGACTTGTAGTAAAAGCTCAGCCACTCTTGGATGCCACCCATGCCCGCGCGTTTAGCGAGATCGCTAAACAACACGAGGTCGAGCGCGAGTGGTGCGGCAAGGATTGAGTCACGGCACAAGAAATCGATCTTCATCTGCATCGGGTAGTTCAGCCACCCAAAGATGTCGATGTTGTCCCAGCCCTCTTTGTTGTCGCCGCGGGGTGGGTAATAGTTGATCCGCACTTTGTGGTACATGTCGCCGTACAAACTTGGGTACTTCTCGGGTTGCAAAATACCTTCGAGTACGCCGAGTTTTGATTCCTCTTTGGTCTTAAAGTTGTCGGGATCATCGAGGACTTCGCCATCGCGGTTGCCCAAAATGTTGGTCGAGTACCAGCCAGCCACCCCGAGCATTCGGGCTTTGAACATTGGTGCAAGAACGGTCTTGAGTAGCGTCTGTCCCGTCTTGAAGTCCTTGCCGGAAATCGGGACCTTGTGGGTAGTCGCGTAGTCGCGAAGCACTGGAGTATCGACGGCAAGGTTCGGCGCGCCGTTGGCGAACGGAATTCCTTCTTGTAACGCCGCGTAGGCGTACAGCATCGACGGCGCGACGGTGGGGTCGTTGGCGTCGATCGCTTTTTCGAAGCTTTCAATATCTACATGTGCGGGACCATTTTCGAGGAAGATCTCAGTGGATCCGGCCCAGATCATCACCATGCGCTCGGTCTTGTTTTCGTCCTTGAACCGGCCGATGTCTTCGCGGATCCCCTCGAGCATTTTGCGTTTACTCGTGTGGTCTTTGACGTTCGGGCCATCAATGCGTTTGCAGTAGTGCGGATCGAAGGCAGCGGTCATTGGCCGCACCGAGCGCAACGCTTCGGCGACGGGTTCTAGGTGGCGGCCACTTTCGAGCACCCCCGCACGCATCGCCGCGGTGTACGCATCATCGGGAAATGGATCCCAAGCCCCGAACACGATGTCGTTGATGTTCGCGAGCGGAACCGCGTCCTTGATAAGTGGGGACCGTTCGTCGGTGCGTTTCCCGAGCCGGATGGTGCCCATCTGGGTGAGTGAACCGATTGGCTCAGCCATATTTCGTTTGGCTAGCTCTACTCCCGCGATGAGCGTGCTCGAGACCGCACCGAGCCCCACCGTGAGGACACCAAGCTTTCCTTCGGCGGGCGCGATCGTGGGGGTCTTCGGTATGGCCATGACAGCAAGGTAGTTCCGTTGAGGTTCGGGTGGCGACCGGAGCGCTGTGCCGTTTCACCTACGATCAGAAATAATGAGCCAACCAGCTAATCCGCGTGCCCGTGAAGCCGCGGACGCATCGACTGCTGGCGAAGCGATTCGATTCGATACGTTGGATTGGCTTCGAGGCCTTGCGTTTCTTGCAGTGTTCGGATACCACTACGGGTTGCCGCTGCGACCGTGGCTTGCTTGGGGAGGAATCGGCTACCGAATCATTCCGAACCTCGACTTTGGAGTCGAGATCTTCTTCGTTGTTTCAGGATTTCTGATCTTTCGTCCATTTGCGCTGGCGAATCTGGCTGGAGCGCCGCGACCAAAACTGCGCACGTATGTGCTTCGGCGCGCCCTGCGTATCTATCCGGCGTACTGGCTGGCATTGTCGGTGTGTCTGTTACTCGGTGAGGTGCACATCCACGGCGGGTTTAGCCACTACGCGGCGCATTACGCGCTCGTGCACACGTATCTTCCTGAACGCCTTGACCAGGTCTTCGATGGTATTGGTCCGGCGTGGAGCCTGGTTGTCGAGGTTTCGTTTTATGTGTTGGTTCCGGTGCTGGCATTCGTGCTGCGCCGCTTCGGATTTCGTGGCCACGTGATCACACTCCTAGGGCTGACCTCGGTTGGGTATTTCCTGCGTGTGTTTACGATCACGCATCCGCTCAACGGTGTTTGGGGTGGCTACGCGAAGAGCTTCGTCGGCGTACTACCGCTGGCGATTGCCGCGCTCGGGCCGGGAATGTTGTTAGCGGTTGTTTCGGTCCGGCGTTCGGCCGCGGTCGATCGTTGGTTTGCCCGGTCGTGGCCTTGGTGGTGTAGTGCAGCGGGTTGCGTTGGCGCGATGATGTGGTTGTCGGCGACGGGTGTCGGGTTTTCGATTCGGTCCCTGACGACTGCACAGGAGGGTTGGCATAGGGTCTTGAGCCCGCTGTTGGCCACTGCGGTAGTAGCGCCCGCGGTGCTGAAAGGCGCGCGACGCCATCGTGCAATCCGGTTCCCCTGGCGGACGATGAGTTGGGTCGGGACGGTGAGTTACGGCGCATACCTGTGGCACCAGCCTCTGATTGAACAAGCCGCTGGCGATCACTTTCATATTGATTTCGCGACCCTCGAACACACCTCGCGGTTCAGAAGCGCATCCCAAGGCGTTGTCGTCCTTGGTCTCGCGCTGGGACTCGCAACCGTTTCTTGGTTCGGGGTTGAACGCCCGGCGCAGAACTTGGCACGCCGTTGGACCCAACGATAAATCGCCGTACACTTGCCCGATGCGGAGGGAGATCGACTATTCGTTGGCGCGGCGGTCGATTGTTCGCGACTATCGCAGCGGGGTCTTGAATCGACTCGACGTATGCGATGCTCATCCGGAACTGGTGCGTGCGGCTCGAAATCTTGGGCGGGAAAGTGACGAAAAGTGCCCGATTTGTGGCGCGATTGGTCTGCGGTACGTTTCGTATGTATACGGCGATGCACTGAAGATCGGCAACGGCCGCGCGGTCGCGACATCTGCGGAGTTGCGCAAGCTCGGCAAGGCCCACGATGAATTGAAGTGTTACGACGTTGAGGTGTGCCTTGAGTGCACGTGGAATTACATGATCCGAACATTCATGGTGGGCCGGCGAGTCGCTGGGTGAGACCAGCCGCCGACGCCTTGATGATTTGACGCTGCACACTGGCGCGACGTGCTGGGTTTTGTTTACGCTAGGTGGGCTGCTGCGCGCCACGCGCGGTTTTGAATTTCGAAGAGATGGTGGTTGGAATGACTTCACAGCTGGTTCGACGAGGATGGCTCGGGTCGCGGACAATCGCGGGTGCTGCTGTATTTTCAGCATTGGTGGCGGCATGTGCGGTTCCACTCGGTACTTCGGCCAATACTCCTGGCGCCAATACTGCGGGTGTGCGGGTGCTGACGGTTGGCGACTATCGCGGCCATCACGGGCAGTTCCGTACGATTCAATCCGCCGTCGATGCGGCGAATGCCGGCGATTGGGTCCTCGTTGGGCCGGGCGATTACCACGAGAATCATGATCACAGCCACGCCCAGCTCGAACACGGCGGTTTCGGCGGCGTTTTCGTTAACAAGCCGGGAATTCATATCCGAGGCATGGATCGTAATGGTGTCATTGTTGACGGTACGTTGCCCGGCGCCGCTTCAGCGTGCAGCTCTGATCCCGCAGCTCAGGATCTCGGCCCAGTCGATGCAAACGGCAATCACGCAGGCCGTAATGGCATCGTTGTATTCAAGGCGGACAACGTCAGTGTTGAAAACCTGACTGCGTGCAACTTTTTGAGTAGCGGCTCCGATTCCGGTAACGGTATTTGGTGGAATGGTGGTGCGGACACCGGCAAGATTGGCTTGCGTGGCTACACCGGCCGCTATCTGACCGCGACGTCGTCGTACTACGGAAGCGGCAAGGTTGCGGCGAGCTACGGGATTTTTTCATCCGATGCTCGTGGCCGCGGGCTGTGGGATCAGGTGTACGCGAGCAACTTCAGTGACTCGGGTCTGTATGTCGGTGCCTGCAAGCAGGAATGCGATATGACGATCGATCACGCCTGGTTGCAATACAGCGCCTTGGGTTATTCGGGTACGAACTCCGGCGGCTCGATTTTGATTCAGAACTCTGAGTTTGACCACAACAAAGATGGTTTCGATACCAATACTCAAATTGCGGGAGATCCGCCGGCGCCGCAAAACGGTGCGTGTCTGCACGGAGCGATTAACCCAATCACCCGCACCCATTCGTGCTGGGTATTTATCCACAATCGCGTGCATGACAACAACAATCCGAACGTGCCGCAGCAAGGCAGTGCGAGCGCGGGCCCACTCGGTACCGGAATGACGATTTCGGGTGGCCGAAACGACACCGTGATGTACAACACGTTCGAAAACAACGGTGCTTGGGGCGTGTTGTTCGTACCGTTTCCAGATAGCGGCACGCCGGATCCGGGCCAGACCTGCGAGGGCGTTGGTGGCGCGCAAGTTGCAGGCTTCGGTTGCGTGATCGACACCGAAGGCACCGCGTTGTTGCACAACACGTTCCGGAATAACGGGTTTTTTGGGAATCCGACGAACGGCGACTTTGCAGAGTTGTCGTTGTTGGCTGGCCGCCCGAGTAACTGCTACCGGGACAACACAATGCCCGATGGCACGACTCCCGCTGATCTCCAGACCACAACCCGTACCTGCGGCGTTCCGACGACCGCGCCGGATGTCGATGCCAATCTGTTGGAGCAAGTGCTGTGTGACACGGGCTTCGGGAGTTGCCCTGCCGGCGCGAACTATCCACCAACGACCGGCGTTGTGATGCCTCCGTTGCCGAAGCATCTTGCGACGATGCCGAACCCGTGCGAGGGAGTGCCTGCTACAAGCTGGTGCGGCACCAACCGAAAAGCCTGAACGGTTTCGCTACTGGATTTGCTGCATGTATTGGTTGAGATCGAAATAGTCGCGCCAGGCCGTAATTTTGCCGTGCTGAATTTCGAAGATGCCCATCACCGGCAGCGAGATCGAGTGGTCAGCTTTATGAAAGACATCGATACGCTCGGTGAGCACCACGTCATGGTTTGCGCTGAGGTGTTTGATCTGGAACTCAATGCGCTCGACGCCAGTCGTGAACATTTCGATCATGGCGCGGATGGCGTCGACCCCCACCACCGGATCGACCGGAATGTTGTGGTACACCGCGTCGTCGGCGAAAAACCCCATAATTTCTTCAATGTTGAGCCTTTCCCAGGCTGAGCAAAAATCACGAACGACGAATTCGGGTGCTTGAGTCATGGAGCCAGCCTGACATATCGGGATGGGCGGTACCAACTGAGCGCGTTCAGCGCGCCGCTCGCGGCAGGCGAAATTACACAATTGTGATTCGTGAACCGCGCCGAGAATGCAATTTTCCTGCTGTACTTCTGGCCAACTTTTGGATATCGTTTGCGTGCGCCGGGAGCCGTTGGAGCCCTGGACGTTTCGTAAAGGACTGCGTCATGAATTCACAAGCGCCTGTTCGTTCGCGCGGCCAAATCACCGCACCGTCGATTGCTCAACGTAAAGGAGCAGCCGAGCCGTTGGTTATGGTCACGGCCTACGACGCGCCGTCGGCTCGAGTGGTCGAAGCAGCAGCGGCCGACATGATCCTGGTGGGTGACTCACTCGCGATGGTCGTGCTCGGTTACGACGACACAATGCAGGTCACGACCCAAGACATGGCGCATCACGTCGCCGCGGTCGCGCGAACAAAACCGAAGGCGTTAATCGTTGGCGATCTTCCATGGATGAGTTATCACGTCGATCGCGCTGAGACGGTGCGTAACGCGGCGATGTTGGTCCGTGCTGGTGCAGGCGCGGTGAAACTCGAAGGTGGCCGCAAACGTATTGACTCAGTGCAAGCAATTCTGGATGCCGAAATCCCCGTGATGGGCCACATCGGACTGACTCCGCAGTCAATGTTGGCGATGGGCGGATTCAAGGTACAAGGCAAACAGCTCGATGCAGCCCAACGCATTGTTGAGGATGCGATGGCGTTGGCTGAGGCTGGTTGTTTCGGCATCGTTTTGGAATGTGTTCCCGATGGACTCGCCCGGATGGTTACCGATTCGGTGTCGATCCCAACCATTGGCATCGGCGCGGGGCGGCATTGCGATGGCCAAGTGCTCGTCTACCACGACTTGTTGGGCATGTGTGACGGGAGTCGCCGGGCGCCAAAGTTTGTTCGTCAGTACGCCGACGTCGAAGCGATTGCTACCGAGGCAGTGCGCGCGTTCGTGAACGATGTTCGAACCGGAACGTTCCCTTCAAGTGCCGAGACGTACCACATGACTGATGGCATGAATCAGGCATTGGACCTCTACACAACTCCGACCCCGCGTTCGACCCAGCTAGCCTAGGCGCCCGGAGGATTGCGCCGCCAAAAGGCGTTGAAATCACTCGGGTTTACGTACGTCGTGAGCGCATAAATCGCGAACGCGTCTACCGTTGTTCGACTGAATTCGATGTGGTGGTTTCGGAGTGCCTTGGCGATCGCACGGTCGCGTTGGGAATCTCGATACAGCACCCAAGTCGTGGTGCGAGCACCGTCCACGATTTGTTGATACGCAGGAATCCGGGGCAGGTCTAGTGGCGAGGCGATGAGTCCTGCGGATCCGCGAAATGTGATCGGGTACGCAACCCAATAGTCGGCGTAGATCGTAGAAATGTTGCGGTGATGCAGAACTTGTTCGAGTGTTCGTGTGTCGCTCGGAACGAGATCGAGTAGTGGTTGCTGCCGGTGTCGCGCGATGGAGTTGAGTTGCGCCGCCGAGGCACATGCAATTGCTAACGCGACAATAGCGACTCCAACCATTGTCTTGAATTGCTTGACGCGCGTGACGATGAACGCGACAACCGTTGGAATGAAATACAGGCCGTATCGAGGTTCAGAAAGGAACACCGACAAAGTTGGGACGGCCGCGAACAGCGGGAAAATAACGAGACAAATCGGGATCCACGAGGCCGTGTGGGGACGAGCTCGATTGCGGAACTCGTTCGCGTAGAAGATGAACATCGCGATCAGCATGATGAACAGCGCGAGACCGAAAATCCCGAAGGTCCAGCCGGGTACGAAGAGGCGTCGAAGCCCCAGCGTTCGAGGGAGCAACTCCCGCACAACGCCCCACAGCCGCGTCGCGTACGAGACGCCCGATGTTTCTTGTTGAAAGACTCGATTCCGAAATTGCCAAAATCCGTACAGCCAAGGAATTGCGCCAATGATGGCTCCCGCGGAGGCCGCCGCGATCTTTCGGGCGTTGGGTCGTTGGGTTGCGACGAGCCAAATCGAGAGGGGCGCGATGAGGTACATGCATTGCGCGGAGTCGTACCAGGCGACGCCGGCGTTGAGCCCAAAGAGTGCCCACAGCCGAATGGACGGTGTAGTCGTTTGTTGAATCTGTACTGCGAGCCAGACGGCGCAACACACCAGGACCATCCCAACCCAGTAGAAACCCCGTTCTTTGGTGGAAAGCCACGTAGTTCCCGGCCACGAAAACAGCAACGCGGCGCCAAGCCATGACCGGCGAGCCCCAACAATGCGCTTGAGGGCTCGTTGAAAAGGCCAACACGCGACGCCGCTGAGCAGTAACGGAACCATTTTGACACTGAGTGGACCGTTGTGGATCTTGAGAGCAAGCCCGACCAAAAAGGGCTCGATGGTCCCGCCGTAGTACTGACCGTAAAAAAATACCGGTGGGCGATGGCCGGTAGCGATTGCTCGACCCATCAAGGCAACCACCGCTTCGTCGGCGTCTAGCCGTCCCATGGGTGACAGCAGTGTCCAAATGCGAAGCCCTAACCCGATGGTGACCATCGCCAAACTCAATGTCGCCCAAGGCCAGCTGGATTGGTTCGGGAGGTCAATCGTTGTTGGACCGGTGGCTTCGCCCTCCGCCAGTTTTGCTCGGGCAGGCTCGTTGGGATTTGGCCGGGTCATTGCGGAGTGAGCCTAACGATGTCCGAGGGTTGTGGCAGAGTGTTCAACGATAGGAACTGTTGTTGATGCCACTGCTAACTTGGCTCGGTTCCCACGCGTTCGAAGTTTCGGATGTCTGGGTGCCTAATCGAGTTTTCCGCCCTGCCCCATACCGGGGCCCGCAACTACGGGTTGCGGTCCGAAGGAGGTTTCGTCCATGTCTCGGGCGTACGAAGTGATGGTCATTGTCGACACGGACCTGGATGAGGAAGTGATCCGGGGCAACGTGGAGAAATGGCTCAAGCTCATTGAGTCCCACGGTGCCGTTCGCGGCTATATCGATTTTTGGGGCCGGCGTCGTTTGGCCTACGAAATCAACAAGAAAACCGAGGGTTACTACGTGGTCATTCAGGCCCGTTCTGAGCCCCCGGCGATGGCCGAGCTGCACCGGGTCCTTTCCCTTGCTGATGAAGTAATCCGTCACAAGGTGCTGCGCATCCCGGAATCGGTCTACGGCCCGCCGGTGATGAGCGACGCTACGGCGGAATAATCCCGGCAGGCGTCTCGTCTGCGTAGGAAAGGAACCCAACCATGGCTAATGGAAACACAGTAACCCTCATCGGAAATCTGACGCGTGAACCCGAAATGCGGTTTACGCCGAGTGGTGCCGGTCAGGCAATCCTCGGACTCGCAGTCAGCCGTCGCTACCAAGACAAAAGCGGCGAGTGGAAAGAAGAGTCTGGCTTCTACAACATTGTGTGTTGGCGCGACCTTGCAGAAAATGTGCAGTCGTTGTCGAAGGGCACGCGTGTGATTGTCACCGGGAGTCTGCAATGGCGCCAGTGGCAAACTGAAGCTGGCGAAAAGAAAACCGTGATTGAAGTTCTCGCCGATGAAGTCGGCCCCAGCTTGCGATGGGCGCGTGCCGAAGTGCAGCGCAATGAGCGCAAAGGTCCGGGCGGCGGTTACGACGGCGGTTCGGGTGGTGGCGGCGCATCTCGTCCTACGGGCGGTCCTGCTGCTGGTGCTGGAGCGCCAACCGGCGGCGGTTACGACGACTTCGGTGAAGAGCCGTTTTAGCAAGTTCAGATTTGTTCGCAATATTTTCGTGACGGGTTGCCCGGCGCGACGAGGTACGTGAAGGAAGTTCGCAATGGCGAAGCCCCCCATGAATAAAAAGAAGGGCATGAGCCCTGACAAAAAGATGAAGAAGAAGACGTCGATTCTGACGACCGAGAAAATCACTTGGGTCGACTACAAAGATGTCAACTTGCTACGTCGGTTTATGTCAGAGCGGGCCAAGATCCGGGCGCGTCGCGTGACGGGCAACGACCAGCAACAACAGGCTGCTGTCGCAAAAGCGATCAAGCTGTCGCGTGAAATGGCGTTGCTTCCCTACAGCGTCCGTCAGGTTCAGCAGCGTTCTAAAGGCAAGGGCCGTGGCGAACGCCGTGGCGAACAAGAGCTGTCGGCAGAAGATGCCGGGCTCGTTGATCGTTATGCGCCTGATGCTGAGGTGGAGGAGTTCGACGATGTCGAAACCGTGGACACCGACGCGACTTTCGAGAACCCCGAAGCACTCGTGGGGGGTGACGACGAATGAAGATCGTTCTTCGTGATGACGTCGACACGCTCGGCCGCAAAGGCGACATCGTCGATGTAGCTCCTGGCTATGCGCGCAACTACCTCGTACCAAAGGGCTTAGCAATTGCTGCGACCCGAGGCGTCATCGCCCAAGCTGAGGCAATGCGTCGCAATCGTGAATCGCGTGAACGCAAGGACCGTGAGGCTGCCCAGGCGTTGGCGAATCAAATTCAAGGCAAGGCGCTGACAATCGTGGCGCGTGCCGGAGAAGGCGGCAAGTTGTTCGGCTCGGTTGGCGCCGCGGATATTGCCGCAGCAATCCTTGAGCAATTCGGTGTTGAAATTGATCGTCGCAAAATCGGTGGGGTTGATGAGGCCTGGAAGGAAGTTGGCAGTCACGATGTGTCTGTTCGTCTCCATTCGGATCTATCAGCATCGTTGACAGTGAACATTGTGGGTCAAGACGCCTGAGTCATCCCCAATGGGCAACGGTTGTCCACAGCTTTTCCACAATTGTGGGTGTGAACGTGCAAGGCGGCCAAATTGGCCGCCTTGTTCTGTTGTGGGGGCCAGCAGTTGGCTATCGATGTCTCATACCTAGTGCACAGTAGTTGTGGATAACTGAGGCGGTTGTCCGCAGCGTATCCACAACAAACGGCTCAGTATCCACTGGGTTGTGCTCTATCTATCCACAGGCAATTCGTGCGATGGTTCATACTCACCTGAGGGGGTGCTATTTCGTTGGTCCAGTTCTTTGAAGAAGCGCGCCAGCAGCGACGATCTGCTGAGGGCGGCAGAGTTCCGCCGCACAATCTCGAAGCAGAAGAGAGCCTGCTGGGTTCAATGATGCTTTCGCGCGATGCGATTACGTGCGCGATCGAAGCCCGCCTCGATCCCCGCGACTTCTACAAGCCGGCACACGGGCATCTCTTTGGAGCGTGTCTGGATCTGCACAATCGTGGCGAGGCAGTTGATCCAGTGACTGTTGCTGAGAACCTCCGCCGTGATGGCTTGTTGGAACCAATCGGCGGGCAACAGGCCCTGTTGCGGATTCAGGCCCAGACGCCGGCTTCAGCCAACGCCGCGCACTACGCAAATATTGTGCACGAACTTTCGTTACTTCGGCGGCTGATTGGGGTCGGCGGCGACATCGCGGAGATGGGTTATGCCGGCAGCGACGATGTCGATCAGACGCTCGATGCGGCTGAGGCGCTCGTGTTCGAGATCGCTGAACATCGCGTTGCAGATTCGTTGACATCGCTGTATCCCGCACTCGAACAGACCATGAATGAATTGGAAAAGCTCTACGACCGAGAGTCTTCGGTGACGGGCGTTCCGAGTGGTTTTCGCGACCTCGATGAGATCATGCTCGGAATGCAACGTTCGAACCTCATCATTTTGGCCGCCCGTCCCGGTCAAGGAAAGACGTCACTCGCGCTGGGCGCGGCATTGAATGTGGCGGTGGAATCGCGCAAACCGGTGTTGTTTTTCTCCATGGAAATGGACACGATCGATCTCACGCGGCGCTTGTTGGCGTCCGAGGCGCGTATTAACTCCCGCGATCTGCAAACTGGCAAATTGGGTGAGCATGAATGGCCGAAACTCAATCAAGCAGTAGGCCGTCTCGCAGAGGCCCCATTTTTTATCGACGACGATCCGCGCTGCACGGTCATGGAAATGCGAGCGAAAGCGCGGCGGATCAAGGCCCAGTACGGTGAAGTTGGGTTGATCGTTGTCGACTACCTCCAGCTGATGTCGAGCAACAAACGCATTGAGTCTCGCCAGGTCGAAGTATCGGAACTTTCTCGGGGTTTGAAAATCCTCGCTCGCGAAATGCAATGTCCAGTGATGGCACTGTCGCAGCTGAACCGACAATTGGAATACCGAACCGACAAGCGGCCAATGCTGGCGGACCTTCGTGAATCAGGTTCGATCGAACAAGATGCCGATGTTGTCTTGTTCATTTACCGCGACGATTATTACAACGAAGATTCTGAACAGCGCGGTGTGGCCGAAATAATTGTGGCGAAACACCGTGGTGGCCCGACGGGAACCGTGCGCTTAGCGTTCATCGATAAGTTCACGAAGTTCGCGGATATGGCGCGAGAGTAAATCCGCTAGAGGGTTTCCCACTGCGCTTCTACGAACACTGGCGAGAGGCGAACGACGCCTCGGATTCCAGGATCAAGTGATCGATGACCACCAACGAGTAGCGGCGCGATGGGCTGCCAGGGTGTAAGCGGTTGGCGCGACAAGCGGTCACTGACCGCTACCCACACGTGGAAATCTCCGACG
Source organism: Actinomycetes bacterium (assembly GCA_025360585.1). Lineage (GTDB taxonomy): Bacteria > Actinomycetota > Acidimicrobiia > IMCC26256 > PALSA-610 > F1-120-MAGs023. The sequence goes on along the minus strand of JANYBW010000035.1, from coordinate 63,294 downwards.
GGCAGTGGCAGGCGCGGGATATCGACCCGAAATGGCGTCGAGCCTTCTTGGACTTCGTACGCTTTGCTGAGCAGAAATATTGGGGTCGCGGGACCTTGCGTTACGCCGACGAAGATTTCCAGGATTCGGTCCTTGGCAGAATCCAGTTTGAATTCGAGCCGGCATGGCTCGTTGGTTTCAATTGCCATTCCATCTGGGCGCGAGACCTGGAAATCAGATACGCCAACGTCACCGTGGGCGGTGCTCGATTCGGCGGCACGGCCCTCAATATCGCGGCGATAACTCGTTAAGACCTGTTCGATCGGACCGTCGCCGCGCAGCGTGCCGTCGTGAAGCCACAAGCCCCGGGTAGCGGTGGCACCCATCGACGCAAGGTCGTGACTGACCAACAGCAGCGTGACGCCACTTTGCAGCACCACGCGCATGCGATCGAGGCATTTTTGTTGAAAGATTTGGTCCCCAACGGCCAGAACCTCATCGACGACGAGCACATCGGGTTCGAGAAATGCCGCAATCGAAAATCCGAGCCGGGTCTTCATGCCGCTCGAATAGAACTTGATCTGGCGATTGACGGCACTTTCGATTTCGGCGAAGGCAACGATCTCGTCGTACTTGCTGTTTACCTGGGCACGACTCAAACCGAGCAGCGTGCCGAAAATATTGATGTTCTCTCGACCAGTGAGCTCGGGGTGGATCCCGGACGAGACCTCGAGCAACGCGCCGATGCGCCCGGCTACGCGGATTCGTCCGCTATGCGGATACATCACTCCCGAGATCATCTTGAGCAATGTTGATTTGCCCGCGCCGTTGATACCCATGATGCCAACGGCTTCACCTTGGGTGATTTTGAAATCAACGTCGCGCAAGACCCAGCGCCAATCGGCGGCAGCGGAATTTCCGGTGAGGCGCTGTTGCGCTCGGGAGACGTGGTCTCGAAATAGCCGCCGGCCTCGGTCGGCACGGAACCGTTTCCAGACGTGGTCGATCTCTACGGTGCCATCAGGAGACATCGGCGAAACCCGTTTCAAGACGTTTGAAAAACAAAAACGTGAAGAACAGCCAAACCGCGGTCGAAGCGGCTGCGATGCCCATCGTCGTGGGATCTGGCGCGCGGTTGAGCAGCATGCAATTTCGGAGCTCACCAACCACCGATCCAACCGGTGCGATGGCTGTGTAGAGCCACCGTCCGGACGCGGGTATGACTTTTTCGACCGGATACAAAACGCCGGGTAAAAACATTCCGAGTTGCAGCAACAGCGGCAGACCCGATCGAAGATCCCGTGCGTACACGGTGATCGCAGAAACAATGACTGCGATCGCGGTTGCGAAACCAACCAGAACCAGTAGCGGAATTGGGGCCCATAGCGCGGTCACCGAAATTCCGTGCGCAGTGATGATCATCAGGATCGGCAGCAACATCGCGGATGCTGTCGCATCGATCATGGAGGTAGCTATTTGAGCAATGGGAAAAACTTCGCGCGGTGCGTAGATTTTGTTGAGTAGCGGATTCGCGATCAGGCTGGTTCCGCCACTCGCTACCCCGCTTGAGAAAAACGACCAGGCGACGAGACCGATGTAGAGCCAGAGTTGCTTTGGGATGCCATGGGTATCGATGCCGGTCTTGTTATCGACACGGTTTAGGAGCACGGTAAACACCAGCATTTGCGCGAGCGGGGTCATCAGGGCCCATGCGAGCCCTAGCACTTGTTGGCTGTAAGTCGCGCGCACTTGGCGAACAATGAGCGCCCAAATGATTGGCCGTGCCGCGAAGAGCCGTTTTATCGCAGGCCCAATCTCGAGAGCGCGGCGGTACCGGAGCTCAGGAGGCGGAAGCGCCAGGATATCGGTGCGCTCGGGGAAATCGCCGGGCGCGGTTGAGGGTGAGTCCGTTGGGGTGTCGTGACTCAACGGAGTGGTGCGCCGTGCTCATGGCTGCGATGGGAAGGCAGCGTCTGCTGGGAATCGTCGTGCGCCACTGATACGGCTTTCTAGGGTTGCGGCGGACCCGGCGGCCCAAAGCGATAGCATCGTAGCTTCACCAGAGACCTGCCTCAGCAATATCGTGTGAGATCGAATGCGGAGCCACGAGGCCGAACTGCGGCACGCTCGTGGGTTGACGCCACGCTTCGGAACTCGAGCGCTGGTTCCTTACTGAAGTGGTTCAAGGCGTTGCGATAGCCGGAATCCCGCGCTGCGCGAAGCCTTGGCGGCAAATGTGCGGATCGTTCGGGCCCGGCGGGTCGCGAAGCTTGCGTCGGCCCAGGATGAATCTGATGCATAGCCGAGTTCGACAAGCAGTGGACCGGCGATTTCATTGAACGCCAACCGTTGGTTGGGCGTCCATTCTCGCCAGCCACCACCTTTACCCGTCCGGATGAATCCCTCGGGTTCATTGTTGCCGGCAAACGCTGCGAATTCGCCCCCGACAAGGATGCTTGCACTGCGTGCTTCGCCGGTTCCGCCCGTTGATCCGCCCGTTGATCCGCCTGGGGATCCAACTGGGGATCCAATCGCGTGTTGGGCGATGTTTGCTGCGCATTCAGAAACCGATGCTTCGATGCCGATCGCGTGGAACGCGCGCTGCAAAACGACGGCGCCGTCGGCCTTCAAATCTTCGTACCGTATTTCGTGGTAGCGGTTGGGCTGATCGCGGGCAGCTTGTGCGCCGCGGACGTATTTGACCCAGAGCTCAGCGGCGCGCGTCACTGATTGTGGCGCCCAGAAGGCTCCCCATCCCTTACTCGCCGCCAGCATCGAATCCACGGCGTCGCGGCCGTCACGCACAACGTGAATGAAATTGGTTTGTGGCAAGTAGTGCGCGATCGTCGCGACATCGAGGGAATGTGAAGGACTCTTTTCGAGAACGATGTCGGCGCCCGGCTTGAGTGCCAATGCTGCTGCGAAGACATCGTTGATGAGTACGTTGACGCAACGATCGAACTCGCTCGAGGTCAGTAGCGACGGAAGTCCTTTGAGCCGTCGCGTCACCCAATCCTCAGGAGTGCCGCGCATTTGCCAATCCCAGCTCTCACGCATCGGCGTTACGAAACGAGTGAACAAATCGGTTTCTTGCGGGGACGCGATTCGAGGGTGGGCCCCGAGCAACGACTGAAGCCACGTTGTTCCGGAGCGCGGTGAGCCAATCATCGTGACAAGGTGTTGTGGTTGAGTCACCCTCGTTACGATACCAGCGACGTTTTTCACTCGATGCACGAATCGCAGTTGGCGCTATCGACTTTGGATGACGCTCGGAGTAGCGTGCACCGGATGGGCACTAGTCAGATCTCACGGCTTCGGCGATTGGCACTGGATTTCACGCCCCCAATAGCGGTCCGGGCAGCCAAGGCCCGTCGTGCTCGAGCGGGGTCGACGGTACGCGCACCCGGCCAACCAACGGCAATGAATCCGGACCTGATTGAGTATGGCCCGGATTTTTACGACCAAACGTTCGAAGACGAAGGCCGATGGCGTAACCCCTACTGGCAACTCAGCTGGTACGGATCGTGGGCTGTGATCGGTGATCGGGTAATGAACAGCGCATCACCGCGCGTGCTCGATATGGGTTGTGGCGCCGGGCACCTCGCTTGCCTTCTGCTGGAACGCGGCGTCGAGCATTACACCGGCTTTGATTTCAGCAGTAACCGGCTTGAGCAAGCGCGGCTTCTCGTGCCGGGGTTTCGGTTTGAATTAGCCGATGCTTATAAGACCGACCTTTTCGATACGGTCGATTACAACATCGTGACGTGCACGGAATTCCTTGAGCACCTCGACGGCGATCTCGAAATCTTGCAGCGCATCAAATCGGGCACACGAGTTTTGGGCACCGTGCCGAACTATGACGCGACGGCCCATCTTCGATACTTTCATAACGCGGGCGAGGTCGAGGCGCGCTACGCGCACTTGTTTGCCCAGGTTGGTGTTTCGCAAATTCGAAACACGAGTGGCAGCATCGAATGGCTAATCGACGGCGTCCTTTTGTGATGTAGGGATGGTACAGCCGATCCAAAAGATTTTGGTCACGGGTGGCGCGGGATACATCGGCAGTACGACCTGCGTGGCGCTGCTTGAAGCCGGATTTTCCATTGTCGTGGTCGATAACTTTTCGAACAGCTCGCGGACTCCGCTCGACCGGGTGCTGGAAATCGCTCCCGGCTCACTAGTCACCTATGAGGTTGATGTTCGAGATACCCAGGGCTTAGGCGAAGTCTTCGCGGTCGAATCGGTCGACGCGGTCGTGCATTTCGCCGGCCTCAAGGCCGTCGGCGAATCGGTCGCCAATCCGCTGAACTATTACGACGTCAACGTCGGCGGCGCCGTGGCACTCCTACAGGTTATGCAGGAACACGATGTGCGGAATCTCGTGTTTTCATCATCGGCCACGGTGTATGGCGATCCGGAGGTTTCACCGATCGTTGAATCGGCACCGCTGGTTGGCACGAACCCATACGGCCGTACGAAACTCATCATTGAAAACATGCTGCGAGATCTCGCGGCGGCGGATCCGTCGTGGAGCATTGCGTGTTTGCGCTACTTCAACCCCGTCGGCGCGCACCCCTCGGGTCGTATTGGCGAGGACCCGCTTGGCGTACCAAACAACTTGATGCCCTTCATCATGCAGGTTGCCGTTGGGCGACGAAAAGACTTGGTGGTATTCGGCGGCGATTATCCGACCCCCGATGGCTCGTGTATCCGCGATTACATCCACGTTATGGATTTGGCATTGGGGCATCTAGCCGCCATACGCGCGCTGGGCGACATCTCGGGGTGCGAAGAAATCAATCTCGGCACCGGTACCGGATCATCGGTGTTTGAGGTTCACGAGGCCGCGCAGCGCGCGGTCGGTGAAACCATACCAATGCGGGTCGGCGGCCGACGGCCAGGCGATGCCGCGTCGTGTTTCGCCGATACCTCCCGAGCGATGCGCCTACTCGACTGGCGGGCTACCCGGACCCTCGACGACATGTGTGCAGACGCATGGCGTTGGCAATCTCAAAACCCAACTGGGTATCAATAAAACGATCCGCGCTGGGCAAGCTGCGTTGGCGACCAGAAGGGCCAGACGAGAGGGGCCAGACCAGAAGGGCCAGACCAGAAGGGCCAGACCAGAAGGGCCAGACGAGAGGGGTCAGAACAGCGTGTTGTGCTGGACTTCGCCTCGGAGTTGCGCGAGGTCAACTTCGATACACGCGATGCCTTTGCTCGTTGCGAACACCTTGGCCTGCGGCTTGAAGCGTTGGGCAACGAAGACGCCGACGGTCGGCGCAAATCGAGAATCAAGATCGAGGCGCTCCTGATACCGGATCAGTTGCTCGACTCCGGCAATTTCACCGACCCGTTTGATCTCCACTACAACTGTTCGACCTTCGCCGTCTTTGCACAACAAATCGACTGGTCCGATGTCGGTGTAATACTCCCGCTTCAAAAGCTCGTAGTCCTCGCGTAACGCACTCACGCGCGCAGCCAACAGCTCTTGTAGTTCTGCCTCTACGCCGTCTTTTTCAAGGCCCGGATCGATCCCGAATTCGAACTTGGTATCGGACAACACTTCGTGCAACTCGATGACGAGCGATTCACCCTTTGGGGTATCAGCACGGATTGCTCCATCGCGTTCGATGATTGTGCAGGGCGGGTTCATCCAATTGAGAGGCTTGAATGCTTTGGCATCGGAATGAATCGCGATTGAACCGTCGGCCTTCAACACGATGAGCCGAATCGACGGGCTGAGGCGCGCGCCGAGGCGCCCTTGATATTGCACCGAGCAATTCGCCACGATTAAGCGCACGGTCCCGAGTTTGTCACGATAGTGCCGGTACCTTCGCAGCGATGGGTACGCCAGTTGATCGCCGAGTGGCAACGGGGTTTCTCGCCCTTGTGGTTGGTGTCTTCGCAGTGATTCTGAGTAGCGCGTCGACGCCGGAAGTGAATCATCAGCGTGCCTTGAAATCATTGGTGCAGCTCCTCGTACAAGGCGGCCGCACCGAATCGCGCGTGGTGTATTCGGTGCGTCGAGAGCCAACGATTGGCAACCAGGTCGGGTCCGGACGCGAATTGGTTCTCACGGCGTGGCTACGCGACAAGCCGTATTTGCATCTCGAACTTTCCGAGGATTCGCTGCACATCGCGACGGCGAAACTTGGTGTCAATTGCTTTGGCAGTTCCATCGGAATTCAGTGTGTGCGCGATGGGGTGGTGCCCGAACGCGATGACGGATCCGCAACGTTGTTTGCTGAGATCCAGATTTGGAAACGCTATGAGATCGTTGCGCAATATCAACGTCGTATTGCCGATCAAAATGGGGAATGCTTTCGAATCCGGCTCCGACCCGGTGCGACGATGATGATCAGCTTGGGCACGCGCTTGGACCTTTGCCTGAACCACGATGGCATCGTGTTGTTTTCGCTGATTGTTCGACCCGACAGCTTGGATACCCGTACTGCAGTTCGGGTTAAGCGCGGGGTGACGACGACCGAAATCGCTGATGTACTTCGTAAACATGCGGACCCATCGCTGCGGAGTCTGTGATCGTCGGGAAACGCTCGCTACAGTTGATTCACTGTGGATTTCTATGGTCAAGTGATGCAGGAGCTCGTTGTCGCGTTGGGCGGCGCGTTGTTTGTTGCCAACGTCTTGGCGCTGGCCCGTCGAAAATCTGATCAGAAATCGGTGCCAACGCGCGCTAGGAACAATACGAAGGCTGCGGACTATGTCGTCGCTCCCGTTGCTCGATCCGTGACGTACGCCCTCATTGGGTTGGTGGTCATGATCTGGGGCATCGCGTCGGTGTTGAATTAGTGGGGCTGGGGCAAGTGCCCACCGTTGACCGTTGGTGGCAACTAATTTCGAACGCCGATGACCAATTACCACGGAACGCTCGCCGGGCCTGTCGGAGCGAAACAACGACTCGCGGCCCAATACCCAGTTGTTGACGGAGTTTTTGGGCTAAAAGTTGCGCACCGAGGCAGCCGTTACGTTGGCACGATCCGCTCGATCCGGCCCAATGAAGTTGCCATCGAAGGTGCGACTGGCCTGGTGCGGAATTTCCCTTTAGAAATAGGCGCGTTTTTGGTTGACGGCGCGGCGGTGACCTTGCGGCGCCCGGTCGGATCCGCGTCGCCAACGAATGGCCCGGCGCGAACGGCTTCGGGTTCAATTGCCGTGCCCAATGCTCGGGCACGCGTTGCACGCGCCGCGCGTATTGTGGTCGAGGGTATTCACGACGCGGAGCTGCTCGAAAAGGTCTGGGGCGATGATTTACGCCTTGAAGGCGTTGTGGTCGAGCGCCTCGATGGCCTCGACAACATCGAGGAGTTTGTGCGCGAGTTCCGGCCCGGCCCCCAACGGCGCCTCGGCGTGTTGGTGGATCACCTCGTTGCGGGTTCGAAGGAAGACCGGATCGCGCAGCGGGTGCAGAGTGATTTTGTGAAGTTCACGGGTACTCCGTATATCGATGTGTGGACTGCCATTCGGCCCAAGGTGCTGGGCATCGAACGCTGGCCGGAAATTCCCAAGGGCCAGCCGTTCAAAGAAGCCACGTGTGCGGCATTGGGAGTGAATGATCCGCGGCAGTTCTGGCGCGACTTATTGTCCAAGGTGCAAAGTTACCGAGACCTCGAACCTGCGGTCGTCGGAGCGGTCGAGCAGCTCATCGATTTCGTCACCGCTTCGTAGCTTCTGGCCTTGCCCAATATCGACCACAATCTGGAGCAGCACAATGAAGGATCTCAACGGCAAAGTTGCGGTAGTAACTGGCGGAGCAAATGGAGTTGGCCGCGGGTTGGTCGAAGCCTTGCTCGCCAAGGGCAGCCGCGTGGTAATCGCAGACATTGAACAGCGTGTTCTCGACACAACGTGCGCGGAACTCTCGGACCGCGGCGAAGTTTGGGGCGTTCGTACCGATGTAGCCGATGAGGACTCAGTGCGGGCTTTGGCCGACGCCGTATTTGATCGCTACGCAACGTGCAACCTGCTGTTTAACAATGCCGGCGTGACGAGCGGCGGAGGCGGATTGCCGTGGGAACAAGAACCGAACGATTGGAAGTGGTGCTTTTCTGTCAACGTTTTCGGCCTCGCGAACTGTGCGTTGGAATTTGTGCCCAGAATGATGGCAACCGGCGATGAGGGTCTGATTGTCAATACGTCATCGGCGGACGGTGGCTTCGCGCCGGTGCTCAATGCTTCGGTCTATGCGGCGAGTAAAGCCGCGGTGAGTTGCTTTACGGAGGCGCTTGCCCACAATTTCATCAAAGAAAGAACCAACTTGCGTGCGTGTGTGTTTTATCCATCCGGTGGTTTGCTCGAGACCGGCCTCTGGACCGCGCAGCGAAACCGCCCGGATTCATTGGCTCGGGTGCGGCCGCGACCACCCGCGCCGATGACAACGATCGCCGATTTCAAAGCCGCGATGGAAGCAGCGGGTACGCCGGTCAAGACGATGGATGTCAACGAGTTGGGCCGGTTCGCGATCGAACAAATTCAACAAGGCAAGTTCATCGTGAGCCACGATCTCGATAAATTTGGCGAGCTGCTCCATGCTCGGGCCGATGCGATCGCCGCGGGTTCCTTACCCCCGTCGTTGCATCCTTACGAGTAGCTATTGCGTCGGGTGGGGCCAATCGTTCGGTCGCAATACCGCATCAGTTCCACCGTCGATCGTGATGAATGATCCTACGAAGTAGGTCCCTTCGATGAGCACGAACTGCAACAACGCGGCAATCTCATCGGCCTTGCCCGCGCGGCGCATCGGTAGCGGGTAGATATCGCCGAGATTCATCATGAATTCTTCGGTGCCCGCGGTCATGGGAGTCGCGGTGTAGCCGGGTGCGATCGCGTTGAGGCGAATGCCGCTACCAATCCACTCCGCGGTAGTTGATTGATTCCGGATCCATCGCGCGAGCGCGAGTTTGGTTGCCGGATAGATGCTGACTCCGCTGCGATCACTCGATGCCAGCTCGCACGCGAGCGGCTCATCGTTCGCGAGGCACGCATCGGTGACGTTGATCGGATAGCCACTCATCGTCGTCGTGGAATTACTGCTGATTCCAATCGCGCAGGGGTTGGTGCCGCGAGCGAGCATGGGCCGCAAACCATCGAGTGTCGCGATTGCTCCGAAATAGTTGATCGCGACGGTGACTTCCCCAGGGAGCCCACTTACACCCGCGCCAGCCACAACTCCATCGAGGACTCCACCACACAACGCCGCGACGTCGCTCACCATCTCGGTGCGGCCGGCAGGGGTTGCTAGATCAGCGATGACCTCGGCATCCCGAATGTCGATTCCGATCACGCGATGCCCACCGCTTTCCAACTGAGCACGTGTCGCACTGCCAATGCCACCGGCTGAACCCGTAATTGCGAACGTTGCCATAGGAATCTTTCAGTCGTTGACGGGCAGAACTTCGCGGCCGCGACCCTGCTGAATGAGCGGAACGTACTGCTTGAGCGCTTCGTTCGTTGCTGGATCGGTGAGATCGATCGTACGACCTTGCTCCGCGGACATATATGCCGCCATCGTCAGGCGAACAATTTCGTAGCCGTAGTCGAAGTTTAACAACGCGTCGCGGCCCGCGAGAAAGGCATCACGGGCATCGATGTTTTCGTCGGTATAGCCGTAGAGATCAGGTTCGTTCGGTTGTATCGCGAGCAAGCCTTGTGTAGCCGTGGCCTTTTCGAGCGCGAGTTCAGCATCTGCCACGCTTGCGGCCGCGGCATCGCCGATGAAAATCTCCAGCGGTGAGCGCAAACTGTTCGCTTCAAGTGCGTAACCCGGTCCTAAACCATCGACCAACAGTCGCAAGCCTTGTTTGTCGTACATCCACGAAACGGTGAATTGCGCTTTCGAAACCTGGTTGGTATCAGGGTTCTTGTAGGTGACCATGCCCGTCGCGAAATCTTCCGCCGGCGTTTTGGTGTAATCGACGTTGTAGCGCTCCATCAGTTCGGCGCGAGCGTTGGGTTCGCCCCATTTCAGGAGGCCAACCTCCGCGGTGACGGATTGCGCAATGAGATGCCGGACGTCTTTGCCATTCGGGGTGAGCAAGTACCACCCGACCGCGAGGCAATGGCAGCCCATATCGGAGAGCACGCCGCCGCCTTGTTGCGTGGGATCCCAAAACCAACCGTTGTGTGGCCCGGCGTGTTCTTCCGCCGATCGAGCCAAGCTCAGCGGGCCCATTGCCGCGGCGACACCCGTGAGTTGCGTCCGCGCGTTTTGCAGCACCTTCATGTGGATCTGATTTTCGAAGTACGCCGTCGGGACCGCTATTTCGCGCACCAAATCAATGATGCGTTGGGCCTCCATCAAATTACGCCCGAGCGGCTTTTCGACAATCAGGCCTTTGCATTTCGCGCCCATGCGTACCCCGGCCGCGATGGTTTCCATGGTTTCGACGCGACAAAAGTTTGGATTGAAAATCGCCACGACGTCCACATTCGGGATCATTTCCGAGAGCGAGCTGTACACGATTCCTTCGCCGAGATTGTGATCGTGAACGTATTGAGCGAGCTCGGTGGGCGGGGTACGGGAGGTGAGCCCGGCAACTTCGACGCCGCGAACTTGTTCGAGCGCGCGGAGGTGGAATTGCGTGATGAAGCCACCGCCGACGATTCCGTATCGCAAGGTCATGTCGCTACTTTCAATCGTTCAGCCCGGTGTTTGCGGCTCGGGCAATTGTTTGGGGCTGGGTTTTTGGGGCTGGGTTTTTGGGGCTGGCGCGCTCAGGCGTCGAAGGTGTTTGCGGGTAAGGAAAAATCGAGGGGCTCGGAACGTTCGCAGGTTGTGGTGAGCGCGATGCGTTGGCCTTGCTCTGAGGAGCTGACCGCACTCGTCATGAGCTCGAGCACGTGGAGCGCGAGGTCGCTGTTCGCGCGATGTTTGCGATCGTTGCGTTGCGCGGACAACATGTCGGCCAAACCAATGCCGCGTTCTTGCGGTATGTTGGCTTCGGGGAGTTCAAGGTCGCGCCATTCCAAATCGCGAATGCCGCGGATCTGTACCGGACCACCAAAGGTGTTTGGGTCCGGGAGCGACAACGTTGCTTCAGTGCCGTAAATCTCGATGTTGCGACACCGCGATGCCATCACGTCGAAACTCGTGATCAACGTGGCGCTTGCGCCGCCGGCAAAATCGATCAGACTCGAAACGTGAGTCGGCACGGCAACGTCGATGAGTTCGCCGCGGCGAGCTTTGGCTCGGATCGTGCGTTGGGCGCGCGGGCTCTTCGCCGATGCGGTGATGGAAATCGCAGGCCCAAGCATCTGAATCAACGCCGTGAGATAGTACGGCCCCATGTCGAGCATTGGGCCGGCACCGGGTTGATAGAAGCTTTCGGGATTCGGATGCCACCACTCGGGGCCGAAACCCATCATGAAGCCGCTTGCGGAAAGTGGTTCGCCAATGTCGCCGCGATCGATCGCGGCGCGACACGTCTGCAATCCGACGCCCAAGAACGTGTCGGGTGCGCAACCAAGGCGAACGTTTCGTTGTTTGGCGATTGTCGCGAGCCGATTGCCTTGCGCGAAATCGACACCCAACGGCTTCTCGCTGAATGTGGCTTTACCGGCGATGAGTGAGGCTTCGCTGACTGCGGCGTGCGCAAGTGGCGGTGTGAGATTGACGATCGCGTCGATCGAATCGTCGGCGATGACCGCTTCGAACGTAGCCACGCGGGTTTCGTGGGCCGCAGCGAAAGTCGCTGCCCGTTCGGCGATGCCGTCGACTACTGCCACAAGCTCAACGTTGCCGAGCGCTTTCAGTGTCGTTGCGTAGACCGGGGCGATGACGCCGCAGCCGATGATGGCGACGCGGCTGACGTCGCCATCGCTGGTCGAATCGCGCATCACTTGCCTACCGAAAGGCCCGAACCAACCAGGAATTTCAGGCTGGCTTCGACGGCTTCGAACATGTCGGTGGCGCAATCGTCGAGCTCAACAATGTGCCATTGCGCGTTCGGAGCAGCCGCGATGACCGCCGCGACGTCCACGGAGCCTTGCCCGACGGCCGTCATCGGTTCGCCGTAGCGCTCCGCGGGTCCATCTTTGACGTGCAGACGTGTCACCCGATCACCGAGGGTTGTCACCAGCTCGACCGGATCCATGCCACCGACTTGGGCCCAATACATATCGATTTCGGCGACCACGGTTGGTTCGAGCTGATCGAACAAACTCAACAATGCATGGCGACCGTCGTTTATTGCGCTGAGCTCCCAGAAATGGTTGTGGTATCCGAGCGCAAGCCCGTATTCCTGCGCGATTGCGTTGCCGCGATTGAGTCGCTCGGCGAGTTTCGCGACCGCGTCGGGGCTTGAGAATTCTTCGGGACCCGCGTAGGGGACAATGATGGTGTCCGCGCCGAGCGGTGCGTGCGCGTCGAGCTCGGCGCGAAACGCGTCGCGACCACCGTAATTGACGTGCGCGCTCGCGACTTTGAGGCCGGCATTGTCGAGTGCCGCGCGGAACTCATCGCCGGTCAGCCCTTGCAGCCCTGCCGTCTCGACCCCTGCATAGCCCGCGGCTCCGAGCCGATCGAGCACGGGGCGGATTCCGTTGGCGGCGGCATCGCGCAATGTGTAGAGCTGAACTGCAATTGGTTTGGCCATGGTTCTCCTTGAACGTTGTGAGTCAAGCTTCGGTGATGTCGAGCCACTCGCGCAACACTTCAGCCGTGTGTTCACCCAGTTTGGGTGAAGTTCGGCGAAATTGTGGCGGCGTCGACGACATCTGGGGAGTCGGCGTTGGCGCGATTGGTGGGGATTCGGCCGGGGTGCTTGACGCGATGAGGGATGCCAGATTGTTTCGAGCAGCAACGTGAGGATCATCGCGCACCTCGGCGAGGGTGTTGACCGCAACTGCGGGAATTCGATGTTGCCGCAATGCTGTGAGTGCTGCGGCTTGGGGCAGCGTTGCAATCCAACTGCTCACCCGAAGGTCGAGCGCGTCGGCGTTAGTACCAACGCGATCGGCGGCGCGCTTGTACGTCGCGAGTTCGATCTCCGAACAACCGATGGCGTTGAGGAGTCGAGCTACCTGGGCATCGGTTGTGCCTGAGATGGCGAGCCAGCGATTATCCGCGGTCCGAAAAATATTGCGAGGCGCGGCGTTGCTCAAGCGACTTCCGTTGCGCACCGGCGCCGGCGCGTCGTTGGACCACGCGGCGAAGGTACTGCCGAGCAACACCAGAATGGGCTCGTACAGCGTCGCGTCGATGATCTGTCCAGTGCCACCGCAAGCGTCGCGCCAATACAACGCGGCGAGCACGCCGTTGAGTGCGCTGATTGCCCCGAGGGAGTCCCCGAGGGCTAGCGAAGGAAGCGTTGGTGGGCCATCCGCGTTTCCGTTCAACGCCGCGAACCCGGCGAACGCCTCTGCAATCGATCCGTTGCCAGGCTCACTTGCGCGTGGACCACTGCGACCGAAACCGGTGAGCGACACGATGATTGCGTTTGGGTGCTGGCGCAACAGTGCCTCGGGCCGACACTCCATCAAATCGAGTTGGGCATCGTTTTGATTCACCACGATCACGTCGGCGGTTGCGCAGAGTTGTGCGAGGCGTACGAGACCTTCATTGGTGGTCGTGTCAACAATCACCGAGCGTTTGTTGCGTGCGGCGTAGAGCCAGGCCGTTGAAATGCCGTTCGGCCCAGGAGTGCCGACGTTGCGGAGCGCGTCACCTCGGGGCGGCTCGACCTTCACCACGTCGGCGCCGTAGTCGCCGAGCATTGCGGCCAGCAACGGTGCGGGATACAAGGTGGCGAGGTCAAGGACTTTGATGCCGTCGAGCGCTCGGGGTTGGGGTGGGTTCAAGGTTGCCAGACTACGAGAACGGGCTGAGAGTTCGGAAGCGTTGAGGAATGCGAGCCGCCAATCCTGCACCGGTTGCGCTCATCGGCGAACATAGACGGTATGAGTACCGACTACACACCACCGCTTGCTGACATTTCGTTTGTGCTTGACCACATTTGTGGGCTGAATGAAATCAACAAATTTGCGGTGTTCACGCATGCGGATCGCGAAGTTGTCACGGATTTATTGAGTGAGGCCGGGCGCTTTTTTGCCCAGACGGTCGCGCCACTCAACGTGATCGGCGATCAGATCGGCAGCGTGCACAACGCCGACAACACGGTCTCCACTCCTGCGGGGTTCAAAGCTGCATACCAGGCGTACGTCGAGGCCGGTTGGGGAGCGGTGGCTGCCGCGCCAGAATACGGCGGTGGAGGTTTTCCGTTTGTTGTCGGCGCGGTGTTGGAAGAATTGATTTCGAGCGCGAACTTGTCTTTCAGTATGTGCCCGTTGCTCACGCAAGGCGCGATCCGTTTGTTGGAACATCACGCAAGCGACGCGTTGAAGGCGATGTATCTGCCGAAAATGATCACCGGTGAATGGTCGGGCACCATGAATCTCACCGAGCCGGATGCAGGCTCGGATCTCGCTGCGGTCCGCACAAAAGCTGAACCGCAATCGGACGGTTCGTATCTCATCACTGGCACCAAGATTTTCATCAGCTTTGGCGAGCACGACATGACTGATCAGATTGTGCACTTGGTCTTGGCGCGTACGCCGGACGCGCCGGGCGGCACTAAGGGCATTAGCTGTTTTGTCGTTCCGAAGTATTTGATGAACGAAGACGGCACGTTGGGTGAACGCAACGACGTCACGTGTGTGTCGATCGAACACAAGATGGGCATCAAAGCTAGCCCTACGTGCGTGTTGAGTTTCGGCGAGAACGGCCGTGGCGCGGTCGGCGAACTGGTCGGCGAACTCAACGGTGGCATCATTGCGATGTTCACAATGATGAACCACGCTCGAATTGGCGTTGCAATCGAAGGCTTGGCGCTTGGTGAACGCGCCTATCAGCAAGCGTATTCCTTTGCGCATGAACGCAAACAGGGTCGCGCATCTTCGACCGCGAGAGGTGAGAGCGCATTGCTGATTGAACATCCTGATGTGCGTCGGATGTTGCTGACGATGGAATCGCAAATTGAAGCCATGCGGCGCTTGATCTATGTGACAGCAGGCGCGATTGATCATTCAGAACACGCCACCGAGGCTGCCGATCGTGAGGGCAACGAAGAAATTGCCGCGCTCTTTACGCCGTTGGCAAAAGGATGGTCAACGGACACTGGCTTTGAAATCGCTTCAATCGGCGTGCAAATTCACGGCGGAATGGGCTTCATTGAAGAGACCGGGGCTGCGCAACACCTGCGCGACTCGCGTATTGCCATGATCTATGAAGGCACCAACGGCATTCAAGCGATGGATCTTGTCGGGCGTAAGCTCGGTCTGCGAGGCGGCGATGTCGTGCGCGAACACCTCGGTCGCATCCAATCGTCGATTGCCGAATGCCGCGTGGTTCCGGAACTCAGTGCGTCGGCTGCGGCGATGGAGAGCGCACTTGAAGCTGCACGCGAGGCGACTGAATGGTTGCTGGCCCAAACCAACAATGATGACGTCCTCGCGGGCGCCACACCGTATTTGCGATTGATGGCGCTGGTGACGGCCGGAGAGCTGATGTTGCGCAGCGCTCGAATTGCTTCAAACTTGGAATGTGGTCCGGCCCAATTACGGACTGCACGATTCTTTTGCGAACAACTCGTTCCTGGCGCGACCGCGTTGGTGCCTGCTGTGACTGCGGGAGTTGATTCGCTGGCTGGGCGCTAGCGCGCGACGCGGTGCATCACTTCGCAGATATGGCGTTACGAAAACGCAAAATTGGTGGCATCCGAATCGATTTCCGGCAGTACACGATGCCGCTGCTATGACGCGGATTGGGTTACTGGCGCCGGATTTCTCGCACCGTCGCGAGCAGCTGATCGGCGATGAACGCGACAACAGGTTCCTTCATTGTTGAACGAGGAACCGGTTGATGGCCCGGAACTTCCAGCACCTTAACGCTATGCCCTGCCGATTCTGACCAGCCGAGGTCTGCTTCGGCGTATAAGCCGTTGGCGCGAAACACCAGCACGTTTCCTGGATATGGTTTCGCGGTGTAGTGAAACTGCGAGCGCATTGCGATGAGTTGGAAGCGATTGTTTTCGCGCAGCACTTCTGGCATGGGCCGATGGAAGCGCAGCGCGTATTCAAACTGTGCGTTGCGAACGCGCTTTGATAGGAACTTACGCATCCGAACCTTGAGTGGCTGCTTTGGTTGCGGTACGCGTTGGCTGTCGTCGTCGTTGAGTCCCAACAAATTGTCGGGATCATGCCGATGGATATATCCAAGGTCGGGACCATTAATCGAAGCGACAACGTCCACGGCCTCACCCGCGGCGACCAATTGCTGGGCCATTTCGTAGGCCACGAACATGCCGAAGCAATAGCCCAATAACACGTACGGGCCATGTGGTTGTACCTCTCGGATCTGCGCCACATACGCAGTCGCCATTTCGGGAATTCGCGTGTGTACTGGGTCGTGACCGTAGAGGCCTTGCGCCTGAAGCGCGTAGAACGGTTGATCGTGTTGTTGCAGACGACGGGCGAGGTCGCTGAACAACAAAACGGTTCCCGCGCCGCCGTGGATTCCGAACCACGGTGGCTGGTTGCCGTTCGGTTGCATCGAAACGAGCGATGCATATTGAGATTTTGCGTTGCCATCGGTGCGGATGAGTGCCGAGAGTCCGGCGACGGTTGGGTCCGCGAAAATAGTTCCGAGCGGCAGTGTGATCGAAAATGTTGTTTCGATTTTTGCAAAGAGCCTGGCGGCTACGAGCGACTCCACGCCGAGATCGAAGAAGTCGTCGTGGATGCCAACTCGGTCGATACCGAGCTCGGATTCCCAAAGCCGGGACATCGTGATTTCGGTTTCGTCGCGCGGTGCGACGTAGGGGGTATCGCGAGTTGCCAGCGCCCAATCTGGATCCGCGAGACCGTTGCGATCAGTTTTTCCATTCGGCGTTTGCGGCATCGTTTCGAGAAATTCCACGAGCGAAGGCACCATGTAGCGCGGGAGCGCAGCCTGTACCGTGCGGCGCAATGAGGTTGCGCTTACTACATCTTCGGTAGCCGTGCCGCGACCCATGGGATTGCGAAACGCGTCGCGCAGCACGACGTACGCAACGAGGCGCTTTTCGCCGGACGGATCTTCACGCGCCAGCACGACTGTGTCTTCAACTGCTGGATGCCGGCTGAGGACCGTCTCGATCTCACCGAGCTCGATACGGAAGCCCCGCACCTTTACTTGCTGATCGACGCGCCCCAGGAACTCGATCTGACCGTCCGCGCGATAGCGAGCAAGATCGCCGGTTCGATAGAGGCGCGCTTCAGGTTGTTCCGAAAATGGGTCGGCGACGAAACGCTGTTCAGTGAGTTCGGGGCGATTGTGGTAGCCGCGAGCAAGACCATCGCCGCCAATAAAGAGTTCCCCAGCGACTCCGATCGGTACTGGCAATGAGCTGGAATCGAGCACATACAGGGTTGTGTTTGCGATCGGACGGCCAATGGTTAAAGGCTCGTTGTTGCGGACTTGTTGGATGGTCGACCAAATGGTGGTTTCGGTTGGGCCGTACATATTCCACAGCTCGCCGACTCGCGACACCAAGGCGGACGCAAGCGACGGCGGAAGGGCTTCGCCACCGCACAGCACTTTGATTTGCTCGTTACCGGACCATCCGGCTTCGATCAGGAGTCGCCAGGTTGCAGGTGTTGCTTGCATGATCGTGATCTGTTGCTGTTCGATCGCATCGATGAGTGCCGTTGGGTCCGACGTCATTGCGCTGGGCGCAATCACGACCGTTGCGCCGATGGTCAGCGGCAAAAAGAGTTCGAGGCCTGCGATGTCGAACGACAACGTTGTCACTGCGAGTAAGCGATCGGTAGCGGCAATACCTGGTTCGCGCGACATGGTTTCGAGGAAGTTCACTACGCTGCGATGTTCGAGCTCGACACCTTTTGGCGTTCCTGTCGATCCCGATGTGTAGATCACGTACATGAGGTCGCGGCTGTGACCGTGAACGGCTGGCCGTTGACTGCCAGCTGCTGCGATCGCCTGTGACTCGGTGTCGAGCTCGATGACGTTGATGGGCGCCGGAGTGGTCAGCGAGCCTCGAAGCGACGATTGGGTCAGCAGCGTGGTTAGCCCAGAATCTTGGATCATGAAACCGAGGCGATCGGCAGGAAACCCAGGGTCGAGCGGGACGTAGCCGCAACCGGCTTTGAGGATAGCGAGCAACGCAGGCAGCATTTCGATACCGCGTTCGAGGTGCACACCGACCAATGTTTGCGGCGCGACCCCCAACGCGATCAGATGATTTGCGAGCGCGTTGGCCTTCAGTTCGAGCTCGGCGTAGCTGAGCGACGTGTCTCCGAACTCAACCGCGGTTGCCTCGGGATTGCGAGCGACTTGAGTTTCGATGATTTCGTGGACACGCGCGTTTTCGCGGAAGGTGTTCGCAGTATCGTTCCACTCGACCACTACTTGCCGGCGCTGGTTCGGTGATAACAGCTCAACGGAACTCAGCAACATGGACGAGTCATCTAGCGCGTCGACGGAGCCTTCGATGGCAACCAGCATGCGTTCGAGGTGTTCACCCCATCGATGAATAGTGGACGTAGCGAACAGGCTGGCGTCGTAATTCCAGATAGCGTTTCCAAGTTCGAATCGAACACTGATTTCGAACAGGGTTGCGATCTCATGGAGTGCTTGGTCGTTCAAGAATGCGACGTTGAGGCGAGGAGCGGCGGCGTGAAGGCCCGTGTCGGGATTCAGGAGATCTGTGACCGGATAGGTGACTACGTCGGAAAGCGGTAGCGAATCGCGATGGCCGGCGGCCGTGATTTCGTCGGCGAGGTATTCGCGAAAGGTTGAAATCGTGCTTTCGGGATCCATCCGGGATCGAACAACCCCCGATGTCGAAACTGTTCGCGGGATCGCGACGAGGACATCGTCGTGACCAGTGAAGCGGTGCAAGAGCGCACATAGGGCGACAAGGGTCTCGTGGGCTGACGCGGCCCCAATGGGCGAGCGATGTTCGGCGCGTGGCTCGGTGCCCCCATCGCGGCGCAAACCGTCGGTCGGGATGTCAGTGATGGGAGGCGCGCCCAGAAACGTTGCTGTGTACATATTCATACCGTCAATCGGTTCGCACCTGGGCTTAGAGGGCGCGCCAAAAGGCGAGGGGTTCTGGCTGATCTCGACGAAGCGCGGCGCCGCCCGCGGCCCGAGCGGCCCCGGAGCGCAGCGACGAGAGCGCGAAACTGGATTCTTGCATCGGATTACCTCTCACCTATCGGCGCGCGTTCTCGTTGAGTTTCTGGGCTGAGCTGGGCCAGCCCGGGGTTCTATACCGCCGGGTGCGCGTCGGCGATTTCTCGGAGCTTGTTTTTGAGCAGCTTGTCGAGGGTTCCCAGTGGGAACTCCTCAACCACGTATACCGCGCGAGGGACTTTGAAATCTGACAGCTTTTCTTTGCAGGCCGCGATCACGTTCGCTTCTAATGTCGCGTGATCTGGGGCCGCGGCGGTGGTGATGACAAAGGCCACGGGTACCTGGTCTAGCCACTCATGATGTTTGGCAACGACGGCAACCTGGCCGACACCCGCGATGGTCGCTACGACTTCTTCCACTTCTTTCGCGGACACGTTCTCGCCGCCGACCTTCAAGAGATCCTTGTCGCGTTCTTGATAAAAGACGTTGCCGCCTTCGCCCATGCGAACCATGTCGCCGGTTTTGAACCAGCCGTCCTCAAACGCTTTCGCGTTGGCCTCAGGATTGTTGTAGTACTCGAGGAACAATTGGATGCCACGGGTCCCGCGCATCCAAAGCTCGCCCGTTTCGTCGTTGGTGCACAGCATGCCGGTGTCTTGATCGACCACCGCGATTTCGTAACCGGGGCTGACGTGGCCCATGGATCGAGCGGGCCATTGTTGAGAAGGTTTGCCGGTAATAGCGTGGGTAACCGTTTCGGTCATGCCGTACGCCGCGTAGACCTTGATGCCCAGCATCTTGTCCAGGTCGGGGAGGATCAGACCGAACACTCCGACGCGCAGGTGCGACTCGGGACGGTCCGGAGCGGCGAGCGTGCCCATGCAAAAAGGCATCAATGAAATATGGGTAATTTCATTGCGCACCACGACATCCCAGAAGCGGCTCGTCGACCACTTCGGCATCAACACTGCGGTAGCACCGGCACCGAGTACCGAGAAAAACGACCAACTTTGTGCGTTGACGTGAAAAAAAGGTAGGTAAATCAAGTACCGATCGTCGGCTCCAAGATCGATATTTCGCGGGCCCATACGGCTCGCCCAGATCGCGTTCGCATGGGTATGGACGACGGCCTTCGGACGGTTCGTTGTGCCCGAAGTGAACATGATGCCGAATGGCAACAGTGGCTCCGCTGGCCGTGCGACGAACGCAGCGGCATCGCCGCGCAAGCTTGAAAACGCTTCGAGACCGTGAGCTGCTTCGGCTGCAGTTGGAGCTTCGCCGCCGTTGTCGTCGGTGACGACGATCCAACGCATTCCGGGCGCATGTTTCGAGACGAGGTCTGCGTATTGCGGTTGGGTAATTGCGGCAACGCATTGTGCTTGTTCGGCGAAGAACGTGATCTCTGCGCCCACAGATTTTGTGTTGGTGGTAACGCCGATCGCGCCCGCGGTTGCGCATGCGAGCCAGGCCACGACCATTTCGGGGCAGTTGTCGGCGTGGATCAGGACCTTGTCGCCTTGGGCGATTCCGCGTTGGGTCAATCCGACCGCGACGGATTGGACTTCGGCGAGAAGTTCCGCGTAGCTCCATTGGGTTCGAGTGCCCTCGCGGGGCTCCCAGACAAGCGCGGGATGCTCTGGTCGCTGGGTCGCCCAGTGGGTCAAAAGCCACGGAATGTCCTGGCCGTGCATCTGGAAATTCTGGAGTTGCGTCGTATCCATGGCGCATTCTTGCCGCAACCGCCTTGCCGCGTCCCAACCAGCAGTCGAAATCACGCAATATTTGCAGTCGGCGCTTGCGATCATCGCCACGCTTGGTGGCAGATGATCGGGAACCAAAATCTTTCCAAGGATTCGTAAAAATTGCTTCGAAAACTTCAGGAGCTCGTTGCCTGCAGCCGATTCATGCAGCGAGTAGGTTCGGGCCTCAGATGCGAAGTTCGGATGAACCCTCACGGGGAGTGGTCATGAATACGTTTCTTCGACGACAACGGGCCAAGCGGTTTGTTCCCGTCATCGCGGCCATCATGATTTTTGGTGCCCTGCCGTTTTGGCGGGTCGACGCGAACTCGCCGGCTTCGAAATCGCTGAGTGCTGCGATCGGCGTTTCCGATATCGGCCACGTCATGACCTTTACCTCGCCGATGAGTGGCCAGCCGCACACCCCGCTGCCCTCCGGAACCGCCGTCGGGAACGCGCTGGTTTCCGTGGTGGTCGCATCGGCGAGTTCACAGGTCATCTGCGCTGCTGGCTGGACGAAACAATTTGACACGGTCGCGGACCAGACGGTGCGAACCATCGGCTGTTCAACGATTGTGAGTGTGGCGCAGCGCAGGCCAGCCGCTGCGGTTGTGCCTCCCAGCCAAGTGCTGATGGCAACGTTCGCGTTCGCGGGCGCCGATCCTCAAGCTCCTGTCGCGTCGGCCGCAACCGGCACCGGGATGCTGAGCCCAACAGTGACGGGAGCGAAGGCCGGCTCGATGCTGCTCCTCGTGCATTCGAGCGCGTGGTGGCACATGCAATACGTCGCGCCGTTGCGCGCCCGGATGGCAGGGTCGGTGACTAATCATCAGGGAGCGCAAGTCGCTACCGCGATGATGCGAGTGACTGCACCGGGTTCGGTCGCGCCGGGCTCGTGGAGCTCGAAAGGCCTGGCGCAGGGAACGGCCCGAGTGTTGAGCTCGACCAGCATCACGCTTGCGCTGAATCCGCAAGCCGTCACCCCGGCGCCGACAACAACCACGGCGGATCTGGTGACCACGACGAATCCTCCGCCCACGACGAGCACCGCGGCGCCGAACTCCACGACCACAACCAACCCACCCGTGACCACGACAACGGCCCCGCTTCCGACGACAACAACCGTCTCGCCAGACCCCACTCCGGTGGACAAGGCCCGACCCTTCAGTAACGCCTCACCCTGGAACACGCCAACTGCTGGAGGCACTGCTTGGTTCGATACGCCCAGCGTGCATCAGCTCCCCGATGGCTCGACACGGCATTGGTGGGTCAACACCGATTCGGTCGGGGTTTGGTGGTCGAGCCCCACTGACCCCATCTGGACATTCGATCTCCCGGATTATGTGGCGCCAGCCTGGCATCGGAACCGAACGGCCACCACGTTGCAAATGCGGGCACCCGCGAATTTGGTCGCAGGAAGCGATGTCGATCACATTCTGGCCGTGGCTGATCCACTTTCAGGCGATTACGTCGAGCTCTGGCAAGCGAGTGTCGATCCCGCGACGCACACGGTGACGAATTTGGCGGGAACGCCGGGTTGGGCGATCGGGAACCTCAAAGCTGGTCCCGGTGCGGGCACGATGTCGAACAACGACGGCGTTCGCGCCGCGAACTTTTCGTGGATCGCCGGCCTGCTCACGGGCGCGGATCTTACTGCCGGCCGAATCGATCATGCGTTGGTTGTGGCCTTGCCGAACGACGTACTCAAAGGTGGCGGACAAACCGGCACCGGCGCGTGGCGCGCACCGGCAACTGCATGGGATGCCGGATACTGGAACGGGCCCGTGCAGATGGGATCCCGTTTGGGTATTCCCGCAACGACCCCGAAGCCGACAGGCCTTAGCGTGATGGGTTCAATGTTGTTCGACGCGCTCCAAAAGTACGGCGCATTCGTTGGGGATTTCGCAGGTGGCCCGTGGCCCAATTTCTATGCGGACGGCCGTTCCCTGCCGCTAGGCGCCGCGAATACCGGAGTTGTGCGTCCGCTCTTTGCATTCTGGGAAACGACGAATCCAAACGCGGGATCGGGATGGGACGGTGTTGCGGATATGGAGAAACTCGGCCCACTGATGCGGGTCGCGGACTATCAGCCGTAGCGACGATCAGTCGTTTCTGGCCATTTCGGCTCGCCGTTTCATTTGGCCGGTTTCATTTGGCCGGTTTCAGCTAGCCGTTTCGACTGGCCGTTTCCACCGGCGAGCTTCTCGCCTCGTGACCGCATCGTAAAGTGCATGAGGTATCGAGGGTGAAGGCCGAAACGGTGATGAACAAGAACGAAAGCAAGACGTCCGGGGAAGCGTTGGAACGCGTTCCGCTTTTTGGTCTCGACTTTGTGAGTGACGTCGACGTTGTGAATGTTGTTCACGACTTGCTGGCCCCAACCCAGGATGCAACCCGGATACCCGTCGTCATTACTCCCAACGTCGACTATCTCGTGCAGCTTGCGAATGCGGCTCCGCGCGTCCGCGCGGTTGTTGATGCCGCAGCTTGGTGCCTGCCCGATGGTCAGCCGATTGTGTGGGCTAGCCGCTTACTGCGATCTGAACCACGGCTCGCCTCTCGATTGGC
Source organism: Actinomycetes bacterium (assembly GCA_025360585.1). Lineage (GTDB taxonomy): Bacteria > Actinomycetota > Acidimicrobiia > IMCC26256 > PALSA-610 > F1-120-MAGs023. The sequence continues at coordinate 39,855 of JANYBW010000035.1, read as the reverse complement.
AGGGAGTTCGCTGGTTGAGGCGTTTTGGCTAGACCCGAGCTTCGACACCATTTCGGTTGCGGTGATCGCGAGCCACGAATTGATCGCCCAACGAGCTCGTGCAACTCGCGCTGCCGCGCACGTCGTGGTCGCGCCGCAGCTCGACGCCGGTGATGGTGTTGGAATCGATCGGTTTGTAGACGGCATCGTGGATGGGTTGCGAGCAGCGAAGCCCCAACTCGTGTTCGTTTGTGTCGGGTTCCCGAAAGATCAGTTGATTATCGCGGCAATGTTGGAGCGTTGGGTTGGCGAATCGAGGCCAGTCTTTCTCGCCGTCGGGGCATCCTTCGAAATGCTGTTTGGGCTCAAGACCCGCGCGCCACGCTGGATGCAACGCTACGGATTGGAGTGGCTGTTTCGATTCGCACAGGAACCGAGACGCCTCTTTGTTCGGTATTTTGTTCGCGATCCCGCGTTCATTGCTTTGGTATTTCGGGAGTGGCGAGGAGCCCGAGTGAATCGGAAAACTGGAGATAAAGACCAATGAACTTAACGGGTATTGGAGCCTTGCGCGATCAGTGCCAGGAGGATTTTCGCGCTCACGGGTCGAGTTGGTCGTCGCCCGGATTCCGGACCCTCGCCGTGCACCGATTCGGAAACTGGCGAATGACGATCGAACCGAAGGCGTTGCGCGCGCCGTTTTCAGTGCTGTATCGGGCTTTGTATCGGAGGATGCGGAACTATTACGGAATTGAGTTGCCGTATTCCGTAATCGTGGGACGGCGCTTGGTGATCGCGCATCAAAGCGGGATCGTGGTCAATGGTGCGGTGACGTTTGGCGACGACTGCGTGTTGCGCCAAAACACCACAATCGGCGTGCGCAGCTTCGACGACTTACGCGCACCAAAGATCGGCAACGGGGTCCATATTGGTGCTGGTGCGGCCATCCTCGGCCCCGTCGTGATTGGTGATCGAGCGGTTATTGGCGCGAACGCGGTTGTTGTCGCGGATGTGCCATGCGATGCAACCGCGGTGGGAATTCCGGCACGGATACTCCCGCGAACCGAGGCGTAGCCACCGCAGCTTTACCATCGGGGCTAGCTGCAATACCGTTCAGTTAGGTTTGAGGATGGTTGTGGTTGGTGGACCCCACGCAGGCTCCTGCGCTCGGTAGTGTCGACACAGAATGGGAAGGCAACGGCGAGGCTCGCACTGGTTGTGGACCGCTGCGATGTGGGCGCTACTGCTCCTGGGAGCGTTGTTGCGCTGGCGTGTGCTTGCCTCGGCCGCTGGCCGACTCGATGGCGATGAAGCCGTCGTTGGGCTGATGGCTGATCGCATTCGCGCCGGACACGCTCCGCCGTTGTTCTTTTGGGGTCAGAAATATGGTGGAACAGGCGAAGTCGTGCTGACCGCGTTGAGTACCACAATCCACCGCAGCGCGTTCATGGTCAAACTCGTGCCGCTTGTCCTGTGTGGTGTCGCTTCGATCCTCGTTGCGCGCCTAGGGAAGCGTATGGGATTGGTCAAGGAACGTGCCCGTTTCGCTGGGGCGGTGATGTTCGCCTGGCCAGGTACCGTGTGGATCGCAACCAAAGAGCGAGGGTTTTATTGGATCATGCTCGTGTTGGTCTTGACCGCGATGCTGATTGCCCTGCGCATCGCGGCACAAGGCACGCGGTCATGGGCTCCACGCGATGCGTTGCTGCTCGGTTTCGTCATTGGATTGGGGTGGTATCAAAGCACCCAAGTTGTGTTTGCACTTATTCCGTTTGGCGTCTGGTTCTTGATTCGCCATCGTCCGTCGTTGCGTGCGACTGGCATGGTCTTTGTTGGCCTGGCGATTGGCGCGGCACAATGGCTCTACGGGCTATGGCTTTACGGTAGCGAGGTTTTCGCGCATCAACGCCACGACGCCACGTTCTTTGGCCGCGTTCGGTTGGTGTTTCAACAACTCCTTGGTCGGGCCCTTGGCTTGAGAGTCAGCTATGGGGGCGGTTGGCTCTTCAACAAGGTGGGGTTCGTCGTGTATGTCGCTGCACTCGTAGCGCTGTTGTGCGGACTCGCTGCCGTGGTGCGCGGCAAGGCGCCAGCACTCGAACCATTCGTTTGGGTGGCCGTCGCGATGCCATGGTTAATCGCGATTCCAAGTGCGACGAGCCCAGTGTTTGAGCCGCGATTTGGATTGCTGCTCGTGCCTATCGCCGCATGTCTGGTGGGGTTGATCTGCACGACCCCGCGTCGAGTTATCGTTGCCGCGGCGATATTGGCATCGTTCGGAATCGCCAACACTATCGATGTCGTACATCGCGCCGATGCGGAACGGTTCCATCTCGATTTGGCGCCAGCACGCTTCGACGGTCTCGCCGACGCGCTTGCGCAACGGCACATCACACATTTGTACGCAGATTTTTGGGCCGCGTATCCCTTTTCATTTGAGACGGGCTCACGATTCTCAATTTCAGCACTTGATTTGGTTCGCAACCCATATGCCCGCAAAGCCGTCGACGCAGCAAGAGCACGAACCTGGCTCCTGTTCGCGAACGGCTCGAGAGACAAAGCGCTCGGAACATTTTTCAACGGTGCCCAGATTCGCTATCGGCGAGAAGTTATCGCCAGAGATTTTGTCATCTACACCATTGATCATTGGGTTGATCCCACGACGTTTGCCACCGCGGTCTGGCGTCATAAGGCAGGCAGGCTATGACGATCAATTCCACGGAACCGTCACCGCGAAACGCTGCGTTCCACGCGACTACGCGCGGCGCCACAGCTTTGTTGCCTGTGATCTTGGCATCGTGCAGTGGCTCGGGAACAGGTTGAGCCCCGGGTTAGCTGTGGTGTTTCATGCGTGTACCGAGCGCTCCGGCGATCAAGCCGCAACCGTTCAGTAGTTGCGCCAGACCCCAACGCCACTGAAACCCGTCGCCCGAGCGCAACGCAGTGAGCGGCCATGCGATGCCACGCGTCGCCCTGCGAATTCCGCGCAGTATGAGCCGCGCCGTGCCAAGCGCAGCCACGGTGCGGTTGATGTGGGCTTCGTTGTTGCCCAGCCAAGTTTGGCGCCAGAGTTGGTATCGCAGCGTTGAACGGCGCGCGTCGTACGGTTCATGCACAATTGAGTTCGCGGCGAAACGGATTTCCGCGCCCGCGGAACGCGCATCGGCAAAAAACGCCATGTCTTCCCCACCGAGCTCACCGAGCGCATCGCGAAACCGAACTCCTGATTGCAGCAGCCAGGAGGATCGGATCAATACGTTGGCAACGTTGCCGATCGCGGGAACTGATTCGTTTGGGTACCGCTCGTTTTCCGCGAGGAACGGTTCGCTGCTCAACCATGGTGGCGATGCATCGGTAGCAACGAACTCTCGATGACCGACAACTATCGAGGCGGTGAACGTGTTCGCGACGCCGACAAGCTCACGGATCCATGATGCGTCTGGTGTGCAATCGTCATCGATGCAGACGATGAAATCTCCGATCGTTGCGGCGGTTTCGATCGCACGATTTCGGGCCGATGCGATGTTTTCGGATCCGTGCGCGATGTATTGAATGGGTAGCGGTCTTGTGGCCTCTGCACCGGCCCCGGGCCCGGTTGCAGCTGCCTGTGCACTGAAGCAGGGGTCATCATCGACGACGACAATCACGACCTCGAAGCCATTGCTGGGAGAGCGCGTTGCAATGACATCAAGAAGGGCCGAGATGGCATGCGGGCGTTTGTAGGTGCAGACCGCGATCGCGATTCTGGTTGCGTCGCTCGGTTGCATCGGCGAAACCCTACCGACGGCTTGGGTATTGGCAAGGGTCGTTTGGCCCATATCTTGCATTGTTCGACGGAACGTGTGCGATGTCATGTTTGTTCGGAAGATGAGGAACAATGCGGGGTCACCGCGAGTAAATCTGTCGAAAACATGGTATAAAAGGTGCATATTTCGTTGCTTGGAGGCGGACCAGCATGAAGACATCGCGCATGAACGCGGAGTTGCGCGCGTGTCGTTCCAGCGCACTCAATAGGCATTCGGTCAGGCTTCGAGCATGACCCGATTGGTTGTGCTCTCACCCCATCTTGATGATGCTGTCTTGTCGTTGGCTGGTCATATTCAACGCCTGCGCCGCAAGGGAACCGAGGTCCGAATCGTCACGGTGTTCGCGGGCGATCCTGATTGGATCGGCTCGCCGTCGTCGTGGGATGGCAAACGCGGCCACGACGCCGCAATCGAAACGTTCGCGGCGCGCCGCAGCGAAGATCTTGCTGCGATGGCACAACTGGACGTGGAGTACGTATGGCTTCCGTTCACCGACGCGGCGTACGCGAATCCGCGGGATCCGCAAGCAATCTGGGATGCCGCATCAATCCACCTTCACGATGCCGATGCCGTGGCCGTTCCCGGTGGGCCGTTGACCCATCCCGATCACGAATTTGTCACCACGCTGGGGCATGTGCATCACGGAGATCTGCCGTTGCTATTTTTTGCCGAGCTTCCTTATAGTTTTCGTCCCTCGCATCTTGGAGGGTTTTTGCGCAGAGAAACTCCGCCCTCGTTGCGTGCGCGTGCGGGCGGAAACCTGGAATGGACAACCATCCGGCTGACCCGGGCCGAACACCGAACGAAACAGCGGGCCGTTGCTTGTTACCGAGGTGAGCTTGCCGCGCTGGGTTGGCGCGGGTGGCTCGATACCGTCACGGGGCCTGTGCTTCGTATGGAGCGGATCGCGCCGCTTCCTGGCAAACAGCTACCCGAAGGTTTGGACGGGCTGTAGTGGTGGTTGGCTCGCCGATGTATTTCGGCGCCCACGAGAGGCCTCGATTTGGTTTTCTCCACTGGCCCAACGCAACGGTGCGTTGCGGCGTGGTCGTGTGCCCTCCCCTCGGGTACGAAGACGTTTGCGCCCACACTTCGTTACGAAAACTCGCGGAATCATTGAGTTCTTTGGGGTTTGCGACCCTTCGAATCGATTACGACGGAACGGGCAATTCAATCGGGAGCTGGTCCGATCCGAATCGCCTTGCGGCCTGGCAGCAATCCGTTACCGACGCGATCGGATGGTTTCATTGGCACGGAGTCGATACCGTCATGCTCGTTGGGCTTCGGTTCGGCGCGACGTTGGCGGTGCTCGCAGCGGAGTCCGATGATCGCGTCGCGGGTGTGGTGCTCTGGGATCCGGTGGTCAATGGCCGTCGTTACGTACGGGCGCTGCAGCTACTCGGAAACGCTGCTGATCCTTCGGACGCTGATGGTGGCGTCAGTGTTGCCGGCGTGCCGTTTACGCAAGCAACGTTGGACGACATTGCTGCTATCCGGATCTCGGCCGATCGGATGAAACCGGTGGCGTTGATTCTCGCAGACGACGCCGCGGGTGAAGTGGCGAGTCTTGTGAATCAAGCACAACCGGATGTTGAGGTTTTGGTGGTGTCGGGCACGCGTGCATTGTTGGATACCGATGCCGAAATTTCGGTGATCCCTCGCAATATTTTGAAGGAAATCGAGCGCTGGATTGTGGCGCAATCCCCAGGTGGAGCCAAAGTAATGCCGCAGCCGGTGCTTGAGACCGAGGCGCGTGAACACAGTGGCCCGATCACAATTGTTCACCGAGCTCGTCGGATTGGAACCGCACAGATTTTCGCGATCGATTCAACGCCGACCGGTGCAGCGCCATCGCACGTCGCCGTGACGTTGAACAACGGCGTGGCCGCCTCGATCGGGCCCGGTGGCGCGTGGCTGGAGCTGGCTCACCGTTTGAACCAAGCGGGCTGGCGTGTCCTTCGTATCGATTTGTCAGGTTTGGGAGATACCCCAACTCGGCCCGGGCGGATCGAAAACGACAATTATCCGGCGAGCGCGGTCGCCGACGTGGATGACCTCCTTGGCGGGCTCGACCTGGATGAAATCTCCGCAATTGCGACGATAGGGCTGTGTTCGGGCGCGCTGCTGGGTTTCGACATTGCGCTCGCCCACGAGGCAGTCGGGACCGTCGTTGCGATTAATGGTCGTTTCGATAAACCATTTACGGATCGCCGTCACCATCGAGGCAAGCGAGCCTCCGGCCAGACGCAACGACTGATTGCGATCCCACTTTCCAAAACGCCGCTTCTTGGCCGATTGGAACGAATGCCCGAATTTTTGTGGCGAGCGCTTGATCGCTTGCATCTCGTCGCGTCTCCATCGGTTGCGATTGAACGAGTGGTCGAGGCCAACAAACGGGTGCTGATGGTGTTCGGCGACGATGAGTGGGGTCTCGGAGCACTGCAAACGCGATCGGGCCGGCGCTTTGGCGCATTGTTGCAGCATGGCGCCGTCACCCAGACGCTAATCGCGGGTCTCGATCATTCGATGTTTGCGGCGTCGGCCCGATCACACGCACTCGATGTTGTCGTTGCCTACCTGCGTGGGTATTCGCCGGAGCCTCGTTCCGTTGCTGCGGTCCGGCCTCAGGTGCAGCTGTGAACACGCAATTTTCCTACGTACTCCATGCCGGGTTTCGTCATTGGAAGATCGTCGCCTTGACATTGCTATTGGGGACGGCGGCTGGGCTGCTGCAAAGTACGTCTGCGGGTTTTCAATCGCGCGCGACGCTTTCGATTACGCCATCGTCGTCGGCCTCATCGTCTCCGGACCGCGGTGTCGCGACGGAAGTCGGCGTCTTGAGCTCGCAAGAGTTTGCCAGCGACGTCGCTCGTCGTCTGGGTCCGGCGTACAACGCCGACCAATTGCAGACTGCCGTTTTGCTGACCCAACGGCAAGGAACCGACATCATCGATGTTGTCGTCATGACCCCGAGTGGGCCGCGTTCGCGACTGATTGCCGGCGCGTACCTCGACGTTTATCTCGCCCGACTTCAGCGGTTGGCGACGACTGCTCGTAAGAATGCCTCAGATCAATACACGGGCCGGATCACAGATGTTCGTGCACAATTGTCGAAGGTCGATACCGAAATTGCTGCGGTATTGGCGGCGTATCTGCCGAAGGGCGCGACCGCAGCAGCGCTCAGCAATGTGCCGACGATTGAACAGTTGCGCCCCGACCTCGCGTCGCGTCGCTCGGTACTGCTCAACGAATACGACCAGTTGCTGACTGACCAAACGAACGCTGCGCTCTCCGCGGCCTCGACCTCGGCGTCGATCGTCGAGCGAGCAACGCAGCCGATCGCAGTAGGGAAACGCCGCCTGATCGTCGCAGCCCCTTTCGTCCTCGGCGGTGTGCTCCTCGGCGTGTTCGCAGCGGTAGCCGCAGCCAGAATTTCCCCACGGGTACTGGATAGCGAAGAGATCGGCGAGATACTCGGATGGCCAGTGATTGGAACTCTCCCGAAACTTCTGGAGCGTGGCAAACGCGGGCGTCGAGCTAGTAAGGGAGTGAACGCGGATCAATTTGTCGCGCAGCTGTGCACCCGAATCGAAGCTGCAGGACGGCAACGCGACGCGGTAACCGTCCTTGTCAGCGATGTCGACAGCAAAACTCGTGCCCCGCAGTTAGCGCTGAATTTGGTGGAGACGTTCGTCGGCTGGGGAATGAGCGTGGCGTTTGCTGATGGCAATGCGCAGAGCAACGGCGCTGCTGCCGCGAGCCCATTGCCACCGGAAACAAGCGACGGTGGGCGATCTGATGTTTCCGATACCGGTACGCAACGGCGATGGGAACATGCAGTTGTTCCGAGCACACGAGCAGAGCAAGGAGCGCCAAAAGCTCCCTACACGGCGCTGAGCATGTCGAGCGATCAGGACCTTCAAACATTGCACCGCGTCGGAGCGGAGCGCGTCTTGTCGGCGCTCGGTCAAGATCGAGATATCGTTGTTGTCGTCGCGGGCCCGCTTGGCGATTCGCGCACTGCATTGCAGTTCGCCAAGCAGGTGGATGTCATCGTCGTGTTGTGTTCCGTGCAACGCCAGACCCGCCAAGAGGTTCGCAGTATTGCGCAACAGCTCAAAGGCATTCGTGCTGCGGTGTATCCCATTGATGACGCGTCGAGTAAGCGTTCGGCCGGGAAACGCAACCAGTCGAGCGCGAATCGATGAGCGCTCCTGCCGATCCAGTTTCAGTGATCGTTCCCGCGGGAAAGGTCGATGCTGCGCTCGACACCCAGTTGCAGGCGATCGCGGCGCAACAGTGTGCATTTGCGTTTGAAATTGTTGTTGCGTTGAACGTTGATGACAGTGTCGATACCGATTCGATGCAACAACGATCGGCAAGTCTCGGCGACAACGTCCGTGTCGTCGTGGCGCGTGGAAAACGCGGGGCCGCATTTGCTCGAAACGTTGGTGTTGCTGCGGCGAAGAACGATCGACTGGCATTTTGCGATGCAGATGATCGGGTTCATCCGGGCTGGCTTGCTGCATTGATTGACGGACTTGCGCAACACGACGCAGTATCTGGTGCAGTGATCGATGTCTTTCCCGACGAACGGACCGCGTCTTGGCATCCGCCCGCTACTCCAGGTGGACTGCCGAGCTTTCTCGGTCACCCGTACCTGCTCAGCGGAAATTTGGCGGTATCTCGGGCGGCATTTGAAGACGTCGGCGGATTCGATGAGAACCTCATCCGTTGTGAAGACATTGCATTCAGTTGGGCGCTAACCCGTCGCGGATATTCACTCGGCTTTGTTACCGATGCGATGCTTGATTACAACCACCGCGCGGGCCTTCGTTTAATGTTGCGACAGCACTATTTCTACGGCCGTGGAATGAGTGAAGTCCTCGATCGTTTCGGCGTGCCCGGCGCAAGCGAATCCAGTCTTGAAGAATCCAAATGGTTGTCGGCCTTGAATCGGTTTCGTCCGAATGGCCAAGCGGTCGCGCACCGGAATCTTGGAAGTACGGCTCGGCGGGCCGCGATTGCGGCAGGTAGGGCCCGTGGTCTTGTCGGCCGTCGTACGCCGACCGTGGAACCGTAACGAAATGAACGCCACTCCTGGGCGTCTAGCGCAACGGAAAATGGGCCATATCCCTGCGCTCGATGGTCTGCGGGGCATTGCGATCGCGTTGGTGTTTCTCGTTCACTTGTATTCGCCAATATTTAGTGGAGGTAGTTCTGGCGTCGATTTGTTCTTTGTTCTGAGCGGCTTTTTGATCACCAAGCTGGCGCTCGAAGAGCATGATCGTTCGGCCACCATTTCGCGCGCGAACTTCTATACCCGTCGCTTGTTTCGAATCTTTCCCGCGCTCTTCGTGTTGTTGGCCGCAAATCTGATCGCTTCGTTCACGGTGGTATCCGAAGTCGGTGCGACACTGCGCCGAGAGATCTTGCTCACTGGGCTCTCCGCGGGCAACCTCTGGGCATTGTTCTATGGGTATCGGCCGCGCACGGCCTTGGGGCATACGTGGTCGCTCGGGTTGGAGGAGCAGTTCTATATCGTTTTGCCCTTTGCGTTAGCGCTCGTGTTGGTATCCGCGGCCCGATCGCAGTACCTGTCGCGTTGGATTGTGGGTTTGGGATTGGTTTCAGTGTTGGTCGGGCGGCTCGTTGTCATCGGCCTGCTGCACTATCCACATTGGGAGTCGGTACCGGTGTTGAACATGGATGGGTTGCTGATCGGATGCTTTCTTGGCGTATTTACCCATTCGGATGTAGCGGGTGTGTCGCATCGGCTTCCGAAATGGCCGGCGGTGATCGCGGCGCTGTTCGTTGGTGTTGATTTGGTAGGCGCGCGCGTTTACATCGATCACGATTCATACGGGCTGCGGATTTTGGCGCTCCGGATCGCGTTTGGATACATCGTGCTGATCGTGGTCAGCCAACTGAACGCAACCGGCGAACGCCACCTCTCGAACCCGATACTGCGGTGGCTTGGGCGTTACTCCTATTCGCTCTACTTGTGGCACGTGCCAGTGTTTTTCGTCCTGTCGCGCGAGCGGTATCCATCGATTCCTCGACTCGTCATCGTTGGTCTCCGTATCGCGATATCGCTTGCGGCCGCGGTTGTTTCGTACCGATTGGTTGAGCAGCCCATGTTGCTGCAAGGGCGGCGCGTGTTGCAGCGGCGCGCGGATCGTTTGGTCGCTCGTCGTGTAGACCCTGCGGGGTCGATCTAAATGTTGAGTGATGTGAACAACTCGAACGCGTCGACGAACACCCTGCCCGATGGGGAACCTTCGGCCGAAACCAATGCAACGAGGACTGAACTTTGGCAACGCATCGCGGTATTGACGATTGGGTTCGTGCTGCTCGAAGGTTTCGGCGCCTACCAAACGTTGTACGTCTTGAGCCCGACGCGCTACTTGATCCTGGCGAGCGTGGGCGCGGGAACGGCGATGTTGTGCGCTCCTCGGGGCGTTTTGCGAAGGTGTCGGTTGCCGAAAAGTGTGGTGTTGTATTGCGCGTGGATCACGGTGTCGTTTTTGTGGACGAGCTATCAGGTCACGTGGGTCAAGATCGCGGGTCGGGATCTGTTGACGATTGCCGTAGTGCTGATACTGGGCCAGATGTTGTCGGCGACCCGATTCTTGAACGTGTTGTTGCACACGGGCTACTGCGCGATCGGCTTGATTGGCGTTTCGGTTGTGCTGGTTCCTTCACGTGCGTATAGCGCGACAGAAGGTTTACGGGGCGGTTTCGTGCACAAAAGCCCGATGGGCGCAGCATTGACCACGACGCTGGCGTTGGCGCTCTGCATCGAGCCTCGGCGCTGGGTGCGGATGGGATTGATTCCCGTGACCGCGCTCGTGCTGGTCCTCGGTCACACCACGACTGGTGTCGCGGCGTTCATGTTGGCGCTGAGTTTGATCGTGCCGTTACGTCACTTTGCCGAGTTGCGATCTTGGTTAGGTAGGGCGTTCGGTACGTTGGTATTTGGGGCAATCGTGGTTTTCGGTGCGGGCTACGTAGTGATGAGCGATGCACTGATTGGCCTCTACGGCAAGGACCTCACATTTTCCAGCCGCACCGTGATCTGGAAGGGTGTTCTGCTCGAAGTAGCGAAACGGCGACTCCTTGGTTATGGCTGGACGGCCTGGGACGCGCTGTGGCTTGAACCATCGTCGGTGGTTATTCGCACGGCAGGGTTCCCAGTGGCCGAGAGCCACAACACGGCGTTCGAACTTCTGTTGCGCGTTGGCGCGATCGGGCTGCTCTTGTATCTGATCGTCGTCGCTGTTGCGCTGCGTGCGAGTTTGGGAACGGCGGCAGTAGGTGATCGGGGCGGTGTGTTCGGAGTCACGCTCATTGGGATCCTCTGTATCTGGGGGTTTTCTGAATCGCTCGTCGTCGGTGGCGCATGGGTCGGAATCTTTGCGGTGCTGGCACTGGGACGACCGTTTGAGTTGGTTCCGCTACCGCCGAGCGAGCTTCGACGTCTAGGTGCACCCAAGGCTGTGAATCTTGGGTGAATTGCGCAGCAAATGGGCGGCGATGGTCGTCGTTGGGAAATCGACGATGGCCGATGGCGCAGCCGGTTTGGCGATCGAAGTCGCGACCGTATTGGCAACCCTCATTTCATTCACGCTCTTGGGCCGTCAACTCGGGCCCGCTGATTACGGCGGGTTCGTGGCCATGTACAGCTTGATTGGCATTGCTATTTGCATCGGCTACGTCGGCCCTGGCCTCGCGCTCTTGCGCACCGCAATGCAAGCGAATCTCAAACGCGTCGCGGGTCACTTCTTTAGCGAACAAATCGTGTTCACCGTCGTTGCGTCTGGTGTTGTCTTGGCGTTGGCCCCGCACGTCGTGCCCTCGATCGGGCTCGGAACCGTCGCGATGTTTCTCACGGCGGAATTGGTTGGGATTGCGCTGTTCAATTTGTCAGCCAATCTTCGCATCGTCGCGCTGGGTTATCGATCCGCTTTGTGGTTGCAAATCGGGCCCCAAGCCGTCAAGGTCGTGGTGATTGTCGTACTCGCGATGACTAGCCATTTGACCCTGACAACGTACGGCTTGGTGTACATGGTGTGTACCGTCGTTGCGGGCGCGATCGCGTTCAAGATCATCACCGCATCGCTCGATGTGTCGCTGCGACCGAAAGCAATCACCGGCGAAAACGTTCGGCTGACACTCTCGATGTCGTCCACGATTTGGGCGTGGGGCCTCCACGATAACGGCGACAAATTGGTGATGGCTGCCAATCGAGTAGGTGCCGATCTCGGTTTGTATTCCGCGGCGTATCGGCTCGTGCAATTCGGCAACATTCCGGTGAACGCGTTGGCGACTTCGAGTTTTCGCAGCTTCATGGATCCCGAAGTCGGCGACCAAAAGCGTCGGGCGATTCATCTATCGGTTGCGATTACCGTCTATACCTCGATCGCGGCGCTCGGCATTGTCGTGCTCGCGCCGATCGCATTGCCGATATTGGTGGGCAACAAATTTCACGGTTCTATCGCAATGGCCCGATGGCTCGCACCAATGTTGATCTTTCGCGGGATTCTCACGTTTCCCGGCAACGCGCTGGTTGGTCTCGGCCGTACCCATGCGCGCCTCGTCGCGTATTTGTCATCGGCTGCGGTGGGAATGGTGAGTTACGTCTTGCTCGTCCCGTCGATGTCCTGGAAAGGCGCGGTCATTGGTTCCTACATCACCGATGCGGTCCTCGTCACGACGTTGTGGACGTTGCTGTTACGTACGCCGCTTCCAGACCGAGTCGATTCGCAGCCTGCTGGGAATGTGTCCTTGACTGTCGGTGAGGGTACCGATGGCGAATGACAACGATCAGCAAATGAGGCGACCGAAGCACCAAGTGAACAACGGGTTGGCCAAGCCAGTTGCCTACCTCACGTCGTATTACCCCGCGGTGTCACACACGTTCATTCGCCGCGAGGTCAACGCGCTGCGCGAAATTGGTGTCGCAGTGCATACCTTTGGGATACAACCGGTCGAAGCCCCCGATGTATTGGCACCGATTGATCAAGCGGAAATTGCGACTACCAAATACATCCTGAGCCGTTCCAAGGTGTCGTTGGCGTTGCTCTTGGCGCGCGCATTCGGTGCGCATCCGCAGGTGGTACTAGCGGTTGCGGTGGCCGCCTTTCGCAGTGTGCGTGGGGTGCGACGCCGCGTATGGCAACTCTTTTACGTCGCCGAAGCAACGATTCTGCAACGTTGGATGGCGAAGGCAAACATCAAACACGTCCACGCTCACTTCGCCAACGCCCCCACCGACGTCGCGCGCTGGACCGCAGCCGTGGGCAATGGTGTGAGCGAAGGCTGGACATGGTCCTTCACGATGCACGGCCCGACTGAACTGTATGCAGTCGAAGAACATGGTCTTGGCGCGAAACTCGCCAACGCCGATGCCGTCGCGTGTATCAGCGACTTTTGTCGTTCTCAGATGATGATGTTTTCAGAACCGTCGCACTGGAACAAATTCAAGGTGGTGCATTGCGGTATCACGCCTTCAGCATTTCCCATTGCGCGCGGATCATCCGATGGAGTCTTCACGATCGTCTGCGTGGGGCGGTTGGTTCCAGAAAAGGGCCAAGCCGTGTTGCTTGCAGCCGCCGAACGGTTGCGCTCGCGTGGGGTCGTCGTTCGGCTGGTGTTTGTAGGGTCGGGCAAGTCGCAGGAGTGGCTCGAATCCGAAACGGCAAGAACGGGCATCAACGCCGTTTTTTTGGGCGCGATCGGTCAAGACGAAGTGACCGCAGTGTTGCTGACCGCCGATGCGATGGCGTTGGCGAGCTTTGCGGAAGGCGTGCCGGTGGTCTTGATGGAAGCGATGGCCTGCGGTCTGCCGGTCGTAGCAACAAGGATCGCCGGCATACAAGAACTGGTTGACGATGGCGTTTCCGGATTCGTAGTGGCGCCGGGACGCGACGATTTATTAGCCGACGCGTTAGGGAAATTGGTGCGTGATCCCGACAATGCACGGGCCATGGGCAGGGCCGGGCGCGCCAAAGTGAGCCGCGAATTCGATGTGAACGATGCTGCAGCAGCGCTCGCGCAAATGTTCGCGGACGTCAGTTCCTAAGCAGCGAGCTCCGCAAGGTTCATTGCGAATGCGGTGAACGCTGGAAGTTTTGGCGCAGGAATGTTTGGCGGCGCTGATGCATCGCTACGTGGTCGTATTCTCGTGCCTGCGCACGCGCGGCGTCGCCCATGGCCCGCACGGATTCGAGTTGCGCGGGGTTCAAGAGATCGTGCAACGCCGTAGTGAGTGCGTTCACAGACCCAACGGGCAGCAGTAGACCGGTCTGGTTGGATTCGATAATCGATGCCACCCCTGTGGTTGCAAACCCAATAGTCGCAACGCCTTGTGAGGCCGCGTCAAAGATGATGCGGGGTTGTTCATCCGCCAGGTTTGTCACCACGAGCGCGTCGATATCTGCGAAGTGCGCAAAGAAGGCGGGCCCGTACGCGACCGGATCGAGAAAATGCAACGCGACGTTCCGTAGTGATGCCGCGCAGGCCGCCACTTCGCCGGCCAGCGGACCTGTGCCGAGCACCTTGACCGTGAAGGTTCGGGAGTCGGGCTTCATGGCCTGGTCGAGTTGTCGCAACGCCGCGATGAGCTGCGGAATCCCTTTGGCAGCTTCGAGTCGCGCGACGAACAAAATGGTGGGCCCTGCCGACGCATCGCGGTTCGCTCGGAGGTTGGCGAGCATGCTTGCATCCGCGGCTTCCGATTGCAAGAACCACGAAGCTGGGGTGAGCACACGAGCCGTTGACGCCGGGAGCATTTCTGCGTACGCAGGTTGGGTTACCGCCGCGAAGTCGATGAGTGTGAGCGCGGCTTGGTTCAATCGGGTCGTCACCCAGCTACGGAACCGTTGTTTTCGGGAGGTGCTAACCAGCGAAACGATTCGCCACGGCGCCGATTCCAAGAACGTATATGAAGTCGTTCTGCGCAGCTTCGCGATCGGGAACGCGAACCACCCGTACGGGATGGGATGTTCGACGATGCCCGCGAACATGAGGTCGGCTTGGCCAACGTGGATCCACATGGTCAGGATCGCTCGAATCAAGCGCCCGCTCAGAATGTAGCGAGCTGTGCTCGTGTGTTCAGGGAGCGCAACGAAGCGAAACTGAGGACGATCGAAGGCAACAAAACCGGGCGGTACGATCTCGGTTTCTGTGATCGGACACAACACAACGACTTCGTCGCCGAGATACGTATGGTGCGCGAGATCGCGTTCCCAACTTGGGTCGAGATGGATCAGGCCATCGCTGCGGCACCGGATAGCAGTAATGCCGGTGATGTGGAGGTATTGCTGGAATGGTGGCCCGATATCGATGACTCGATGCTACGAGACCGCGGTGTGCTCGACGGTTCCGAGGACAACATGAGGCGACGCAGTCGCGGCCAAACGACTTCGTCTAAAACACCGCGGCCGTCGGTCTTCGAATCTGGGCGCGCATGGTTAGCGACTGCGCGCCCACGCCGGCTCGTACTGACCGTTGGGGTTTGGATGTTCATGGCGCTCTTGGCATGGTGCGTGATCTCGATCGTTTTCGGGGTTACTCGGATCGCTTCAGTTACGGTCTTGTTGCAAAGTGTCTTGCCGATTGCGTTCGTGCCGGTGTGGATCATCGGCGTTATCGCTGCGTGGCAACGGCGCTGGGTCACCGCGATGCTTGCGGTTGCGCTGGCGATCGCTCACGTCGCGTTGTTGGCGCCGGCGATCGGATCAGCTTCGGTGCCAAACTGGGCGGCCAAAGCACCGACACTGACGGTCTTTTCGGCCAACTTGTGGGATCAAAACCCCGTCCCCCAAGCCGCCGCGAAACGAGTGCTGGCGAGCACCGCAGATGTGTTGATTCTGGTTGAGGTCAGCCCGGCCATGCGCTCTGCTTTGAACGCGGCGGGCCTGAATACGAAATTTCCACACCAGCTTCTTGCTGCGCCCGCGCGCAGCGGCGATACCGATGGCGTGTACTCGCGGTTGCCGTTCGAGCGCCACTCGATCATCGCGGATTGGGGCAACGAACTGCCGATGGTTCGGATCGCTCGCGCCCACGCGACGATCGACATTGTTGGGCTGCATGTCGATGGTGCACTGCACGGTCGCTTGCGCTGGAAGGGTGAAATTCGGGGGCTCATTCCACTCGTGAAAGGTTCAACGGCACCGTTGGCGCTGATCGGTGATTTCAACGCGACCCGATGGAATCCGCCGTTGCGGGATTTGCTGAACTTGGGTTTGCACGATGCTCACGAAGACCGTGGTCTCGGCCTATCGAACTCATGGCCCGTGCGCGATGGCTTGTTGGGGGTCGTTACTCCGTTGATGCGCCTCGATCATGCCCTGGTGAATAGCGGAGTGGCCGTCCGGGCTGTTCGCGATATTGAAATCCCCGGCGATGATCACCTCGCGTTCGAAACCACACTTGCCTTACGTTGCTGTTGATTCAACGCGTTGGTAAGGTCGCACGGCAGAGTGTTTGCAGATCGTGACGATGCGATGAGTCGTTGGAAGTGAGTGATTGCAGTGGGTGAACTCGAGATCACCGATGCAGTGAACCGCGAGGTATGGGAAAACAACGCGGCGTTTTTTGAGCACTTGATTGGTTGGATTGATCAAGGCGAAGAAGCGTCACTGAACCGGGTTGCCGATGACGTGCGGGGTCTACCAATTCTTGATCTTGGGGTGGGTGCGGGCCGAACGACTCCGCTGCTGCGTTTGCTCACAAGGGACTACATCGGCATCGATTACACGGTATCGATGATTGCCGCCGCACGGCGCCGGCACCCCAGCGAACGGTTCGTACTCGCCGACGCCCGCGACCTTTCAGCGTTTCCCGATGCTCATTTTGGATTGGTATTTTTTAGTTTCAACGGCATCGACGCTGTCGGTCATGATGACCGGGTGAGGATTCTCAAAGAAGCGCGGCGGGTCTTGCGGCCGGGTGGATATTTTGTGTTTAACTCGCACAATCACGATGGTCCGTCGTTCACCGACCGGCCGTGGAATCTTCGACCCCTCGCTCCAATGGCCACACGCAGAGTGATCTATAACGCAATTCGCAGGCTGTGGGAGTTGCCGGGCAGCACTAAGAATTTTCGCCGGCTGCAGCGCGATGCGTTTGATGCCGGCACCCACGGTCTGTATCCATCGGCGTCGCATCAGTTCGGCATCGTGGTTGCGTTCGTTTCGATGAAGGCGCAGATCGATTCGCTGCGCACGGCGGGTTTCGACTCCATTGCCGTCCTGCGTGATCACGACGGTGCGGCCGTCGATGCAAACGCCGATACCTCAGCGAACGCGTGGCTCTACTACGTCGCGCGCGTGAATGCCTAGTGCTGGCGCGACTTCAAATCTTCCAGAAGTTAATACGCGCCCGAGGATCGCAGCACTGCTGGCAGGGTCTTGGCGAGGATCGCGAGGTCGTACAACAAATTCCAGTTGTCGACGTAGTAGAGATCGAGCCGAACGTAGTCTTCGAAACTCGCATCGCTGCGGCCGCTCACTTGCCAAATCCCCGTGATCCCTGGCTTGACGCGTAGGCGCTCTGCGACTTGTTGTTCCCAGGTCGCGGCTTCGGCAGGAAGGGCGGGCCGCGGGCCTACCAGACTCATCTCGCCTTTGAGCACATTCCAAAACTGGGGGATCTCGTCAATCGACAATTTCCGAAAGATTCGGCCGGGTCGGGTAATTCTTGGGTCGTGTTTCATTTTGAACAATGGCCCGGAATCGGGGTGTGCGGCCCGAAGCGAAGTGAGGCGCGCTTCGGCGTCGGGGACCATGGTGCGGAGCTTGATCATGTTGAAGAATTCGCCGTCTTTGCCCAAGCGTTGTTGGCGGAACAACACTGGGCCGCGATCGTTCAACCAAATTGCAAACGCCGCGACCGCGAACGTCGGTGCAAGAAGTGCAAGCGCCACAGTGCTGACTGTGATATCGAAGCCTCGTTTCGCGAATGCACGCCAACCGCGTTGCACTGCGCCTTCGAGATGCAAGACCGGCCGGCCGCCGATCATTGACAACGTGATGCGGCTTGCATCGATGCCAACGAGCCCCGATGAAACCTCCAGGCGAATTCCTGCATCGTGTAGGACGCGAGCGAGCGGCTTCGTCGTGTCGCCGTCAAGCGCGTGTTCGGCCAACAACACATCGGTGGCATCAGATTGGCGCACTGCGTTTACGACCGCGCGTACGTTTCGGTCGGCGTTGTGACCGACCAAGAGCGTCCGCGCGACCACGCGATAGCCAAGTTCCGGATTTGCGTTGATGAGGTCGCTGAGATCGTCGCAGTCCTTGCCCGTACCCACGAGCACGGTTCGGCGCGCTCCGAGCCCGCGGCCGCGACGCCACGAAAAGTAGCGTCGAGTCGCGCGCCGTTCGATCGTGAGGAGCACGATCGCGTTCGCCGCGAGAATCATGTCTTCGCGCGGTGTACGGGCCGCGCCGATTGCGAGGACGTAGCCGATCAACAGCGCGGAAAATGCTGCGCCGTATACGACCCGCCGAAATTCATTGAGGGCAAGACCGACGGTGCGTGCGCTGTAGAGCCGAAGCTGGGCGAAGACCCCAACGAATATGAGCGGGGCGACGAACCAAATACGTAAGCCGTTCGCGGCGTAATAGTCATGCTTGGCGAGCCGTTGCGTGATTGCAAGCGCGAGCAACGTCGCGATTATATCCGCTTGGACTTGTAGCGCTCGACCACGAAGCGTGGAAATCAATGAATTGCGGGGCGCGGTGCGTGTCCCGACCGCGTTGTGCAGCACCATCGGGCGCGTGTGTGAACGGGGCGGGCCCGTATCGAGGTCCTCACCTGCATCGATAGCAGTATTCATCGTCATCGTGATCCGCCTGCCTCACACACCGAGGGCGCCGTCCGCCTCGCCCTACTTCATATAGTCTGTCACAGATGTCGGTTTTCTGCACTGTTGAAGGAATTCCAGGGCATTGACGGCAACTATTGTCACGTGCTGTGGTCAATGTGCGAGTAGTTAGTGTCTGAGACTCGCCGGTTTATGACGATTCCGTCGCTCGACGGTCTGCGCGCAGTGAGTATCGGCTTGGTGTTTGCAAGCCATGTTGGTTATGAACTCACTCCCGGCGGGTTTGGGGTCACGGTATTTTTCGTGCTCTCCGGCTACCTCATCACTACCTTGTTGCGGGTCGAACATGATCGCGATCATTCGATTTCGCTGACTGCGTTTTACCGGCGACGGTTCTTTCGAATCTGGCCGGCGCTGTACGCGGTGTTGGGCATCGGAGCTGTGCTGACGCTGACCGTTGGTCTTGGCAATGGCCACGTCGACACCTTTCCCTTCCTCAGTCAGGTATTGCACTACATCAATTATTTCTCGATCCTGTACCACGGTAAACAACAACCCATGCTGGGCACCGGGGTGTATTGGTCACTCGCGGTCGAAGAGCATTTCTATTTGGTGTTGCCAGTTCTGTTTGTAGTTTTGAACCGTTTGCGGTTCGCGTATCGCAATCAAGCGGTCACCTTCTTAGCCTTGGCCGCAGCAGTTGTGGTGTGGCGTTGCGTGCTCGTTTTCTATTTTCATGCGAGCCAAGGTCGCACGTATTACTCAACCGATACGCGCGCCGATGCACTGTTGCTGGGTTGCGCGCTCGCGCTGCATCGCAATCCAATGATCGATCCGGTTCGCGAAACGGAACCCCAAAGCCGCGCTGCTGCGATTCTCGGTGGGGCCGCAATTGTTGGGTCGTTGGTCGTGCGTAACTTCGAATTTCGTGAAGGATTCCGCTACACGATTCAAGCGCTCGCGCTGGTGTTCATTATTCGTTACGTGATCGTCGCTCCGCATTCGATTGCGGGTCGCATTTTGAATTCACGCCCATTCGTGTGGTTTGGGCAGCTTTCGTTCGCGTTCTATCTGGTGCACCTCGTGGTGATCGCGGAGGTATACAAACATCTCCAAAACAAGATGGTGGTTGCGATCGTTACCTTCACGCTTTCGGTATCGATTGCGTGGACCCTCCAACGCTTCGTGATGAACCCGGCGACGCATTTACGGCAACGTATCGATGCTCGCAAGATTGCGATGATCGCGTCACCCGTTCCGTAGGCTCGGTAGTCGTGGGACCGATAGTCCGTGCCGCTCATCGCTATTGCAACGGCAGTGCGGTCTGCGATGGGGTTGTCCCGCCATCGCCCTTTACATAATCCCCGCGCGAGCGTAGGTCGAACTGGTTCACCGTGAAGGTCGTTTCCGCGTTGCGGTAGCCATCGGCGGTGAGCGATGCGTACCAACCGCCGAGGGGTGCGCTGCCAGCTTCGCTAGCTGTTTCGCCGACGAGTATGCGATTGAAATACAGGGCAAGGCGCACCGAAGATCCGTCGGTGGTTGTGTCGCAGATTGCAGTGATTGTGGTGGGCAGGGTTGGCTGCACCGATTCGCTTTGGCCCTGCATCAGTACAACAGGTCGCGTCAACGTCGAGAGCTCCCCGAGCCGACGTTCGATCTTCCAACGCCCATCTCGGTGGAGATCGAACTCGTAACGAATCTGCCGGGCTGTAGTGGCCGGACCTCGACATGAGACCCCGATTGCCGCCGACGGGCTTGCATCGGGTGGGATCGTCGCGACGGCGGTGATCTGAAGGTGGCTCGAAGCGGCGAAATATGGCGCACGCGCGAACGCTTTGAGCGAGCCAATCGTGTGGATGAGGTAGGACCCGTTGCCGTACTCAAAATTGGTGCCTGACTCGAGTGATTGTTGTGGCCACCCGCTCGACTGCCGCGTGAAATCATCGCTGAAAACGAGCGTTCCCTGATCCAGATCGCTCGGATTGTGTTGCACGCTCGGTGTCGGAGCCTTTGGTTTGTGGATCGAACTTGTTGCCGCTTGTACAACGCCAAATGTTGGTGGGATGAGTGCAGTGACGATCGATAGCGCGGTGAGTAAATTCCGGGTTCTTGTTGGTGCAGGAGCAGTGGCTGGAATCGGAGCGTCGCGCACAACTCAAGGATAGGGCCAAACTGTGAGCCGGAATTCTGAATGGCCTTACGATGGCACCGATGGACGCCGATCGCCACGCCCGATCGACGTCGCTTCGGTGTGGCGAAGCCCGCGCAGTTCAGCGCGTTTTCGAAATGGATCCTTGACTGCTGCACTGAAGTATCCATCAGTGCAGGTCAGGGACCTATTTTGTTGGCGCGCTCGGAGAGAGTCGAACTCCCAACCTTCTGATCCGTAGTCAGATGCTCTATCCATTGAGCTACGAGCGCTTGTGGCGGGGCAGTGTAACCGAATCGCTTAGGCCGTCTCCAAAGGATTCGTTGTGCCCTATCCTTGTGCGCTGAATTTAGCGAAGAGTGCCGCGAGTGCCGCGTCGGTTCCGGCCTGCGGTAGGCCGAGACCACCGTCGACAATCAAGGTTTGGCCGGTGACGTAGGCCGCCCGCTCGGAGCACAAAAACGCGATGACTTCGGCGACATCCTCGGCTGTGCCCATGCGTTGTAGCGGTATGGAATCGCGGATGGGTTCGAAGGTGTCGGGCATTTGCTGGAACGCGATGGTGAGGGGCGTGGAGATGAAGCCGGGAGCCACGCAATTGACCCGTACGTGCGGGCCGTATTCCAAAGCTCCGCTTTTCGTGAGCGCGATGACGCCAGCCTTCGCCGCCGAATACGCAGCCTCGTTGCGAGTGGGAGCGAGGCCCGAAAGCGATGCGTTGTTCACGATCGCGCCGCGTTGCGCGGCCAGCATGTGCGGCAATACCGCGCGCATCATCGAGAATGTACCGGTGAGGTTTACGTCGAGGAGACGATGCCAAAGATTGTCGTCGACGGTGTGCATCGGGCGTAGGTCGCCTACTCCGGCGTTGTTCACGAGCAAAGAGCAGTCACCAAATTCGGCGACGACTTGGGCAACCGTTGCGTCGATCTGTGCGGTGTCGCGCACATCGCAATCAATGCCGATCGCGTTGGGGATCGACTCAGCTAGCGCAAACGCGCCCGCCGCATCGCGGTCGACCACTGCGACGAGTGCACCTTCCGCGGCGAGCCGCGCTGCGGTCGCCGCGCCGATACCCGATGCGCCGCCCGTCACGATCGCGCCGCGCCCATCGAATTCACTCATTGCATACCACCTCATAGACCGTGTTGTGATCGCGCTTAAGCCACACGATGCCATTGTCGCTCGCCCAACCGCGGCCTTGCACATTGAAAATCCGCAAAGAATCGGAGCCGATCGGATACGGCCCCCAATGCCACGTGCCTCTCGCCAGCGTTGCGGCCGCATGCTGTTCGAGCCGAAATGCTCGCACTTCCCCAAAATCCGATTGATCGGAAAAGTCAATGTGTGCTGGCGCAACCACAACGTAGGCCGGCGCGGTCATTGGCATCAACGTTTGGGTGTGCGTATCGTGACGATTCAGTAATTCACACAAAGATCCAAGCGTTCCTGCTTGCAGTTCGTGCGTGTGATGAAAAATGAAATTCACGTGCCCGTCGTGTTGGAGAAACTCGATATCGCTGTTGTCTGTGGGAGTCCGTTCGTCCGAAGGAAGCGTTCCGAATGGCGCCCAAGCCGAGGCCGTCAGTGGTTGGAGTTGTAACTGAATGATGGACGGCATGGTGTTCACGGGGTGCGGGTGTTGTTGATCGCGAGCGCAACGATCTCCTCGACATGCTCAGGATCAATGCCGAGGCTGGCACCGATGTGAATGGCCCAGATTTCCGAGCGAAGGTTGGTTTCGAAATCAAGTTGGCCGCGGATATTCGCGCGTTGCGCTTCACGGTTTTGGCTGACCATCACGAACGTCGATAAAAAGATCGCTTCCAAACTCACGATCATCGTGAGGAGACCAAACGGAAACTTATCGAACTTGGCCGAAGCGCCGACCGCGCCAACATTGAGGGCGATCCAAATGACGAACCAAATACTGTGGATCCACACAAATCGCATGGAGCCGGCGAACTGGGTGATCTTGTCCGCGGCTTTGTCTTGGGCACGCAGTAGCGGCCCGAGTAGCCGGTGTTCGTGCATTGCGTGCACCGTTGGTGGCATAAACAAGATTCCATCGACCGCACCGTCCGCCGAGTCGATGATGCGACACGCCGCGCAGCTCATTGGGCTGTGATCCGGGTTGTCGTCGCTGAAGACTTCGGTCATTCGTTGCTCCTTGATCAATTGGCTGCGTAGCCTGTGCGGAAGTGTAAAGAACACCGATGGACAAAGTGAGGAGCCCACGATGGATGTCCGATCAATCGAAGATGTTGCGCCCGTAATTGAACACAACGGCACCGTTCCGGTGTGGTGGCTGGTGAATCCTCGCGAGATGTTTGAGATCACACGCGGCGGTCACCTCGAACTCGTGAGCGAATTCGAAGTGGCAGGTGGAGGATTTGTCGATCCACATCATCACCCAACGCATGAGTTCTATTACGTGACTGCTGGTCGCGGCATCATGGAAATCGCCGGTGAAACTCGCGAGATTGCGCAAGGCGATCTCGTGCACATTCCACCGAATGCGGTGCATAGTCTCCGGCCCGTGAGCGAGAATGCACCGATCCATTGTTTTTGTTTTGCAGTCGCGGTTCCGAATGCTGAAGCCATCAATTACACCGCGCACTGAGCGTTGATGCATCGCGTCCTGGTAACTCGTGAACTGCCGAGTGGCGGTTTGGCCCCGCTTGAAATTGATGGAGTTGAGATTGTCGGGCCGCGCTTTGGCGATGTGGCACTCACACCTCAAGAAATGATCGCTGAGGCGCCGAACGTTGATGCAATTGTCTGCCTCCTGACGGATCGTATTGATGAAGCTGTGCTGCGCTCGGGCGCTGCGGGTCGTTTGAAAATCATTGCGAATGTTGCAGTTGGCTACGACAATATCGATTGGAACACCGCGCACTCATTGGGGATTGTGGTTTCGAATACACCCGGTGTACTCGACGAAACGACGGCCGACACTGCAGTGTTGTTGATGCTCGCCGCGAGCCGTTTGGCCTCGGATGCCGAAGCCGATCTTCGCGGTGGGCGGTGGCCTGCGTGGGGCATCAATCAGTACCTCGGCATGGATGTCTACGGCGCCACGCTCGGAATTGTCGGCTACGGCCGAATCGGTCGCGCCGTCGCTCGCCGCGCGACGGGTTTCGATATGAACGTTCTGCATCACTCGCGTACGCCGTCGGGGGAGCCTGGTTATATTGCGGATCTCGATGAACTGTGCGCGCGCAGCGACATCATTTCTTTGCACACTCCAGGCGGAGCCGCCACTCGCCATCTCATCGACGCGCGCCGGCTCGCGTTGATGAAACCGACCGCAGTGTTGGTGAACACCGCGCGCGGTCCGGTCGTGGATGAAGCCGCGTTGGCGGAGGCGCTGCATGCCGGGCATCTCTTCGCGGCAGGTATCGATGTATACGAACACGAGCCGCAGGTGCACGAACGGCTGTTGAGTGCACCGCGAGCGGTGTTGTTGCCACACATCGGTTCGGGTTCGCTGGCTACCCGTCGAAATATGGCGCTGGCGGCAACCGGTGCGGTGGCTGCCGTATTGCGGGGGGAAACGCCGACGAACTTGATTGCGCGTTAGCACCAAGCGCGCACGGGTCGGTTAATTGAGCGATACCGACACGGGGCTGGGATCGAGTTCGAGCAGCTCGATGGTCGTGGCACCGGCCTGAAGCTGTTCAAACATCCGGGTCTCCTTTTGGGCTCGGCTGCGACCTTCGGCGATGACGTCTTCGATCGTCGCGCCGGGGACGATGGTAACTCCATCGGCGTCGGCGATGACCCAATCGCCGAGTGCAACCTCGACACCTCCCACCAATGCCGGCTCGCCGACGCTACCGGCGCGCAGTTTCGTGGCCCCTCGCAGCGCGATCGTGGCCGAAAACACTGGGAATTTGAGCCGTTCGAGCGCGTCGACATCCCGTACCCCACCATCGATGATCAACCCGGCGATGCCCCGCGATTGGGCGGCAGTAGTGAGCACCTCGCCCCAGTAACCGAGCTCCGGAATATCGCCGACATCGACGACGAGCACACTTGCCGCCGGCGCCGTTGCGACCGCAACATGGATCGCAAGGTTGTCGCCGGGAGTGCAACGGACAGGGACCGCGGGGCCGAGCACGCGAGCTCCGAGCCATGCAGGGCGGATGCGATCGCGCATTGCCCGCCCGCCGGCTTCGCCGAGCGTTGCCGCTCCAAGCTCATTGATTGATTGTGCGATCGTCGCGCGATCCATACTGCGCCAGGCCCCTACGTGAGTGAGTTACGAGTACTGCGTAACTCAACTCGCGCCGCGGGCATCAGCGCAAGTGCGCCCGGAAAATTTCGGCTGCTCCGGGGACTTGTTTGGCGGAGGGCGAGGGATTTGAACCCTCGAGGGAGCTTATGACCCCCTACTCGCTTAGCAGGCGAGCACCTTCGGCCACTCGGTCAGCCCTCCGTTGTCGAGCATACCGGAGGCGCGGCTACTTCTCCCACGCCAAAACTGCGGCCACTCGGGCCGAGCGATACGGTGGAGTTTGTGGATCCTGTTGCCGCGCTCAACGAGGTTGCTGAACTCTTGGCCTACCAGCGCGACGCCGGGTTTCGGGCCCGAGCCTTCACCAACGCTGCGCGGGCGATCGCGGGATCAGATCTCGCCGATCTCCAACGCATTGCTGCGGCGGGTCAGCTCGAGGCGATTCCTGGCGTGGGTGGCAAAACCGCCGCGGTGATCGCCGAAGCACTGACCGGTGTCGTGCCCGCCTACCTGCTGAAACTCCGCGCCGAATCCCGCGCCGATGTCGCGACCGAAGCGGGCCGAGCGTTACAAAAGGCGTTGCGCGGAGACTTGCATTTGCATTCGGATTGGTCGGATGGCGGCGACACCATCCACGCGATGGCCGCCGCGGCGCGCGAGATCGGCCACGAATATTTGGCCCTCACCGATCACTCGCCGCGGCTGAAGGTCGCAAACGGCCTCGATGCCCAACGTTTGGCTGCGCAACTCGATGTCATCGCCGAAATCAACCTCGAGCACGCGCCGTTTCGCTTACTCACCGGGGTTGAGACCGACATCCTCGACGACGGCGCGCTCGATGGTGATCCCGAACTTCTGGCCCGGCTTGATGTCGTGATCGCGAGCGTGCATTCGAAGTTGCGGATGGAACGTCAGCCGATGACTGAACGAATGATTCTCGCGATGGCGAATCCGCTCGCAGACATTCTCGGCCACTGCACCGGTCGGATGGTCACCGGCCGGGGCCGTCCGGAATCTGAGTTCGATGCCGACATGGTGTTCGCCGCGTGTTTGCACTTCGATAAAGCGGTTGAGATCAACTGCCGGCCGGAGCGCTTAGATCCACCAAAGCGAATGTTGCGCAGGGTCGTGGAGCTTGGGATCAAAGTTTCGATCGACACCGATGCACACGCGACGCACCAATTGCAATGGCATCCGTATGGCTGCAACCGAGCCGCCGAATGTGGCGTACCAGCGAATCGAATTGTGAATACGTGGCCGCTCGATGAGCTCCTAGCGTGGTGCGCTAGCCACGAAGCTCCGGCGGCGTAACCGGCCTCAGATCATGTGGTTCGCGCGCTCGGCATTACGGTTCCACCACAATCCAGCCGCGGCGCTGGAGTTCTGCAGCAAGGCGCTCGGATGAAATGTCGCGCAGCGTCGTTTTGGTGCGAACGGCCGTGGGAACGTTGGCTTCGACAACGGCAGTTCGCCGAACAACGTTGGCGTCGGCTTTCCGAGTTGACGCTACAGAGGCTTCACCTGTCGACGCCGTTGCGCCCTCCGCGGTTGGGTCGTGGGCAACGCCTTCGAGTTGTTGAATAAATGCGTCGGCTTCGTCGCGCGTAAATCGCCCTGAAGCCTGACGGGACGTGAACCCCATCGGCCCGCGTGCGTCGCGGAAGTCGGTGTGGCCAGCTTCGATGAGTAACGCGCTGAGCGTTTCGAGCTGGCGTGCGTGCGCGGGCGGCCCCGCGCTTTGCCCTAGTGCCATGGCGTAGATCTTCGCACAGGGTTAGGACAACGAGGTTGATCGGGCCGCGAGGCGAGCGGTGCTGTCGTCGTTCTCGATGCTGAGGTGCACCACGATTCGTAAGCCAAGATCACCGGCGGGGATCAACTGTTGGGTCACAAATTCGAGCCGCCCCGCCTCTGGGTGCTGAAAAACGCGGCGATGGCTTTCGAACGCGCCGATGGCGTGGCGAGGCCACCATTGCGCAAACTCAGGGCTCGCCGTGACCAGATCCGAAATCATCGCGGCGGCGGAGGCCTTGGTTTCGTTGCTGTAGTGCCGCTACGGCTGTTTCGTCGCGGGTTCGGCGATGCCATTGCTGGCGCGCCAGAGGTTGGCGTAGGCGCCTTGGTGGGCGAGCAATGTGTCGTGGGTGCCGTCTTCGATGATACGACCACCGTCGATCACGATGATTCGTTGCGCGAGTCTCGCGGTTTGCAAGCGATGAGCGATCAGAATGGTGGTGCGACCTTGTGCCGCGATACCCATGGCTTGCGTCACGAGCGATTCGGTCTGCAGATCCAGATTTGATGTCGCTTCATCAAAAAGCAAGATTGCAGGATCCACGAGATGCGCGCGAGTCAGCGCGATGAGCTGGCGTTGTCCACTCGAAAGTGATCGTCCGCGTTCACTCACCGAGGTGTAGTAACCCCACGGCAATCCGACAATGAAATCATGGGCTCCAACTGAGCGCGCCGCAGCCTCAACCTCGGCATCGCCGCAATCACGGCGACCGTAGGCAATGTTGTCGCGGATCGTTCCCGCGAACAAAAATGCCTCTTGAGGAACGAGACCGAGTTGTGCATGAAACGCGACACTGTCGTAGTCGCGGACATCGATGCCGTCGACGCGAACCGAACCATCGTTCACATCGTAGAAGCGCGTGATCAGCTTCATGATGGTTGATTTGCCCGCGCCGGTCTGGCCCACGAGCGCCACACTTTCGCCGGGCTGAATCAGCAACGACGTGTTGTGGAGCGCATCGGTGGTTGTGTTCGCGTAGCGAAACGTGACATCGCGAAATTCGATCGCGCCGCGTAACCGTCCTGGAATGACCGGCGTAATGGCTGCCGGTACCGAGGTTTCGGTTGCAAGTAGTTCGCCAATTCTTTGCAACGAAACCGTGGCTTGTTGCCAGGAGTCGAAGACCTGCGACAGTTGTTGAATCGGCGAGAAAAACAGATCGAGATACAACAGAAACGCAATGAGGGCGCCGCTGGAGAGCGAGTGATGCGCGATGAAGACGCTGCCCGCACCCAGCACCAACGCGCCGGTCAGATCCGACAACATTTCAATGAACGGAAAGTACAACGCAACGAGCTTTTGTGCTCCGAGCCTGGCGTCGAGATATTTGCGAGAAACCTTCTCGAAGCCGGCTTCATTGGTGTTCTCTCGCACGTACGCCTGCGATACCCGGACGCCCGAGAGGCCTTCTTGAAGGTTCGCATTCACAGTGGCGATACGTTCGCGTGCGGTGTCGTACGCTTTCGACGACAATGAACGAAACCACAAGGTCGCGATGATCAATGGCGGCAAAGCAATCGCGGCGACCGCCGCGAGGCGTGGATTCAAGACAACGAGCGCAACACCAACACCAATGAACGTCACGATGTTGACCAGCGCAGTCACGAGACCAGTTTGGAGTAGCTGTGCGAGTGAATCGATGTCGGTGGTCATGCGGGTCATGATGCGGCCCGCCATTTCGCGTTCGTAATAATCGATGCCGAGGCGTTGCAGATGCGCGAACACTTTCACTCGCAACGCCAAGAGAATGCGTTCGGCGGTTCGGCCGAGCACGCGTTGCTGAAGCCACATGATGCACCAATCCGCGAGTGTGACCGCGAGGAACCCATAGGCCGCAAGCCACAACATGGATTCGTCTCGATGCTTGACCCCGCGGTCGATGCCAAAGCGCACGAACACCGGCGCAGCAAGCGTCGAGATCGCGTCGAGCACGACGAGAAAAAGTCCGAGGGCCATGCCTTTGCGGAATCGGCGCAGCAAGCGCACGAGCCGAAATCGTGGATCGGGAAGTTGCTCAATGCCAAGATCAACATTGTGATTGTTGGTTGGGGGCGCAAGCGCGGAAACTTTTGCGAGTAGTTCAGGCGTGGCGTCGAGCCGCCCGGCGAGGCCGGATGCCATTCCAGCCATGCCTCCTCCTGGAGGACCAATCCGGGCAACCGCGCTCGCATCGAGTGCGTGGATCCGCGGCCCCGCTTCTGAGTCGGAGGGCCGCCGCCACGCCGCTCGGGTAACGCCATCCTCGAACCCTTCGCTCGTACGGGCCGGCTCGGGCGGGTCGACGATGCTGGCTGCATGGTCGAGCGTGGAGTCGACGAGAGATTCGATGGCATCGCCAGGCCCAGCCAGCAACATGCGGTATGTGTCGCAGCGGTTCCACAACGCGTCGTGCGTGCCGGAGTCGATCACCGTGCCGCGATCGACGACAACAATGCGATCCGCTAGCGCCAACGTTGAGCGCCGATGCGCGATCAAGATTGTGGTTCGTTCACCGAGCAATCGTTGCAGCGTCGCGTGGATTTCTTCTTCGATTTGAGCGTCGATCGATGACGTCGCGTCGTCGAGGATGAGGACCCGTGGATTGCTGATGAGTGCTCGGGCTAACGCGATCCTTTGCCGTTGCCCGCCAGAAAGCGTGAGCCCATTTTCACCGACAACTGTGTCGTATCCGTTGGGCAACGCCATCACGAAGTCGTGCGCTTCGGCGGCTCGGGTCGCCTCCTCAACTTCTTCGAGGGTTGCGTCTGGCTTCCCGAATCCGACGTTGGCGCGGATCGAATCCGAAAACAAGAAACTGTCTTCAAAGACAACCCCAATTTGGGAGCGCAGACTCACCAAACTTACGTCGCGAACGTCGTGACCGTCGACGCGCACGGATCCAGCTTGTACGTCGTAAAAGCGCGGAAGGAGTAACGCAATGGTTGATTTGCCCGAACCCGACGCGCCGACGATCGCGACCGTCTCGCCGGCAGCTACTTCGAGGGAGAAATCGCGCAGAACCGGTTCTGTCGACGTGTAGCCAAAGCGCACCGAATCGATTGTGAGCGCACCGCGTGCAGGCGGAAGATCGATGGCGTTCGGCGCGTCTTCAACCAGCGGGTTGCAATCAAGTAAATCGCCGATGCGCTCCACTCCGGCGCGTGCCATTTGCCCGACGGTCAAAATCGCAGCCAGCATACGAACTGGAGGCACGAGCCGAATCATGTACGTGCTGAAGGCCAAAAAGGTGCCGAGTTCAATACGTTTTGTGATGACGAGCCATCCGCCGAGCGCCAATCCTGCCACTTGCCCGAGTGCTGGGATCACTTGGAGCATGGGCGAGAGCCGCGCTTGGATATTGACAAGCCGGACCCGGGAGCCGTAGAGGCCAGTGGCTTCGGCGATGAGTCGATCGATCTGTTGTTGTTCTTGACCGAAACCCTTGACGACGCGCACGCCAGTTACGGATTCTTCGACCACTGCAGCAACGTCACCAGTTCGCTGCTGGGCATCCCAGCTCGCGGGAAACACACTGGTGCGCAAGCGCAACGCGGTTACCAATAACAGCGGCGCGACCGCGAGCAACACGAGGGTCAAAACGGGCGAAAGGATTGCCATGATCGTGAGCGAGACCACGAACATGATGATGTTCGCGATGCCAATGGGCATGAACATCAACAGGCCCTGAACGAGCGCGATATCGGAACTCGCACGGGTCACGAGTTGGCCGGTGGAGAGTTCGTCGTGACTCTGGAAATCAAGGCGCTGGAGTTGGCGGAATATCGCAGTGCGTAGGTCGTGTTGTACATCGAGCGCGATACGCCCGCCGCGATATCTGCGCACGTACGCGAAACCGAAACGCAACACACCAATGGCTACGAGGGTGATGATCCAAGGTTTCAGCGGACGGCGGTGATGCAAGATCACATCGTCGATCACGATCTTTTGTACCAATGGCGCGAATGCAGCAATCACTGTCCCCGCGATCGCAACGCCGAACGCAACGAACGCGTGTGATTTATGGGGCGCCATCCACGAGATCAGCCGTCGAATCCAACCGGGGCTCGCCAGTAACAACGGATCGGGAGTGTGCGACGGCGCGGACATCGAAACGACGGTAGGTCAGTTACCCCTGTACCCGAGAACACACCGCGGGAACTGAGAACGATGGCGTTGTTCCGCGCAGAGATGATCAAAGTCTGTGAAGGTGCTGTGACCTAAAGTTTCCGAGTGCGAATCGCTGATCTGCGCAAGGAACAACGCAAGCAATCGGTTGCATTGTGGATGGGAACTCTTGTGATCGCGGCTGCCGGTGCCGTCATCGTGTTGTATGCGAGTCGGCACGGATTGGGTTTCGGAGGGGATTCCGGCGCGTACTTTGGGATAGCTTCAAATTTGCGTCACGGGCGAGGCCTGACATTGCCGTACGACCTCGCCACCGATCGATTCAGTCCGTTTCAGGCGTGGTCATTTCATGGGGCCGTGCCGTCGACCCAACATCCGCCCGGATACCCGCTCGCAATCACCTTGTTCACGCCGCCGGGATTTGCGCTCGGCGCGGGCGCAAGGGTCCTTGGAGTTGTTCTGACGGTGCTGAACCTCACGCTTTGCGCTCGGATCGCGGTGCGGTTGCTCCCGATTCGTAGGGCGTGGGCGTCGCTTTTGGTTCCCGTTGCTTTGATTGCGGTTGCCGGAAAGACCATCGGGTTTCTCATGTGGCACGCCACCTTCGGAACTGAGGCGCTGTTTTTCGCGTTGATGTTGTCCGCGGTGCTGTTGGCTCTGCGCCAGCTTTCGCATCCCTCAACGCGTCAACTGGTCGCACTGACCGCGAGCTGCGCGTTCGCATTGCCGACGCGTTACGCCGGGATATGTCTCGTACCGCTCGTTGCGGTAGTGGCATTTCGCACTGCGGACACGGCGACAATGAAACGTCGGTTCGTTGTGAGCGGAGCGTGTGCCGGAGTTGCGATGATCCCGTGGGCGATGTTCTTGTTCTACGGCAAAGCGCTTGATACCAGTGGGGTTGGAAGCGGTCTTCGGCAATTCGTGTACCACCCACCTCATGGTGCGGAACGCGAGATCGGCGGGGTCGTACTGGCGTGGTTTGTGAGCCCGCATGCCAGCACCGCGCTGCGAGTGATGCTTGTTTCCGTTATCGGGGTTGTTCTTTGCCTCGGGTTGTTTCGATTGATGCGACTGTCTCGCCAAACAAGCCGCCCTGTGCTTTTGTTGGCGTGCGTCAGTGTGAGCTATTTGGCGGTGGTGGTGTTTTCTCGCACGTTTATCGATGCGGGTATACCGTTGGATGATCGCATCCTTGCGCCGATTATGCCGTTCGCGTTGATGGTGTTTGTAGCGGCTGCAGTGCACGGAACCGACGGCCTGCGGGGGCGTAGTGCGGCGATTGTCGTTTGCGTCGGAGCCCTGGTTTTTGTGGTGCCGAGATGGGATGATCAGCGCGCCATTGTGCGGATCTATGCACGCACGCACACAGGTCGCGCGTTTCCGGAACTCGAAGAATTGCGTCGAGCGCCAGTTGGCACGCTCATCGTCAGTTCCGCCGCCGACGTGATCACCTCAGAACTCCAACGCCCGGCGATCATGACTGCGAAGCGAACCATCGAAGTGATTGCGCAGCCCAACCGATGTTTCGAACGCGATGTCTCCGAAAACGCAGATCTGCTCAACTATTACGGCGGATACATCTGGTTTTCTAATGGGTCATTGTTGTACGGCAATACGGTCGCGCCTGATGTGCTGGCGCGTCGGACGACCGCAACCGAAGTCGCGCGTAGCGATTTCGGAGCGCTCTATCGCGTCGCAAAAAAGCCAAACGCAACGCGGCCGATGCATCTCCCCTGTTGAGAGTCGGTGCGCGCGAGCTCTACGAGGGGTCCGGTCTTAGGTCAACGAGACCGAGCATTAGCTTTAGGTCCTCGTCATTTCTGAACTCAAGTTGCAGGTAGGTGTTATGTCGTACGTCGTTGATTTCACAACTGTTTCGACCATCGGTCTCGAATCGTCGCCGGTCGCTGATGCGCTGGCTGGCCTTCGGGCGAACGAGGCTCGCTACTTCAAGAACAAGTACGACCACAGGTTCACGGTCGAGCCGGCGACGAAGGCAAAGAAGGCCGTCGCTTGGGTGCATAAAATTCTCAAAGACGAACGCGACATTGTTGTTGAATCGCTGCCGCTTGAAGCCAACATGTTTGAGGTCGAAGGCTTCCGCATGGCGT
The DNA here is from genome assembly GCA_025360585.1 of Actinomycetes bacterium. GTDB lineage: Bacteria > Actinomycetota > Acidimicrobiia > IMCC26256 > PALSA-610 > F1-120-MAGs023. The sequence continues at coordinate 6,829 of JANYBW010000035.1, read as the reverse complement.
ATGTTTTTTACGAAAGCGGCTTGTCGATCAACGTGATGTACGGGATTGAAGACGGCGGGAAGCGAGCAGTTGGCTTCAAGCTGTCTGAAGGAATGGAGATCCCAACCGAACTTGCGGAGCGGTTTAAGTTCGCGCGGCAAAAGTCGAAACTCGCGGGCATCATCCGCGGCTCGTACTTCGTGATCAAAAGCGAATACTGACACCCGATCCTGTGGAGCCGGCCGCGATCACAACGCGCGGGCGAGAGCTCCCCGTTTATTCGCTCATGATGTTGTCGAGGGTGGGGTAGGGCGCGCCGTCGCGCAGGGCTTTCAGGAGCGCTCGCTCGGCTCGGTGGCCATCTGGGAATTCGTCGGCTGGATGCCAACGCCACGCGGCGACCATGGCCAGCACGAGGATCTGGCAGTCGTGGAGCAACGCTTGATCGGCGCCGTCGTAGCGCATGCTGACCGCTTCGGGTACGTGGGCAAGGTCGAACTCGATTGGCCCCACGCAACACGTTTCGAGATCGATAAACAGTGGCCCTTGTGAGGTATTGAGCACGTTGCCAGGGTGGGGTTCGCCGTGCAGCAATTGCTCCGCCGGGCAACGATCAGCGATCGCTTGTCGCTGCGTCCGCAACGTATAGCTGAGCAGTTCGCGGTCCGCTTCGGCGCGCGTAGATGTGAGCTCGCGGTTCTTGACGATTCGTTGTGCCTCTGCAACACGATCGGTGAAATGAGGCGCGTTGAAATCGAGGTTCCTCATGCTGTGATGCAGCCGCTCGAGTGCATGAGCGTAGTTGGTGGGCGAGATTTCTGGAGTGACGGGTTCGTGGTAACGCCAGAGTGTGATCACGAAGCCGTCGTGTTCGAACGCGTGCGGCTTCACTCGGGGATCAAGACCTGCGACGGGGTCCGCGGCTGCAGCATGCCGCTGCGCGAGCTCAACTTCGAACTGTGCAGTTGCCTTCAGCGATATCGGCGCGACTCGAGCAAGTAGATCACATGGCAACAACCGCACCGCGATTCGGTTCGAGTTGTGCAGCACGGTCACATCATCGACGGTCAAGCCTTGCGCAGCGGCGATCCGCATCGCCGCGGCTGAGGCGCGTGCAACCTCGGGTGCCTTCATGTGGTCGCCACTTCGGTAGTGGAGATCATGCAGTCCCTCATCGAGGCAGCTGCCACTTCTTGATGTATTCGGCCGCAGGGTGCCTGCAGCGGTCGAGCGCGGCGATAACCGCATCGTGGTCGTAAGCAACGAAGCGATGTTCGATTGTGTAATCGGTGTCGGTGGATTCGACAAGAACGTAGCTCGCCATCCGGTCCGATCGCTTCGGGTTGCTGATGCTTCCAAGATTGACCGCGCGTTTTCCGTTGACCTCGCGGTCCATGACCGTATGGGTGTGACCAGCGAACACGACGTCGGCCTCTACCGCGTCGAGCACCTTCGCAAGTTCTGAATCGGTGAGTTCCTCGCAGAGGCCGATTCCGTCGTCGTTGCCTGGAGAAGCATGTACGCCGAGGAGAACCGCGCCGCACGCCAACGTCTCGGTGAGCTCCAGCGGCAGTGCGAGCAACCAATCGAGCCAACCTGCGCCGGTCACGACACCTCGGCTCCACGAAAACGAAGCCACGCACTCGTGGAAGTTTGTGAGCAGTGATGGGTCGGCGAGGACGTCGTTGCGCGACGGGTACGGGAGGTCGCCGCGCGTTACGTACCGCTCCGTGTTTCCAGCAAGGCAACGAGCATTTATGTGTTCGAGGCGCTCGAGAACCCCGATCGGATCATGCCCTAAAGCCACGAGGTCTCCGAGCGCCCACCACCGATCAACTCCGCAGGCCTCGCCATCCGTAAGCACTGCATCCAGCGCGATCGAGTTGCCGTGAATATCAGAAATTAAGCCGAGCAGCACAACGCAAGTATCGCATGGCAATCCGGGCCGGATTAAACACAGGGACGAGGTCACCGCCAAAGAAGCGGAAAGCCAGCAGGCGCTTTCAAACCCGCCAGACGCGTTCCTTGGCTTCGGTCGGCTGCAGTTCAGGTCTTTCTGAGTCGGGCAGTTGCGGCGCCACCGCTTGTCGTCAGTTGGTAACCTTGCATGCGCAGCGACCAGGAGAATGTTTCGATGGCAGTGAGGCAAGAGGATCTCAGCGAGCATGCGTTAGCCCGTCAGGCGGGCTTTGACCGCTCGTGGAGCCATGGGCAGAAGATGCTCACAGACCCTCAACTCCGTGCCTACCTTGAACAGTCGATCCTCCGCGTGAATGCATCGACATCACGCACGACGTTGACCCACGATGAGTTCCTCGCGTTAACTGAGACAGACGCTGAGTAGTGCCACTACGCGAGATAGGCGAATACCACGCTTGGATCGAACGCGAAAACTCGAGTCGCGTTGCCCGTTCCGTAGCGCGCACGTTCCTTGCCGAATTGAGCGACTCGCCATGGCGAGCACTGAGTACGCCGATCTCTGAGCTGTCGCATCAACCTCATTTCGAGGTCAGGATCGCGACGATCACCGTGCCAGCCGATCCAAACGATCAATAGCGGGTTGGCGTGAACGATCATCGAATGTGACGGCGCGCGATCGTCGAAAACGACAGCGCAGGGTTGATCTGATTTCTTGGGCGATGGCGTGACCTGGTGAAAGGCAGGTGGGTCGGGGATGAGGTCGGCGCTATGGCGTGCGTGTGGCCGACGTTGCGTGGCATCCACAACAATGATCTCCGGTCGCGTTAGGTTCACCGGGCCGAGTTCGTTTCATATTTTGGGGGTAATTATGTTCGCCGTTCGCCGTTCGTCGTTCGCTGAGTAGTGCCATTGCGGTGTCTTTGGTCGCGGGTTCCATCTCGGGTTTGAGTCTGATAGGGAGTGCAACGCCTGCTTTTGCGGTGTCGTCGTATTCGTCGGCTGTGCTCGCTGACGGGGCTACGGATTATGTGCGGTTGACGAATCCTGGTAGCTCGACGTTTCCGAATGCTGGTTCGAATCCGGCCGGGGGGATGAGCCTGTTCGACGGTGGCCATGTGCAGGTTGCTGGGGCTATTAACGGTGATCCGGATCTTGCGCTGAGTGTTGATGGGACTGTCAATACCTCAAATATGGGGTATCAATGTTCCACTGCGAGCGCGGTTGGGCCGGCGACTGTCGCCCCGCATTCGTTGGAGATTTGGCTCAAGACGTCGCAGTCGGATTCGCGAATCTTGACGGCTGCGGCGTTTCAGGCCATGCAGCTCGATATTGTTGGTGGGAAGGTTGTGGCGGGTTTCGCTGTGCAGTCAAGCCCGGCGCAGTGGGCGAACGTGACGAGCTCTCAGACGATTACTGATGGGCAATGGCATCACATTGTGTTGAGCGCAGTCGGCAGTTATCAGTTGTTGTATGTGGACGCGGCACTGTCGAGTTATAGCGCCGCGGGGCCGACCCAGTTCGGTGGTGGTGCGTTTACGTGTTGGCAGAACTATTGGAACGCGCTCGCTGGTCCGGGAGCGACCTACTACTCGGGTTCGCTCGACGATATTGCGGTGTACCCGGTGGCACTGAATCTGTCGCAGATACGAAATCATTACACGTTGTCTGGTCGTACGCCTCTGCCGTTGCCGCCGATCGGTTCGCGTGATCTTCTGGGCGGGTCGAATCGAGCCGACCGGCATGTGTGTGAGTGCATGCGCGCGTACGGGTTACCTGTCGATACTCAAACGGGAAACTTCTTTCATACGTTTACTGATTTGGCGATTGCTGGACGTGGCCTTGGTTTGCGTGTGAGCCGCACATTTAACTCGACTCCGGGTGCTGCGCTTGTTGATGGACCGTTCGGTTTTGGTTGGTCAGGGAACGATGATGCGCGAGTCACGAGCGCGCCGGGCGCCACTCCGTTGATTATTCGCCAAGAAAATGGTGCGGAGGTTTCGTTCACTCAGGCGCCTGGTGTGTGGTTGCCGACGAAGTCGTACACGACGTCGACGCTGACGGATCTTGGGAATGGGACGTTGAAGTTGGTGCGCAATAAGACCGATGTACTCATCTTCGATATCGCGACGGGACGTTTGGTTTCGCATGCCGATCTCAACGGGGAATCGACAACGTTTGTCTACACTGCCGGTAAGCTTGCAACGGCAACGGATAGCGCAGGTAGAACGCTTTCGTATACGTGGTCTGGAGCACGAATTGCTTCAGTGAAGGATTTTACCGGTCGTAGTGCCTCGTATACTTATGACGCGTCTGGCAATCTCACCGACGTGATCGATGTGCGTAATGGTCACGCGCAGTTCACCTACGACGCGAATCACCGCATGTTGACTATGCGTTCTCCTCGATTTTTCGGGGGTACAGCGGCGCAGGTCGTCACGAATGTGTACGACGCACAGGGGCGGGTGACGAGCCAAACGAATGAGATGGGCTTTCAAACCATATGGGATTACACGACACTTGCTGGCCAGGGTGCTGTGATTGTCACGGACCCGAAAGGCAACAAGATTGCCGATTATTACAACGCTACGAAGCAGCTTGTGCAACAAACGAAGGGTTACGGGACCGGGTTCGCAGCGACGTCAACATTCGACTACGACCCGATCACCCTCGGCACCTCTCGAGTGACGGATGCGTTGGGCCATACAACTTCGATGACATACGACACGCAAGGCAACCTGCTCGCGACTTTGGATCCGTTGGGGCGAGGTTCTGGCGCTACATATAACGTTTTGAACGAGCCGTTGACCTTGATCGATGGTGCGGCGTCGGTAACGACGAATGCCTATGACGCGAACGGGAATCTGTTGTCGACGTCTACGCCATGCCTCGAGGGCAGCAATCCGTGTTATGGCGGAGCGACGCGTCTTACGACGTACGCCCATGGCAACGGGGCGCATCTTGGTGATGTCACGTCGATCACCGACGCATTGGGGCACGTGACGACTATGCAGTTCGACGCTGATGGCAATTTGAGCCAGAGCGATAGCAATGCGATCGCGGCGGCGCCGTATAGCGGCGCGAAACTTCGCACGACGTATCGATACGACCGGCTGGGTCGTGTCGTGTCGACGGTAAGCCCGGAAGGTAACAAGACTGGTGGGAACGTGGCGTTGAAGCGGCCAGCGACGATGTACGACGCTGCGAGCAACACCGTGGCGTCGTTCGATCAGGTCGCGCAATCGCAGACAGACAGCTTCACTCGTGCGGATGCCGCGACACTCGGATCGAACGATGAAGGTTCGCCGTATGTGGTGGCACCTGCTGCCGCTGCGTTTTCGGTCTCGGCGGGTGGCGCGAAACTCACGACGGCGTCGGGTGTCCGGAACCTCGCGACGATCCCGACGACGGCAGACGGCACGTTTGGCTTAACGCTTCGTTCGGCGCCCGCCGCGACAATCAACGGGTTTGGGTTGGCCTTCCGGGCACAAGACGTCAATAATTTCTGGTCGTTACGTGCGTGGCCCACAACGGGAACCTGGCGGCTCTACAAGGTGACAGCAGGCGGAGCCGACACACTCGTTGGGGAGACTGCCGCCGCGTCGTGCTGCACCGCTGGCACGAAAGTCACGGTTGTCACCGCTGGATCTTCCATTGTTGTGAAGCTCAATGGGACACAAGTTCTCAGTGTCACTGACAGTGCATTATCGACAGCAACTGGCGCGGGCTTGTTCGCTGCTGCGACAGGTACAGCCGGAGCTGGCGACGATTTCTTCGCATACAAGACGGGCGGCGCTACGACGTCCGCGAAATACAACATCAACAATCAGATCATCACGAGTGTGGATCCTGACGGCCGTACGACGAACACCGCGTATGACGATGGTGGACGATCGATCCAGGTTGCTCGCGTTGGCAGCACGACGGAACTGTTTGGTTACGACCAGTTGAACAACCGCACGAGTTACAAAGACGGTGCAAACAACCAAACAACATGGCAGTTCAACGACGCGGCGTTTCCGAGCGCTGCGACGCAGGTTGATCCACCGGTGTTGAACGCAACGAATACGTCGTATGACCGTGCTGGGCGTGTTGCTGTTGTCACGGACCCTGCTGCTCGTACGACAACATTTGGTTACGACATCGCAAATCAAGTGACATCGGTTGATTACAGCGACCCGGCAACAACCGATATCACTGCTGTTACGTACGATAACGCGGGCCGTGTACTCACCCGTACTGAGTCGAATGGCGTCGGGACGTCGGCATGGACGTACGATTCGCTCGGGCGTGTGTTGACATCGCAACGAGGTGGCGCGGGTGGCGTGGTGTCGTATTACTACGATCTTCTTGGGAACCAGACGAAGATTCTGTACCCGGGTGAATCGAACGCGACTGTGCGTTGCTTCGACGAAGTGAATCGTCTCGTGCGCGTTACTGACCCGAGTGCAAATTTCCTTTGCACCGGAAGCTCGGGCGTGAACTATACGTACAGCTATGACAGCGCGATTACGGCGGTTGCCTACTCGAATGGTGTGACGGACGCGCGGTCATATGATGACGCGAATCGGCTGACGCAGACGGAGACCCTGAACGGCGCGACGAGCTACGGCAAGTTCGTCTATACGCGCACTCCCGGTGGGCTGCTGTCGTCGACGACGACAACGGGAACGAGCCTGCTCCCAGCCGGGGCAGAGAACTACACCTACGACAACCGTAACCAGCTCACAGGGGCTGGCGCTTCGGTGATGACGTATGACAGTTCGTTGAACGTGACGCGAAACGGTGCGAACTATCAGGCGTTCAACACGTCGAATCAGCTCTGTTGGCAAGCGACAACGGCCGGATCAGCGTGTGCGTCGCCACCTGTGGGTGCGACGACGTTCAACTATGACGGGCATGGGAATCGTGCGACGAAGACCGTTGGTGGCGT
>JANYBW010000015.1 GCA_025360585.1 Actinomycetes bacterium | reverse complement strand
GTTGGTCACCAATTGTTGCGATCCTCGTTGGGGCCGAAGCCCCAACGCTGCCGGACCTTCTCAGGGCCTTGTGTCTGCTCGAACGTGTTGCGATCCTCGTTGGGGCCGAAGCCCCAACGCTGCCCTGTTTGACCAGGACGTTCGTCTTAGCACACCGAAATACGGTGCGTTTGCTATCTATAACTGTGTCGATACGTCCATCAATATCCCATTCGTTCCGCCACATACACGGCATTTTGCAAACAGCGACAAGTCCTCGCGAATCAAATGATGAGCGGGTCACGTATATCTGGCGGTCCCTGCAAACCCAGTCGCAGGACCTCAGAACGCGCGTCATGCGCGAGCGGATAAATGCGAATGCTGTCGAAGTCGGGATCGATGATGCGCTCAAGCGCCGCTACCATCTCGACCAGTTCGGATCGTCGAAGAACACATTCGAACACCGACCACTGCACACGAAGACCGTGCCCTTCACAAACCTTGGCGACTCGTCGTAGCCGTGTTGCTCCGCCTTCAGAAGACGTACTTACGTCATACGTCACCAAATAATCGGCCATCAACCACGCACCAATGCCGGCACGTAGGCCTCGAGGTCGCCTCGCACAAAGCGGCTCAATATTCTCGCCTGCAACTGCGGCAGTAATCCATAAGAAACCTGTCGTTGTGCAAGGACGTGGTCAAAATCGCGCTCTGTCTGTCGCTGCCATTCGGTGAGCATCGTGCGGCGACCTCGGTCGTTGAGCCGTACGGCTCCTCCCGGAAACGAATCGAAATCTCCGTGAGATAGTTGACGGCGATTGAAGAGCCGAACCACAAGGCGGTCAACAACAAACGAACGGAACTCCTCCATCAAGTCGAGCGCTAACGCAGGGCGTCCGGCCCTCAACGCGTGCAAGTATCCAACTTGCGGGTCCAATCCGACGGTTTCAAGCGCAGTACGGCATTGAGTCGTCAACAGTGCGTACCCAAACGACAACACAGCATTGACTGGGTCACGCGGTGGGCGTCGAGAACGATTTACAAACTCGAAGTCTTGTGCGCTACCGAACAGGCGAGCATACGCCGAAAAATAGGCGTTGGCCCCCTGTCCTTCGAACCCTCGCAAAGTGTCAAGATCAGTGACTCCAACTATTTGCTCAATGCCAGCGGCGAGTTGCCCCGCGGACATCCGCAACGCCGCTTGCACATCAGAGTCGGATTGATCGCGTGCCGCGCGCAACAGCATGCGGCGGGAGTTCTGCAATTTGCCTGCCACGAGATTGCGAGCAAGCAAACTCACACGAACCCGATCATTCAGCATCTCATGTTGTTTCCTGCGCAACATCACGCTTCCCGTGAGCGGTCCTTCGATTCGAGCCTGAAACCTGCCGTTGCGATCCAGAATGACAATCGTCCGGCCTTCAGATGCACATCGCGCGATCAGACTCGGACTAATGACAATCGGTCCGAACAGCACAACGCTTTCAATTCTCGCCAAAGGAAACCGTTGTGGTCGTTCGTCGCCCACACGCACGACAAGTGCGTCGTGCTCGACACCGAGCCTTGCCTCGGTCCGAGTCACGTACAGCGTGTTGAGGAGTTCCGTTGCAACCATCAGGCGACGTCGAACAAAGCGAACTCGGCGTTTCGCAAAGCTTTGGTACGCGCCGTGACCGATGGCATGCACATCGCATTCAATGAGCAGCGTTTGCATCGAGCATCGTCCGGCGCGGTGGGTAGCGACAGTTGTTCGAGGCATGCGCGCACTTCCGCAGTGATCGTGGCAACTGCTTGACGCAAACCATCGTCGATTTCGACTGGGACGCGGCGCGACTGAGAAACCGAATACAACGCGGCGGTATTCACACGGATCGAAAACATCGATTCGATGCATAACGCCTGCGCCGCAAGTTGGACAGATGCAGCGCGGGAACCATCGACAGCACCGATCTTGTATTCGACTGGTTGTATCCACCCATCGCCAAACTCGACGAGGTCGGCGATGCCATGAAGACCGAGATCATCATGGAACAGGGGTAGCGAACGAACTTCTCGAACTCCAGCGCGAGTGGTTGCGCTCCCAGCATCGACGCGTTCATGTGCGACTCTGCCGCGCGCCGTATTGCCGTCTTCCTCCCATGCTTGTTCAACATGAATCAGAGCGCACTGCCGAGGGCAATACGCCCAATGTTCAAGCGCCGAAATAGGAATGCTGAGCGGAGCAATCATGCAACAACAGCCGTCATGCTCACCCCCGCTGGGAGTTCGCTCGGCGTACGCACTTCGTAATCGCTAAATTTCCGCGCTGGCGAGGCGTCGTTCTTCCTACGAACGACGATCTGCTCCGTAAGCGAATGCGCCGGAGCTTCGCCGAGCTTGCTTTCGTGGCTGAGGACATACAGCCCACGAAGTGCCATCTCCCCGCGAGCCGCCGAACGATCGAGATCGAACATGCCACAAAGTGCTGCATACAACATTTCAAGGTCTTCAACTGAGACACCAGTGCGTTCGGCAAAGTGCGCGGAAAAGAAGCCATGCATCCGATACAGGCCGTACGGAACCGTCCACTTGCCGCCCATCTCAGTTTCCTTGTCGTCACCGACGCGCGTCGCCACAACGCGCGTGATCGTGTTGTCGGCGGGCATCACCGGGTCGACCGAACGAGCGAACGTGAACTGCACCGGGCCTTGCACCTTGCCTGCTTGGTGATCGCCCGTCGAAAGCACAGCACCGAACATTCTCACGTCGAAGAAGTTCTCACACATCCAAGCTTGTGCGAGGCGCACGTTGTCGGCGCTCTTGCCCTTCTCTTTCTTACCTTCGAGACCTTGCGTCGTATACGCGCGCTCAAGCGTTGCGTTGAGAGGCTTACCCGCTTGGATGAAGATCTTGTTGCGTGCGCCTTCACCATCGAGCGCATCGACATAGTTGCGAATCTTGCGTTTGATACAAACGTCGGTGACAAGACCATGACCCGTCTCTGGATCGAAGCGCGGCTGGTTCGCCGCGTCGGGATCCCCGTTGGGGTTGCCATCGCGTACATCAAAGAACATCACAATGTCGTGGCGCACGCTTGGGTTGAGGTGGTTGTCCATGTCAGTTCGTCTCCTCGTTTGAACGTTCAGTTGACTCGGTTTTCCGCGGCATATCGGCAGCGCGTTGGTGATGAAATCCCAATACAAATCGTGCTTGCTCAGAAACATTGAGCGCGTTCGGGAAGCCTTCGAGAAGCTCGACAACCTCGTCAATGCGTCGTTGCCAATAGACCGAGAGGCCTCCTTTTCCTTGCGTTCGCAATTTCTTGATATGTGCGTTGCTGTCTCGCAGCGCGCCAGCTAACACTGCAGCTGGCGCCATTGATGCTCGTCCAAGCACGCGGTCGGCGAGCGTTGCGTTGACATCGCCGAGCGCCGCTCGCTGCAGATTGTTCAGCATGGCCAATAGACGGCCGCAAACGTACGGCGCATCGATGGCTTGCGTGTTCAGACCGGGCATCAGTACCTCCAAAGGTGCAAGTTGATTGCGAATGAGCACAAGACGGATGAGCGAAACGCGCTCACTAGAAACGTGATGGTCGCTGCGGATGCGCGCCAAGATTGTGGAGACGAGCGACACGGGAGGACGAGACCCTGCCAGCGCGCACATGATGAGCGCATCCTCGCTGTTATGCACATTCTTGTCGTCGTAGATCTTGCGATCCTTCTTCCAACGACCTGTCGCCTTTGCAAGCTTCCAAAGCGGCGGCACGACCTCGCCGTCCCAAGGGTCGACGATCGCAGAGTCTGCGTGCCACTGCTGCAGCGCGCCAACAACATCGGCCATCGAACGGTCAATCCAGCTCGAGACCACCGCACGTGCCGCATTCGCCCTCAGAATGACGCCTTGAAATCGATCCTCTGCCAGCAGTTGCAATTCGCCAGATTTCGAGAACCGCTCCAACAGCGACCGAACTTCGTTGACGTTCGAATTCTCAAGCACCTCAAATGGATTGAACTGGTTGCCCTCGCGCAACCACCACACAAATGTCGCTCCGACAGCATTCAATCGGCGGCGATGCATCTCGTTGCCCAGCATTTCGACGAGTGTCCCCATCGACGCAGCTGCACAATCCTCACACACAGGCGTGTTCACGAGACCCGTTGCGCCACCCCTGCCCTGGGCCGATTTGTTCACACTAACGAGCGCCATCGTCTTGCCCTGATCCGGCACCGAACCAATCGGAATCATGGATTGGAACGTTCCCGCGAGACTCGCCACGCCTCCACATACGAGACATACGCCCACGACACCCGAAGCCTTACGCCAACTCACCACGCGGGGCCAAGTAGCGCGGACATCAGGACGATCGTGCAACCATTGACCGTCGATCGTCACCGCAACCCGATCGATGGGCTTCGCGTCGGGCGGGATTTCGGGGGTTTCACCAATCTCAAAGAATTTGAGCAACGGCGCAATGCTCGGAGCGCTCTGCACCTCGTGGCGCAAAAGGTCGATGAAAGCCGCGTTTTTGGCTTCCGCGTCACGGGCAGCTTTGGGCGAGTCATCCTTAGGGATCCCTAATGCGTACTCCAACGTGTCAACGCAAAGGAAAGGAGCGGGTTTCACTCCCGACCGCACAGTCTCCGGAATCGCCATCGATAATCCTCGGGCGGGCTTGTCTGCATCAGACAATTTGCCGAGTGTCGGTGATCGAAGTTTGCCATTTGCATCGAGATCGAGCGTCCAACGAACTGGCTTCACGGCGTAACCGCGCGGCACATCGCCCGATCGAAATCCGGCTTGCTCAACCAGCGCTTGCAGCAACATCAGGCCGCGCCTCCCGGTTCAGCGTCGATCGGGCTTGATGGCACCGTCAGCACCCCTTGATCGACTCGCGCGGAGAACCACTGTGATTTGGGAGGGCTCTGCGAATAGTCGAAGCCCCAAAACATCAGCCCCAGGTGATCGTGCCAATCGATCGGTTGTTCTGCAGGTTGCACCTCGCCAAATGATGCCGCAAATTCGCGACACCCAAGAAACGGTTGACTGAAGCACTGCCCTTTCGAAACTCTCCGTCGGAACATGTCCCGATATTTGGCCACATCTTCGGTGGCATTCGGGGTCAGTTCAATCTGCGCACGAATGAGGTACGCGACATCGCGCAACGCCAAAGTATTTCGTTGATCTCTGTCCGTTTCAGCGTCATACCCGCCATTCCTGTCTGGCCACGCCGTTACGCTGCGGAGCGCGGGCATGGCGCTCAACTCGTTACGCCGAATTGTGAACCATCGCACAGGGCGCAGTGTCTCTATCGACTCAACTCTCCACTGCATCTCCGGCTTCCAAAAGATGGCTTCCAGAATCCCGCGCGCAGCAGACGGAGTCATTGTTGGATAACTCACGCGTTCCGCTTTCAGCTCCGGGCGAGTAAAGCACGCGTAATCGCCAGCAACGCGTACAACTAGCGGAACCGGGTGGCTCATAAGACGTACTCCTCAGCTGCGTAGTCGGCGACGAGTCCCAGTAGCGGGTCGTATTTGCCGTTCCAAATATAGAGATCAGGACGGAGCTCTGCCATCGATCCACTTCGGGCAAGTGCGCTACGCGGCATCAAGTCGACCGAATAACTCTGCAACAGTCGAAAATCGCGTGTTGCCACGGTCGGGTCGGCGCGCTCCAGACGTGCGAGCACCGCGAGTGCCTCATCCAATCGATGGGGGTCGATCCACTCGGCCGCCATCGATTCGACCGCGGGCGCGACAACGACGGCAACTGTTCCATCATCAATCATCGTGAAACGCTTTGCCGCAGTCTCGAAGTCAACTGCATGGCGGGCTTCTTGCACACCCGCTCGGTCGTCGGCAACCCGCAGGCGTTCGTACAGCTCGCGGTAATAGGTGGCCAACACGGCCAGATCGTCGGGGTCCGCTTTGCCTGGGCCGAAGAGCAGTTTCGCCTGGTCTCGCGCCGTGCGATACGAACCTGCGGGACAATGCCCGTCGGCAGGATCGAACAGTACAACTTCGCCGAGGATCTCCCCGCGCCCTTCACGGTTCGCACGGCCCGCAGCTTGCAACATTGAATCCGCAGGAGCGAGTGCTCGCCACACAGTGGGGAAATCAAAATCGACACCGGCCTCAACAAGCTGCGTTGCTACGAGTCGAACATCCGCGCCAGACGCGAGGCGACGCCGAACTTCATTTATCACCCATTGGCGATGTGCTGGACAAAGTCGGCTCGACAAATGCAGCGCTTCCGCACCGGCTTCGGTCAATTCGGTAGCAAGCGTAGCGGCGTCGCCTGTCGTGTTCACGATTGCAAGAACCTGTGACTGCGCCGCCAATTCAGCACCAACGTCGGCCAACGACGGCTGCGGATTCGTACGCCACGTAAATCGGACCCGGCGAAGTTGCTCCGACAAATCGCGCACAGGCGGAGCAATATCTGTCACCTCCAGCGACTCGAATTCGCGTAAGGCCCAGAACTCGGGTTGTGTCGCAGTCGAAAGCACAACCGTTGCCCCGTAGTTATCGACCAGGCGCTTCAACATATCGAGAATCGGTACAAGCATATTGAGCGGCAACGCCTGAACTTCGTCCAGCACGATCACACTTCGAGCAAGGCGGTGCACCTTCCGCATCGAGGATCGCTTCGAGGCGAACAGAGACTTGAAGAGTTGCACCGTCGTCGTGACAACCACACGAGAATCCCAATTTTCGACGGCCAGTTGACGAACGAAACTGTCAGCTGTATCGCCAACTCTGCTGTGGTGCTCGAGTACTACGTCAGCTACGTCGTCGTCGCTGTTGAGCAACGAGCGATACACCGACGCCGTCTGTTGCGTGATCGAAATATAAGGCACCGCGACTATCACTCGGTCGAGTTGGTGCGCTCGGCAATGCTCCAACGCGAAAGACATCGCGGAAATCGTCTTGCCGCCTCCGGTCGGAACGGCAAGACGGAACATGCCAGGTTTCGTGGCCGCAGCATTGATCGACGAGGCGAGAACCGCTTTGCGAACGTCATCGACGTTTGAGGCGGCTCGACCGGCGAACGCATCAGCGCGGCGCTCAGCGAACCGCTGAGCGAGATCCGCAATGTCAGTGAGTGCCGCCGTTGGCTGTTGACCGAAATGCTGCGCCGTGTCGAGGGAGTCGGCATCGACGAGCGCAGAAAACACGAACCTCGTAAACGTCTCAAGGCCTATAGGATCGTGCGCGTGATCCGGGAGAGTCGCTCCGAGAGTCGTTTCAATACAGTCTGCTCGCGCATTGGCCAGCACTGCCTGGTCGTCATGGCCGTCAGCCGCCGCGACGTCTTTGAGATCGGCAATCGACCGAAGGCCACCATGATGACCAACGATCGCCAATGCAGCAGGAATCAGGTGTTGGCTCGCCGCAAGACGAGTACCGGCTCCCTTGTGATCAACGTGTTGCGCCGAGTGGCCGACTTCCAATAGAGCCAAACGGTCTTGCCACGCACAGCTGTATTTGCCAAGGTCGTGCCACAAACCTGCTGCATATGCCATCGCTGCGCCGTCAAAGGCTTCGCCAAAACCTCGCGCAAGTGAAGCAGTCGACTCAAGATGTTCGCGAACTGTCTGACGATCACCGCACTCGTTCCTCGAGTGAGCCCATTTCGCGTCTGCCACCACAACGGCAGCATGGCACACCCATGCGACATTCGGCCAACTACGGAATACCCGCGACGCACACTCGAATCGTCGCACCGCGAAATTATTCGCGAATCGATGAGTACGCACGCGGGACCCGACGTCAATCTTACAACAACCAAACTCGCCGACTCCGGGAATCGACGGCCCACAATCGCGGTAATCCCATTCCGATTCGCGACCTCGTCGGCAAATGACAGAACAGTCCGAAATGTGCCCGAGTTTCAATGACTGAATTGCGTTTCGCGATCGCACGAACCGTACCTTCGATCCTCGTCGAGGAATCGTAGCGTTGAGCAGTTTGCGCGATGGCCCTAGGACGCGTTCGTGTCTCTGCACTGCCGTGTTGGCGAAGCGACGCGATGTTCGCGAAACGGTGTTGAAGAACGATTTAACTGTCGAGGTTCGTATCGGAATTGATCGCGATGAAATCGGTATTGCCGAAACAACGGTGGTGGCGGTGATCAAGAAGCGGGTGGTGATCGCGAGTTCGGCGGGTGATGGTTCGAGAAGGTTTCACACACCTGCATCGACTGCGGCGGCGTGGTGGGTTCCAAAACAAATATCCGATGGCTGCGATGTCGTCGTCGCCAAAACGCGTCCGATACGAAACTGTTATGTATTCGTTGTGGCCGGCAGGGCTATATCCGCCCGGTGACGGGATGGTGTGGACGTTGCTCACGTCCAGCACCGATACGCCTGGAACCTCAACCGTGCCGACAGTGTGCAGCACCGGCAAAGAAACGTAGCGGTGGGCTCTGTGGCCGTTGCTGGCAACGCCATCCGCAACGGGCCCGGAACCAGGCCGAGAACCTTGCCGGAAGTCTCAACGACCCACCGTCGTGGCTCATCGATTTCGCGGAGTACGCAACCGAACGACATTGCATGGGCCGCGTCTGTGTGATGATCACCGCGCTCGGTCGTCTCCTTCGCGACGGCGACACTCCACACCCGCAAGAAATACTCGAACGCGCTCGACGCGAAGGGCGATCTATCGGTCCGTTGGCACGCACGCTCGAAGAGTTCTTCATCGCTGAACAACTCGCATTTGGTCTTGATCAACCCGCACGTCTCGCTGCGGGTCGAAGGCGACGCCGCGTCGCTGGGACACCTGAACTGTTACGTCCCGTCAATCAACGCTATTGCGATTATCTCGTGCGCTGCGCAGAACGAGCCCGCCATGCTGGTACACACCCACGTGCAGATTCCACGATTGAACAAGCCATCGCGGTCGTCCGAGACCTCGCCATATTCGTCACCGTTGAAGGGGCCAAGAACGACTGGGCGACACTACAGACCAGCGATATCGAAGCGTTTCTCAATACCCAACCAGCGAACCGGCGTCGCCGGCTCCTCACGGTCCGTCAATTCGTGCGGTGGGCGCGACGCAACAAGATCATGCTCACCGATCCGACCTCCACGATCGTCGTCGCTCCAAGAGGTGGGTTCATCGGCCCGACACTCACACCAGCCGATCAACGGCGCCTGTTTCGAAGATGGACCGACAACGACGTCCACCCACACGAGGCCCTCGTCGGGATCCTCGCGTTGTTACACGCGCTCACCAACACCGAGCTTCGTTTGTTGCGTGTCGACGGTATCGATCCACGCCGTCAAACATTGCATGTTGAGGGCCGCCCACATGCCGTGCCACTCGACCCGAGGAGCCTCAACGCGATCCAGAACTGCATCGCGCATAGAGCCCACCTCCAGACCCACAATCCGTATCTCATCGTCACGCGCTCAACGAAAACCCGTGCGACGCCCGCCTCAGCACCGTATCTCACACACGTCCTCGATGCGGCAGGTGTCTGCCCCACGACGCTGCGTTCAACACGGCTCTTAGATCTTGTGATCACCCTCGACCCCAAGCTCGTGGCTGAGACCCTCGGCATGAACGCCGATGGACTCCTTCACTACCTCGCTGACAACGTCGACCGCGACCGGCTCCCCAAAGCGACGAACCTATGAACAACTATCCCGATAGCGCACACCTTCGACCCAACGTGTGCGCTTTGCCGACACCGCGGTTGCTGGTGATGATGATCGACGTTTTCAAATAGCGTTGTGTCACGACTTGGAAGAGCGCGGCTGCGCCTTCGGCTTGGAGTGGCAGGTAACCGAGTTCATCGATCACTAACAGTGTGGGGCCGTTGAA
>JANYBW010000007.1 GCA_025360585.1 Actinomycetes bacterium | reverse complement strand
CGGCCGATGCGCGATTCCAGCGCTCCAGCCACGTGCCCGGACGGCCACACCGATTCGATGCGATTGTTTGCCGCCTTTGCCTCAGTGACCGCAGGTGGGGCGAGTGCTCCCGCGCCTTCGATGCCTTCGATGCCGAGCGGCGGCATGGGATGCGGTGGCGGGTGCGCCTGTCACTAGCGCAAACAGGTCGCGTTACGCAGGCGCTCAGTGCCTTGTGGCCTGAATACCCGCGGCGATATCGGCGACGGCTTCGAGGAGCCGTTCGACTTCCTTCGGCGTTACGTATCGAACCACACCAGCCCGAACCGCCGCTCCGGTCGATGCAATGCCAAGGTGCTGCGCAACTTCAACCGCGTAGCTATCGCCGCTCCACGTTGCGATTTTGTGGGTCGCTAACGCCTTCGCTACATCGTCGGGATGGTGGCCCGCGATATTGAATGAGACGGTCGGCGCGCGATCGACCGTATCGCGAGGGCCGTACACCGTGACCTCTGGAATCGCGAGGAGACCTTCCAACAAGGGCGTGAACGTTGCGGTTTCGTATGCCGCCATTGCCTCGACCCCTTGTTCCATCATGAACTCCGCCGCAGCTTGCATGCCAGCGAGACCTTCGTAATTCGGCGTGCCAGTCTCAAACTTTTTCGGCCCTTCGTTGGACGCTGGGCGAACTTTGTAGGGCGAGAGTGATTCGAGTAGTTCGGGTTCGACCCACAGCGCGGCAGCGTGCGGTCCGTACCACTTGTACGCACTCGTTGCGATCGCGTCGCATCCAATCGCGGCGATGTCGACGGTGCGATGCGGCACGAGCGCGACCGCATCCACGAACACTTTCGCTCCCGCATCGTGCGCAAGTTTTGTGATCACTTCAAGATCCGGCATCGTGCCGATGAGATTTGAGCTGCCGGTAACCGTGACCCACTTGGTGTGATCGGTGAGATTCTGTTCGATTTCGCTCGGTTCGAGGCGTCCGGTTTCAGGATCGAAATTTGCCAGCACATGCTCGGCGCCGACGTCTCTGGCGATGCTGGCCCATGTGGAAACGTTCGAATCGTGTTCAAGTTTTGTACCGACAATGCGGTCCGTGCTGCTCAAGCCACGCGCGACCGCGCGGGTGAATGCGAAAGCGAGGGTGGTGGTATTTGGGCCGAAGACGAACGTGTCGGTCGGGGCATTGAGGAACCGCCGCATCGTGGCGCGGGTCGATTTGACAATCTCGTCGGTGGCGATCGCGGCATCAAAAAACCCGCCACCATTGGCGTTATTGCCACCGGAGGACCACGCGCTCATTGCTTGGATCGCGGTATCGACCATCTGCGTTCCCGCGGGGCCGTCGAAGCGCGCCCATTCGCCGCGAGCACCAGGAAAGCGTTGTAAAAGTTCGTCGGTCACGAGGCGCAGTCTCGCGCATGCCGGACACCGAGTGGGGTGGGTTCGCCGGGCTGCCGTTTGTCGGAATGCGCGTTGTGCTGGGGTTACTGGTGTGCCGGGTACTGGTGTGGGGGCGCGGGTCGTGCGCTGCGGGTCGTGCGTCGTTCGTCGTGCGCTGCGGGTCGTGCGCTGCGGGTTGTGCGTCGTGCGGTCAGTCGTCGAAGCCGGGACGTTTGCGTTGCTGTTTCGTCGACGCGCGATGCTTCTTGGAATCGACCCGGGTCTGTTTGGCGGCCTTCGATGGTTTCGTGGCTCGTCTGGGTGTCTCGACGTGAAGGCCGTCCTGAAGCCGTTCTTGTAGCCGTTGTAGCGCGAGTTCGCGGTTGCGAGTCTGCGATCGAGTATCGCTCGCCGTCACTCTCGCGACGGGGCCGATTGCGGCGAGCATCCGTTCGCGTTGGCGCGGGCCGAGGCTCGGTGAATGCTCCACATCGAACGAAAGATCCACCTTCGTGTTCGACGTATTGGCATGCTGGCCGCCCGGACCACCCGTGCTGCTGAATCGCCACACGAATTCATGCATAGCGACGCGACACGACCCGTTGATTCGCAAAAAGGCAGCGGCGAGCGGATCGTTCATAACAGACGACAGCCTAGGAAACCACGCGGCGTGCTGGTCACTGTTTAACGCCCAATCAGGCCGTTCGCAGTGACCAGCGCGCGTAAGCGCGACGGTTCTGGTCCCTGTTGCAAGCTCTACGGGGCGTGCTGTAGGGACCAGTGCGTTTGTGGTCACCGTGCCGAGCCGTCGGGGGCGTTCTGTAGGGACCAGCGGTCTAGTTGGTGGGGTGGCAGGTCGTGTTCGCTGCAGGATTCGCGAACCGGAGATCGGCATGGGTCGCGTCGAGACCGATCACCACGAAGATGCTCCACTTCGCACCGCGCACCGCGCACGGAAATGGGCCGGGCGCCCGACAGCCCGGGAAGGTTCCCGGAACGGGCCGATACGTGGCATTGCGAAGGGTCACCGTTGTGATTCCCCTGTGTGTCAGGGTGGCGGGTGGCCGTGAAAACTGCGGTATTCGTCATCTTGGGTTCCGAATGCTTGGCGTGTCGATCATGAACCACTGCGGAACGACTGTGTCTCGTTCGTTCGTTCGCTCGATCGTTCGCTTGCACGCTCTTGCGGGCGTTCGCTCGTTGTGTCGCTGCGCGCAGCCTCCCATTGCGCCGTCAAGCGCGATTCCAAACCGTTGAGGAATGAGTGGGCGTCGGCGTTGAGCGGCGTGGAGCTGTCGTCGCTGGCGTGCGCAAGCGCGAGTTTGCGCTCTTCGGTTTCGCGGCGGCGCAGGTGATCGATCAAGCGATTCCGTGCCGATGTCATCAAGTAGGCCGTTTCGATCGCCGCCTGATTGCCGTGCTGATACGACTGCATCGCGCGCACAAATACATCAGCAGTGAGATCTTCGGCCAACGCTCGATCGTTGCCGGTAGCGCGTAGGAGATACCGCAGCATCATGGGCGACGCGCTGCGATACTGCGCTACGAACTGATCAAGGCTCGGCGGCGCGGCTGCTCGTGGCTGTGCGGGATCGCTCAGATTCTGGGGCTCCAGCGGAACAGCATCGGTCACGGGCACACTCCTTCAACGAACCACGACCCCAAAATCCGTCGCTGGCGCCCATCTCAGCCTTTCCCGGAGCTTTTCGTGCGGATTCCGCAAGTGGGCGCCCACCAGAATCCAAAAAGGGGGCGCACGCTTACTCGTACTTGGCGCCCATCTTGCGAATGACGTCGAAGAGTCGATCGGGGGAATCCGGCCCGGGCTCCCCAGGCGTATAGCGAGCGTGTTTCAGCGTTCCGGTGTACGGGAAGGTTCCGTGAGCTTCGTAGATCTTCCAGCTGACGGGCGATCGCCTGCATACCCCAACGTCGATACCTTCAAATGGCGCGATCCCAAACATCATCGGCACCTCGGCAACTTCTCGAAAGCTGGCACCGTCCACACTTGCCGCGACCTGCCAACGCCGTTGTGCCGCTGCGGTGAATCGGAAATGCACGCTACTTGCGCCCGGCGCCAGCGCGCCGCAATCGAATTCGAGCGTGGCGCCGCGACCGTTGTTGTGCACAAACGTGATCGTGTTGTCGCGCGTGTAGAAGCCGTAGCCCGCGCCCTGGCAACCGTGCGCAACGAGCCAACCTTGCGCGCCATCGTGATGTTCCAACTCGATTTCAATATCGAAGCCGCGGAACCAAATGAATTGCAGCGCACGCCAACGTTCCAATGTCGGAGATCCCGCGGGAATCGTGATTGGACGTTGCAACTGTTCGTGCCACTCCGGACGAATCAAATATTTGATCGAAGAGCCTTCATCGAGTGGATACACATCATTGAAATGGGCAGCCTGCTCCCACGCTGCGGCTAAGTCCTTCAACATTTGTGGGTGTTGTTGCGCAAGATCGTGGAGCTCCGTCGGGTCTTCATCAAGGTGATAGAGCTCCCATTCGTCGTCGTTGAAGGGCGTGAGCGCGTGGTGAAGTGTGACAATTTCCCAACCGTCGCGGTAGTAGCCGCGATGGCCGTTCATCTCCACGTAGTGCTCTTGGTGGGTGCGCGGTGAGGACGCGGATTGCAAGACGGGTGCAAACGACCAGCCTTGCAGATCACGCAGGGCAACACGATGGCGATGTTTCGGACGTTCGATGCCGATCAAATCGAGCAATGTCGGAAATACGTCGGTGACATAGGTGTACTGACTTCGTTGTCCACCGCGCTCGAGATTGCCTGCGGGCCAGTGAAACAGCATCGGCGACGATTGCCCGCCCGCGTGCGTGTTTACTTTGAACAATCGCCACGGCGTATTGCTTGCTTGCGCCCAGCCCCGCGGGTAGTGCGGAGTGGTTTGCGGGCCGCCGAGATCCTCGATGCGCGCAAGATCGGCCTGCACATCGTCGCCTTCCAAAAGGTGCACGTAGTAAGCGCTCGTTCCGCTCACTTCACCTTCGCGCGATGCTCCGTTATCTGAGGTGAACATGAAGATCGTGTTATCGAGTTCGCCGAGTTCTTCAAGCGCTCCCAAAAGCCGCCCGACGTTTTGGTCGATGTTGTCGACCATCGCCGCGTAGACCTCCATGTGGCGAGCGAACAACCGTTGCTCATCGGCGGTGAGATCATCCCACGGCTTCACATCGTGATCGCGTTCGGTATTGCGCGGCGCGACCACGGTGCCTTCGGGCAACACGCCGAGCGCTTCTTGGCGGGCAAATCGCTCTGCTTTCAAGGCATCCCAACCTGTACGATACCGACCAGAATACTTAGCAATATCAACGGGTTTCGCGTGTAGCGGCGCATGCACGGCACCGTGCGCAAAATACAAGAACATAGGCTTGGTTGGATTCGCGGTCTTTACCTCGCGAAACATGCGAATGGATCGATCCGTGATGTCGTCGCTGAAGTAGTAGCCCTCGGGGTAATCATCGCGATCGACAATCGTGTTGTCCTCCACGATCTGGTTCGGCTGATGCAAGTTCGTAAACGGGCCCAGGAACCCGTAGTAACGCTCAAAGCCTCGTTGGCACGGCCACGAATGCATCGGGCCAGCATGGGAAATGTCGCTGTCTTTGGCGAGATGCCACTTACCAACGGCCGCAGTCGCGTAGCCGTTGTCGCGTAGTACTTCCGCGAGCGTAATCACGTCGTCGCGCAGCTCGTGGGCATAGCCGGGAAAGCCAGGATCGGACTGCGCAACCGTGCCCATGCCCGCGCGGTGGGGATGCATTCCAGTAAGTAACGACGCGCGCGATGGCGAACACATTGGCGTTACGTGGAAGTTCGTGAATTGCAGTCCGTTGGCCGCGACGCGATCCAAGTTTGGTGTGGCGATCTCGGATCCGAAGCAACCAAGATCAGACCAACCGAGATCATCGACAACCATGATGATCACGTTCGGCGCGCCGCTTGGCGGCGTGGGCCGCGCTGGCCACCAGGACTCTGAACCTGCCATCGTGCGACCGATCCGTCCCCCAAATGATTCGCCAGACGATCCACCATTAGACGGGATGTCAGTACTCACGCGTGCTCCTCGAAGATTGCGGGCCTGGGACTGCCGGACCGTATCGAACCGCCCGCTTCGCAAGCCACTTGCCTAGCGGATCGTGTCCAGGGGCTGATTGCCGGCGACTCCAACTATGGCAGAGCCCGCCACTGATTCGCGATCGTCGCCGTCAGCTCGTGTGCGTTGTACTTGCGTGCGTTGATCGCGACGACCGGCACAATGCCGCGCCCCGACGTCGTGAGGAATAGCGCTTCAGCGTCCGCCAAGTCGCGCGTGGTCAGCGGCTGCTGTAGCGCACCGAAAATATCAATCACCCAACTGCGGGTGACTCCGAGGAGTAATCCGTGTGGCTCGGGAGTGACGAGGTGGCCGTTCACGATCGCAAAGATATTGGCGCGGGTCGTTTCACCAACGAGACCAAGTTGGGAAACCAAGAGTGTTTCGTCGTGGTCGTCGCTTCGCTCGACCATGGCATCGAAAGGAACCGTCCACTCGCGATCAATCAACTTGTGTTCACGCTTCGCATCCGTTGGGTCGTAGCCAATTGCGGTTCGGAGGCGCACCGGCGTCGCTGGTTTCATCGCCCGCTGCACTTCGACGATGCCTTCATCGGCGACGTCGATGCGTAGGACATGATCGTCGCGTTCGCACGCCCGTTCGATCACTCGCTGCGCTTCGGTGATTCGCTCGGTCGCCGCGCCGGATCGACGGAGCCGCGCGAGATGACGATCAATGAGCCGCACCCGACCCTGTTCTACAAGCATGGTTTCGATCAGTGCGGGCATTGCCGACTTTCCGCGGATGGGCTGAGTTGGGTCGGGCCGGTTGGAGTTGCGAGCCCAGGCTGGCAGAATAGCGACATGACGCATTTTAAAGTTGGCGACAAGGTCAAAACCGACCATCGTCCGGCTCATTGGACGTGAAGTGTCGGCAGCCGACGTGTCTCGTGCACGATGGTTTGGAACACCTTGCGTACCCGGCGTTGCTTGAAGACTGGTCAACCTATCGCCTGATCGAACAACGGCTGCAGGAAATCTTGGGACGAGCTGGCCGATCGTGATTGAATCTCCTGGAACGATTGAGGAGCCAAGATGTTGATACCCCGTTTTGAGGCTGATGTCGCCGCGGCGACGGTGGTCGAAGGTCTCATGGAGTTCGGATGCGTGATCATCGAAGAACTTGCAGACCGAGTGTTGTGTGATCGGGTTGGTGCCGAAATGGAAACGTGGATTGCGCAGACGGCGTACGGTGCGGATTCGTTCACCGGGCGCGCAACTCGCCGCACGGGTGCGCTCCTCGCCCGGTCGCAAAGTTCGGTGGGAATGATTGCGCACCCTTTGGTGATGTCGGTTGTGGAGCAGGTGCTTGGCTGTGACGGTGCCCAATTTCAGTTGCATCTGACCCAAGCCATCACGATTGGCCCTGGCGGCCCGGCTCAAGAATTACACCGTGATCATTGGTGTTTTAACTTCCACAAGTTTCCGGTAGGGCTCGATGTTGAGGTCTCGACGATTTGGGCACTCAACGATTTTACGATCGAAAACGGTGCGACGAGGGTGGTGCCGAGCAGCCATCGGACCGAAGGGATGCCGTACACGAACGCCGACACCGTTCAGGCAGTGATGCCGCGCGGCTCAATCGTGATGTATCTGGGCTCAACGGTGCACGGCGGGGGAGAGAACCGCAGCGATGTCGCACGAACCGGAATCAATGTCGATTACTCACTTGCTTGGTTGCGTCAAGAAGAGAATCAGTACCTCTCGGTGCCCCTCGAAGTCGCAGCCACGCTGCCGGAACCAGTGCAACGATTGATGGGCTATGCATTGGGTGCGTACGCGTTGGGTTACATCGATGATGCGCGGGACCCGATTGTCTTGCTGCGGCCGAGTGAAGGCAGCACGCAAAGCTTCGCGGTCAGTTAGCCAAACGCGACGTTCGTTAGGTTCTCGCTGAGCGTCAATGAAGCTCGATATCGTGCATGACCTCGGCGTCGGCGTCGGCCTCGACCTCGACCTCGGTCGTGTGCGCGGTCGTGTGCGCGGTATGCCGAGTTCCGAGTGGTGCTTGGTTCGAAGTCATGCGAGGGGGCTCAGCGCTCACACGTCGACTGTAACGGCAGCTTCGCTCGTTTCCACGCAGCGATGCCTCCGATGAGATCGGTGGCGTTGACGAAACCAAGGTCGAGCAGCGACGCCGCGGCGAAGCTCGACGAATAGCCCTCGTTGCACACCACGACAAGCCGTTGCTCGAAACTGGTTATCGCAGGATCGGTGTATCCCGAATCAGGATCGGTGATCCACTCGAGAACGGTACGCGGTGCGTGGAGCGAATCGGCAATGAAACCATGGGTGTTTCGATCTTCAAGGGTGCGTGTGTCGAGAACAATCGGCCGCACGGTCGGACCGTCTTGGCGAGCAAGGGCAGCGTGCAAACTGACGGCATCGACGCGCACGAATCGCGAGCGCGCCGCGGCGATGAGATCGTGCAACGCAATTCGTTCCCGCCGCCGAAAGGTGTGCACTCCTTCGGTGTCGGTCGATTCAAGCTGCAACCCACACGCCGCTACGTGGGGCGCGACGGATTCGAGGCTCCCGGCGAAACCGATTGTGCCGAGCGGGTTGAGGTTTGCGACGAGATTGTGAACGAGGAGCCGTTGTTCCTCAGCGTCGATCAGGAGATGCCATACTCCCGCTGCGATATCCCAATGATCGACCCGCTCGATGAGCTGCACGACGATTGCATCGTCGATCGCGTTGCGAACGGCAATCACTGTTCGAACTGTCACGGTCGCAACCGTAGGCGCTGTTCGACTGAGGCTCGCGAACCGGCCGACGAAGCGAGTCGACGCGAAGCTCGACCCGAGCAGCGACACGTAGCGACACGTAGCGACACGTAGCGACCCGAGCGGCGATACATTGACTCAATGGAATCAGTACTTGTTGAACGCGTTGGGGCGGTAACCGTCGTGACAATCAATCGCCCTGAGGCTCGCAACGCGGTCGATGGCCCTACAGCGCAACTTCTCGCGACCGCGTTTCGAGAGTTCGAATCTGATCCGGCGCAATCGGTCGCGGTGCTCACCGGTGCCGCCGGAACCTTCTGTGCGGGTGCTGATCTCAAAGCGATCGCGAACGGGATGGGTAATCGCGTGCTGCCCGATGGCGACGGACCAATGGGCCCGACTCGAATGGAGCTCGCGAAGCCAGTGATCGCCGCGGTTGAAGGATTTGCGGTCGCGGGCGGGATCGAGCTGGCATCATGGTGTGATCTGCGCGTTGCGGCGAGTGATGCGATCTTTGGCGTGTACTGCCGTCGCTGGGGTGTGCCCTTGGTCGACGGCGGGACGATCCGCTTGCCGAGGCTCATCGGTATGAGTCACGCGTTGGATCTGATCCTCACTGGTCGTGGTGTCTCTGGTGACGAAGCGATGCGTATGGGTTTGGTAAATCGCATGACGGAACCCGGTGATGCGTTGGCGGTTGCCACGCAACTGGCCCACGAGATTGCTGCGTTACCGCAAGGGTGTTTGCGTCATGATCGTACGAGCGCCTACGAACAACACGAACTCGCTATGAGTGATGCGTTGCGCAACGAATATGAGCATGGCATCGCGGTGATTCGATCGGGCGAAACCCGAGACGGCGCATCGCGATTCCTCGCGGGTGAAGGCCGTCACGGCATGAGTGCGTCCTAGCGCTCGATCGTTGTTGGGTGCGGGCCGAGTGCCCGATTCGCGGAGCAAACATTGGTGGGGGCGTCACGACAGTGCCGGCAGAACTTTCTTGGCGACGAGCTCAAGCGTCGGCCAAGCAAGTTCCGGTGGGCAACCTCCGCAGAGCGGATGCAATGCCAACATGCCGTGTTCTCGTATGTAGGCAACTGCCGCATCCGGCGTGAGTACACGGTACGCGCCGTTCTCGTTGCGGAGATCCTGGATACTTGCCGCCGTCGACTTACTTGCCGCTGCGGTGTCGCCGAGCCACGATGCGTACATGCGCGCGTCGTGCAACATGAATGGGCCCAGTCGTTGCCATGCATCATCAACGTCTTCGGCAACGTAGATCGTGGTTGCTGAATCGGCACGCGGAATGATGCACATTCCCGGTGCGTTGCCGAGCCGTTCGCATTCGTCGTGATAAATCGCTTCGAGTTCAGGCTTTGACGCTTGGGCGAAAAACGACAGATTGAAACGTGCAGCGCGCCGAGCCGCCGCCGGGCTCTCGCCGCCGTACATCAGCATTGGCCCGCCGGGTGTGAACGGTTTCGGAGTGACATTCACGGTGCGGCCGTGGTAATCGAAACTGGCTTCGGACCATGCTCGTTGCAACGTGTGCAGGCATTCCTCCATCCGATCGCCGCGACCAGCCAGCGTTTGGCCGAACATGTCGTACTCCTCGGGGCGATATCCGAGCCCAGCGACGTGCGCCACGCGTCCTCTGCTGATGATGTCGAGCACCGCCATATCTTCGGCGAGTCGCACCGGATCGTGCAACGGAATCAGCAATGCGGCCAGAACGATGGGCAGAGTCGTGGTGCGTGCGGCGATCGCGCTCGCGAGCAGTAGCGGAGACGGGAGGTAACCATCGGCGGATGCGTGGTGCTCAGACAACGCGATCGAAATCGCGCCGTGTTGCTCGGCCCACACCGACATTTCAATCGCAGCCGAATAGAGATCCGCGATCGGCGCAGGACCATCGGTAGGTGCACGCATATCAAATCGAAGCATGTACATCGTGCGAGCGTAGTGGGACCCGTCGATATCAGCTTTGATGCCGTAACAGATTGTTCGCACTGATCGAGCAGTGGATCGAGCAGTGGATCGAGCAGTGGATTGAGCAGTGGATTGAGCAGTGGATTGAGCAGTGGATTGAGCGTGAACGGTACGTCGTTGCAGCGCGGTCGTTGCCGATCAGCCTTGTATCGGCTTCGCTACACCGCGCTCGACGCGACGGCTCGCCACATGCGTAGGAAGTTTCCCCCCAAGATCGCATCGATTTCCGATGGGTTCATTCCGCGAGCGGCGAGCGCCTGCGCTACGTCCGCGAACTGAACGTACTCCGTCAGCACCGGCATGAAGTTCGCATCGAGGTCGGTTCCGATTGCAACGTGGTCGATGCCGATCCCATCGACCAACCGGCAGATTTCGCCCACGTAGTCCTCGAAGGTCTTGCAGGCCACACCGGCCGGCCACGCCCCAACCACTCCGCCCGTATCGGCCACGAGACGAGCGTGTTCGACCGTCAATAACCGTGGGTGTTCGTGGCCGGGAGATGCCAAGTGGCTATGCGAAATCATGATTGGCTTCGTTGAACATTCGGCCGCATCGGCGGTGGTCTTCATGGTTGCGTGCGCAAGGTCGATCACCATTCCGAGGCGGTTCATTTCTCGTACGACATCGCGGCCGACATCGGTGAGGCCTCCATGGTGGGGGTTCTCTGTTTGGATATCGCCAAGCGAATTGATCCGGTAGTGCACCAACGTGATCGAACGAACGCCCAAAGAATGGCTGTGCGCGACCCGTTCGACGGTGGTCTCCACAAAATCGCCACCTTCGCACGCGATCCAAACTCCCATCTCGCCGTGCAAATACAGGCGGTACACGTCGTCGGGCTCGAGCACCGGTTCGAACGCCGTGCTCTGTGTGAGTTGTGCAATGCCGCGTACTTGGCGTTCGTGACTTGCGAACGCCTCGCCAGCTTCGAAGTCGCGGAGCGCTCCGAGCCGACCATCGTTGATCAATCCAATGACGTTGATATCGGAAACGGTTGCGAAACTCGCAACTGTCACCTCGCCGTCGCGCATGCGGTTGATCGCTTTAGTCGAACGATCACCGCCGAATTGTTGGTGCGCGGCATGGTTGCTCGGTATGCCACGTAAAAAACAAGCGCCAGGATGCGCGTGGATATCGATCCACGGTGCGTGATCGACAGGAGGCTGCGGAACTGGCGTTTCGTTGGGCATGCTTACGGTTTAGTCGAGGCGCGCTTCGGCCTGGGGGGAGCGAGCCATAACGCGGTACGTACATCGGTAGTCGCACATCCGGTTGCAATTCCGAACAGATGTCGGACCACGTACCTCCGTCATTTCCCAGTGAAGTTGGGCTCGCGTTTTTCAAAGAACGCTCGCGGGCCTTCTTTGGCATCGTCGGAGCCCATGACAGGCATGCCGTGCCGTTGTTCGATCGCGAATGCTTCGGCCTCAGGCAACGTCTCGGTTTCCCGCAGAGTCGCGACGATTGCCTTCACGGCGAGCGGACCGTTCTTGGCGATGCGCGCCGCAACTTCTTTGGCCTTCGTGAGCGCTTGACCATCAGGCACAATGTGGTTGATCAATCCGAGTTCGTACGCTCGACGAGCTGGTAGATCTTCCCCGCAGATCAGCATCTCCGCCGCAACCGCGTAACCGATTTGACGACGCAGGCGGACTGCGGATCCGGCCATCGGAAACAGACCGCGCTGCACTTCGGTGATACCGAAGACTGCGCTCTCTCCGGCGATGCGAATATCTGTTCCTTGCAGAATCTCGGTCCCGCCAGCGCGAGCGAAACCTTCGGCGGCAAGAATCACTGGTTTCGTGGGACGCAACGTCTTCAACCACGCGTCGTAGATCATCGATGGGTTCGCCATCACACGTTCCATGTATTCGTTGTCGGGTTTGCCGCTGCCGAGCTTACCGATCTCTGAGAGATCCATCCCTGCGCAAAACGTCGTGCCGTTGCCGGTGAGAATCGCGACGCGCACATCGTCGTCGTTGTCGAGTTGCTTCCACGCGTCGTATAGCCGACACATCACTTCGGAGTTGACGGCGTTGCGTTTCTCGGGACGGTTCAATGTGACGACAAGGACGTTGTTTTCGAGTTCAACGATGACGGCAGGTTCAGTCATGGTAGGGCTCCAGAAATTCGGCTGATCGATAGGCAACGGACGTCGACACAATAGGTGCAGTCAAGCCGCGCCGAGGTTTCGATTCGGCTACGTCGACCAAGTGACCAGCGCGCTGGTGTTCGCGGTGAAGAGCCGGCCGTCGACCCAGATCGGCTGCGCAAACTCGGGGTAATCCACCACGTCATGAAGCCGACGCATCAACGTCCCCGTTTCGGCATCGATGATGTAGATGCCGTTTCCGGTTCCGAGGTTCCAATCGCATCCGGCGTAGGCAAGAATGCCATTGCCGTTGATAGTGCCTGAGCCGAGTGGGTTGGCGGCCATACCGAGTTCCCAAATGATCGCTCCGGTCGACGGATTCACACGTCGCACAGATCCGGCGAAGGCAACTCCGTTGATGGTTGTGGCGTGTCCGCCGAGAAACAGCCGTTGGCCATCCTACATCCCACCGGCAATGCAGTTCGCTTCTCCCGCGTCGGTCGGGATGCCCACCCTCCGTTGCCAAACGAGCTGCATAGTGTCGCGTCGCAGCGCGTAAAAGTTGCCGTCCTTATTGCACGCGCCGACCATCGGCGTCTTGATCCCCGCAATGGTGCCGTCGAACAAGACCGGACTCGAGGCGAAATCGGGGTCGCCGAGTGTTGGGGCCGATGGCGCGGCCCACTTGCCGGTGCGTGCGAGCGTAACCGGATCGAGCTTGATGATTGAGTACTGGTTGAAACCATTGGTCGTTGTTGGCGGATGTTGGCTTTGGACTGACGCCGTCACCGAGCCAGTCGAAACGTAGGCGCCGGTCGCGTCGACCGCCACACTGGTCCAGACTCCAGCGCCTACGTAACCACTCGGCATCATCCAGCCGGTGGCGACGGGAGCCCCCGTCGTCGCATTGAACGATTTCACCGCGCCGCGCACAAAAGGAGTGTCGCAGTTCGACGCGATGCCGACATACACGCGTCCTCCGAACAACGCTGGGCTCGACCACGCAAACACATCGTTGACTGTGGTCGATGGAATCTGCACGACAGTGCGCCATTTGGTTATACCGGTATTGCCGTCTAGTTCGTAGAGATACCCGTCGGGCGCGTGGATATAAACGAGCGGATTTCCGTTACCGTCATCGGCGACCGCTGGTGAAGAAACAATTCCGCCTCCGTTGCACGTGAGGACTGGTTGGGAACCGAAGTCGTGCTGCCAAATCTGCGAGCCGTTTTGTTCGTTGAGTGCCACCAGCACGCCGTTGTTACTCCCCACAAATATCTTTCCGCGCCATGTCGCGGGAGTCGAGAACAGCGTGTTGTCGCGGCCGGGGATACCGGTCGGCTGCCACCGCCATTTCGAAGCGAGGTTGGGGATGTCGGTCGCCGCGATGCCTGCGTCCGCGGTCGAGGACGTGTGGCTCGAATCACCGAGGTATTGCAGCCAATCGCATCCGGTCAACGTCGTTGCGACGATGCCGATCATCGCAAGCCGAGCCAATCCGCGCCGGTATCGTCTCATCGCTGCCTCGCCTATCGTGTGCCGCTTTCGTCCGCGCGTTTCGCGGGTCGACGATCAACTGTGCAGCGCGACGGGCCAAATGTGCAAGGCGGCGTCTCGGAAATATCGTGAAGTGTGCGACAAATCACGCGGTTGGCCAACGGCAGTGTTGAGTTCGCTCGGCCAGCGGGCAAGGACCTCCTGCGGTTTCGCCTGAAGATCGATCGCCGCCGTAAGCGCCATGCGAGCCGAGTTTCACGGTTTGTGTGATGAGACTGAACCAAGACTTCCGCGAATTGTTCGAGTGCTCCGCAAAACATCATGTCCTCCAGCCCGGCTCTGTCGAAGGTCAGTTAGCCGTGCGAGGCAATAGGTCACCGTCCGCGGTTTTAACCAGCCCTCGCCCTCCGTCCGTTGTACCGATAAGCACGGTTGTTGTGCTTATCGGTACAACGGACGATTGGTTTTGGCCGAACGGCGCCAAGCCGCGTTGGTCACTCGCCGCACTCGCCACTGTTGTCCGTTCTTATGCCGTTTCGGTGCGGAAAAGGACAACGGTGAGCGCTTGAAGGCCCCGATCGCCCCGTGAATGGCTGGCGACCCGGCTTCGTGTTCGAGTGAATCGATGTTTATTGTCATCCGATGAACCGCGACCAGCACGCCGACGTTTCGACTGATTTCGACCACACCAGCCCTGCTTGGGTGGCCGATCCGTTCCCGATTTGGGACGAGCTGCGCGGCACATGCCCCGTGGCGCACTCCGACCGCTACGGCGGCGTGTGGTTGCCTACTCGACACGCCGACGTTTCCGCGATCGCGAATGACACTGAGCACTTCACGTCGCGCAGCGTTGTGGTCACCAACCATCGGCCACCGATGGAACTCGCGCCGCAGGGCATCGCGCCCCCGATTTCGTCGGACCCGCCGTATCACCAAGACGCCCGACGAATGCTGCTGCCGGCCTTCTCACCTCAGAACATCGACAAGTTGGTTCCGTCTACTCGCGCGTACTGCCGTGAACTGCTCGGCGCCATGCAAGATCGAGATGTTTTCGATGCTGCTGCGGAGTACGCGCAACACATTCCGGTGCGAGTGATCGCGAACATGCTCGGGTTGCCTGAGGCAGATGGCGATGTGTTCCGCGGTTTTGTGCACGATGTACTTGAGGGCGTGGCTCGACCGCTCGAAGAACGAATCGAGACGTTCCTAGCGTTGCTGGCGTACCTCCAAGGGCACATCGACGATCACGT
Organism: Actinomycetes bacterium; assembly: GCA_025360585.1. Lineage (GTDB taxonomy): Bacteria > Actinomycetota > Acidimicrobiia > IMCC26256 > PALSA-610 > F1-120-MAGs023. Next base: position 2,861 of record JANYBW010000007.1, on the reverse strand, counting down.
GGCCAACCCGCGCGACGACATGATCTCGTTTCTGCTCGAAGCTGAAATTGATGGAACCCGCCTTGACCATTTTCAAGTGGCACGGACTGTCGGGTTGTTGCTCATTGCTGGAATCGATACGACGTGGAGTGCGATTGGTGCGTCGTTATGGCATCTCGCGAAAACGCCGACGGATCGAGAACGTCTCGTTGCTGATCCTTCGATGATTCCAACTGCCGTCGAAGAATTCTTGCGTGCGTACGCGCCCGTAACGATGGCCCGGCTCGTGAGGGAAGACTTCGAGTTTCAGGGATGCCCGATGAAAGCCGAGGAGTGGATCTTGTTGTCGTTTCCTGCGGCGAATCGCGACCCCGAGGTGTTCGATCGACCCGACGAAGTGCTCATTGACCGTCAACCGAATCGCCACGCTGCTTTTGGGTTGGGCATTCATCGTTGCGCGGGCTCGCACCTTGCCCGCATGGAAATCCGGGTTGCGCTCGAAGAGTTTTTGAAAGCGTTCCCATCGTTTGAACTCGCTGATCCTGATCCCGATGCGGTGAGCTGGTCGGCGGGCCAGGTGCGCGGCCCGAGGGTGCTTCCGATCAAGGTCGGCGCATGAAGATTCAGTTCGATCGTGAAAAGTGCCAGGGGCACGGTCGCTGTTACGCGCTCGTACCGAGCCTCTTCGAATGTGATGATGAAGGGTACGCGGTCGTGAACGAACTCGGTGAGCTTGATGTAGCGCAGGTACATGGCGCTCGACTCGCTGCGGACAACTGCCCGGAGTTTGCGATCACGGTCGAATGAGAACTCCCTTACTTCGTCATCCAGTTGCCGTGGAATCCGAACGGGACGCGGCCGGGGAGACGGATTTCGGCGGTGACCGAGAGGTCGTGCGCGTCGAGGATGACGAGAGCGGTTTCGAGCGTGGTCTTGTCGGTGACGTAGTTGAGGAGCCAGCCGTCGTCTTCGGCGGTGCCGTCCGGGTCGGGCGCGAAGACTGCCTCGCCGGCCATGTGATGCGGGCCGTAGACGTAGGTTTGCTGCGCGCCAGTGACGAGGTCGTGCTTGGTGACGGAGTCGAACTCGGCCATGGTCGCGGTTCCGTTTGAGAACGTCGCGACGTACCCGTAGCGGTTCTGGTAGCCCTCGAAGCGCGGAGCGACGCGAGGGAAATCGCCAGGGAGCTCGCCGATTCGTTGGGTGGTCGCGGTCTTCGTGGCGAGGTCGATGGTGAAACGATGCAAGGTTCCTTCAGCACCGCCGTCATCGCCTTGTTCTTCGAGGCCAATGTCCATGCGCGACAGGCGCGAGCCGTCGATGGTGATCGTGGTGCCGTCGTTCCATGCGTTGAGGAAGTGGAACACGTAGCAGTTGTCGATCTCGATCCAGATGATGTCGTCGGCGTTGCCGCGGCGGGGAAGCACGCCGAGTCGCGTTCCGTGTTCGGGCTGCCAGCTGATCATGGGCTCGCCTGAAGTGAAACCAGCAAAATTGAACACGGCTGGCGCGTTGAGGAACACGACGTAGTCCTGAGTCATCACGAAGTCGTGCATCATGACGGGGCGTTCCAACGGGATTTGAACGCTATGCACAACCTGTCCGGTTGGGTCGATGACGCGGTAGCCGATATCGAGTCCGTATCCGAACGTGCACATCTCGCCAGTACGTGCGTCGAGCTTTGGGTGCGCGCTAAACGCCCCCGAGTATCGACCGTCGAAGTCGTGTAGGCCGATGGTGTCGAGCTCCCAGCTCACCTCGGTCGGTAGCCCGCCTTCCCAAAGACACAGTGTGCGACCATGGTGTCGGACCACGTTGGTGTTGGCGGCGTTCTTGATCGGCGGACCGCCATCAACCTCGGCGGGGTCGGGGAACTCACCGTTTGCCATACCGCCATAGATCGCGCGCCCAACGCGTGTTTCGATCGCGAGGCCTTCGGAGCGCACCCATCGATTGCGATACCGAGCCTGGCCACCTTCGAGGTACACGCCGTGCAGCATCCCGTCGCCGTCGAAGATGTGGTAGCGGGATTTCGGTTCGAACATCGGGTTCGGGCCGTTGCGCAGGTAGAGGCCGTGCAGTGCTTCGGGAATCTGGCCCGTCACGAAGACGGCGGGCTCATCGAGCTCGTTCGCGACTGGCGCGTACGCGCCGGAGAGGTACGGGTCGTTGCGCAGGTTCTCGACGAGGGTCATGCCTCAAGTTTACAGTGTTCACCGGTGGGTCGCGGGAGCGGCTACGCCAAGGTAACGACCGAGGCGCGTTGCTACCCCAAAAGGCAAGGATTGTGACATGGCTGATGCAAACGAATTCACGAGCGCAACCGGTGCTGACGATGAACGGGCAGCAGCTCTGGCTCGGCTCGCCGGGCGCTACGCGCATTACGACGTCGTTGCGTACGAGGGATCGTTCATGAACGCCATGATCATCTCGTATGGTTTCACCGACCTGGACGTCATCGATGGCAAGTTGATGGCCCAGGAATCGTTTTGTTATTCGGAGTTCCAAAGCGATCAGCCCGTATCCGTGACGCTTTCCGACGCCGCGACGCAAGCGATCCAACCGATCGCGACGGAGGTCGCGGTCGCAGTCGATGGGGGCCGTGCTCATGTGTTTCGTCCGGAGACCCCAACCGGAATTGGCATCCGGCTCGAGAATCCAGCCGTTGACTGCTTGCCAACCGACCCAAATGATCCGCGCATTTCCGACGACGACGGCGATGGCAAACCGGGCGTGACGGCGGTCATCACGCACCACGGGAACCCGATCGGTGAGATCTACCTGGCGCGGCGCGAGATCTTTGCGTACGACCTTGATGAGCAGGCCGATGGTTCGCTCACCGGCGTCGTGAAGGACCGCAGTGAGCAGCTCATCGTCGGAGC
>JANYBW010000094.1 GCA_025360585.1 Actinomycetes bacterium | reverse complement strand
GCCCTTTACGGATTCTTCAGCTCTGCGCGCCTTTTGCCGAAGTTAAGAGGGTGCGTCAAGCAGTTCACCCGTTCTCGTCCGCTCTGATCGCGATTGGCATCGCCGCGGCGATTGGTGCTGGTTGCAGCAGCGATCCCGCGCCCAAAGCCGCTAGCAGCGGCGCGCGAACATCGATGGTGACGGTTTCATCAACCAAGCGCGCCGGAACGACAACCGGGACCCGGCCTCGCCATCACGCCAAAGGCCCTCACGCGACGACAACGTCATCATCCATACCGCTGCTCATCACGCCGCCGTACGTTGCGCAAACGACAATCAAGCCACTCAAGCCCATCAAGTCGGCGGTGCCCGGCGGTTGCGCCGCCACCGACACCGTGCTTGTCCAGGCAGTCATGACGTATGCAAAAGCCAACAAACCGACCGTTGCGGTTGTCGTCTCGGATATCAAACACGCAACGAGCGATAAAGCGTGGGCTCGGGCAACAGTCATCGCGCCAAGTTCCGATAACCAAGAAGGATTCGTGACCGTCGCGCAGTGCGTGGGGTCGCAATGGAAACTGATTGATAGCGGAACTTCGGGCGTCGGTTGCGGCACCACGATTCCTCCCGCGGTGAAATCCGAGATCGGCTACAACTGCTGAGTCGGGTTCTCGACGCGACGATGTTGTGGCAATGTCCGAAGGGTGTTGTACCGTCTCAGCAATGAACGACCTCGACCTCTCCATTGCGAATGCGCACCCCGGCGAGCATTCGTTCGTTGGCGGGCGTTTACTCTTGCGTGAAGAACGCGAGGCTGCGTTGCACGCATCGCTTGCCCCTGGCGCGACTCGGGGCATCGGTGCCGGAAATCGTTTACGACTCGAGGAGCCGGATCCGTATCGGTTGTGCTTTGAACGTGATCTTGATCGCGTGAAACATTCTGCGCCTTGGCGTCGGCTGGCCGGGAAATGTCAGGTATTTGTGGCGCCTGAAGATGATCACTTGCGTACTCGGCTCACGCATTGCATCGAGGTTGCCCAAGTTGGAACCAGCATCGCTCGGCCGGTTGGTTTGAGTTTGGCGCTCACCGAAGCGATCGCGTTGGCACACGATTGTGGGCACGGTCCCGCGGGACACGCCAGCGAAGAGGCATTGTCGCCGTATCTCGTCGGTGGCTACGACCATGCGGTCTACGGGGCCGATGTCACTCTCGCGCCATTGAATCTGTGTATCGAGACGCTCGATGGCGTGCGGAACCATTCATGGCGGCGCCCCGCACCGATGACTCCCGAAGGCGAGGTGGTGGCGTGGTCCGATCGGATTGCATACGTCTGTCATGATTTTGAAGACGCGGTGCGCGCCGGAATCCTCACCGCACGGGATTTGCCGAACTCCGTCGCGGAGGTTGTTGGCCGTCGGCGCAGCGATCAAATCGACACGTTTGTACGGGCGGTGCTTGATGCGATCGCTTCATCGGGGCGGGTTGGCATGACGGCCCCAGCGGCGGAGGCGCTCGCGGCGTTTCGCGCGTTCAACTTTGAACGGATCTATTTGCGGCCAGCGTCAGTGCGCCAAGCCGAACGGGTCATTGGATTGTTGCGGGGTTTGGTCGATTATTTCGTCGACGTTCCGGCGCGGATGCCGCCCAAAACCACCGGTTGGAACCCGGCTTTGGATTCGGGTACGGCCGCGACAGCAGAAATCGCGGTGCGGTACGTCTCGGGCATGACGGATCGGTACGCGCTCGCGCTGGGTGTTGAGCTACTCGGCTGGAAACCCGAAGCCCTACCGCGCGGCGTCTAAATCGAGGTGCCGAGAGGCGTGCAGCTACGGCGCGCCTAGCCTGGCGGCGAAATGGGAATTCTCGATGAGGATGTGCGACGAGTTCGCGAGGCAACCGACCTCGTTGAGTTGGCGCGCGAACACGTTGCGTTACGCAAAGTGGGCCGCCGCTGGAGCGGGCTTTGCCCGTTTCACAACGAGAAGTCGCCGAGTTTCACGATCAATCCCGAAATGGGTGCCTACTACTGTTTCGGCTGCCAAGCGCGCGGCGATGCCATCAGCTTTGTGCGCGAAGTTGAGCACCTCGATTTCGTAGGCGCGGTCGAGCGTCTCGCCGCGAATGCGGGAATCCAACTCCGGTACGACGACGCGAACTTCTCCAAGGAACGCCAACGGCGGCAACGTTTGCACGAAGCCGTAGCGGCAGCGATCGCGTTTTATCATGATCGTTTATTGCGTGAAGCCGACGGTGGTTTTGCTCGTCGGTATTTGCGGAGCCGAGGCTTCGACGGCGCGGCCGCTCGACAATTTCATCTTGGATATTCACCCGATGGCTGGGATGTGTTGGCGCGTCACTTACAACAGCTCAAATTCAGTCGTGAGGATCTGAGCGACGCGAACCTCGCGTTCGTGAACCGAGCCAACAAGATGCAAGACGTGTTTCGCGGTCGGTTGATGTTCCCGATCTGGGATGCGCGCGGTGATGCCGTTGGCTTTGGAGCGCGAACACTTACCGGCGAAGATGGCCCGAAGTACAAAAACACGGCGGAAACGCCGATCTATCGCAAAAGTAGTTTGCTCTACGGGCTCAATTGGGCGAAGGGCGAAATCGTTGCGCGCAACAACGTGGTGATCTGCGAGGGCTACACCGACGTGATGGCGTTTCATCTCGCGGGGGTAACCCAAGCGGTCGCGACCTGTGGCACTGCGTTGGCCGACGATCACTTTCTGCTGATGAAAAACCTCGCTCGCAACATCACCCTCGCGTACGACGCCGATGCGGCGGGTCAAGCCGCGGCCGAACGCTGCTACAGCTGGGAATCCCGTTACGAAGTGCAGTTCCAAGTTGCGGATCTCCCCAACGGTCGCGACCCCGGAGATATGTGGCCCGACGATGCCGATCAGATAGCAAAATCAGTTGTGGCCGTGACGCCGTTTTTGCAGTTCCGTTTGGATCGGCTCATGAACGGCAGCGATACTTCCACGATCGAAGCGCGGGCCAAGACGGCAAACTCGGCTGTCGAGATGATCGCCGCGCATCCGAGCGATTTCGTTCGCGACGAATACGTGATGCGCGTAGCCAGCGCGTTGCGATTAGAAAATGTGCAACGGCTCCGCGACGAAGTAGAAAAGGTCCGCAAGGGTGGCAACGCAACGCTGGGTGCGCGGCGGGCAACAACCACCGCCCAAGATGGCGAACGCATGGAGCGTCCCTACGACCGTCGCGAAATCGATGCGTTGCGATGGGTGGTGCAGGCTCCGCAGCTCGTCGGCCCCCACGTCGATCTTTCGTTGTTTAATGATCCGCGATTGCGCGACGCGTTCGAGCTGTTGTTCAGCTCCGCGTCGTTTGATGATGCCGTTGCCCGTGGCGATGACCGGACGGTTGCGTTGTTGCAACGGCTCGCGGTCGAAGAAACTGCAGCGGGCACCGATAAAGCCGAGGAATTCTCGAAACGCGTGATCGTAAATTTGGTTGAGGCATCAAGTCTGCGGTTGATGCAGTCGATGTTGCAGGCTGGAGACGTACGAAGCGTTGAGGTGAAACAGCTCCTCGACGCGCTCGTGCGCGAACGCGATTACAGCAATTGGGAAGAGGCCGTCCCCCTTGCTGACGAGTTGGTAGCGTGGCTGGCATCAAACGAAACGGGCATTGGACCAAACGATGGACCAAGCGGTGGAACAGATTGACGGTATGACTGGACAACCCGACGACGCAGAGTCGTCGAGCGCAGCGGCACCCGAAGGCGCGTTTGTCGCGCCTGAAGGTATTGGTGTTGCGGATGCCACGGCGTTTTCGATCACGACAGATGCGACGATCGGATCCAGCGCGACTGAACGCGCAGTGAACGAACTCGTCACCCGTGGTCGCGAACACGGAGGCGCAGTGACCTCCGGCGAAGTGTTTGCGGCATTGCGCGACTTGCAGCCCGATACCGGCGAACTCGCGGCGATCTATTCCGCGATCGAAGCCGCGGGTGTGAGTGTTCAAGATGAAATTCGTGATGAGCTGGAATACGAAGATCGTCAACGCCAAGAAGAAGAGTCGGCTCGTCGTAGGGGAGTGGAGCATCGTCGTCCGACGCCAACGGCTCCGGCGACTCGCCCTGGCGATAGCGCGGCGCGCGGGCGTCAACCCTTTGATGCCGAGTTCACGCCCGCGACGGGGCGCACGCACGGTGAAGGCGGCAGTTTCGATCCCGTCCGTATGTACCTCAAAGAGATCGGCCGGGTGCCGCTGCTCACTGGTGATCAAGAAGTGCGGTTGGCGCGGCGCCTCGAAGCGGGCATGCTGGCGCAAACGAGTATCGATGCCGTCGAGCACATGCCCGCGTTACTGCACGCGACGAACGTGTTATGCGGAATTCCGTTTGTTGCATTGGCTTTTGATGCCTACACCGTTGCAGAGGCGTGGCGCACTGATCATTTTGCGATTGTGCGCGACGGCGAACTCGCGAAACGTCAACTCACTGAAGCGAACTTACGGCTCGTGGTTTCCATCGCGAAGCGCTATGTCGGGCGCAGCATGGCGTTGCTCGATCTCATCCAAGAGGGCAACCTCGGATTGATCCGAGCGGTTGAAAAATTCGATTACACCAAGGGTTTCAAATTCTCGACCTACGCCACCTGGTGGATTCGCCAAGCGATCACTCGGGCGATCGCGGATCAAGCACGCACAATCCGTATTCCGGTGCACATGGTCGAGACGATGAACAAAGTCCTGCGGATTCAACGTTCGCTCGTACAAGAGCTCGGCCGCGAACCAACCACCGAAGAACTCGCGGCCAAAGCCGAACTCACTCCCGAAAAGGTGCGCGAAATTCAGCGCATTGGTTTGGAAACCGTTTCGTTAGAGACGCCAGTTGGCGACGAAGCCGATGGTTCGCTCGGCGATTTTGTTGAAGATCCAAACTCCATCGCTCCGGCCGCGGCGGCCGATCTCAAGATGCTGCGTGCCGATATCGAAGAAGCTTTGCTAGAACTCAACGAACGCGAACGGGCAGTCGTGCGGATGCGTTTCGGCCTCGACGACGGCCAAATCCGGACCCTCGAAGAAGTGGGTAAAGCGTTCGGCGTGACTCGGGAACGCATTCGCCAAATCGAGTCGAAAACATTGGCGAAATTGCGCCACCCAACTCGCTCGCAGCGGCTCAAAGAACACCTCGACGGTTCGTAATTTCCGAACGCTTGGCGCCCAGCGCAGCACGCGCAATCCCAGGGCTTTAATCGACCGGTAGGGCGAGCGAACGCAACCAGTCGCGCAAGCAGGCTCCGTTGGTGAATTGGTGGGTGTGGATGCCGATTTCGATTGCGCCGCTGAGTTTGTATTCACTGTCGTCGGTAAACGCAACCTCGAACGACTGCATCCCGAGCGCCGCGACTGCATGTTCGAATACGCGGCGATCCGGTTTGGCGTAGCCGATGCGCGCGCTGTTGAAGAAGTAATCGAAGTGCTCCGTGATTCCGAGGCGTTCACTTTCCGCTTCGACCCGTGTCGTGCCGTTCGTGAGGACTGCAGTGATATAGCCGTTGCTGCGCAACGCGTCGCTGAGCGCGAGTAGCTCGGAGTCGGCGATCGCGGGTAGCTCCGCAAATTTCATTGCTGCGCCGGCGGCGCTCGAGCCGTGCCGGGCGATGAGCCGCGTTTCGATTTGGTCAAACCAATCCTGGTGCGTGATCGCGCCCGTGATTGCTGGGATCACGAGATCTGTCTCGAAGGCGGTTGATTCAACTGTGCCCGGTGCCAGTGCGTGTTCGGCATCGATGGGCAAGCTCGGCGCGAAATGACGGATGACGCCATCGAGATCGAATATGACTGCCCGTACGGGATCCAACATCGGTCGAAACTCTACGATGCGCGCGAAACCGGCCGAGAAGTGGGGGCCAGAACCGCAATAGGTTTGATGCTCGAGCCGGGACCGCTGCTATTCTGCGCCCCGGCCGATTTGGCTCAACAAGGCCCAACGGCCGTCTATCCGGGGTAGCTCAATTGGCAGAGCAAGCGGCTGTTAACCGCTAGGTTGAGAGTTCGAGTCTCTCCCCCGGAGCTTCATTTGTGCGGGTCAGAGGCTATATAGAGTCTCCCTGAGACCCCAAAAGTCACAATTTTGTCATAATATTCCGGCGCCACGTTTTGAAAGGCCGCGCGTTCGTGCTGCGAAAGTGCCTTTCGGCGTGACGTGGAACGCGTTGTTATTTGGCGCCGTCGACACGAAATGCGAAGGCTGCTGCGTCGGCTTGTTGGCCTGGCATCGCGTGGGCGTAGGTGTCGAGGGTGAATGCGACTGGGCTGTGTCCTCATCGCTCGGACACGACTTTTGCA
>JANYBW010000068.1 GCA_025360585.1 Actinomycetes bacterium | reverse complement strand
AAGTCATGGCCTCCGGAGCCGTGTGCGCAGGTTCGAATCCTGCCGAGGGCGCCAGCCAAATTAGGGCACTGACCTGGGGTTTTGCGAGCTACGGCGTGGCAACCGCACTACCTCGCCTCACACGGGAAATCGGACGTTACGCCAGAGCATTACGTCGTGGGTTGGCGGCGAATGAAGTCCGGCATTCCTGGAACGGTATACGCAATCAGCCCGTGTTCAGGAGCATAGACAAGCCCCTTCGCGATGAGGTTCGCTCGCGTGGGCCCGAGCTGCGATTGTTCCTTGTTCAAACGTCGCGCGATCTCGCCAGACGAACTCGGGCCTTCGTGATCTTCCGCCATTGCGGCGAGGTAGTCGCGCTCAGACGGTGTCGCTCGTTCCCAGCGCGCCGCGAAAAATCCGGCGTCAAGGCGGCTTTTACCAACGCTGATTCCTACTGAAGCGTCGGTAAGACTGATCCGCGACGTCCGCGCCTCATCCCATGACGCTTTGCCGAATTCTTGCAAGAAATATGGATATCCTTTGGCCGCATCGAGCATTCCATCAGCACACACCACTGCGACAGCATCTTCTAACGGCCCGAAGACCGCCTGGCTTGTTTCGTCGCGTCCACGCACCCGCGCGAGTAACTCGACCTTGCTGCTATTGATCGTGCCCGTTTGCCACGCCGCACTGATCGCGGGCATCTCCGAAGATTGTCGTGCGACCATGACCAACCTGCAAGCATCACCGTGCGCAAAATCACCCGCATACACGCCGGCGACCGGCTCGATGTCTGTCGCGCGATTGCGCACGCGCGACATCGAGTACTTCATATGGCGATCTGTACGCGGCGGGCCAGTCGGGTTCATCAATCCGCAAAGTGCACTGGGCGATGCGCCAATCGCTCGCATGGGCGAAACGTCACGTTCGCCGTCGAATACATGGCGGAATCGGCAGTTCGGCCGCGGCGAATCCCAATGCCCGCTCGGCGCTTGTCACCGCAAGTGAGCAGCGTGTGTGCTGAGCATGGCTGCTAGCGCAGGCGCTTGCACCCGCGCTAGCAGCCGTTTTTGAATCCCTCGATGCTGCGCGCCGGTCCGATGCCGGATCGGGAGACCACGCGCCTCAGATCGCCATCGACGCAGCGCAACCGAGCCTCCCACTGCGCCCAGATTGCGATGCCGAAGAGTGCACGTTGTTCCCTGGCGGTGCGGCACCCGGCATCGCTCTACCGAGAGGAGTACGACCGTGATCAGTGTTGCCATTCCAGGTCATGGGTACCAATTTTGTGAGACGCTCCCAGCAGGGGATGCAACTGGCCAATGACGACGGGCCACGGCAAGCGGCACAGCGGTCCCCACGCCGTCTCTGCGATCGTGAGGTACGGGTGATCGCAGCCCTTGGCTCGCTATTGCGCAAGCGGAACTAGCGGCGGCGCGGCTTGGTATTCATGCGCTCAAGCGCCACTTCGAACCCGTCGAGTAGCCGGGCAAGGTTGCGATCGAAGCGACGTTTATCTCGGGCCTGCGCGTGCACCGATCTCCAGAAAGAATCGAGACCGATTTCGCTGACTATCGAGGCGACGGCTGGGTACTCGTTCGCTGCGATCAGCCGCGCGACGTAGTCGATCATGTCCATCGGGTCGCCGCCTTCGGTGAAGTTGTTGCGTTCGTGCAGGCAGTATCCAAAGACATATTCGTCAACGCTCATGACGATGTCCATCTTGAATTCCAACGACGCGTCCATGCCGCGCAATGCCCCCCACGACTGATCAAAATGGCGGATTGCGTTGGGGCCGAAATTGGGATCATCGGAAACGTCAAGAATCCACGGGTGACGACGCGTGGCGTCGCGCGAACGGCGTGCGATGATCGTTATCGCCTCCCGCCAGTCGAGTGGAAGTTCCTCACCTTCGGGCAGCACGACCTCCGCGAGAAACTCGTCGAACATCACCATGAGTAACTCATCTTTGGTGCGCACATAGTGGTACAGCGACATCGTGCCCACTGCGAGTTTCGAAGCGATGCGTCGCATCGACACGGCATCAAATCCCTCATCATCCGCGATGGCGATCGCGGTACGAGCAATATTCGTGCGTGACAATTTCGGCTGGCGCTTGCCTGCTGCAGAGCGGGTCCACACCTCGAGCAGATCCGGGGAGTGAGCGACGCGAAAGGAGTCAGCGTGACCATCAATGTGCTTCGCGGCCTTGTCGGCCAGCCCCGCAATCTTCGTGTTGAGCTTCTCGGTCACAGCCTCTTTGGTGGCATCCACGATCATCTGGCGCACAGCATCGCCAGCAGCGGTGGCGGCATTCCGCGTTGGTTTTCGTTTCCCGCTTGGCATTTCGTACACCGTACTGGTAGGCTGTTCGTACTATGTACGAAACTTTAGTACGCGATACGGATCAACCAGTGCCCCAACCGCCCGTCGGATCCGGCGGTGTGCACGTGACGGGCCTCGGCAAGCGCTTCGGGGATCTCTGGGCGCTACGCAACTTCAGCATCACCGTCACACCAGGGACTGTGCTCGGGCTCCTGGGCCACAACGGCGCAGGCAAGACCACAGCTATTCGCATTCTCACTACCTTGTCGCAACCAACCGAAGGCCGCGCGACCGTCGCGGGATTCGACGTCGTCCGCGACGCCGCGACGGTGCGCCAACACATCGGCGTGGCATCACAGCAGGCAACCGTCGACGGCCTGATGTCCGCGCGACTCAATCTCCAGACCATCGGCAGGCTCTACGGCATGCCGCGACGCGAGGCACGCGAACGCGGCGACGCGCTGCTCGAACAGCTCGACCTCACGAGTTTCGCCGACGGACTCGTCCGAACCTATTCGGGAGGTATGCGGCGGCGCCTCGACCTCGCAGCCAGTTTGATGAATCGCCCCGCCGTGTTGTTTCTCGACGAACCAACTACCGGTCTCGATCCACTGAGCCGCAGCAGCCTCTGGGACATGCTGCGCGATCTCGTCAGCGAAGGCACGACCGTCATCCTCACGACCCAATATCTCGAAGAAGCCGATCAACTCGCCGACGACATTGTGGTGCTGGATCACGGTGAAACCGTCGCGCACGGAACGCCACAAGATTTAAAATCGCGTATCGGTGAGCAACGCCTCGATGTGCACATCAGCGACATCACCCAGCTCGTCGCTGCTCAACAAACATTGTTGCCCTACGCCGATTCCGAACCAATCATTGATGAAGCTGAGTGTGTCATCACGGTACCCATCAAACCGGGCACGCGGATCGTCGACGTAGTGCGCACGCTCGACGACGCGGGTATCGATGCAATCGACGTCGCTCGCCGCGAGGCAACGCTCGATGATGTCTTCGTGGCGCTCACCCACAAAACGCAAACCGAACGCCCGAACAACGCGTCACCGCAGGAGCAATCATGAGCACAAGTGTCGTGCGCGACGCATCGGTGTTAGCGCGCAGAAATCTCGAACATATCCGCCAGATCCCCGAGAAGCTCACAAACGTCACCGTGCAACCGCTGATGTTTGTGCTGCTGTTCTCGTACGTTTTCGGCGGCGCTATCCGTGTTGAAGGCGGTACGTATAAAGAGTTTTTGCTCGGTGGCATTCTGATTCAGACGCTCGCGTTCGCAATGATGCAACCGGCCACGTCGATTGCAACCGATCTCCAAGAAGGCGTGATCGATCGTTTTCGCTCGCTACCGACTCGGCGATCCGCATATCTTCTCGGGCATTACTTCGCGGAGATGATCGGATCGATCGTCACAATTGCAATTCTGTGCGGAACCGGTTTGCTTATCGGCTGGCGCACCAGCGCAAGCATTTTGAGTGTCGCCCAGGGGATCCTGCTCTTGCTCGTATTTGCGACGGCGATGATTTGGCTCGGATTGTGGCTCGGAATCTTCGTTCGTTCGCCCGACGCCGTGATGGGCATCGGTTTCATCATCGTGTTTCCAGCCACTTTCGTGTCGAATGCGTTCGTTCCGCCATCGTCGATGCCCGGAGCCCTTCAGTGGTTCGCCGCCGTCAACCCAGTCAGCGTTTTCATATCAGCGGTCCGCGAGTTGTTTGGAAACCCACTCACTCCGGTCACCAAACACGTGTGGCCGATCGATCATCCAGTTCCTGCCGCATGGATATACAGCGTTGCGCTCGTCGTCCTCGGCGTCGTGTCGGCGCAGCGCCAATACAAACACCGCACCACCGAATAGCGGCACAAATCCAGCCGCCAGCAAAATGACTCAGCCAATGGAATTCGTCTATCGTCACGGCTGTCGGATTTCTCAAGTGAGAGTGCGGGTAATGACGAACATCCCAGCTTGGCCAACCAAACAGCGTGAGTTTCACAATCACCATTTCGATTCGACGATTTGGAACGACTTCACATTTCGCGACGATGACATTGTCGTGGGGACCTACGCGAAGTCGGGCACTACCTGGACACAACAGATGCTCGCGCAGTTGCTCCTCGGCCCAGATCCCGAGCTGGCAGTCGCCGAAATGTCGCCGTGGCTCGATCTGCGCGTCCCTCCCAAAGCAGTGAAACTTCCCATGGTCGAAGCGCAGACCAACCGTCGATTTCTCAAAACCCACCTTCCGGTTGACGCGCTCGTGTACTCACCGAAAGCGAAGTACATCTATATCGGCCGTGACGGTCGCGATGTCGTGTGGAGCATGTACAACCATCACGCGAACGCGAATGCGCTTTGGTATGAAGCATTAAACGACACGCCGGGCCGTGTTGGTCCTCCGATCGAGGTTCCGCCCGCGGACGTTCGCCAATATTTTCGCGAATGGATGGACAACGACGGCCATCCGTTTTGGCCGTTCTGGGAAAATGTGCGAACGTGGTGGCAGATCCGCGAACTTCCGAACCTGCTGTTTATTCACTTCACCGATCTGAAACGTGATCTTCCTGGCGAGATGCGCCGCATTGCCACGTTTCTTGACATCGATGTCCCGGAAGCATCATGGCCGGAAATCCTTGAGTACTGCTCGTTCGACTGGATGAAACAAAACGCGACTAAGAGCGTTCCGCTCGGCGGCGCGTTTTGGGATGCCGGAGCGCAAGTGTTCATCAACCAAGGCGTGAACGGTCGATGGACCGAAACTTTGAGCGCGCAAGAGTGTCAGGAATACGAAGCACGAGCGATCGCGGAACTCGGTGAAGATTGCGCACACTGGCTCGCAAACGGAACGCAGTCAAAGAAGTAGCTCCGGTAGTCCGTTTATCGTTTCTCAAACACGATGTCGACGGTGCATGGCAGCATTCGTTGCAACAACGAAACCCGTTTCAAGATCGCGTAGTAAATCGTTTCGATTTCGCCGCGAAACGTAGTCGTCGGTGCGGGAATCACTGTCGCCAAGGGACCCGCGAGCCCAGCCTGCTCCACCACACGATCCAGCAACAAAAGATCTTCGGGCACCTCGACGCGCTTGTTGTTCACGCGCCGATAGGCCAGCGGATACAGCCAACGTTTACAGGCCGGTTCGTGCAGATAGACCGCACATCCCCCGGGCTTGAGCACACGTCGGATCTCCGAGAGTGTCGCCTGATGATCCGCAAAATGGTGTGCGGCAGCAAACACGAAAACGAGATCTGCTGAAGCGTCGCGCAAAGCAGTTTCGGAACTACGCATTGCCGAGGATCCCGTTGGGCACGCCCCAATCACGCGCTGCCACCATGGGTTAGACCGCAGCGCATCGGTCGCGATATCGGTTGTCAGAACAACCGCGTCGGGAAACTGATCGGCAACGATGCACGAGGCCCAACCCTGACCTGCTCCGAGCTCAACAATCACCTTGGCAGCGGCAAACCGTTCGTGGAAACTCTCCAGCTTCTCTAAAAACACCCGGGATTCAGCCAACTTCCAGGCAAGTACCCGAACCGATTCAACCCCCGGGCGCTCATCGTTCGAATGAGACCAAAATTCGCGCTCGACGGCTTCGCGCTCATCTTGGTTCCGAGCCGGGGTTCGCGAGTTGGTTCTCATCGAGCGGCGCCCCATCAACATTGTTTAGTCGGCGAGTTTGGAAACGCCATAAACGTCCCCGCCCCAGCAGTAACCTCACGCGATTCACCTCCTGCATTCACTGGGCCAAATTACACCGATATGACGACATCGCCAACGGCTGCCGCCGAATCGGCCACCGAACGGGCCGCTCCTACACTTTCGAGCGAGACACGGGCTGTGTGTTTGCTGCTCGCAGCCGCGCTGATGGGTTACACAACAACCGACATCGGCCGGAATTGGCGGGGCCCTCAAGCAAGCGCGGCCATCACCGCAATTGCCTTGTGCGCATTTTCGATATTCGGGCGTCGCGACCCTCTGCGAACCAAATCGGCACGGTTGGCCCTGATTGGTTGCGGGTTCGGGCTCACCGGATATCAACTCCTGTTGCAAATACTTGATCACAATTCATTTCATCTTGTGCATCAACGTCCCGGTTTTGCATCGCTGTGGCTAGTGCTGTTGCCCGTTGCGGCCCTGGCGTGCGCGCTGTTCTGTTCGCCGCGTTGGCGTCGCGTTGGAATCGCGGCGTTCACCATTTTGGTGGTCCTCATGGGCACTTGGGTGTTGGGCGCGTCAAAGGCGGGCATCGATGTCCTGGTATTTGAACGTGGTGGGGCAACCGCGGTGATCCACGGAAAGAATCCCTACGATCCGCAGGTCGTGAAGTTCAAAGACATTTACGGCGGAGAGTTCTACGACGCCCGGCTTACTGATACCAAGACCTTGAATTTCGGGTTCCCGTATCCACCGATTCCGTTGGCCGCCGTCACCGTCGCGAAAGCGATCACCCACGAGGTGCGCTGGGCAATGTTCGCTTGCGTGGCGGCGATCGCTCTGACCGTACTGCTCCTCGGTGCAGGCGCCAGCGAGAGCACACGCAGAAGCCGACTCGGCGCAGTCAGTGCGGTTGGCATTCTCATGACCACACCGACCGGTTGGCACGTATTGAAATTCGCGTGGATCGAACCGATCGTCGCGTTGTTTTTTGTTGCGACGGTGTGGTGCGCAGTGCGTCGGCCCCGGGCCTTGCCGTATGCATTGAGTCTGTTTTTTATGACGAAACAGTACGTACCGTTACTCGCGCCGCTCACCGTGCTGCTCGTCCCTTGGAGAGCCTTACTTCGCCGCAGATTCACGATCCCGCTGGTATCAGCAGCGCTTTTGTTGACGCTTCCGAGCCTGTTCGTTACCGGCTATTGGCGCAGCGTTTTCGTCGTACAGGTATTGCAACCATTCCGCGGCGACTCGATGAGTTTCGCGGCGTGGTGGGCAAGTGCCGGACACCCCGAGCCGGGCGCGTTGTTTTCGTTCGCGCCGATGCTGATCGGGCTGGCGCTGTGTGTGTGGCGAGCCCCAAGAACTATTGCGGGTTACGTCCAATCATGTGCGTTCGTGCTCATGTTGTTTTTTTCGTTCGCAAAACAGGCGTTTCCGAACTATCACTGGTTTGCGATCGCGGCGTTGTGCGTCGCGGCAGCAACCGTCGGGTTACCCGATACTGATCGCAGCGCGAATTATGACGGCCGGCGGGAGTTCAACGCGGCGAGGTTCAGTACCCCGATCGCCTGATCCGGAGCGCCAAAAAGATCGAACACAAGATTATTTTTCGCAACGTAGTCACGGAAGAAAACGTTGTCGCTGATGTCGTCCACCATGACCACCGCATCGTCGCTCAACTTGGACTGAACGATATCCAGACCGTACGTGCGACCGTTATAACTCTTGTCGCTGTCGTAATGGTAGAAGTCGATCTTGTCGACCATGCTGAGGATCTCCGGCAAGTTCACGGTGTCGCCTTTCACCAGCAACGTCCAGTTCTCGCGCAGCTCCTCAGGAACAAGAATGCCGACATATTCTTCAGGGTTTTTCGCCCTGAAGTAGGGGAAATCGCTCGAATACAACCGGCCCTTGCCATTGCGTTTTAGTGCTTCAAGCAGCACCGTGGAGGAGAAACCCGCGGCGACTCCCGTTTCAACAATCACCTCGGGCTGCGCACAACGGACCAAAAAGTACAGCAGCTCGATACGAGCGCCGCCACCGATACGCAGACCAGTTGATTCCCGGAGTTGTTTCGCTCGCGCTCGAACTTCCGCGCCAACTTCGCGGGCTTCTTCAGCAAGCGCGGGCGCGAACTCGTGACACCACTCCCAGTTTTTGAGTTCCTGGTGCCGAACCCACTCCACAGATTCGGCTCGCGTGTTCTCGCTACGAGCAAACCGGCGCTGAACCTTTTCCACCATGACCCGGGCATAGCCAGGCCGAAGCGCGTTCCTTAGCGTGTGGGCCATCGAGGTGTTGTACATCACTCGTGTCGGGCGCCCCATCAACGCCCGCAGTCTTTGAAATCGGCCTGCATCATCACCCGATCTTACTCCGTGTCTCAGCGGCACTCCACGGCTGCCGGGCAGTCATTTTCCGACCAACGTTGACGCCACGATCAGCGCAACCATGCTCACAGCGCACACAGGGGTTCAACGCGAGCTACATTCCGCCGCTGGCGCCTGCGAACAAGAACGCCACCGCCCATCCTCCGAGGAGTACCTATGCCTGTCGTCGGACAACGCGATCCCGAAGCGACTGCGAATGCGTTGACTTCATGGCTTGCCAATCAAACCGGGCGTTCCGTCGAGGTACGTGATCTGATCGTGCCACAATCCAGCGGTTTTTCGAACGAGACGTTCCTATTTTCAGCGCACTGGGATGGGTCAGAATTGGGCGAAGCACTCGTGTTGCGCAGCCAACCGCAGCAGTACGCACTGTTTCCTGAAATCAATCTCATCGAGCAGCAGTACCTCTCCATGAAACTGCTGCGCGAACATTCCGACGTACCGGTGGCAACCGTTCGTTGGGCCGAAGCCAGCACCGCAATTCTGGGCCAACCATTTTTTGTCATGAATCGCCTCGACGGTTTTGTACCGGGAGACAACCCTCCGTATATGACCGAGGGTCCCGTGTTTGACATGGATCCCACGACACGCAACCAGTGGCACAAAAACGGCATCGAGACGCTGACCCGAGTCGGCAAAGTAGATTGGCGCGCCGCAGGATTCGCTCACCTTGATAAACAACACCACGGTGCGCTCGGCGTACAACAGCGCCAAGGTTATTTCCAACATTTCTTGGAATGGGCAACGCAAGGCCAGCACCATCCAGTCGTGCATCCAGTCTGGGATCATCTCATTGCCGAATGGCCCGATGATTCACAACACATCGATTTGTGTTGGGGGGATGCCCGACCCGGCAATCAGATGTATAACGGCACCGAAGTTATTGGCGTTTTTGATTGGGAAATGGTTTCGCTGGGCAACTGCGAATCCGACCTTGGATGGTGGCTCTTCCTTCAGCGTTACAGCTCCGACGGCGTAGGTGCACCCTTACTCGAAGGCATGCTGTCGCGCGGTGAAACCATTGCTGAGTGGGAACGCCACTTGGGTAGAGCAGCCACCAACATCGATTTTTACGAACGGCTCGCGGGCTTCCACTTCAGCTTGGTCATGATCAAATTGGCGGAGATGATGGAATTCCCCGAGATGTCCGTCAACAATCCCGTTGCCGATATCACCTTGCAACTCTGCGGGATTCCGCCCGTCGTGTAGCGGCGGGCGCCGCCAGCGCGATCAGTTCCGAAGCACGAGTTGGCTCAGAAGGTTCGCGAACCCGTCGATAAAAAGCATGCGAGCGAAGAAC
Organism: Actinomycetes bacterium; assembly: GCA_025360585.1. Classification (GTDB taxonomy): domain Bacteria; phylum Actinomycetota; class Acidimicrobiia; order IMCC26256; family PALSA-610; genus F1-120-MAGs023. Next base: position 27,024 of record JANYBW010000068.1, on the reverse strand, counting down.
AATCGGCGAATTTCCGACGGTTTCACGCTCGCTGAGCTTCTCGTTGTTATATCTGTCCTTGGCATGCTCGCTGGCGTTGTGGTGTTCGCCGTTGGCGGAATCAACGACCGCGGCCAAGCCTCGGCATGCGCCGAAGATGCTCGGACGCTCAAGACGGCCGAAGAGACGTATCGCGCAACCAAAGGCACCTATGCAACTGAAGACGCACTCGTCGCGGCCGGGCTGCTGACGAAGGCTTCAGACCTTCACGACATTGCGCTCATCACCAACGCGTACAGCGTCGAAGACACCGGAAGTTGCGCATCGTCGGCTGCTGCTCCAGTGACCACGCAAGGAATCTCAATCGCTTCGGGTGGCCAGCCGGGCTTGACCGTGGCCTTGGCTACGGGCGCCGACCAGCCGCTGGCGGGTGGAGACGCGCAGTATTCCGATGGGTCTTGGATACCAATCGGCATCACCGGAACCGACGGCCAGGCCAACACAAAAGTCCCTGATGGCAGCTACACGTTTCGCGTTGATTTCCGCGGCGAGACGATGACCTCCAAGCCAATGAAGGTTACGTCGGGCTCGATCATCACGTTCCATACCGTGACGACGACCGTTCGTTTCAGCAATCCCGTCGACGGTGAAGATCTTGCCGATTCCCCTATCGCCATGCGAGGCAACGACGGCTACTGGATGACCATCGATGCGACCGACAAAAGCGGCGTTGCCGTTGCTGAGCTGTTACCCGGCGACTACGAAGCGCGTGTCGATTTTCACGGATCAACCAAGGTCTATCCGTCGGTAGCAGTCGCGAACCCAACGACAATCGACGTGCCGCTGACCCAAACGAGGATTCACACTGGTCAAGGTGTCGCCGCAACTCACCGAGGCAACAACGGACAATGGGCACCTGATTCCGCTGCTGATTCGACGGGATTCACCACGACCAGCCTGCTCGCCGGAACCTACGATTTCGATGTTCCGGCCTTGCACAATGGAGTCAAAAAGGGCGGCGCCGGTCTCCCGCAACTTGGCGTCGATATTTCCGGCACGACCTTCGACGTGAAGTTGCCGTAAATCATGTTTACTCACTTTTCCCTCGTGTTTCCAGCGGTTGTGCGGATCAACAACTATTCGTTCTCGCTCGCATCGCCCGGTGCGGAAGCCGTGTCACTATCGCCCCTACCGACGGTGGCGATACGGCTCCCGGACCGGGCGATGTCGAACGCACACAAAGGCAAGTCGCGATGACTCGACCAGTGCGCTCCAACAAAACGACTCGTCGAGCTTTCCTCGCCACCGTCGCCACCGCCGCGACGGCCATTGGATTCCACCGAGCAACCCAGACAAGCGGCGCATTCGCAGCAACGCCGACTTCATCATCATTGGTGTGGCGTCTCGATTCGCATTGGGGATACCCGACCGGCACACGTAAACGCACGCACTGCAAATGCAACGCGTGTGTGCATCACGCGACGAACAAAGTGTTCGCGACGCAAGCCGACGCCGAAGCCGGTCGAATTCATCCGCACTGTGAATGTCAAATACGAGCCGTCCAGTTCAATGCCGCGGGCTACGACGATCTCTTTTTGGGCAAACCTTCGGCTGATCTACGCCGCGCTGGTGTCGCTGATATCTACGCGAAGTTTGTGGTTCCGTCGCACTGATCGCGTTCGAGAGCACGGCGCCTCAGCCTTCACATCCGTTTCGCTGAATCGTTACGGGTGCCGCGCGAACTTTGATTGCTCAGCCGGGTGCACCGGGTCGTCGCTCGGCCAGGGCCATCCACCGAATTGCGTACGCTGATAGTCATCAAACGCCTCTTGGATCTGCGCCCGAGTGTTCATCACAAACGGTCCGTAGCGCGCGACAGGTTCACCGATCGGCCGGCCTTGCAACAGCATGCATTCAACCGCAGGGTCGTTCGAGCGCAATTCAAGCGCGACCGTCGCGTCCACGCGTACCCCGGTCCCGCGCGTTACTTCCACCCCGCCGATATTGAGTGAATCGCCCTCGAAGACGTACAGCATCCGATGCGTCGAGTCACCCGCTGCGGGCGGCACCGTCCACGTCGCGTCCGCTTGCATGCGAATGTGCCAAACCGCAATATCTGATTCGGTTCGAGCAGCCCACGAATTCGGCGGCGGAGCGAGCGGCGTTACGTCTCCCAGAGCACCAGCGATCACAGTGATCTCGGTAACCGCGCCCGCATCGTTCGTCGAGACCACCTTCGGAATGTCATCAGCCCACAACATCGTGAAGTACGGATCGACCATTTTGTCGGCGGACGGGAGGTTCAACCAAATCTGAAATAGTTCGGTTTCGTTGGTTTTCTCGGTATTGACCAACGGAAACATTTCGCTGTGCACGATGCCGTTACCCGCAGTCAGCCACTGAACATCTCCACGACCGAACCTTGCGGTTGCGCCCAACGAATCCGAATGATCGATGAGGCCGTTGCGAGCGAAGGTGATCGTCTCGAAGCCTCGATGGGGATGTTGCGGAAACCCCGGAACACGCGAGCCGTGGTACATGTTCCACCCGTCAAGATTCGAGAAATCCTGACCAATGTCGCGGCCCACGAGCGAAACCGATGGCGCAAGGTTGCCATCGCCCGCGGGATACGCATCATTGTGATGCGCGCAAAACAAAAACGGATCGAGCGTTGGCCATTGCATCCCCAACGGCACAGTTTCCAAAATCGGGTTCATGCCCCCAGTGTCCCACAGTTATTCCACCGGTGGAATAACTGTGGGACACAAGGCGGGGTCAGTGGCCGCCGAGGGCGAGCAGGAAGTCCATGAGGCCGACGCTGAAACGCTGCGCATCAACATCGTTGAGTACGTACTTGTTCTTCACCGTTTGCAACGTTGTGAGCTCTGGTGGCGTCCAGCTATTCGTGTAGATGGTCGCCACACCTGCGGCTGGGAGCGTCACCGGCGTAGGAGTTGGCGAACCGAGGCCAACCAAGAATGCGATCGTGAACACACTGGTCTTTTGCACGGCCGCTGGTGTCCCACCGATGAAGGCTGCGATCTGGCCGATCCGCGTGGTTTCGGCAGGCGTCCAACTCACCGCCAACGAAATGGTGCTCGCGATCGCCGCGGCAGTTGCGGTGACTTTCGTTGCCGAATTCGTAACGTTCCACTGCAACGTCGGGTTCAGCACTACACCCGCCGTTGTCACGAACTGCCCTGTGCCCCCTGTGTCCCACGCATGTTCCACGAATGGAACATGCGTGGGACACAGGGGTTTAGCGCCCTTGGAATAGTGCGGGGCGACCTTCGACGAATGCCGCGCCGGCCTCTCGGAAATCGGCGCTACGCACACAGGGCGCTTGGGCAACCGCTGCTGCATGCATGCCAACTTGGGTTGCAGCGCCCCAACCATCTCGAACCGCGGCCTTCGCGCCCCGAACCGCGAGCGGAGGCGCGGCGACCGTAGCCGCAACGAATGCCTCGACTTCAGCGTCGAGGTCGTTGCGGGGCACGACCCGGTTCACGATTCCCGCTGCCAACAACTCCGCCGCGTTCAGACGTTGCGCAAGCACGATCATTTCCATCGCTTTCGCCGGACCAACGAGGCGAGGAAGCCACACCGTTCCGCCGAGATCCGGCATGAGCCCCCAACGAGTTTCTAACAATCCCATCTGACAATCGTCGGCAACGATACGAATGTCGCAGGCCAACGCCAGCTGCATGCCCGCACCCAACGCATGGCCCTGCACCTTCGCAATCGTCAAAAACGGTGCGACCTCGAAAAACGTAAACGCCCGTTGGAGATATTCGATGCCCTCCACCGAACTGATCCCCGCAGAAGCAGCTCGATGTTCTTCACGCGATGACGACGCCGTTTCAGCACCGGCCGCGTCTGCGCCACCACCAATAAACGCCGTGATGTCGATGCCCGCTGAAAAAGAACGGCCGGGTCCATCAACCACCAACACGCGCAGATCTTCATCCGCAACAAGTTGCTCACCGAGATCGCCGAGGTAAGCCCACATCGCAGGAGTTTGTGCATTCAGTTTGTCCGGGCGATTCAGCGAGAGCCGACCAACGGGACCGTCTTTGACGTAACGAATTTCATCCATTGAAACAGTTTGCTACGCGAAGAACCCGCACCCATAAATGGATGCGGGTTCTTCAAGTGGTGCAAATGCTCGCACGTAGCGAGCAGCGGGTCAGACGACGCGGACGTTCTGGGCTTCTTCGCCCTTGCGGCCGGGTGCGGTGTCGAATTCAACCTTCTGGCCTTCTTCGAGCGTACGGTAGCCGTTGCCCTGAATTGCCGAGAAGTGGACGAATACATCGTCGGCGCCTTCACGTGAGATGAAGCCGAAGCCCTTCTCGCCGTTGAACCATTTGACGGTGCCGGTAGCCATGGTGTTGCTCCTTGATTGTTCTTCACGCCGAAGCGCTGATGTAGTTGTTCGCACCCGGGATGAATCACCACTACTCGATGTGCTGCTTGGACGAGCGTCCGCGGGACTTGTACGAGTGACTTCGCCTTCCCCGCATCGCTGCGGTTCTGTGGCCCCGCCAGCACGGTAGCAGGTCTGGGTGTTGATCTGCACTGCCGGGTCATCTCCTCGTCAGTCGGAGCCTGTCATATGCGCGATTGTTTGCGAACGGACTACTCCCGCGAGCGCGCTGAGCACCACGACCGTGCCCGCTACTTGCACCACGGCCGGTCGCTCCCCGAAGGCCCACCACGCCGCGAGACCAACCAACGGGGCTTGAGCCAAAAGGAAGAGCGAAGAAACTGAGGCGGGGACGAACCGTTGCGCCCAGATTGAGCATAAATGAGCCCCGGTGCCGACCACCATGGTGGCAGCCGACCACAACAATGCGTGGGCCGGAAGCGATACCGTCCCGCGTACAGCCAAGGTCACGGGGGTCAGGATCACCGAGACGGTGGTCAAAACGCCCAGCATGAGCGCCACCGGATCAACATCGAAGCGAGATCGCAACCAACGAGCGTACGAATACCAAGCCACGTTCAGCACGAGCGCTCCCGTCGCCATGGCGATCCCGAGCGCATCGTGATGCTCCCCCGATGCCTTTGCGGTGACGACCAGAACCGTCCCGGCGAGCGCGATGGCCGCACGCAGCCAGTGCGATCGATTGGCGTGTTCGCCGAGCCACGCGACTGCCACGCCAACGATGAGCAACGGTTGGAGCGACGAAATCACCGCGTTATCCAGCAGTGCGGTGCGGTTGACCGCGCCAAATCCTAAAAGCGCGGCCGCGGCGAACAGCACGCCCGCACCGACAATCGTGATCGCCCACCGCAGCTTCGACACACCTACGGCAGGTGCGAACATCGGCGTTTGGGATCGCCGGGCCCGGATCGTGACGATGATCGCTAACACCGGAAGGCTGAACCAAGCCCGCCACATCACAAACCGCAATGTGTCCGCGTGCCCAGCGCGAATCGTCAACGCCGACAACGACCACATCACAACCGCCGCGCAAACAGCGGCGAGCGGCGCCACAGCCTGCGGAAGATTCGCCTGCGCAAGATTCGCCTGCGCAAGATTCGCCTGCGCAAGATTCGCCTGCGCAAGATTCAACTGGGCAAGATTCAACTGGGCAAGATTCGCCTGGGGGACATCCATCGCCGCGAAACGGTAGCGGTCGGGTATTCAATGCGGCGATTGATTTGCAGTCTGTCAGAATCAATTTGATGCTGGAAGCAATCCTGTTTGATTTTGATGGCCTCATGGTGGAAACCGAATGGTCCGGGTACGAAATTTGGTCCGGACTCTTTGCCGAACACGGAGCGGAGCTCACCGAGGACGAGTTTTTGGTGTGTATTGGAACCCGAGGCGCGATCGATTTCGGCCACCTCCTCCAAACCAAGACTGGCCGAGTGGGTCCAAACGACGCCGAGTTGCGCGCTATCAAACAACCTCGCCAGGATGAAGCCGTTGGCGAATTGCCGTTGCAACCCGGCGTGATGGAGTGGCTCGACGCCGCGAAGGCCGCAGGCATTCCCGTCGGGATCGCTTCAAGCTCCGGTGAGGCTTGGATTGAGCCGCATCTGCTCCGCCACGGAATTCGTCAACGTTTTTCTGCCTTTTGTACTTGGGAAGGTGATCACGTTGGCTACCCACCCAAACCCGCGCCGGACATTTATCAACGCGCGGTTGGCGCGCTCGGTGTGAATCCAAGTGCTTGTATCGCATTCGAAGATTCATTGCACGGTGTTACCGCGGCGAAAGCCGCCGGGCTGCGTTGCGTGGCGGTCCCGAACCGGTTGACCCGAGCGCTCGACTTTTCAATTGCCGACGCGGTCGTCGAGACCCTCCACGATTTCTCGCTCGAAGATGCGCACAGACTCATCGCCTCCCCCTGACCGCATCGCTCGGCGAACGCATTAACCTCGTCGCTCATGAGCGCTCCTGTGCAACTCCAAGTGTGGTCCGATTTCTTGTGACCGTGGTGTTACGTCGGGGCGGTGCGTCTCGCAGACCTACAAGCGATATACGGCGACCGCATCGAAGTCTCCTGGAAGAGTTTTCTGCTCCAGCCTGAACCCCGCGACAAGCCTCTCGACAAATTCCGCGAATACACCCGGCGATGGTCGCACGAAAGTGGGGCCGCCGCGCACGAATCTCGCACCGTCTTCAATATTTGGGGCGACGAAACGCCACCGTCGCACAGCGTGCCGAGTCAGATCGCGGGCAAGGTTGCGGCGACCTTCGGCCCCGAGGCTTTCGATCGTTTCCACATGGCGCTCATGCGCGCGTATTTCACCGACGGCCGCACGATCTCGGAAAAGTCGGTGATCTTTGAGATCGCGGAGCGATGTGACATCGACGTCCGCGAATTTGAGCAGCGCGCCCGTGACCAGGGCGCAGGGCTACATAAGGCAGTCTTTGATGACATGGCCGAGGGTATCGATCTTGGAGTCCACGCCGCTCCGACCGTCGTGTTCAATGGCGTGTTACCGATCCCGGGGGCCCAAGATCTCGCGACCTATCAAGCCATGATCGACCGAGCCCTCGCCCGCCAGTAGCTTCACCCAGGATTTTGGTGGGCGTAGACTTGCGAATTCCGCACGAAAAGCTCCGGGAAACGCTGGGTGGGGTTATTTGCCTTTGCGGAAGCGCTTGCGTTTTCCCTTGTTGGCCGCCTTGAGTTCGCGTTGGGCCATTTCCGCGAGGATTTCGGCACCCGCGGCGTTCACGATGTCTTCAGCCGAATCGAGCAAGGCCGCAATATCAGCGCCGATGGGAACGTCCGGCTCAGCCGGGGCCGGCGCCATTGCATTGGCGAGCGAACCGTACGTCCAGCCGGCATCCACCATGCGCTTCGAGTAACCCTCGCAATTCTCAGGGCACCGCCACGGGGCTTCCGGCGCAAGATCGACCTTGCACTTTCGAACAGTTTCGTCGGCCCCGTAAGTCCGGCTCTCGTAATGCTTGCAATCTGAACGCATGGCCACGCCATCAGGATAGTTGGCCCTTGGGTTCAGCGCTTCGCGAGCCGATGCTTTGGTCGGCACTGTCTCTCGCGTTCGGTGGGTCAATTGCAGTATTCCAACGACAATTCAACAGTGCAAACGCTGGACGCTCGTTGTCTCACCGCGCTGTTACGCCATTCTCCTGATCTGGTTGGTCTCCTCGAGCTCGACGGCCAGATTCGGTATCTGAGCCCTGCCGCGGCGCGGATCTTCACCGGTTCGAGCGAGGCTCAAGCGTTCACGTGCGATCTCGGGCTGCGCACGATTCACCCCGACGATGTCGATGCCCTCAGCGCAGCCTTCAGCGACGCGGCCGCGACCCTCGGAGCAAAGATCGGTTTCAACCTTCGAGCGACGCAATCCGACGGCGACATCCGCCACATCTCAGGCAACTTCTTGAATTTGGCCGACGACCCGGACGTATCGGGAATCGCGTTGTACTGCAACGATGTCACCGAACATGTGGCGTTCGTCGCGACGCTGTACGACGCTCAGAGCCGTTTTGAAGAAGCGTTCGAGCACGCGCCAATTGGTATGGCCCTCGCGGATATGTCTGGCCGGTTCTTTCGGATCAACCCTGCGATGTGTTCGATGTTGGGCTATGACCCCGACGAACTCATTGGCCATCGATTTTCCGAGTTCACCCACCCGGCCGACCTCACCAACAACAACGCGCTCCACGACGAACTCGTGACCCGCCAACGCCCGGTGTACTCGATCGAAAAACGCTACCGCCACGCAAACGGCAACTACATCTGGTGCCAAGTAAATGTGAGTGTCGTTCGCGACAGCGACGGCAATCCGTTATACGAAATCGGGCAGCTCTTCGACATTTCCGAACAACGATCGGTTGCCGAAGCACTCGAACGCGAAGCCCGTTACGACGCGCTGACTGGCCTTGCAGCTCGCAAACTTTTTCTCGAGGCGCTCGAACGCACGCTCACCGACCCACGCCAACGCAACAGCGGGCTCGCGGTGTTGTTCATCGATCTCGACCACTTCAAACACGTCAACGACACCCTCGGCCACTCCGCCGGAGATGAACTGCTCGTTGTCGGTGCGAAACGACTCGAATCTGTGTTGCGCGCAACCGACCTCGCGTGCCGTTTTGGTGGCGACGAGTTCATGGTCTTGTGCCCAGACTTGGAATCACCGAGCGATGTTGCCTCGCTGGCCGAGCGGATTCGAACGGTGATGGAGCAGCCGTTTCGAATCCGCAACACCGACGTATTCATCGGCGCAAGCATCGGTATCGCGATCGCGGACGACGCGTCGACCTCCTCAACGTTGGTTTCACAAGCGGACTCCGCGGCATACCGCGCAAAGGCACGCGGCCGAAATCGGTACGAAGTCTTCGACGACGACCTGCGCAACATCATTTCGCACCGCCTCGAATTGGAGCGCGGGTTGCGTTTTGCGATCGACCACAATGAATTGGTGCTCGCGTACCAGCCGATCATTGCGACCGACACCAATCAGATCAAGGGCTTCGAAGCACTTTTGCGATGGGATCGCCCCGGGCACGGCATCGTCATGCCCATGGAATTCCTTCCGATTGCCGAAGAGCGCGACCTGATTATTCCGATCGGCTACCAGGTGTTTGAGCTGGCCTGCAAACAACTGAAACAATGGGAAGGCTGCGGTCCAAACGGCGTAACACCAACTGTCGCAGTCAACGTCAGCGCCCGCCAGTTCTCCGACCCAGATTTTTCCGATCGAGTTGAAGCAATCATCACGGCCGCCGGGGTTGATCCGAAACAACTCACCGTCGAGCTCACCGAAACGACCTTGATGGACGACACCGCAGCCACCGCAGCCGCATTGCAACGAATGCGCACCTTCGGCATTTCGCTCGCCATCGACGACTTCGGCACCGGCTACTCGAGTTTGTCGTACCTACGAAAAATGCCTGTAAATACAGTCAAAATTGACCGCTCATTCGTAGTCGATCTCGGCGGTACTGCGGCCGACGCCACCATCGTGGCCGCCGTAATCTACCTCTCACACGCATTGGGAATGTCTGTCGTCGCTGAGGGTGTCGAGACGATCGATCATGTGCAGGCGCTCACCGCACTCGGTTGCGACTACATCCAGGGCTACTACTACTCCCGGCCACTCATGCCTGATGTAGCGACTGAATTTCTCGCACAGGATCGCACGGATCGGCGCGCCGCAGCGTAACGGATATCGGTTTCGGCACGGAGCGAGTCGCCATCCTGCAATCGATATCAGGTTGCGGTGAACTTCGCCGATCCGGTTGTGCCGTTCGGCACCGTCGTGAAAATTTGGATGCGATACGGCTGGCCCGCAGTCACGCCAATCGAAGCGGTGCGTGATCCATTTTGGACGAGGGACACGAGTGAAGCCAACGTATTGCCACGATAAATACCGATCCATGTCGATGTGTTGGTAAAGCCAGTCGTGTCAACTTGCAACGTTTCGTTTTGGGTCGGCGAATAGGCCAGCCAGACCGTTCCGTACGCGCCTTGGCCGCCGACCCAAGGCTCCGTTGGCTCGGTCGTCGTGTTCGACGCATCGAAGTTCGTTACCGAATTAGAACCTGGCGCCACCGGAGCCACCGTGATCGCGTTGGCGAAGATGTCGGCAGTATTCGAACCGTCCACAAATGAAACTGAGCCCACGCTCCCCGATCCGTACTGCGTGAAAATTTGGAAACGATACGGCTGACCCGCAACGAGAAATACCGACGTTGCCCGAGCGCTGGTTTGGATCACCGTCGTCAGTGCGTTGATGGTCGTGCCTTGGTAGACACCGATCCACACGTTGTTGTTGGTCGCTCCCGTAACAGCAATCCCGATCGGCTGGTTACTCGACGGCGTGTAACTGAGCCAAACGCTGCTGTATCCACCACCGCCGATCCAAGGCTCGATCGTTTCGGTCGTTGCTTGGCTGAGATCAATCGCAATCGTGGCGTTGCCGCCTGGCGCGATGACAGCAACTGGAGCCGCTCCGGCAAAGAGATCCAGCCCGGCGGATGCGCCTTCTTGTATCAGCACCGACCCCGTCGTCGCCGATCCGTACTGGCTAAAGACCTGGATCCGATAGGCCTGGCCCGCGATTGCGGTAAAACCGACGTAGCGATTGCCAACCTGTTGCACCATGACCAACGATGCCAGTGTGCTGCCTTTGTAGACGCCAATCCAGTTGTTCATCCCTGGAGCCGAGTACCCCGCGGTTGTGATCTTGATCGATTGGTCCACCGATGGCGTGTACGCCAACCACACACTCGCATAGCCCGACCCACCAATCCACGGCTCACCCTGTTCGGTTGTTGCTCCGGCACCATCGATCGCGATCGTTTGCGACGAGCCCGAAGCCAGCGAAGCAACTGCGGTAGCTCCCGCGAATGCGTCAGGACTCTCAGCGATACCTTCGAAGAATTGCATCGTCCCGGTCGTGCCTTGCCCCAAGTTCGTAAACACCTGGATTCGGTAGGTCTGGCCGGCCACGGCCGAAAACACTGCGGTGCGGCCGTTCCATTGGGCCAGGGTCGTGAGCGCATTGATTGTGCTACCGCTGTATAGGCCGAGCCAGATCGACCCGCCCGGTTTGTTATAACCGGCGCCTTGCAATCGAATTGATTGCGTGACCGTCGGCGTGTACGCGAACCAGGCAGACGCGTACGATCCTGCGCCAATCCACGGTTCTCCGGCTTCGGCGGTATAGCCGGTTCCGTCGACATTCACCGTGGTGATTGCTGCGGCACTGAGTGGAGGCACAATCGTGGCGTTCACAAACATGTCGGAGCCGCCGCTCATGGTGTTTCGGGCGCCGGTCGTGGTGGTTGGTTGCGCGGCGATTGTCGTCCCGACTCCGGCGGCAGTCGCGCAAACACCCAACGGAGCGACGGCATAGGTCGTGCCCGTCAATGTGTAACTCGTCAATGTTGATGGCTGCGACAAAAAGCCAGCGTTCACAATGGCATTTTGATCCGCTGGCAACCCGCCAGTTTTCGCGCGGAAGGATTCCACGGCCGTCTTGAGCGTACGAGCATCTTCATCGCACGCCGCGACTTGGCCACGATCGTTGATGCCGCCGACTGCAAACACGACCACACCACTGAGCACACCCAGCACGCTGATCACCACGAGCAACTCCGCAAGCGTGAACCCTCGCGCCCCTCGATTGAAAGTGCGGCGGTGCGGCGCCACACGTTGCCGGTTCCGATGGTCCATCTGGTCTCATCGGAGGAAATTCGATTGACGTGAGGCCTACCCGAGATCAGATGGGCTCAGTCGAGCCAGGCCGGCGCCCGATCTAGCAAGTAACGGCTCACGTTGAGGCAACGCTCCAACATCTCGCACGAAACCGCGTCACCGGTACGAATTTTCACCAACGAAACCCGCTCGTGCGCGATAATTCGCAGGGAACGTTCGGGTGCATCAGTAACACTTGGAAACGAGTCGGTGGCCGAAACCTCCAACGGGAGATCGGGCCCGCCCACACCCGCGAGCTCCGTAGCAATCAGCAGCAAATCCGGGCCTTTGGGCAAAGGCGGCAGCGCCCAAGTGAAGTTCAGCGGAAAGAAATACTCATCGTCGGGTTCTTCATCATCGGCCAAACCAATAAACACGTCTTCGAATCCGAGCAGCACGCGCGGTTCGATCTCGAGCGCAAGATACAAATCAACTGGGCCTTCGCACCCTTCTTCGGGATGCAAATCAACTTCCCACGTTTGGCGCAATGAATAGCTCTCAACGAAGTGGCGTTCATCGTGCACATGGAAGCCATGCTCGACGGCATGATCTTTCAAATCTGCAACAAAACCAGCAATATCGATAACAGCCACACAAACCCCTTTCGGAACTACACCGTACCGAACGCGGTGCGCAACGCCCGCACCACTTGGGTGAATGCATCCCGGCCACTGTTCAACACCGCGGGCATCGAGAAAAAGCCGTGGATCATGCCGGCGTACTGCGTTGTTTCGACCGCGACGCCGGCGGCGGCCAGTGCCGCGGCGTACTCATTGCCCTCATCGCGCAACGGATCGAATTCCGCCGTGATCACCAGGGCCGGAGCGAGATTGCTGAGATCCGGGTTGCGAAGCGGGGCTACCCCCGCGATGGTGGGGCTCGTCCCGCCTCGGCAGTACGCATCGAAGAAGTATTCCATCGAGGTGGCTTCGAGGAAATAACCCGTTGCGTTTTCCGAATAGGAAGGCCGGTCGAAACGCGAATCCACTACCGGATACAGCAGCGCCTGCAACACCAAGTTCGGGCCCTGCTCATCGCGGGCGCGCTGGGCTATCACCGCGCTGAGGTTTCCTCCAGCGCTATCGCCCCCAACCGCGATCCTGGCGCCATCAATCCCGAGTTCGTTGGCATTGTCCGCGACCCACTGCAATGCAGTCCAGCAATCGTCTGGAGCAGCCGGATACGGATGTTCTGGAGCCAGCCGATAATCGACCGAAATGACAACCGCTTCGGATTCTGCACACAGCAGGCGAGTCAACGCGTCGTAATCATTGACCGTCCCGATGGCCCATCCACCGCCGTGGATGAAGACCACCGCGGGATAACCGCCGACCGGCTGATCGCAGTTCGGCACGAACACGCGCACCGCGACACCATTTGCGTCATGGTCCACCGCGCTCGCAACGGCTACAGGATCACCAACACCAAGCGGCACCATCACCGAATAGCCCGTGCGGATATCAGCAAGGCGATCATCGCTCATCGGCGCGTTATCTTGGGGCATCATCGACAACACGAACTCAGCTTGGGGATCGAGGGGCATAAGCGCGACCTTTCAGTGAAAACGCAAGGCGTAGGGAGTGGGCGTAAGGAGTGGGCGTAGGGAGTAGGCGTAGGGAGTAGGGCGAGGCTGGGAAACGATTCGTCAGCGCGCATCGCAGCGAATCGAGCTCACTTCGAGGAGCCTACGAAACGCGCGGCCGCGATGCGAAAGTACGTGTTTTTCCGAAGGTTCCATTTCCGCGAACGTGCGGCCGTCGCCCTCATCCGGACAAAATATTGGGTCGTAGCCAAACGTGCCCGCCCCCCGCGGCTCCTGCGAGATCATCCCAGCCACTTCACCCTCGACCCATAGTTCTTCACCATCAGAATTCACGACGTGCACGACAGTGCAGAACTTCGCCCTTCGCGCACCCGACTCGGCTGCTACGCATACTTCAAGGTCGCGCAACACCTTTGCCACGTTGTCTTCATACGACGCGTTGGGTCCGGCGTAGCGGGCTGAGTACACACCCGGTGCATCACCAAGCGCCGTGATCATGAGCCCAGTATCGTCAGCGATCGCAGGCATACCTAGGGCTTCGTACATTCCCCGCGCTTTGATCCGCGCGTTTTCGTGCAGTGTCGCGCCCGTCTCTTCGACAGCGGGATTCGAGTGCAAGATAGGTGGCGTCGCGGCGACACGAAACGGAACAGTCCACACCACGAAACCGTAGGTAACCCCGAGAAATTCGAGCGGTTCGGCAACGAGCGGTTCCTGCAATGTGGCGCTCAAAAGCTCAACGAGCTCACGGGCTTTGTCAGCGTTGCCTGTAGCGAACACGAGGGGTAGCGAAAGTTCCATCGGCAATTTGGCGGGAGGCTTGGTGGGTGGCTTGGTGGATGGCCTGGGGGCGGACAGCTTGCGGACGAGGTGCGCCTATTTGCGCCGGGGTGCCGGGGGTTCCGACACCATCGACTGCTGCGCCGCAACGATCTCTCGGATTCCGCCCTCAGCCAACGCGAGCATGGCATCAAGTTCGACCCGGCTGAAGACCGCTCCTTCAGCAGTCCCTTGCACTTCGACGTAGCTTCCCGAGCCCGTCATCACAACGTTCATATCGGTTTCGGCGCGGCTGTCTTCGATGTATTCGAGATCGAGCATCGCAGTTCCATTCACAACCCCAACACTGATCGCGGCGCAGGCGTCAAGCAACGGATGAGTCTTCATCAGGCCATCAGCGATCGCGCGTGTGCACGCATCGTGCAGCGCGATCCAACCTCCACAAATCGACGCGGTACGCGTACCCCCGTCGGCTTGCAGCACATCGCAATCCACAGTGATCTGAACATCCGGCATCAATTTGAGATTTGTGACCGAACGCAGCGAACGACCGATCAAACGTTGAATTTCCTGTGTGCGTCCGGACTGTTTGCCTTTGGCCGCTTCACGGTTGACGCGCTCGGGGCTCGAGCCCGGAAGCATCGAATATTCCGCGGTCACCCAACCTTTGCCGGAGTTGCGCAACCACGGCGGGATTTTCGTTTCGATCGACGCTGTACACAACACGCGCGTCCGGCCGAACTCCACGAGTACAGAACCGTTCGCCATTTCGGTGTAGTCGCGGGTGAACACGACCTCTCGAAGTTCATCGACCGCACGACCACTTGCACGCATCTGGAGCACCTTTCACAAAGAGGAAGTGCGAGTCTGTCAGATGTCGTAGCGATCGCCGGTACGGACAACAATGACCGCGGCGCCGAAACTCGATTCGGCCTCCTGGCCGCAGGCAATGGGATCGATTTCGGGCCACATATGGGTGAGCGCGAGCCGCTTCGCTTGAGCTTCCGCCGCGAGTTCGCCCGCCTGCAAACCGGAAAGATGAATCGGCGATTTACGGTCCTCGTGCATGTAAGTTGCTTCGCTCAACAAGAAATCGCAATTGGTACCAAAAACTCCTGGAGACCACAACGGCCCAGTATCTGCCGTATACACAAAATGTTTGTGGTCGAACTTCAGCGAAGCTGCCACAGTTGGCACCGGATGATCAGTTGTTGAAAACTCGATCGCCACTTCTTGAATCGTTTCGTGGGCACCGTCACCCACCGTGTGCCACGCGAACGTCCCGCGCCAATCACTCACGATGACGCGAAGTTTCGATTCGACCTCTGCGGCTGCATAAATCGGTATATCGCACATCTGCAGGCCGTAGGTCGCGAGCACGTGGAGCCCAAACAGATCAACGCAATGATCAGGGTGTGAATGGGTGATGACGACCGCATCGAGATCACGCACGTTGATATGGCGTTGTAGATTCGCAAATGAACCGTTGCCACAATCCATCCAAATATTCGTCGCACCGGCTTGCACCAAATAGCCGCTGCACGCTTCGCCGCCGGGAGCGTTATACGAGCCGCTGCAACCCAAGACGGTCACGCTGAAATCGTTCACCATTGCCACGCTTCCACTAAGGCCACTTCGGGCCCGCAGAAGCGTTCACCAAGCGTTTGAAATAGCTGAGTATCCCCACTGGTCAAAAACGTGTGGCGAGGTGCCGAAGCCCGGGCCATGCGCGGCCCACTCGGCGCGACGGCCGATTGCTGTTGGAGATGAGTGCGCACCTCGAATGCGGTTTCTTCTGCGCTGGACACGAGCACGACATCGCGGCCGACTACGTCGGTGATCGTTCGGGCCAACAGCGGGTAGTGCGTGCACCCAAGGACCAACGTGTCCACACGCGCCTGCACAATCGGAGCGAGGAGCCGTTCTGCCAACACGTAGACCTGATCGGAATCGATCTCGCCCGATTCAACAAATTCAACAAATCCCGGACACGCCGCGCACACCAGATCAAGATCGGGCGCGATGCGAGAACCCGCGCGTTGGTAGGCACCCGATCGGATCGTTCCGACCGTGCCGACCACACCCACGCGACCGGATTCCGTTGCCTTCAACGCCGAACGCACGCCGGGATCGATCACGCCAATCACCGGAACGTCGACGCGTTCTTGGATTTGTTCCAACGCGGCGGCAGTTGCACTGTTGCACGCAACCACGATCATTGACGCGCCGCGCTCGATGAGGAGATCGGTGATTTGGAGCGAATATTTCAATACTTCGTGCGCGGGTTTAGGGCCATACGGAAACCGACCCGTATCGCCAAAATAGATCAGGGGCTGTTCCGGTAAAAGATCCATCATCGCCCGTACGACAGTGAGCCCACCTAGGCCGGAGTCGAATACCCCAACCGGCGAAAGAACAGTGCTCATGACTGTTAAACGGTAGCGGCCCGCCGCAAACGATCAGCGACAGCCGCGCCGATTCCTTCAGCAGTCGGCGGCACAGCGAGCAGGACGTCGGCACCGAGGCGATCGGCTTCGCGGAGGTTCGAGTACAACGTTTGCGCGTACTCCTGCGGTGAGTTCGGGCTGCTCAGCACGATGCATGCGTTCGGAACATCGACCAGGTCATCGTCCAGCGCAAGCACGGCGACGTTTTGGCCCGCATTCGTGAGCCGTTCGGCGCGCTCGCGCAGCGTGCCCGATGTCACAGTTTCAACGCGGCATTGCGGCGAGTAATGGCTGGCCAAGGTGCCTGGCGCCGCGACCTCACCGTCCGTAGCGAGCGAGACCGCAAGACCAGTCGCTTCGGCGATTTGTTCAGCCGTGATTCCGCCCAGCCTCAGGATCACCGGCGTCGCGGCGGTGGCGTCGACGATCGTCGATTCAACGCCAACCTCGCTTGGGCCGCCGTCAAGCACCAAGGCGACTTCATCTTCAAAATCCGTGATCACATGTTGGGCAGTCGTCGGGCTCACCTTGCCGAATCGATTCGCAGATGGCGCCGCTACCGCGCGCCCGAACCGTTCGAGGAGTTGTCGTGCGATCGGATGATCCGGAACCCGAACCCCAACCGTTTCGCGCCCGCCCGTGACTTCATCACAGACTGCCCCGGGACGCCGTTGGACGACGAGAGTAAGCGGGCCTGGCCAAAATTGCGCAGTCAACTGGTAGGCCCACTGCGGCACATTGATCGCGAGATCATCCAGCTGCGCAGATTCAGCGATGTGCACGATGACCGGATGATCGTTGGGCCGCCCTTTGGTCGCGTATAACGCTTGAAGTGCCTCTGGGTTCGTAGCATCGGCACCGAGGCCGTAGACGGTCTCGGTTGGAAACGCGACAAGCGCGCCACGTTCGAGTTCGGCAACTGCCTCATCGATACGCGCGCTGATCTCACGACCATTCGGCGCGTCCGGACCATCCGGCGTATCCGGCGCGTTGGGGGCTCCGGGTTTACTCACCAGTAGTTGATGCGGGTGGCGAGCTCAACGACGGTGTCGAGATCATCGGTCCATGCGCCGCTAGAGAGATACTTCCAACCGCCGTCGGGCAGCAATACAACGACCGTACCTTCGGTCATTGTTCGGGCGATGTAACGCGTCGCTCCGTAGACTGCGGCGCCGCTCGAAACTCCCGCGAAAATGCCGCATTCATTGAGCAATCGACGAGTTCCCTCGATAGATTCGCGTGGGCGCGCCACGGTTTTACCGTCGAGAACATCGCCATCGAAAATCGGCGGAATGAAGCCATCGTCAAGGTTGCGTAGGCCCTGCACCAACTCACCGGCCGGCGGTTCTACGGCCACGATCTTCACTTCGGGTTTGTGCTCTTTGAGGTAGCGCCCCACACCCATCAACGTGCCGCTGGTGCCGAGCCCCGCGCAGAACACATCGATTTCCGGGCAATCCTTAAGGATCTCCGGGCCGGTACCTTCGTAGTGTGCGAGCGGGTTCGCGGGGTTGCCGTATTGAAACAAAAAACGATAGCTGGAGTCTTGCGCGGCGATGGTTTCCGCCATGCGGATCGCGCCGTTGCTGCCTTCTTCTCCCGGCGAAAGCGTGACTTCGGCACCAAAAATTTCGAGCAGCTGGCGCCGTTCCACCGAAACATTTTCCGGCAGGATGATCCGCAGTTTGTAGCCGCGGAGCTTCGCTACGAGCGCGAGCCCGATGCCAGTGTTGCCCGAAGATGGCTCCAGAATCGTGTCGCCGGCTCTCAGCTCTTCGGCCTGTTCGGCAAGCTGCACCATCTTGAGCGCGATGCGATCCTTCGACGAACCGCCAGGATTCTGACCTTCGAGCTTGGCGAAGATCTTGACGCCCGGCATCGGCGAAAGTTGCGAAATATCAACGAGCGGCGTGTTGCCGATCGTGTCGAGGATGCTGTCGTAACGAGTCATTGTGTGGCTGCGCGGTTCCGTGCGGCTCGGCTTCGTGGTGCCAGAGCTAGATCGCTCCGCCAGCAACGGCGGGGAGAATCGTGACAGTGTCGCCGGCTTCGAGTTTGGTTTCGAGCTTTTCGAGGTAACGGATATCGTCGTCATTGACGTAGACGTTGACAAATTTGTGCATCCCACCGTCGTCGCCGATGAGGTTCGGTTTGATGCCAGGGAACTTGGCGATCAGGGAATCAAACACCTGGCCGACCGTTTCACCATCAACGCTCACCGAGGCCTGGCCATCAGCTTGCGCGCGTAACACAGTGGGGATTTTGACATCGACGGCCACAGGATTGCCTCTCTTTACCGCAGGAGCGAACACGCAGCCTATAACTCCGACTAAATCAGTCAGCATTCCCAAATCGTACGATTGCCGACGGGCCCCGTGCCCGCCTCACCCAACACCTGGTCCCTACCAAACGCCCTGCACAACTCGCCACCGGGACCAGCGCAGTCATGGTCCCTACCAAACGCCCTGCACAGCTCGCCATCGGGACCACACTCCGGACCATTCGGGCTGTCTCATGGTCGTGCGATGATGCAAGCGCGTCTTCCCCAACGCCAACCAACCAGAACGTAAGGAAGACGCCGCTATGCAAACTCTCGATCCCCGTTCAACCGATCTGTCACGGCTGGCCGGCGGCCGTCGCTACTTCACCTTCGCCGAAGCTCGATCGGTTGGTTTTACGGCCCGAGTCATCGAATATCGGGTAGCCCACGGGATCTGGGTGTATGTGCAACCGGGAGTGTTGTGCGCAACTCCG
Organism: Actinomycetes bacterium; assembly: GCA_025360585.1. Classification (GTDB taxonomy): domain Bacteria; phylum Actinomycetota; class Acidimicrobiia; order IMCC26256; family PALSA-610; genus F1-120-MAGs023. Next base: position 7,831 of record JANYBW010000068.1, on the reverse strand, counting down.
CTCGGCACGATGTCCGAGCACGAACGGCTTCTCGCACTCACGCTGTCGTCGTCCGGTTGGGCGTGCCGGCAAAGCGCCCTGGCGCTCGCTGATCTCGTTCCGCACCCACCCCGTCCGCATGTGATCGTCCAACGAACGCGACGCAACCTTGACCGCGTCGTCCTGCACACGTCACGCAACCTCCCAGATTCGGATCTCACAACAGTCGCCGATATACCAGCAACAACCGTGGAGCGCGCCCTCATCGACTGTGTACACATCTTCGATGCCAAGAGCGCACGGCGCCTGATCACACGAGCGATCATTCGTCGGACGGTGGATCCGCAATTACTGCTGATTCGAGCGCATGAACTTCGGCATCGTCGTCGACCGGGCGCGACGGCTGCGATTTCGATTCTGAATACGCTCCACCCCGATTTGGCCGCGGCGCGCAACGAGTGGGAAGTGCTCGTCGCCGAGTGCGGCAACACATTCGGCCTCCCAACCCCACTGTTCAATCATCGCGTCGAAACCGAACACGGCCCGCGTTTTATCGATGTCGCATGGCCGACGGTGCAGTTCGGCATCGAGTACGACGGCTACTACGAGCATCTCACGAGCAAACGAAGGTTCGAAGACGATCGCTGGCGCGACATGGCCCTGCGCGAGTGCGGCTGGAAGATCGTGCACTGCAACTCGAACATGTTGCGCGCCGACTCGCATCGCATATTCAGCCCTATCGTCAGGGCTTTCGAAGCGTTGGCTGCGTAGCCGCAATACGGCCAAAATCCTGGTCACCACCAAACGCCCCGGAAAGCTCGCAGCAGGGACCAACGCGATTGTGGTCACCACCAAACGCCCCGGAGAGCACGCAGTAGGGACCAACGCGATTGTGGTCACCACCGAACGCCCCGGAGAGCTCGCAGTAGGGACCAGCGCGGCTATCGGCAGCGGGTTAGCGCGCCAGGATGGCTACCGGGATTTCGGTGATGATCTCATTCGCGATTGTGTAGGCGCGGAGTTGAGGGGCGCCGTGTTTCAATGACACGATCACGTACATCCAGGACGGATCGACTGCGGTGCGCACATCGGTGGGCGATGGAAACGGATCGGTGTGGGTGTGAGAATGCCACACGCCCACGATTTCCGTTCCCGCGGCTTCGGCGGCCCGCATCGCCTGCAACATGTTTTTCGGAGCCACGGTGTACGTGCGCGCCGACGCATCTGCGTTCACGCACGGCCGCGCCTCGCTCACCACACCCGTCGGGACCCCACCGCTCATTCGGCCTGTCATTGGCCCGAGCAACAAGCCACAGGCTTCGTTGGGGAGGCCGTCGTAACAGTTCCCGATGATGGTCGCATATTGGGTATCGGTGAGGCGCAGCTCCAAGATGGCTTTAGCCCCGTGCTTCTTGAATCGCAGCCCAAACCCGTTGCGAGCTCGCCGGCATGTCGAGGTTCTTCACACCAAACGGTTGCAAGGCATCGACAACCGCGTTTTGCACTGCTGGCGTCGAGCCGATCGTGCCAGATTCGCCGATGCCCTTCGCGCCGAGCGGGTTGAGGTGCGTCGGCGTTTCGGTGTTGTACGTTTCGAAGCTCGGCAGCTCGGCCGCGCTCGGGATCGCGTAGTCCATCAGGTTCGCGGTGATCGGGTTGCCATCTTCGTCGTACTGCACCCATTCAAACAGCGCCTGCGCGATGCCTTGAGCGATGCCACCGTGTTGCTGGCCGCGTACCAACATCGGGTTGAGGATCTTGCCGCAATCGTCGACCGCGATGTGGCGGAGGAGTTCGACCTTGCCGGTTTCGGTGTCGACTTCAACGACCGCGATGTGAGAACCGAACGGGAAGCTCGACTGCTGGCCATCGAAATCGAGCTCGTGCATCAAGCCATCGGCGGTGCCTTCGATCCCGGAAGCCTTGGCCTTCGACGCGAGTTCGCCCCAGCCAATGAGTTTTGATGGCACACCGGCAACTTGGAGCCCACCGTCGCCGAGCACGATGTCGTCAACGTTCGCTTCGAGCAGGTTCGCCGCAATTTGTTTCGCGGTTTCCAACACACCTTCACTCGCGCGAAACACCGCGGAACCAGCCGTTTGCAATGACCGCGAACCGGCGGTGCCCGAACCACGAGGTACCAACGCGGTGTCGCTTTGGACCAGCGTTACTTTGTCCATTGGAATCCCCAGCAATTCCTGCACGATCATCGAAAACGCGGTGTCGTGGCCTTGGCCGTGTGCACTCGTACCGACGTACGCATTTGCTGAACCGTCTTCGTTGATTTCGACCTTGCCGTATTCAATGTGCAAGCCAGCGGGCGCGGTGATCTCCACATACACGCTCACGCCGATACCGAGCTGCTTCACATCGTTGTTCGCGCGGCGTTTCGCTTGCTCCGCCCGCAACGCTGGATAATCCGCAGCTTCGAGTGCTTTATCGAGCGGCGCCGCGTAATCACCGGTGTCGTACATCGCCAAGCCACTACCCGCGGGCGCGCCCGGTGCTTCAAACTTGGGCATCAAGTTCTTGCGACGAATATCGACCGGGTCGATGCCGAGTTCCACCGCAGCCATGTCAAGAATACGTTCGATTGCTTGCGTTGCTTCGGGGCGACCGGCACCACGGTACGCGGCGATCGAAGTGGTGTTGGTGAGCACTGCATTCCAGTTGAATTCAAGCTTTGGAACGTTGTACACGGCACAGGCCATCGTGTGGGTGAAGAACGGCAGGAACGCGCCGAGCGACGGATACGCACCCGCTTCGCCGAGCACGTTTTCACGCAACGCAGTGATCGTCCCGTCGCGTTTGAGACCAAGTTCAACGTATTGAATTTGGCCGCGGCCCTGCACCATTGAGACCATGTTCTCGCTGCGGGTTTCCGTCCATTTCACGGGGCGGTTCAACACGATTGCAGCTTTCGCGGTGATGCCAAACTCAACGTGGAAGGTGTTCTTCGAACCAAAACCACCGCCAACGGCCGCGGCGCGCACACGCAGTTTTTCGGCATCGATGCCGATGACGCCAGCAAGTTCACCGCGCTGGCCGTGCGGACCCTGGGTTGGGATCCAAGCAGTCATCGCGCCGTCGGCTTCGGGGATCGCGATGATGCCGTTCGGTTCCATGGGCACGCCAGCAACGCGTTGATTCACGAAGCGGCCTTTCACCACAACATCAGCTTCGTCCATCAGGCCTTCGACTGGTGCACCCATGCCCATGCCAGCCGCGCCGAACGCGATGTTGTTGGGTTGACCTTCGTGGATCGCGATCGCACCGTCGGCAATCGAGGCTTCCATGTCGACGAGCACCGGGAGTGGGTCGTAGTCAACGATGACGGTTTCTGCCGCGTCGACCGCTTCGGCTTTGGTATTCGCGACAACCGCAGCGACGATGTCGCCGACGAACCGAACTTTGCCTTTCGCCAATGGCGGACGGTTCATCGTGGGAGGAAGCATGATGAATCCGTTGACATCGGGCATTTCGAGATTGTCCGCCGTGTAGACGCCGACTACGCCGGGCATGGCTTCGGCGTCGGTGGTATCGATCGCGCCAAGGTTTGCGTGGGCGACCGTCGAACGCACAAACGCAATGTGCAACATGCCGTCGATTTTGAGGTCGTCGAAGTACTCGGTGGTGCCGTTGAGGATCCCCGCGTCTTCTTTGCGCTTGACCGGGTTACCGAGAATCGAGCCTTGAACTGCCATGTGTTGCGTCCTCCTACGACGGCTCCCACGACCACTCGCGGCAAGCGGCTGCGACATTAGTGGGCGCCAGCGGGCCGTGGCGGCGCCAGGTCTCAGATCGCCGACGAATCCGCCGATTAGCAGATGTATGGGTCTCGACGCATTGGCCGCCGCCGAATCGCGCATCGCGCAAATTCGCGCGATGTTTACGACGGGTTCCGGCGGAACGCTGGGTTCTGTGGGGCCCTCGAACAGTCTCGCAACCGCCGCATTGAGTGCCGGCGCGGGATCCTCGAGTTCCTCGTTTAACGATGTATTGAGCCAAGTCAGTGGCGGAACTTCGGGCGTTGGCGGAACCGCGTCCGGGGCGACAGCTTCAGGATCCACCACCGGAGGTTCTGGCCGAGCCGGACAGTACGAACAATTCGCCCAAGACGTCCTCAAGGGCGTCGGTGCGCCGGTGACTAGCGAGAACGTTCGGGCCCTAAAAGCCTGGGCGCTCGCCGAAGGCACCCGAGCCGCGAACAATCCGCTCGCGACAACCCGGACGCATTCCGACACCACCAACTTCAATTCGGTTGGGGTGAAGAACTATTCGTCCTACGCCGACGGCTTGCAAGCGACTATCGAGACACTGCAAAATGGCCGCTACCCCAACATCCTCGCGGCGTTCGCGAACGGCAACGACGCTATGAGCGTTGCACATGCGGTTGCCGCATCGCCATGGGGCACGGGCCACGGAGTCGAGCGAGTACTCACCAACGGCGGCGTGTAACGCGATTGTCGCGAGTCGCGCTCATGGCCCAACGGTTAGACGCGTGCGTTCATGACCCAACGGTTAGACGCGTTCGCTGAGGGCGCGCATTGTCGAAACGAATTCCGTCATCGTTGATTCGATGATGTCGCGCACCGGACGAATTGTTTCGATGCGACCGGCGACCTGGCCGCCCAACGCGAGCATCGCTTCAAAATCGCCGCCGTAATACATGTCTTCAGGTTTGCCGTACGCGAGCGAAACAGTGCCTTCGTTGCGATGGCGTTCGGCCAGCGGAGTTTTCAACGCGCGAAACGCTGGCGACGATTGTTGATTCAATAAATACGTGTCGGTTTCTTTGGAGGCACAGATCAAGTTCTTCCAGTTTTCGTGCACAGGCGATTCTTGGGCCGCGACCATCTGCGTTCCCATCTGTACGCCTTCCGCGCCGAGCGCGAACGCGGCAGCCATACTCCGGCCGTCGCAAATTCCGCCCGCGGCGATGAGCGGCAGATCAATTTTGGTCGCGACTAATGGCAGCAACACCATCGTCGATGCACCGGTCGAACTCTTGAATCCGCCGCCTTCGTTGCCTTCTACGACCAGACCATCAACACCGGCATCCGCAGCCTTTTGTGCGGCCCGCAAACTCGGCACAACGTGAAAGACCGTCATACCCAACGCTTTGAGTTTTTCAGTGAGTTTGGTGGGATCGCCTGCAGATGTTGTAACAAAGGTCACGCCTTGTTCAGCAACAAAATCAACCACTTCGCTCACGTCGCGCACAAACATTTGGGCGATATTTACGCCCCACGGTTTCGTCGTACGTTCACGCATTTGCGCAATTTCGCCACGGATTGCGTCGAACTGCCCCGACGACGTTTCGATGATTCCCAACGCGCCGGCATCACTCACCGCACTCGCGAGTTGTGCACGAGCAATCCAGCCCATTGGCGCCTGCACAATCGGATACTGCACGCCCAACATTTCCGTGACGCGATTTTTCACTGTGATTACCGTTTCTATGTATGAATGACTAAGAGGGCGCGCCAAAACGCGACGGATTCTGGCTGATCTCGACGAAGCGCGGCGCCGCCCGCGGCCCGAGCGGCCCCGGAGCGCAGCGACGAGAGCGCCGAAACTGGATTCTTGCATCGGATTACCTTTCACCCATCGGCGCGCGTTCTAAAGCGCGGAGTTTGCAAGCCAGTGTTGCATGAGCGCGTCGTCGCCGAAGGTTGTCAACGTTTCGTGATCGAGCGCCAACCGCCCCCACATGAGCAACGCTAAATCCGAAATCGGCCCGCGTACCGCGACCGTTGATTTGTGGTGGCCATGTTCGTAACGGAAACCGTCGTTGGTGAGATGAATAACCCACTCGCCTTCGGCATCGGTTGCGTGTAAATGAATCGTTTCGTCGTTGCCGTTGAGGTTCCCCACATTCGGTGCGAAGTGAATGCCTTTGGGCAAATTGTCGAGGAACTCATCGATGCTGTCGGCCGCTACCGGCGCGGTCATCTCAAAAGGACGGCCGAGCGCGTTGGCCGCGTCGAAGCGGTGCACGGCCGTTTCGTGCAACTGCCGACGAGACCAAAACTTCACATGCTGATCTGTACCCCAAGCGAACATTTCGGCGTTGGGGTCCGCGGCGCGCAACGTTTGCAGGAGCAACTGGCCACCTTCAGCAAACCACGGTGCCATCGCATTGGCTTCAGGTTTCGGGTGGCGGACCTCGGAACGTTCTTGGGCAACTTCGCGCACCATGACCTCGCACCACCGGTGAATGCCACCAAGATGCGACACCAGCTTCAAGACGTCCCAGCGATCACACGTCGGCACCGCCGCAGCCCAATCCGCGCCGACCAACGATTCGCTGAAATCTGCCAACTCAGCTTCGAGGCCGTCGCAACGTTCGAGGTGATCCATGGCCGCGGAGGCTAGTAGTTGAGCGCGCGGCACGTTTTGAAAAAAATTGGGTTTGGATATCGACGGGTTCAACTGGCCGGGTGGGCGGTAGCTTTGGATCCGTATGCAGACCAAGGGCCGGGGCGATAAGACCGTCATCACGAATCGCAAGGCCCGTCACGACTACTTCGTGGTCGATTGTTTCGAAGCCGGAATGGTCCTGAAGGGTTCGGAAGTCAAATCGATTCGCGATGGCAAGGCGAACCTGCAAGATGCGTACGCACGGATTATCGACAACGAAGTGTTCCTGTTTGGAATGCACGTACTGCCGTATGAATACGCGCATTCCGAGAAACCCGATCCGTTGCGAGTGCGCAAACTTTTGTTGCACCGCAAACAGATTCTGGAGCTCGATCGAGCCACGGAAGAACAAGGCATCACGCTCATTCCGTTGCGAGTATTTTTTGTCGAAGGACGCGTGAAGATCGATCTGGCGATCGCGCGAGGTAAGGCGCACTACGACAAGCGCCAGACCTTGGCCGCACGCGACGCCAAACGCGAAGCCGAACGGGCCATGAAAGGCCTCCGGGACTAATGCTCAATCTTGCCGTCGCGCCAAGCTGCTGGTACGACATGCACGCCCCACGGCGCAGCTAACGCAGTACCAAGGCTTCGGCTTTGGGTAGTGGCCAACGTTCGGGCTGAAGTTTTGGGATTTAGTGCCGATGAGGCGTTGTGGATTCGGTCAATGCCGCAGCTCGTTATGGCGCGCCTTCACTGGCGCGCGCCGCGGGCGATGCCTCTGCGTCCATTTTGCGCAAGGCCATCGATACGGCCGCACAGTCTGAGCAACAGCTCATCGATTCGCTTCCAAAACAAGAGGATCTTGTGGCTGAGGCGACGGCCCCGGCCACAGATCCAGCCGTCCGCCCGCCGATAGGCAACGTCGGCCATCGCCTCGATATCCGGATGTAGGCGACCGACCGTTTTCGCATTTCTCGTCGCCCGAGCGCCCTGTTTCATGAAAACACTGGATTGGGTCCGCGAGACTTGACGTTTTTGGACGGTTCCAGAGCTCGGTTTCGAGGAAACGCTGCGTCGGCTAGGGTGTGCGACGTTGGCCGTCTGTCCAGTAAGCAAGCACCTTGGACGGTCGACACTTGACAAGGGGGTGCTTGGCTTCGATTTTGAAGGTCGAAGTGGGAGAAGCGAGCCGACGTCTCAGGAACGTCGTTAAAGAGCCTGAACAATTGATACACGCCAACGACAACTTGGCCCTCGCCGCTTAAGGCGATGGGAACTCCGACCCAGCTGCTCGGTCGGAATCATCCCATCATGAAGAGCAGCTTTACTCGCCGGTCATGCCTCGGGGCTGGTGAGGACACTTACGAGGCTGGACTACACGCAGCCTGTCGCTGGGCGATGTGGAGTTGAGATCAAATCAACGACTGCGCTCGGAGAAGTACCACGGAGAGTTCGAAAGACGCGGGTTCGACTCCCGCCACCTCCA